>JACPWY010000071.1 GCA_016196825.1 Deltaproteobacteria bacterium | reverse complement strand
CCTGCCACGCCCGAAGGCGCAACAGATCCGCAGCGTCGGTGATACGCTTGAGCCCCGATCATTGTTGGCGCCGAATCGCTCGACCGGTGAGCTGTTACGCACTCTTTAAATGATGGCTGCCTCTAAGCCAACATCCCGGTTGTCTGTGCAACTCGACATCCTTTCCCACTGAGCGTACGCTTGGGGACCTTAGCTGATGGTCTGGGTTGTTTCCCTCGCGTCTATGAAGTTTATCCCTCACAGGCTGACTCCCGTAGTAGCAGTTGACGGTATTCGGAGTTTGATTGGGTTCAGTAACCTGGTGTGGTCCTTAGCCCATTCAGTGCTCTACCCCCATCAACGAACCTACGAGGCTAACCGTAGAGTTATTTCGGGGAGAACCAGCTATCACTAGGTTTGATTGGTCTTTCGCCCCTAACCACAGCTCATCCCACAGTTTTTCAACACTGATGGGTTCGGGCCTCCCCCGCCTGTTAGGGCGGGTTCACCCTGGCCATGGATAGATCACCTAGCTTCGGGTCTACTCGAGCAAGCTCAATCGCCCTGTTAGGACTCGCTTTCGCTACGCCTCCCCCGCGCACGCGGGTTAGACTTGCTTGACCGAGTAACTCGCCGGATCATTATGCAAAAGGCACGCCCTCACCCACCTTGCGGCAGGCTCGGACTGCTGTGTAAGCTGTCGGTTTCAGGTTCTATTTCACTCCCCTTCCGGGGTTCTTTTCACCTTTCCCTCGCGGTACTAGTTCACTATCGGGTTTCGACTCGTATTTAGCCTTGGAAGGTGATCCTCCCAGCTTCCCACCGGGTTCCACGTGTCCGATGGTACTCGGGAATCTCCCCCATTCCGCACATCACGAATTTCGCCTACAGGGCTATCACCTTCTGTGGCGGGCCGCTCCAGGCCCTTCAGCTATTCGCATGCACGAAACGAACCTCCGACACGAGGTTCCGAGGAGACCCCACAACCTCCCGGCAGCAACGCATGTCGGCTCTCACGCCACCGGAATTTGGGCTCTTGCCCGTTCGCTCGCCGCTACTAGGGCAATCTCGGTTGATTTCTCTTACCTGCGGGTACTGAGATGTTTCACTTCACCGCGTCTCGCTTCCTTCACCTATGTATTCAGTGAAGGATTATGCCAGATGAATGGCACAGGGTTGCCCCATTCGGACATCTCCGGATCAACGCCTGCTTGCGGCTCCCCGAAGCGTATCGCAGCTTGCCACGTCCTTCATCGCCGGTCGAAACCGAGGCATCCACCGTCAGCTCTTCGTAGCTTAACTACAAGAGAACTTCTCGGCGAGACAATGCAGTTGTCAAAGAGCGCGTCTCGCGTCCCCCTTCGGAGTGGGAGGCGAGCAAACTGGATCGCTCAAACTGTCGTACCGCTCATGAATTCGCTGGACCTGAGCGGGATCGAACCGCTGACCTCCTGAATGCAAATCAGGCGCTCTCCCATCTGAGCTACTGCCCCGTGCGAACGAAGCGTATCACAGCGTAAGCACGGAGTCTCGGGGTTCTCTTGGCACAAGAGTGAAAGAACGGTTGCGTCACACGCGCGTCAAGGCGCTCGGGG
>JACPWY010000072.1 GCA_016196825.1 Deltaproteobacteria bacterium | reverse complement strand
CCAAAACTTCGGCCTTCACATAGCCACCGCCATCGGAATCAACGACGGACCCAAATACGAATTCGGCATGACTGGCTCAGACCTCGTCGGCATCCTGCGCCTTGGCACGGGCTCCGGCAAAATCGAGATCCACACCCTCACGGGAAACAGCGGATACCAAACCTTCAGCGTCCACGCCGCCACCGATATGACTCACCAGTAGCCAAGGAAGCCGAAAATTAAAGTGTGGTCACGCAGCACATATGCGGGACTAGCCTGGCCTCCAGTGCGTTTTGAAGACATGATCCAGGGCATCGGCACGGGCAAAATCAAGGCGGCTGTCGAATCGCTCGTTGTCGAGCTTCTCAACTGTACGATTCGCTGATGATTTTACTAATATCCCCGCAGCCAATACGATATCCCTGTGTCTCCAACTCAGGGAAAAGTCTCCGTCCGTCTTTCAGGTGCCGAACTGAACGGCATTCGAGATTCTGTAGAGCGGGTGCTTGGTGCCCGTCAGATTGAGTGGATTGAAATTGCTCTTTTCGGTTCCCGGACGGACTTGTCTAAGCGCGGAGGCGATATCGATCTGTATATCCTTATCGCTCCCTCGCCGGCGCTCGATTTGTTTGTTCTGAAACGGGACCTTCTGGTTGCTCTCAAGAATTCCCTGGGGGATCAGAAGATTGATCTTGTTTTGGACGATTCCAAAGTGGATTTGGGAGCCTTTGGTGACGTGATCAAAAAGCAAAAGGTTGAACTATGGATAAGAAGCTAGGAAACGCATTGATTGCTGAGCAATTGAAGATCATGGACGCGGCCGCGACGGTACTTTCTGAGTCGGCAGCTCGAGTGGCGCCCCTTTTTCAACAGAAGAAAATCGATCTTTCGGTAGAACAAAGAGAGTCTTGTGAAGCGCTGACAGCCCGATTTGCACGGCTGTGCGATTTTTTCTTTCAAAGAGTGTTCAGGACCATTGATCAGATAGAGCTGACCGATGATGGTACAGCCATCGACCGACTGAACCGCGCGGAAAAAAGAGGGCTCATCGGTTCAGCCGCTCTGTGGCGACAATTGAGGGAACTCCGCAACGACATCGCCCACGAATACCTGATCGAGCGTTCCGATCGTGTGTTGGCAGAGGCGCTTCAGTACGCTGCGGAACTCATCGAGACTGCACGGCGTGTGCGAGAGTACATCGCTTTGAAAGGCTACTGATTTCGACTCACCACACCGAAGCGGCAATATGTGCTGCGCATCTAAACAAAAAAGATTAAACCCGGATCGCGATCTCACCGATAAGACGAGTGAGATGCACTCTTATCAGCCCATGATGCGCCTCGGCACGCTGTTACTGTTTGTAGCCTTCCACGCCCACGGGGCTTCCGATGTCCTGCAGGGGCCCTGCAAGGCCGATGTGATGAACTACTGCAAGAGCATCAAGCCGGGCTCAGGCCGCATCTTGCGGTGCCTGAGACGCAACGCCGATCGCCTCTCGCCCGACTGCAAAGCCCACCGGGAAAACAAATCGGCCGAGATCCGCCAAAGGATGCTCGCCTGCCAGCAGGATTCCGAAAAATTCTGCAAAGACACTCGCCCCGGACGGGCCCGCATTCACAAATGCCTGAAGCGCCACGAAGAGGATCTCTCACCGGCCTGCCTCGCCGAGATCGAAAAGATCAATTCGCCCCCCGCCGAGCGTTGAGCTCATAAAGAAGAACGGCACACGCGGCAGACACATTGAGGGACTCGATCTGGCCCTTCATGGGAATGGCGCTGATCCAGTCGCAAGCGGCAATCACGGAGGGACGAAGCCCCTCAAACTCGGTCCCCATCACAAGCGCAATCTTTTCAAAGGTCGGAATCTTCCACGGATCGGTCGCCTTTTCGCCCTTGTGCGCCCCGACAATCCAAAACCCGTCCTTCTTGAGCCGTGCGATGCGATCACTCACGTTGGTCACCTGAACAATCGCGAGTGTCTCGACCGCCCCCGCCGACGCCGTGTACACAGCCGGAGTCACGGTGACCGAACGATCCTTGGGAATGATCACCGCCTTCACGCCAAAGGCTTCAGCCGATCGCACGATCGCTCCAAAATTCTGGGGGTCCTGGATGTGATCGAGCACCACGACCATCCCCGTTTTTTCCGTGGAAAGAGCTTCGATGAAATCCCAATCCTTAAACTCAAAGGGCTTCACCTTAAGAACCGGTTCCCCGGATCTCATGGGGCGAATCTCGACGCCCTTTTCCTTAGCTAAAGACACCAGGGATTGCACCCGTGCCGGCCCTGACTCCATGATGGACAGAGCGACACCCCGCTCAGGAGCATGCTCCAAAATATGGGCGATCGCCGAGAGCGATGTCACCTCCAGTGAGGTACCGTTTATAAGCGCCACGTCTGCAGCTCCGAATCATTCACACTGCCCGAGACCCGCATTCTCTCAGCGAGCGGCCCCTGGCAAAATGTAAATTCCTGTTCCTGAGAGGGGTCGACCTTGCTGTAGCGCATGAGCACTCGCGCAATGAGGCTGCGGGTCTGTGAATCAATCGGCCCGACCGCCACCGCATCGGGCCCCCTGAAGGTCTCAGGGTGCATATAACTCGCCCCACTTTTTTCCCAAAGCAGAGCCAGCGCCTCGTTTTCCTGAGCGTTACGGCCAATGATGAACTTCAGCTTTTCGTTAAGACGAAAGTGACGGCCCAGGTGCAAGAGCTGACTCTGGGCAAGTCTTCGCGCCGAATCCAAACCGTCTTCGTGGCCAAAGAAATCCCGCAGGCGATTGGAAAATTCCGTTTCGGTCAGAAGGCAACCGCCCCCCGGCGCTGCATACCCCGTCACGCCAATCACCCCGGCGAGCTCAAGCTGGTCTTTTCGGCCCCTTCCTGAGATCTGCATCAATTTCTCACGATCCACCCACCCCTTGGTTTCTGGAACCGTGGGATCCATCGTCTTGGCCGAGAGCGGGCGTAAGAGGAGCCCCTTCAAAGCGGTGCGACTGTCGATGAGCTCCATCGAGTGTCGCATCTGGGACATGGGGCGCTGACCAATCACCTCACCGGTCACTACGAAATCGGCCCCCTCTTCCTTCATCACCACTTCGGCGAGTTGAAACATGTAGATCCGGCAATCAATGCACGGATTCATGTTCTTGCCGTATCCATACTGGGGGTGCTTCACGAGTTCGAGATAGGCCTCCCCTTTTTCCTTCTTGATGAGGCGAATGCCGAGGTGACGAGCAACATCATCAACCGGAAGCTTGCAGCCAAAGGGGCTCACGAGGTGCAAACCGATGACCTCGATCCCTTGATCGATCATCAGCTTCGCGGCTAGAGCGCTGTCGAGCCCCCCCGAGAGAAGGGCTATGGCTTTTCTGGGTACCATGCTCGGCGTTTTACCCTAGTGCCCCCGCCCTTTTCAACACGAAGCCAAAAGTGAGATATTCATCCCTGAGTTCGATTGGATTTGATCCAGCGACGAGGGGATTTTGGCTGGTGGCGAGGACGCACACGGGAGCCCCAGCAGGCGGGCCCGTGGCCCGTCGAGGACGGCGACCACGGAGGACGAAGCCACCGGCCAAAATCCCCCGGTCTGGAGCAAATCCAATCGAACTCAGGGATGAGAGTGAAATGAACCTCTTGGGTGGCGTCTATAGTGTGCTTCTGCCCGGCCTCGGACAGCTCTACCAACACCGAGTGGGGCGATCCGCTTTCCATTTCCTTCTATTCGCAGCCTTTGCCGCGTACGGGCCCACACAGCGCTATCTGCCGGTCATCGCCATGGCCTCCGGGGCCGAGGCTTACAGGGCAGCCGGAACTGAGAGCCCACAACCAACGCTCAGAACCACACTTTTTGCGGCCGCTGGGCTCGTGGGATTCTTGGCGTGGTTCGGACTGGCCGTGGGGCGCTGGATTCTTTAGAGCGCTCTTAGAAGGGAGCCGTGTACTGGTGCTCGTCCGAGAGCTTGAACCAGCTGCTCTTATTCTTTCGGCAGCTTTCAGGGCTATAGGGGGAGGATTTGAGAACCAGGCGGCGCAAAAATCCCACGGGCGTGATCACCGTGAAAAAAACAATCGTCACGAGCAGGGCCGTGTTGATAGCCCCTAACACACGCGCAAGCCGCATCCAGAGTTGGAAGAGGCGCCGCCCGACGGGAGGAATCAAAAACTCCACGATCAAAAAGAAGGCGGCTGCTATCACCATGGCGCGCGCCATCTCAGGCTTATTGCGAATCGTGTGCAAAATCGCCAGCGCGATGCCCGCCGCCGTCATGATCAGGTAGAACTGCCGCTGTTGCTTCTGGGTCTTCGCGCTAGTCGAGTTCAAACTGATCCTCCTCGGTGAATTTCTTTCTCAAAGATTCCAGTGACGATTCATCCTGTTCCGTCCGGGTCGCGATCACGTTGCCGACCACAAGCACGTCGATGTCACTTTTCACAAAACATCTCACGGCATCGTTCGGCGTGCAGACGATGGGTTCACCACGCACATTAAACGATGTATTGATGAGGACGCTCGACCCGGTCTTTCGCTTAAACTCCTTCAGAAGGTTATAGAATGGTCGGTTGCGAGAAGCGTCGACAGTCTGCACACGCGCGGAACCATCCACATGGGTCACGGCGGGCACTCGGCCGGAGTTCCCCTCGAGCATTTCGTGCATCCACCGACGATTCCCCGCGGTCGCGACCTTTCTCACCGCACCTACTTTTTCATTCACTCCGAACGTCAGGAGCATGTAGGGGCTATCACAGTCCATCGAAAAGTAGTCCTTCGCATCTTCGGCCAGCACCGCCGGAGCGAAGGGCCGGAACGATTCGCGGAACTTGATCTTAAGATTCATCCGCTTTTGCATCTCGGCATTTCGGGCATCACCGAGAATACTCCGGGCTCCGAGCGCTCTCGGGCCAAACTCCATGCGTCCCTGGAACCAACCCACGATCTTCTGATCCCCCAGGAACTCGGCCGTTTGAGCAAAGCAATCGTTCGCACTGAGCCGTCGACACTTGAGTCCGTAGCGGGTGAAGGCCTGTTCAGCCTCCTCGTCCGTATAGCTGGGCCCCAGAAGTGAGCCCAACTGACGATCCCCTATCGACGTTGGCCGCGACTCATTCATCACATGGTGCCACACGATGTAGGCCGCACCGACCGCCCCACCACTGTCCCCAGCGCCGGGCTGAATCCAAACATTTTCAAAAGGGCCTTCGCGCACGATGCGGCCATTGGCCACACAATTGAGCGCCACACCGCCAGCCAAGCAGAGATTCTTCATCCCGGACTTCTCATGGACGTATCGGGAAAGACCGAGCATGAGCTCTTCCGTAACCACCTGGAGGCTTCTCGCCACGTCGGCGTGAAAGGGCTCCATGATCGATTCCTCCTTCCGACGCGACTGCCCGAAGAGCTTGTCAAACTTCTCGTTGATCATCTCAAGACGTTTCGAGAAGGAGAAATACTCCATGTTGAGGAGGTAAGAACCGTCTGGGAACCGTTCCACCAGGTTTTTCCAGAAAGTGTCGACGTATTTCGGTTCACCATAGGGTGCGAGCCCCATCACCTTGTACTCAGCCGAGTTCACCTTGAAACCGAGGTACTGCGTGAGCGCGCTGTAGAGAAGTCCCAGTGAGTTGGGGTAACGAATCTCCTCTTTCAACGTGAGGCGATTCCCCTCGCCCATACCCCAGGTGGTGGTGGAGGCCTCACCCACACCATCGACGGTGAGCGTGGCGGCTTTATCAAACGGGCTCGGAAAATAGGCGGAGGCGGCATGGGATTCGTGATGGTCGGTGAAATAGACCGGAATCTCAGCCCCCAACTCGCGCCAGATCCGTTTTCTCATCCAAAGCTTGTCCTTAATCCAAACCGGCAGCGCCTTGATTCCAAAACCAAACGATTCCGGAGAATTCTCAACAACGGTTTCGAGAATGCGTTCGAATTTGAGAAAGGGCTTTTCGTAGTAGGCGATAGCGTCAACGCCTTTGAGATCCACGCCGGCCTCCTTGAGGCAGTAATCGATCGCCATCGACGGGAAACCGGGGTCGTGGCGTTTACGCGTGAACCGCTCCTCCTGGGCGGCAGCGACTAGCCGGCCGTCCTCGAGTAAACACGCAGCGCTGTCATGGTAGAAGGCGGAGATTCCGAGTATTCGCATGTTGACCTTGCAGAATAAAGAGGTGTGAAGAGGGCCAAAAAACGGCCTTCTAAAATTATAACTCAACCCCGCTCAATCAAATCAACGCTGCGCGTTCATTAACAGAGGAGCGTAAGATGAAGTATCCCTATGAAGAAAATTCTTGTCGCTTGCCTCACGGGCACCCTGATCACGGCGACCGCCTTCAACCTTCATTCCTTGTCGAAGATGGTGCCTCCGATTTTCCTGCCGAATCTCATCCGTTTTTGGCTTGCTGCCATTACCCTTGGCTGCATCCAGGGCTTTCAGGAGCGCGTGGTTCCGGCCCTGTCCATTCGCCTCATCAATTCAGCGGTCGCTGCCGGCGTACTCTTCATGGCAGTGCCCAACGTCCTTTGGCTCTGGTCGATGCACTACCTGCCCTTTTCGTTTGTCGTTCTTTCGATGGGCCTGGTCCCCCTGTGGATTAACGTGCTCCACAACTACAAGAATCGGGATTGGCTCATTGGCGGTGGCGTGAGTCTAGTGGGTCTTGTCGCGGTCGGGCTGACACTGGTTCCGATCGCACACACCAGCGCAAGCGGGCCTCTTCCTCCCGTCTGGACCTGCGTCGTCGCGTGCCTGGTGGCCAGCTCTACATCAGCGCTCGCCGGCCTTCTGGCGCGCAATCTCTTTTGGATCCACGCCACCACCAATCTGAATATCTGGAGCATGATCGCTGCCGCGGTCTTTCTCTTTCCGGCCGCGTTGATCTTTGGCGAATTCAACTACATCCACCTCTGGCCCGCCCGGTATTGGGGAGAGCTTGCGCTCCTCACGCTCGTCTTCACCGGCTGCGGCGCGCAGGTCTACCGACGTTTTTCGTTCCACCTCGACCGTTTTTCCGCCTCGCTCCTTCTTCTTCTCGCACCGCTTTTCACGCTGGCCTATAGCCTTTCGACCGGCGACGAACACCTTTCCCCCGTGGGTATCGTCGGCTGGCTCGCCGCCTGCATTCCTCTTTTTTATTTCAGCCGCCGAGGCTCACCTCTGCATTGGCTCTACCACTACCTAGCCAACAGCCGTCGGGTCGGCGACAGACTTGAGGTCGATATTGAAGGTTTTGTGAAAACCGACCAGGCGAATGGCGCCATTCGCATCACTTCGATTTCCATCGGCGGCATCGGGTACGAATCGGAAGTCTACTGCCCCGTCTCCGACAAGGCTGTCGTGACGATCCCCATGGGGAAAAATTTCACCCAAGTGACCTTTGACACAATCTGCGCTTACTGCGCCAAGACCAAAACGGGCGGCACAGTGTGGCGCGGGGGCTTGGCGTTTCAGAAGATGGATCTCGCCTCGACGCAAATCCTTGCCGAGTTTGTCGCTCGCCTCGCGACAGCGGACCGGTCCACCGGCCCTGCGATTGAAATCCGGAAAGAGTACGCGCTCAGACGGTAAAGAATTTGCCCGTGGAGGCAGGATGGAAGTGCGGGTCCTGCCCCCTGCGGTGTTTTGGCTGTCCCCTTCCGGGGCCACCAAAACCCCTCCGGGGTCACCCCCACTTCCATCCTGCCTCCACTGCCCCTTGCCCCACTACCTCAGCGCGCACCCTTTCCCAGAAAAAATTGGAGAGCGCCACCTGTACCCCCATCCTGACGACACTGCATCTTGCCTAAACGTCTCCGTGCGAAGTTTCTGCCGAAAATCAAGGGCGAGGCGTGGCTCTATCCTTCGCTAGGAATTTTGGTTCACGGCTGCACCGAAATGTGGTGAGGTTATTTGTATGGATGTTAAGATCTTCTATTGTGTGATGTGAAACTATAAGCCACACGCCGTCCGGGTGGCGGCGGAGCTTGAGAGAGTTGGGGTGCACGCCCAAATTGTAGAGGGCGGCCGCGGCATCTTCGACGTCATCGTCGATGGAAAACTTATTTTCTCCAAACACTCCACCGGCCACTTCCCCAAAGACGGCGAAATCGCCACGCTCCTTTCCCTCCCCTAGAACTTCTAAACATCTCGGACGAGCTATTCTTCTCGCCCGAAACTTCCCATCCGAAATGGGTTTCTGATCGATTCGGCAGGGACAGCAGGCAGGTGTTTCGAGTCGCGGGTGGCGCCGGAGGGGTTTTGGTGGCCCCGAAAGGGGACAGCCAAAACTCCGCAGGTGACAGGACCCGCGACTCGAAACACCTGCCTGCGTTCGTTGTGGACCTGAATGGGAACCCGTGACGGATCCTGACAGGACCCGCTCTCAGCGCGTCGACCTCCGCGCCCTTCCCAATGTGGATTCGCCTCTTTTGGATTACTTCAAGAAGCCTTGCAGGATCTCTAGCATCTTTTGACGTTGGCTTTTCCGGCCTTCGACCTTCGCAGCTTGGTCGTCGGCGAGCAACGCTTTGTACTGGCGAGAGCCCCTACGGGGCATCGGGCCCGGCGAGGGAGGATTGTTGTCCCAGTCGAGCATGGTGAGCATCTTGCGAGCGACTTCTGGATTAGAGATCACCTTCAAAATTTCATCGTCGCTCTTCGCTTCGGAGAAATCCACAGGCGCCTTGAGGTGGCACTCGCGACAGCTATTCCAGAACGGGGCCACTCGCGCGTCCTTACCGAGTACAGCGTGAACCTCGTTTCCATCGGTGTTTACAATGGGCTCGCCATCGAGCATGACTTCGCCACTGTCGAGCCGATGGGCCGCCGCTATTGCATTGTTGGCGCTCAAGAGAGCTTTCATGAGATCCGGTCGATTAATGGGTCTGGCACTCAAGACCTTGGTTCCCACTAGCTTCTCCACTGCGGCCAGAATACTTGGGGTTTCTCCGGAGGTCCGAAGCAGCCTGAGATCCGCGGGGCTTAAGAAACGATCCCACGAGTAAATCAATGTCAGACCATGCGCGACCGGGTCATCCCAGGTCATCGTGATGTCGGAATTTTCATCGGGCGGAACATGACAGGCATCCTTCGCTGGTTCCACGCTCTCCGAGAGATTGAAGCGATTCACCAGGTCCTCAAGGCGCTTCTTGGGATCGTTGGGATCTCCGTCGTCAACCGGGGTCGAATCGGCTGAGAAACCACCATCACCTTTTACAAAGGGATCTCGGTTATTGAGATCAAAGTTTGGCAGTTGAAACCCAGTGAGCTTTTGGTCAGCCCAGTTTGCTCGAAGCAGGGACACAAGCTCGGTGTACTTGGAATCGGATTCATCCACACTTTGGTCAAGCGACCAAGAAAGACCCAGTTGCAGCATTCGCGCACGGCAGAGGTCCCCCTTGGGACCGGTCGCGCCGCACCACTTCACCCACACTTCGTTGAGCGGCATGAGGAGGTTCGCCTTGTCGGTCGAAAGATCAAATTTGTGGGCGATGCCGTTGTGGCCGGGGTTTAACCCGATTCCTTCGTAGTTATCGGTGTTGTGAAACCGTTTCATCTCACCGGACACGGCCGGATTCCCATTTGTTTCCGACCAAGGCCCACGCGAAAACATCGGGGCGTGGTTCTTGTGACAGGTGATACAGAGCGGTCGGCTCGCGTAGACCACCTTCGGCATAAGCGCGACACCCTTTTCATCTTCGCCGTAATTCTGGACGAGCTGAAACTCGAAGCGGGAAGCGCGTTCGTTGAAGCTGATAACTTCCAGCACCTTCGGAGTCTTTGAGAAGCCCACGAAGAGTCGATCCTTCATAAAGAGACCCAACGAAGCGTTACTTTGGATCGGGTAGGTGTCGACTCCAAACAGCGCGCGCGGAAGCCTAAGGCTCGCGTACTGGCGCTCAAGAGCTCGGCTAAAGGGAATGAGAATGGCTCGGTACGGAGTGCTCTCCCCCACCCCAGTCTTCTGTCCGACCAATGTCATGAGCTCGGAAAACGGATAGATCTTTTCCTGGGGAACGCCGTCGGCACCGACCCTCACTAAAGAGTCAAAAAGTGACCGCGACTGTGTACCGTCCACCACAGGTGGCGAATCATCGCCATCGGGGTCTTCTGCGGTGTGAAGCAAAGGCACGCTCCAGGCTATGGATCCCAGCAGCGCCACAACCACACCCCAATTTTTCATAACGGACTACTTCGCCTGCTTGAGAATGAAGTTCAGACCAAAGACTCCGTCGAGATAAGCACGCCCGAGATAGAAACCGGGGCGAATCATGCGGATCTCGTCTCGAATGGCCAGCCCATTCCGGGTCGCGATGTTGTCCAGAGCGTCGACATAACCACCCAGATCCTCTGAGTAGGCGTAGTCGATGATGATCGAATCCTTGCGGACATCGAGAATGCTCAAGGCCTTGTAGACCTTCGCCGGAAATCGCAGATTACCGAGCACTCGGTTGCGAAGCATCGGCTCATCGCCTGAAGTGTCGAACTCTTTGCCCTTCCAAATCGCTTCGGCGATTATCTTCACACGCTCCTCATTGAGCGGGATTCCCATTTTAGTCAGAAACTCGAGAAATTTCTTGTGGCCGCCATCGTTGGGATAAATCACGGCACCCCGGTGAAAGCCCTCCGGAATCGGCCCCGCCTCAAGGCACGAGTAGAGCTGGTCCAGATCCTCTTGCGACCAGGCTTCGAGCTTATCACCCACATCATCGGAATTCTTGTCCGGGACCAGTTCATCGAGCAGGCTCTCGGAAAACCGCTTTTGGCAGTTGATTCCGGCAAAGTCGGGCTGCGCTTCAGGCGCATCCGCCCGAGCCAGCATTCCAATCACGATCACAAGAGCGAGTGTTTTTGAATTCAACATATCCATCTCCTACAGCGTCTTCACGAATTGAATGAGCGCATCCTTCTCGACATCCGAGAGTTGCGAGCCAAAGTTATGCCCTTTGTCTTCCTCAAGATCGGAGCAATGGGAGTACTTGGTCATCTCCTCAGCCAGCAAGTTGGCATCCTTCCCGAGGGCGTCGAACAGCTGGACGAGCTTTGTGTACCGCTCGGCCATGTTTTCGCCCGCCACCTTCTGCAGCTGTCCGTTGATGAAGGCACGCTCGTTGAGGCTCGCCATGTAGTTCACCGGCGTCCCCTTGGGAATCTTAAGTTCCAGGCGCTGCTTCACGAGCTTGGCAATGTCCTTCCCCGGATTGAGCAGGCCACCAGCCAGCTGGCTGATGTCATGCAAGACCTCAAACTGGGACGGGTTCATCTTCGGGCCGAAGTTGATCACGACATCTTTATAGGTGCGCAGGACCTTCCTGCCCCGGTCCTTCGGATTGAGAAGTGCCTTCATTGAGTTCTCATAGAGTCGCACGCGATCCTCAACCGACACGGCGTCGGCGTTCTCGACACAGCCCTCATAGCCCTGCAGTTCGCCGCCACCTTCGATGGCCCGGGCGGCCTCGAGGTTCGGGGTGCGATTGCAAAGCGTGTCGCCGAGAGCGTTGTTGTGGAGAAATGGAGCGGTTGCCCACGCACTAATGAGAGAAATATTGCGCATGTAGCCGCGGCCACCATCTACAGTGATAGACGGGCGTATCTCTCCGTCCGGGCCTTTCCCCTGAGACAATTCAACCGAAGCACGCTTCTTATAATCTTCCGAACTAAACTGATCCCACACATGCCCAGCCATGTGATTGGAATGAAGAGCACGGCACTGGTTTACCTCAAGCTCTTGCACCCTTGTGAGAGCATCATTGCCCATCCAATCGGTTCGCACCCATTCAACGCGGGCCTCAACGGAGC
Source organism: Deltaproteobacteria bacterium (assembly GCA_016196825.1). Classification (GTDB taxonomy): domain Bacteria; phylum Bdellovibrionota; class FAC87; order UBA2466; family UBA2466; genus JACPWY01. Next base: position 127,566 of record JACPWY010000072.1, on the reverse strand, counting down.
CATTCATGATCTTCATCGCTTCGGTCTTGCGGTAGTCCTTAATTCCGAGGAAAAATGTTTCGTTGCGTTTTTGTCCCTCTCTCGTGGGTTTCAAACTCGAGTGGCACTCGGCGCAATTCTTCGCAAACGAACGCCGGCCCAATTCCAGCTTCGACATCGTCTCACCGCCAAAGGTGACCTCTTCGGCTTCGATCTTCTTGATCATCGCCTCACCCACTTTTTCGCCGTCTTTGTTCACGGCGTCCTTGAGATCGTCAGCTCGTCGGGTGACGAGGAACGAGAGCACATCACCCACGCGATCTTCGAGCGCTCGCCATTCGCCGCAATCTCGGCGACATTGGTCTATGTCGAAGGGGGTCTGGGAAGAGTTTCGGCCGGTGATCGCTTTGATGTTGGGAAGGTGGTTCACCCAGCATTCGCGGGCGCACATACCAATATTCACATACACGCGCTGAACGGCGATGTCGGGCCCGACATCGTCTTCTCCACCCTTTAAGATGTTGGGCGTGGACAAATCTTTGAAGACCTTACGCTGACCAAATTTGCCGTCAGTTCCACGAAATGATCGAATCACTTCCTTCTTCACGGTGGAGTTGTCGCGCACGCGGATATCGAGGTTGAAAAGCGCATTTATCGTGCCGGGGTTAAAGGTCTCGTCGTGCGGAACGGCCGAAGTGTCGGTGGCGCCAGCCTGGGCATTGGTCAGAGCCTGGACGAGCAGATGGCCGGCGGGCATCCCTGAGCCCAGAATTTCCGACATGCGCAGATGCTGACCGCCGATGGTGCCGGAGATGTTGTCCCACTTCGGGTGCTCGGGGTTTGCGGGGGGATGGAGCGGGTTAAAGCCCACATGACAGCCGGCGCACGACATTCCCACCAAAAAGGGTGGCTCAATCGAAGCGTCCTGTAGGCGCTCACCCGTGAACTTGTCATAGGTGCGGCCGCCGTTGCGCTTGAGCCACAGTTTTTCGTTAAACTGGGGGTTCGGGAATTTTCTGAGTCCCACAACGCCGGTTGAGGTGCCAAACTGGAGCTTACAGGCATCTTCTTGTTTGAAGGAGGCATTGCCGCCGGGGATCTTCTTCTCGAGATCGCAGGCCGGATCAATGTAGTCGATCTCGCCGACGCGTTTCAAAAGTTCATCATCGCCAGGGCATTTATCAAATCCGAAGCTCGAGGCATCACCCGGCACGCAGTCGGGGTCATTGATCACGCCCCAAATGGCAAAGCGCTGGTCCCGCTTGGCGGAGTTCAGCACCTTGTACCAATCGATGTAGACACCAAAACGCTGCTGAAGCACTTTGGTATGGAAAATGCCATTCCCGAGAGTTCCCTGGTACCAGATTGCACGGCCGCGCTTTTCTGCGGGAGTCATATTGAGCGTGTCATACGCCGTGAAAAAATTGTCCGTCAGAGACTCGGAGTTACCAGCCAAATTGATTTTGACGCCGCCCTTGATGGGGCTCCCGGCCTCGGGCCGCTCTCCACCGATTGGACTCCCCGGTCCGTTGCCACCCATTCGCGTGGGGCCATTCGCCTTAGGCTTTTGAGTGCACCCTGCCAAAAAGACCACGACGGCAAAGGCCAGAGAAAGGGGAGAGGCTAGGGATTTCAACATCGTATAACTCCGTAAAGGCGGAGTTATAGAGATTTGGCAGAATATTTACAATATCCGTCACAAATATACTGGGCCAAAAATGGCACAGCTCGTGCCCGATATTCAGTGTGTTGAGAGCGCGAAATTCAGCAGAAAATAGGGGCCCAAAAACGTCCGCGCATACGCCCGCCCGAGGTACACCCCAGGGCTGACCTCCCGAATCTCGTCCCGGACCCAGCCAGCTACGAGCGAAGTCTCGCTGTAATCGACAATGGTGGCCTCGCGGCCATCAAAGAGGCTTGTCCCCCGGTAGACCTTGGCCTTGATGGCGTGGAATCCAAACACCTTATTCATCAGAACGGTGCCATCAGAGGAGAAGGTCTTCCCCTGCCAGATGAGACTTGCGAGAACGGTCGTAGGCGTCGCCAGAAAGGAACCAGGGAAGAAGACCGCCTTGCCGCGCGTGTCGGTGGTCGGAGCAATTCCAGTCGAGGATTGTGCGTAAAGAGTGTTGAGCTCAGTCTGGTCCATGTGGGCCAACTTTTCCAACGTATAGTTTTGCCCCGCCATCACCGTTGTGCCCGCCATCGTCAAAGCCATGAGCAATCCCTTCATGCATCCTCCTTCTCGATTGAATCTCGGAATGTCCGGTTTTGGACAAAAATTGTCATTGCGCCTGGCGTCAGTTTTCTATTGTTTTTGTATCTCGCATTTTGGCACAATCCCGCTCTCACAAGGGAGCCTCGATGAAAGTCTCGTTCACATTCTTGGCGTTAACCGTGATCCTCACCCCCGCGTTTGCCACCGTTCGATACGACATCTCCGACGTCCGCGATGAGGTGAAAGAAAACATCCGCCAGAGGTACATTAAGAGGGGCCAGGAGCTCAGCGGCCTAAAGAGCGGTCAGCAGATCACCATTACTCTCGAAGCTCTGGTGGCTCACAGAATTGCCGGACCAACCAAATATCATTTAGTGATGATACCTGTGCTCAAGACCCAAATCGAACAGCAGGATAAAGAGACCGGTCTCGTCGAGGTGAGCGGTTCCGGAAAACGGGTGGCACAGAGCGACCGCAGTTCATCACCCGAAATCGAATTCCTCCTGCACATGCGCTACTCGACCCCCCGAAATGAGGCGACCCTCTCCACCGATGCGTTTAATCGTGCGATTGGGGGACTGGCCGCCTCTCTGCCGAGAGGCCATTTCGCTCGCTCGGCCGAACTTCTGATCTGCCTGAAGAGTCGCCTGAGCAACCAGTGGCGTAGCCACGTCGTTACTTGCGCGTCTCACGAACTCAAGAAGCTCGAACGCAGTACTTCATTCTCATTTTCGACGTCCGCAAAGAAGAACGAAGGCGAGCACGTCGAGTTTTCCTCTTCGCTGAAGTGAACCAACCCTACGTGAGGGCCGCGTTCAAAGCGAGGCCCCAGCTGATGTTGTCCCAGCGCAGAGCACCGGGGATGATGTTCACATAGGGATTGACCTGAATCGATTCGGTCACGTCCCAGCGAATACCAGGCTGAATATCCATCAAGGCATTCGTCAGCCCCACACCCTCTCCATAGCTGTGCGTGAGCTGAAGAACGTCGGCCCACAGAACCGCGTAGAGCCGATCGGTCATTCGATACGAAGCAAACGGCGAGACGAAGACCTCGAGATCCGGCCGGAAACCGTTGCCGTTATCCCCGTACTTATACGTGCGAACGTATGACGATGAGCCGACGAGCCAGTTGGAGTCCGGAATTCGGTAAAGCACGAGCTGACTCGCGCGAAACCCCGTTCGGACATCCTGAAGGGCCGCGACATCGCCAATCGGCAAATAGACTCGGGCATCGCCGTGCACCGTTAAATTTCCCGCCTCGAGAATCGTAAAGTCTGTGAGCCCCACATAAATGGGCTTTACCTGGATAACGTCCCGTGTGATCGGGAGAAAGTTAAAAGGCACTCCGATCCCAGGACGAAACGTGGAATTGATCTGATAACCCAACGTCACAAGGTTATCGCCATTCTGGTTTTTTGAATTGGTGGAACCATCCAGCCCGGTCGTAAAGGGCGATCCCAAATTCGCCAGCGGTGCGCCCGAGTATTTCGTCCAATACTTTGCTCTCACCCGCTCGAGCACGGTCGCATTTTCCGAGAGGTTTCCCCCCGGCGCCGCAACAGCGGCGAAACAGAACAAAACAAGCCCCAAGACAACCCGTTCCGATTTCACATTTCCCCCCAATCCCCGAAGACCGATCCTAAATGTTAGTGGCATTACTGTGTTCTAATTGCTTCACAATTTCAAGTGCATCACCGTGAAACTTCGCTATCTGCGCCACCAATTCAGCGGCCAGTTTCATGACAACCTCCGCCTGTTCGTAATCAATCTGGGCATGAATAGCATCGGCCTCAGATACGGCCTTCTTCTCTAGGAGCAGCTTCAATCGATTGTATGCCGCCGTCTGCAGGTCAAAATCGACCTGCGCCTCGGCCTGCTGGGCCGTCACCTTATTGAGGCGGATCTCCCACAGCCGGGCGTACGCTTTGGCGAGATCGAGCAGTTCAAACGGTTCCCCCTTTATACGCGCGAGTTTAAGGTCTGTGATCTTGAGGTCAGTCTTGAATTCCTCAGTGCGCCACTGCGAAACCGTGGCGTGACGCCTGGCCCTCATCAACCGCGCCAAGGATTCGTCATATTCCTGCTGCGAGATCGTCCCATTGCCCAGAGCCTTTAGCCGCTCATTCTTTTCATGAAGCCGGCGGTTCGTCTCAATCTTCAGAAGGTTGCCCTGGTGTTCAAACGTGCTGGTCACGATGTCATCGAGGGCTTCTCGGCGCACCGTCTCGAGAGTGAGAATCAACTCACTCATCGCCAGGCTGTCGGCGAGTAGGGGATCCGGCTTGCCGAATAGGGTGCTACGCCTCAGCCCTTCGTAGGTCGTCATGAAAAGGGCGGGTTTCAAATGAGTGATTGCGGAGTTTGGTTTCTTCTTGAAGGTGTCAACAGAAGGCAGCTTGGGAAGAGGCTCTGGCCCCTTCACCATCACTGGTGGAACATAAGGACGCGGGGCTGGCTCAGAATACTGCTGCTGTTGCTGCTGAACCGGTCCCGGAAACGGGCTTGCGGGCGGCAGATTGGGCGCTGGCGCACTCACGGGGGCCTTCTTCGGGGACTTTGGATCCTGAGGGGGTGTCGTCGCAGAATAGACGATCACCGAAAGTGCCAACGCTTGAAAAAGCCCAACCATTTATTCGAAGTATCTTTACCAAAGGTAAGAGTCAATCGGGGCCCCAAGATAGGGACCCCGGATGAGGACCTACTTTTTCTCGTGCCGATAGAAGGTCTTATAGGTCGCCACATCAAACTTCCACGTGCCGTCCATTTCCAAAAACGGAATGAGGCGTTTCTCGGTCGGGCCCGCTGTCTCAACGATGGCGTGTTTTCCGGCCACCGTTTCGTTTCCACAGGTCAGATTCTTCAGCGCCGCCATCCTGTCCTTGTGCATCGAGTGAAAGCTCTTCTCCTGCTTGCCTTGATGACCAACGCTCATTTCGGCGAAGGCCTTGAAATTGTCGGCCTGTGCCGCCTTGGCCAGGGAATCACAAACCTCTTTCGGCGTCGCCGCGTTCAGAGCGGCGGCCACTCCGACAAACATGACAAATACAAGTTTCATGGGTTATCTCCTAGTTGAAGGTGAGACAGTATTTTGCCTGAAATGCAGACCTTAGTCACGCAGAACGACCTGAAGAGTCTTGACGCGTCTGCCCGCAAAACACGGAAAAGCCCGTCGATAAAGAATGTTCACGAACTCCGTGTCCTCATCCGGCGTGTGCGGTCGCAGCTCTGGCTCATTCCAAAAGAACAGCGCACGCGCGCGATCAAAAAAGCCCGGCGAGACCTTAAGAAGATCGCATCGCTTCTGGGCGAACAGCGAAAATACGATGTTGCCATCACGGATGCGCAGGAATTAGGACTCGCTGTGGCCTCGCTTAGGAAGGAGCGGGAGCGGGCCCGCCTGAGGATTCCACCCGCTTTGAAGGGGCGAAAACGAGATCGAGTCCGAAAGCAGATCCGCGAAGCCATTCGTGACACCAATCGCCTCTCTTCTTCGACACTGATTCCCCGCATCGAGCGTTTGAGAAAGGAGCTGGAAGGGGGGCTGCCGAAATCCCAAACGGACCGGCACCAATTGAGAATTTCGGTGAAACGCGCGCGGTATGTCCTCAAACGATTTGGCTACAACCCGAAATCGCTTCACGAACTCCAGGACCTCTTAGGGCGTTGGCAAGACCTCGCCACGCTGGGCGATTTGATTGGCCCCCACCCGCGGGTCACACGCGCCCTGAACGCACAATGGAAGAGGCTCAAACCCCATGTGAAGCCCGCCCTCGCCACCGCCTCACGGGCCTTGAAGCGCTTGAGCTCCACGCTCTAGAACGTGGCAAAAAGTGTCACTGCCGTCGGCGGAGCAACACCCCGGCAGCAAAAACAGGTACGATATTAGGCACATTGTGACGTGGCATGGCGCTTGCTCTTAACGCTCGCCGTGAGAGTACGCGCCCAAGGCCCGCGCGTTTTATTATGGAGTGAGTATGCGATTGAGCCTTTTTCTCTTTTTGATATCGATAGTCGCCAGCCAATTTTTTGCCACGGATGCAATGGCTGGGCGCCACGGTGGCCGTTTGGTGGTCAGAACCCGCAGTGTGTACCGCACCTATGACGATGGTTGCTGCAGCTACACTCGCGTTCGCACACGCACCAAGATCCGTTGGCGGATGCGAGGCGGTTACGCCATTGGCTACCGACCCTGCTACAACAACTGCATGGCTTACGTAGCAGCGCCCCAGTTTAACCACTGCCATTGGGGCCGTGGCTGCGGCAGCGGTTTCTTTCGCGCGAGCGTCCGAGGAACTTTCCACACCGGTCCCAACTGTGGCTGCGGCGGACAACAGGGCGGATACCACGGCGGAGCAACTCCCACACTGGTCAATCCCCGGCGTCCGGTGAATCCGACTCGTGTGTTCAGCTTTCCAACCCACACGGCGCCACGCCAATTCTGAAGAATTGCGTTCCTGGCTGATCGTGCGAAAATGATCCGATGGGACGCCTTCTTGTAGTCCTCGCTTTCATGGGCGCAAGCGCGTTTGCGAGCCACTGGATCCATTTGACGGGCACCTACCCGATCGTGAATTCCTCGGTCGACACCCTCTCAAACGCTACCTTTTCCCGAAAGCAATCCACCAATTCGTACGTCGCTTCACTTGCCTACTACTTCGAAGTGGGTAGCCGCATCGCACTCGGGGCCCGCTATGAATACTGGCTCTCCGATCGCCGCTATGACGACGCGGCGGGCACCACGGTGACCGACCAATTGAGCTACCAAACCGTAGGGGCCGAGCTCGGTCTCCACGGTGGGAATCAACGAGTCTTCTGGCTCATTTCCGGTGGCGTGTTCTATCCTGTGGCCGCAGCAGCAGGTGCCTACTCCGCCACAAAAAGCCTCGAATACCAAGCCCGAGCTCAGGCCACGATTCGCTTCGTCCGCGCTGTTTGGCTCATCTTTGAAGGCGGCTACCGCTTGGCGAACCTTGGCAATCTCACGAGTGGCACCGCGACCTTCCTCGACAGCGGTGCGTCACTCGATCTCTCGGGCCCCTTCCTCTCCTTTGGAATCGCGTTCCATTTGTAGCGCGTTTAGCGCACTGCCTGTTACAATGAACGCGACCTCCTCATGCGCCTCCTTCTGACCATCTGCATCTTGGTGATCGCATGGTCTCCCGCTCTCGGAAAACCCAAGAAAAAACCAAAGCCGCCCCCCACGCGGCAGGTGAGTCCGCACTCGTCCCACGCCCCTGAGAACCGACTCCAGTCAATTGAGGATATTCGGCGCTACCGCGATGAATTGGAAATACAAGGCGCTGGAGTACCTGGGCCTGAACGGTCGGAACCGGATCAGCCCAACGCTTTAGCGACGGTCGGCCACGATCTTCAGAAGTTTTCCGAAGAGGTCGCAAGCCGAGTGGACCGTATCGTCAAACGCAACTCCTTCAGATGGATGGGGGACCCGTGGACCCTCCAGGGCTTGCCGCTGATCTTGCCGACCGACAGCAACGGATTTCATCTGGGTCTGAACGGCCTCATCCGAAACCTTGGCCGGACCGACCCGCACAAGCTTCAAACGGAATTTACGATCCTGGCGAGCGACAAAGGGCGCTACAAACACTTTATCAAGGTGGATGCGCCTCGCGCCTGGGGCAGCAATTACCGAATCACCACGCTGCTCAATTATGATCGCGATATCGCGCTGAAATACTACGGCATCACCAACAACTCTGTCGTTGATTCCAATCTCTTCAAGGCCGGTTACTACAATTTCGTGCGCGCGGGGCCCACGCTTTCTCTGAGGCTCTTGCGCTACCTTGACCGCTACTACCGCGTCGGCCCTGTGTTTGGCCTCAGGTGGCTGACGGTCTCTCCACCCACGGGGTCGCTGCTGGCTACTGAAAATCCCGTCGGAATCGCGGGAGGCCGTACCCATTACCTGGGGCTTGCGATGGTGCGCGACACGACGGATTACGAGCCCTACCCTTCGCGCGGCACCACATCGGAATTGCAGTTCAATGTCTATTCCCAGCTTTTGGGGAGCGACTACCAATTCTTCAGGGGCACCTACATCTTCCGCCACTACATCACACTCCACCAGGATCTGATCTTCGCGCATCGTCTGCTTCTCGAAACGCTCACGGGCACCGTCCCTTTTTATGAGCTCGATGGCGTGGGAGGCGAGAGTGCCACAATCCACTTCGGTGGCGATCGTTACCTGCGTGGCTATGACGCCAACCGATTCATCGACAATTTTCGTTTTGTTTATGGCGTTGAGCTCAGGTGGGACCCCGTGACCTTCGATTTCGCTAAGCAGGAGCTCACCATAGGGATAGTCCCCTTTTTCGATGTGGGCCGCGTGTGGAACAACCTCTTCCCGCTCCAACTCCTGCCGCTTCACGCCTCAGCCGGCTTTGGATTGCGACTCATCTGGAACGGCAACTTCATCGTCCGTGGCGACGCCGCTTTAAACGGCGAGGGCGTCAACGCCTACGTCGAGCTCGGTCACTCGTTTTGAAGTGCCCTAGGTCCGCAGGTAATCTTCGAAACGGTCGAGGGCGCGGTGGAGATTCTCCATCGATGTGGCATAGCTCAGCCGAACGTAGCCCGAAGAGCCGAACGAGGCTCCGGGCACAAGGCCGATGTGCTGGTTAGCCAAAAGATCGCGGCACATCTGCACGTCATTCACCCCTTTGCGAGAAAGGAGCTTCGAGCAATTAACGAAAAAGTAGAACGCGCCGTGGGGCATGGTGTAGGCCACATCGCCGCTCCATTTGTCTAGCCGACTCGCTACATACTGGCGACGGGCGTCAAATTCGCTCACCATTTTATCGACAACACCATGGCCCATGCGGGCCGCCGTGAGAGCCCCCATTTGGGCAAAGCTCGTGACGTGGCTAATGCTTTGACTCGTAAAGGCTGAGATCTTCTGCGCCAGGTCCTTCTCGGTGATGGTCCACCCCAAACGCCACCCGGTCATGCAGTGGCTTTTGCTGAATCCGCTCACCGTGACCGTGCGCCCTTTCACCTCGGGCCCGAGGCTCGCGACACTCACGTGCCTGAGCTGATCGTAGGTGATCTTTTCATAGATCTCATCCGAGATGATCCACAGATCCCTCGAAAGCGCCCAGCTCACGAGCTTCATGAGATCATCGCGACTATAGACCGCCCCCGTGGGATTGTTGGGTGAGTTCAGAATGATTCCCCGAACATTTGACGGCAGAGCCATCCCCTTCCAGCGCTCCACATTCGGACGAAACCCATCCTCTTCGAGAAGCGGCAGAGGAATGATGTAACCTCCAGCGAGCTCAACTATTGCGCCGTAGCTCACCCACGCGGGTGTCGGAACCAGCACGGCCTCTCCCGGGTTCACAAGGCACTGAATCGCCGTGTAGAGCGCATGTTTTGCGCCACAGGTGATCACCACCTCACTGGGCTCGACTGGAAAATCGTTTTCACGCGTCACGTGGTCGGCGACGGCCTGCCTGAGGGTGAGAAAGCCAGGCGCGGGCGTGTACTTGGTTATCCCGTCCGCCATGGCCTTTGTGGCCGCGTTCTGAATCTCAATGGGTGTATTGAAATCGGGTTCACCGGCCGCAAGGCTGATGACGTCAAAGCCCTGAAGCTTCAATTCGGCGGCTTTGGCCGAAATCTCCATGATGGAACTCGATTTTAGGGATTCACAGCGCTGCGAGAACCTGAGCACAGAGCCTCCTTCAGTTTCTTCTCAACATGACTGGGGACCAGCTCCGAAACGTCACCCCCATGGGAAATGACCTCTTTCACGAGTGTCGAGTTGACGAAGAAAAACTTTTCCGATGCCATGAGGAACAGCGTCTGGAGATCGGGGTACATGCGACGGTTCATCGTCGCCATCTGAAACTCATATTCAAAATCGCTCACCCCTCGCAAGCCGCGGAGTACGACTTTGATATTATTGCGGCGAGCATAATCGGCCAGGAGTCCTTCATAGACCTCAACCTTCACGCGCGGATCGTTCTTGAAACAGGTAGCGATCAATTCTTTACGAGTCTCGGCGTCGAAAAGCGGATCCTTCTTCGAGTGTGCCACAAGGATCACGATTTCATTAATCACCTGCAACGAGCGGTTGATGAGGTCGACATGGCCCAACGTTATCGGATCAAAAGTACCAGGGTAGATCGCACGGTTTTCGACGATCATGACACCCGCTCCCAATAAGAAAGTTTGGATTCTCCGAACTCTGAAGATTTCATGATTTTTAGGCCTGGAATTGCGAGCGAAAATAGCACTCGTTTGGGCATTTTCACAAGGAAAATACCCCCCACAGCGAGTCTGGGAAGGACGCTTCCGCTGAGCTGTGCGGCAAAGGTCTCGTTCCAAACTGGAAATGGTGGGTCCGCGAAGACGATGTCGAATTCTTCCCCGCACTGCACGAGGTATTGGAAGACATCTTCCGCAACCACCGTACCGCTTTGGATTTTCTTGAGCGCTCCGATCTGGCGCGCGTCCTTCTCGACGAAGACCACGCGTGCGGCACCCTCCTTGAGACACCCCTCACCAAACCGGCCCGCTCCCGCGAAGAGATCACAGACCGAGGCCTCCGCCAACCGGGGCCGCAAAGTGTCGAGACAGCTCTTGAGTGCGATGCTGGTGAGTGGCCGGATCTCGGGTGCCGCGCGCGGGGCCGACATCTAAACACCCTCGCATTGAGAAAGAGCCATTCTGACCATCTGCAACGCCCGCTGAGCTTCGTCCTCCGCAGTCGGCGTCCTCGACGGGCCCACAGGCCCGCCTGCGGGGCCTCCTTTGTGCGTCCTCGTCAGCGTGCGTTTCGATATGGTCATAAGTGTCCCTTTCTCGATGCGACGGTGTTTTAGGATCTCTTTTCAGCTTTGGCGAGGGTGGCCGAGGCTATCACGGTGCGGGAATCATTGAGAATCTGCCATTGAACCAGAGTCACTGAGGCGCCTCTTTGCATCGCAAGATCATTGAGCGCCTTCATCACTGGTGCGAGCGGCTCGCCCCTTGTGGCCAGCTCCGAACGCACGGAGATAATGGCGGACGATGGCCCCATTGATAGTGCCGCCGCAGAAGGCTCGGGCGTCTTCAATTTGCCATTGGTGGAAAGCCCCTCCCCAAATTCGCGGATCGCTGAGAAGGCCGCTTCGCTCTCCGAAAAACGTTCTGTGTTGTTCGTTGGCTCTGGCACGTTGATTGTCTTTGCCGCGAGCACCAGCTCACTCGCCTGATGACTCATAGGACTCTGCGAATCCTGTGTTGTCATAAATGGGTTGAAGTGCGCACCGCAGGAGCAGGTGACCTCAAAGAGATAATCCTCGTGTTCGATCTCATGGTGGCATTTCGGACACAGCGACAGCATGGGATAATCTCCTAGGCTCCGTGGCACTTTTTGAATTTTTTTCCGCTGCCGCAAGGACAGGGATCATTTCTTCCCGGCGTCTTGTCCACCTTCACGGGTTCCCGCACACCCTCCGGCGCATCGCCGTGGTTGAAGTTCATCACCTGTTTTTTCGGCGCCAGGCTCTCGACCTGCTCTTCGCGCGTCACCTGGACCCGATAGAGTTTGGAGATCACATCGGTCTTCACCTGTTCGTCGAGGATCTTAAAAAGGGCGAACCCCTCCTTCTTGTACTCAACGAGCGGATCTTTTTGGCCATAACCGCGCAACCCGACCCCTTCCTTGAGGTGGTCCATGTTCAAAAGGTGCTCTTTCCAGTGCTGATCGAGCGATCCCAGATAGATGATGTGCTCGAGGCTTCGGATGATCTCGGGCGTCATCTTGCCCTCGCGCTCAGTGTAGAGTGCGGTGGCCCGTTGAAAGATCTCGTCCTTCAGCGCGTCGCGCGTCTCAGCGTGTTCGATCAATTTCTCATCGACCCCAAGGCCGTTATCGAAGAGAAATTGTAATGATTCAATAAGCCCTTTCTTATCCCACTCTCGTCGATCGCTAGAGACACAAGCCGTGTCGACGATCCCGTCCACCTGCTCCTTCACGATGTCGAGGATCAGCTCCCGGTTGTTCTCGCCCTGGAGAATTAACCGGCGAAGCATATAGATCACCTCTCGCTGCTTATTAAGCACGTCGTCATATTCAAGAAGGTGCTTGCGGATATCGAAGTTGTGGGCCTCCACCTTTTTCTGCGCCCCCTCGATCTGGCGCGAGATCAGGTTGTGCTCGATGGGGACATCCTCCTCCATCTTGAGCCGCTCCATGATGCTCTTGATCCGTTCACCCTGGAAGATGCGCAGGAGATCATCTTCCAATGACAGATAGAATCGGCTGGAACCGGGATCGCCCTGACGACCCGCACGGCCGCGGAGCTGATTATCGATGCGGCGAGATTCATGGCGCTCCGTGCCAACAATGTGAAGCCCACCCTTATTGGCGACACCGGGGCCCAGAACAATGTCGGTCCCTCGGCCGGCCATGTTGGTGGCAATGGTCACAGTGCCGGGCTGCCCCGCCTGTGCCACAATCTCCGCCTCCCGCTCGTGCTGTTTGGCGTTCAAGACGTCGTGCGGAACGCCGGCGCGCTTCAGAAGCGCCGACAGATACTCCGACTTTTCGATGGAGATCGTGCCAACGAGAACGGGCCGCCCCTCCTTGTGAAGACCCTTGATCTCCTCGACCACGGCGTTGTACTTCGCCTTGACCGTTTTATAGATCTGATCGCCATGATCCTTTCGGATCATCGGTCGGTGCGTCGGAATCACCATCACTTCCAGGTTGTAGATCTTGTCGAACTCAGCGGACTCGGTGTCGGCGGTGCCGGTCATACCCGAGAGCTTTTTGTACATGCGAAAATAGTTCTGGAACGTGATCGTAGCGAGGGTCTGGTTCTCGTTCTCGATCTTAACCCCCTCCTTGGCCTCAAGCGCCTGGTGGAGGCCGTCACTGTAGCGGCGACCCGGCATCAGACGACCCGTGAATTCATCGACGATGAGCACCTCACCGTCCTTCACCACATAGTCCACATCGCGCTTAAAGATCACATGCGCCTTCAGCGCCTGATGGACGTGGTGCACAATCTCCAGGTGTTCGGGGGCGTACATGTTCGTCACCCGAAGCGCCTGCTCTACCTTCGTGACACCCGCCTCGGTCAGAGCGCTTGAGCGCGCCTTCTCATCAATAGTGTAGTCTTCTTCTTTCTTGAGTTGGGGAATGACCGAGTTAATGAGGTAGTACTTGTCTGTCGAATCATCGGTCGGACCACTGATAATGAGCGGCGTGCGCGCTTCGTCGATCAGAATCGAGTCCACTTCGTCGACGATAGCAAAATTTTGATCCCGCTGGACGTACTCATCCAGGCGAAACTTCATGTTGTCACGTAGGTAATCGAATCCATATTCGTTATTAGTGCCGTAAGTGACGTCCGACATGTACGACTGCCGCCGTTCGGTGTCGTTCAATCCATGGACGATGATGCCCACGGAGAGTCCCAGCCCCTGATATATCTGGCCCATCCACTGAGCATCGCGCTTGGCGAGGTAGTCGTTCACGGTGACGACGTGTACGCCCTTCCCTTCTAGGGCATTCAAATACACGGGCAGAGTGGCAACCAGTGTTTTTCCTTCGCCGGTCTTCATCTCCGCCACGCGCCCCTGATGCAAAACCATGCCACCGATCAGCTGTACGTCAAAATGCCGCATGTTGAGAATGCGCCGAGAGGCCTCGCGCACAACCGCGAAGGCCTCAGGCAGAATGTCATCGAGCTTTGCACCATTGGCGAGCTTCTGCCGGAACTCTCCGGTTTTAGCACTCAGTGCTTCCATAGAGAGGGGGGTCAACGACGATTCGAGCGCATTGATTTGGGTCACGATAGGCCAGAGGCGTTTCACCTCGCGATCATTTCGGCTGCCAAATATCTTGCGCGCAAAATCCTGCATCATCGGACGAATATAGCACCCCTCAGGCGGGTGTTAAAGGTGGCGTCTCGCCTCGAGAATCAGGGCCAAAAGAGTCTCGTGAAAGCGGGCGATTGCAACCTGGAGCTCCTCGGTCGGCCCAATAGTGAAGGGTTCGCCATAGTTCACCACCACCTTGTGTCCCCAAACCGATGGCCATTTTCCCTTGCTGGCAATCCCCATCGTGCCGGCTAGCCCCACCGGCAATACCCGCACACCCCCGTTCTGGGCCGTCCGAAACGCTCCTTTTTTGAGTGGTAAAAGGTTGCCATCCACGGACCGCGTCCCCTCCGGGAAAATAACCACCGAGTGGCCCTGGCGAAGCCCCTTTTCAACGAGTTTCATCACATTCATGTCGGACCCGCTCCTATCCCGCTTCAAGAAGTAGGCCCCAAGGGATCGCATCGCAGCGCCAATGAAAGGAATGCGCCCCACCTCCTTCTTAGAGATCCAGCGAAAATTCTTCTTTTGCGAGGCCATCACGAGGATGTCGAACATGCTTTCATGATTCGGGGCGATCACCACGCCGACTTGAGGGATACGGTTCTCGTGGAGTGTTGTCACCCGAACTCCCATGAACGCCAGGCATCCGAGACCCCACCCGCGTTGGATGAATGGACCGATGAGATTCGCCACGGGGCGAAAAATGATGAGCGGCAGGGTGCATATCAGGGACCAGACGACGCAAAAGCCCAGACCGAAAATGACCAAAATTCGGTGGATTAACGCCATGGGCAACGTATCGCACCCTTCGCAGCCTGGGGCAAGGGCGCGCGATGATCTATAATGGATGTCATGCATGTCATTTTGCTTCTTCTTCTGTTGGTGCCGATGTGTGCTCGCGGTGATGCTCGTGCCTTCTTGGCCTGGCTCCCCGATGCTCTCTTTCCGATCAGCCCAAAGCGATCGGTTGAGGACCTACCGCAGGATCGGGTGTCAAATGAGATCCGCTACGGCTTTGAGCTTTTTCGAAACACCGCGCTTTACTTAGGCCCGCAAGGGTCTGTCGGCCAATATCTCGGCAATCGAACGAACTGCCAGAACTGCCATCTCGACGCTGGCACCCGGCTCTTTGGCGGCTCACTGCGATCGGCTCACGGCAGCTATCCTCAGTACCGGGACCGCAACGCCAACTTCATCACTCTCAGTGATCGAATCAATCAGTGTATTGAGCGGCCCCACCATGGCCGGCCTCTGCCGCTCGACGGGCGGGAGATCAAGGCGCTGATGCTTTATATGCGCTGGCTCGGGGAATCGACGACGGTCGGGGAGCGGCTCATTGGCGACGACCTTCTTGAACCGCCGCTTCTTGCGCGTGCAGCGAGTCCCGAAAAAGGGCGCCACGTATTTGCAACCCATTGCGCCCGCTGCCACGGTGACAATGGAGAGGGCAAGCTCCTTGACCACAGAGCCTATCTCTATCCCCCTCTCTGGGGCCCGGAGAGTTTTTCGATTGGCTCGAGCATGCACCGGGTGCGAAAAGCAGCGGCGTTTATCAAATACAACATGCCCTTTGGGACATCCTGGAAGAAACCGCTTCTCACCGACGAAGAGGCGTACGACGTCGCGGCCTTCATCGACGATGATCGCATTCACCCGCGTCCACTCGTTGACATCAGTCACGATTATCCGGATTTGATCGACAAGCCGCTCGACTATGCCTACGGCCCCTTCAATGATCCCTTCTCGGAGGAGGAGCACAAGTTTGGCCCCTTCGAGCCCATCCATCGTTTTCGCAAGGGCAAGGGGACCGTCATCGCCTTCAAGAAGCAATAGCGTCGTCTTCCACGGGAATGACGCCGATCCAGTAACGCAGAAGCGGGGTCACTGTCTCGCCATCATACTCAACCCTTACGTAGGTCAGCCGGTTCTGACGGGCGAAGCTTTCGATATCCATTGAGATGATATCGGTCCAGGTCCCGGTGTTGATGTAGGTCTTCCCTTCGGCCACGGGAATATACATATACACATGGCTGTGACCAAAAACGACGGTGTGAAGCTCGGATGATCGCAGGATCTGGCGCGCGGAATCGGCCAGCTCAGGGAAGACCGACGCCTCTTTGAGAATCTTCAGCGTCATTTTGAGGCTGCTCTGCCGGTAGCGGTTCTTGGAAAAGCGGGTCGAGAGAAAATAGCAGGCCAATTTGAAGAGGCTCGAGAGAGTGAGATACGTGTCGTGGACCAGACTCCACCACAGCAACGCCTTGAAGGGCCTCACCTTATCGAGCGCCGGCCTTTTGGCCTTCACCTTGAGCAGGAACTGAATCGTGAAGAGGGTCCCCCACGGCAAATTGAGAATGGGCTCCGGCAGATTCTCTGTGAGAAAAAGGCGACTGGGATCGATTCGGTTGACCGCCTCATACTGATGGCCATGCTCCACGTGAATGCCGTCAACCTGGTAGTAAATGTTTCGCCAGTTCACTTCCGCCCCGATCGCCTTCTCAAATTGCTCGCGCGCTTTCGGCCAAAGCATCTCCTGATCGTGATTGCCAATGACGTAGGTGAGAAAGTGCTTTTTTTGAGAGAGAAACTCCTTCAACGCCTTGAAGAAAACGGGGTGACCCTTGATGATATTCGCCAACTTGTGGGTGGATACGGTCTCGGTGATGATCACGGGGTAATGGCCGTGAAAGTCGCACTGAATGAGATTGAGAATGTCGCCATTGAAGATCAGCTCCACCTCGGCGTCTGCGTACTCGCCTTGAGAGTGGTATCTGAGAAGCTCTCTGAATTTCCCATCCTGAAAGAAATCCTCGAGAATGTTGTAGCTCCCATTGGCGCCCCACGGGCCTCGGCCCACATGGAAGTCGGACATGATCAGTTTAATTTTTTTCATTACGGAAGGAAAAGACGGAATTGCGGCCCGACACCTTCACTTGGTACATCGCCTTATCGGCCGAATCAACGATAGCATTCTCCGAAGCGCCATCATCCGGGAAGAGAGCCACGCCCACGCTGATAGTGATTCGCACCTCAACGCCGCACGCCAAAAAACGTTTTTTCTCAACCCCCTGCCTCAGACGCTCGGCCACCTCAACCGCCTCTTCACGAGTCTGGTCGTGTAGAATAGCGATGAACTCATCGCCTCCGTAACGAAACACGGTGTCACTCGGCCTTAAGTCATTCTTTAAGATGCGCGCCATCTGAACAAGGAGCGCGCTCCCCACCAAATGTCCGTGCTTGTCGTTGACGCCTTTGAACTTGTCCACATCAATGAAGAGCACGGCAAAACGCTTCTGGCTCACCACGAGTTGGTGTGTCACGATGGAAAGGTAACGCGCATTATGAAGGTGGGTCACATCGTCGATAAAGGTGAGCTTCTTGGCCTCCAAGTACCGGCGGTGACTTTCGAGCGATATTTCTAGGCTTCGGACGAGGAATTCCACCCGCGACAACACCGCGGCTGACACGGGGCCCACCCCCCAGAGGAAAAGCCCGCCCATCCACATCTCCCTCAGAGGAATCCACCCCAGGCCACCCTCAAACCAGGTCTCTGGGTGGTTGGCACGCTCGCTTTCAAACGCCTCCTCGAGAAGCTTCGGGTGTTTTTCAGCGAACCTGCGGACCGCCTCTTCCTTTTGGGCCTCCAAAGCGTTGAGCGACTCGCTGCCTAACCACAGGCTTCCCTCGCCCATCACCAGCTTTCCGACCTGCTCTCGGACTAGAGCCTGCATCCGCTCGGCATTGTCGGAAATTTTGATTTCGTGCACGGTTTGAAATACGGCCCAATCGGATCCGATTTCAGGCTGGATTGCCTGCAAACTCCTGTTCGCGCGACGAATAGACCACCCCAGCGTCTCGGTATTGACCGGTTTGATGAGGTAATCATGGATCCCCAACCGAAAGGCTTCAATCACATCCACTGAATCGGGGGTCGTGTTGAGCACGATCAGGCTTGTGCGCGGCGAGCGATTCTTGATGAGGCGAATGGATTCGAGCGGTTCGGGCTCACTGCTGACATCGAGAACCGCGACGTCGTACGCAAACGTTCCCACCGATTGGACCACCTCCGCGATCGAGGCACACCAGACGAGTACAAGGTCATCCTGGGCCAGGTGGTGGTGGTATTGAGTGTCGAGAAGGTCGTCGACTACCGAGATCACGACCTGGAGTCGATTCTCCCTGGGCGCGTCCAGCGCCTTGTTTTGAGCAGCCACTTTCATATCTGAAGCTTACTCCGACTTTTCGATCCCTTCGATGAGAGACATGGCGAGTTTAAGGGTTTCCAGCAGTCGCTTTTTTCGGGCGTCTACGTTCGTGAGCTGAGTGCTCAACGTTCGCACGCGCTCCTCCATCGTCTCCATCTCAAGTTCCAGAGCGTCACATTTGCGTTTCAGATCCAAAAGCTGCCGATCCTTTGAGTCGAGAAGCACCTGGGAATCTCGTTTCAGCATCTCATGCTTGGTTTCGATTTCCTTTTCCTTGAGTCGGATGCGCCGGAGGTCCTCCGCGATGGCGCCTTTCCATTCGTTCTTCTTTCTCTCCAGGTCCTCCAACGTGTGTTCGATCCCAATGTGCGCCCTCTGGCGCTCCTCAAACTCAGTGGCCATGGCCACCATCTTGGCTTCAAGCTCACCCCGCGCCTTCGTCAGATCGCTCTTGGCGAATTCCGCCGCCCTTCGGCGCGACTCACATTCTCGCGCCAGTTCATGGTTCTTTTCGGTGAGAAGAGCCACGTCACTTGTCACCTTTTGAAAGTGTTCCTGATACTGCTTCAGGCTTTCACGCAGGTCCTCAACCTCGGCCTCGCGCAGCGCCAGGTATTTCTTCAGGACACTCGCCTCTTCAGTGGTGAACCCCTTGTCACCGCTCGTGAGATTTTCGACTTTGGGCCTGATCTGGTCGAGCTGATCGAGAATGAGGGAGGCGGTGCTGTTGACCCGCACCTCCTCGGTTTGGTGAGTCTTGGGATCGGGAAATGCGGGGCGGATCTCCCCCTCCGTCCCCACTTCAAAAAACTTGATCTTATCGGTCTCCCGCGTCTTCCTGTCCGACACCGACGCACTCCTTCGTTTCCCTATCGGCGTTCAGACCGGGAAACATAACGATGCATCGCATCAGAGATCAGAACACCTCTGCGCGCAGCAGAAGGAAAGTCGAGACCTCCCCTGAGGTCGTGCCGGGCTCGGTGTATTGTTCGGTGAGAAAAAGTGTTGTCGACGAGGTGGGGTGAAATACAGGCCCCATTTCAAATCGTTTGTAGGTGCGGCCACCCAGATCGGGCGAATTGTTGAGGAGTTCCGCTCGAAGCATCAGGCGGTTTCCGCCGAGGAAAGGCAAGTACAGGTGACCAGCCCACCCCTGTGGAGAATAGCTCGAGGCATTGTCTGAATAGCCCCCCCACACAAACTCGAAGCCCGCCTTAACCCCGTAACCCGCACTCTCAATTTCCGCAAAGAGATTGCCCACCCAATTCTCTCGGTAATTTGACGCACCGGCTGCCGATTGACGGAACGAGTAGATGCTCGCGCCCCAGCCGATCGGTTTGTCCTCGCCGCGCCTGGGCCTTCTCACAAAAAATGTGAACCCGCGAGAGTTGTTGGTGTTCAAAGCAAAGACCCCATTGCCGTTGTTCATCCCCACTCCCACCTCGATGTGGCTGTCGATGGGATACACTCCCTCCACTCCCATCTGCTCCCCCTGAAGAAGTGTGCTGTGGATTCCAAAGTAACCGGGAAACTCCATCCGCATTTCAGACCAGTAGGGGTTCAGCCAAGGGCGAAAGAGCCCCACACGAATCGATGCCCCCGACTCGGCCAGATTGTGAATCCCCAAGGAGACTTCGCGCGGCAGGAGAAAGGGCAATTGGATGGCGGAGAGATCGCGAGTCTCGGTCGCAAAGAATCTGTAGTCGAGGGTTGAGTCGATTCTCCCGGTCACTCCAAACCACAGTCTCGAAATCGAAAAACCCTGCTGGACGGGCCCGTTTGTCGCGTATTGCACATCGGCCAGGGCCTCAAACGCCGTGTGATGGATTTCGCCCGAAGACGCAGCTTCGGTGGGCTCATGTTGCTCCACCAGTTGCCCTATATCGTCCTCCGCTAGAGCTAGCGTTGCCAACAGGGCGGCACAGAGGAGAGATTTCATGCGTCCCTCCCAGGAAGAGAGATCTCGAAGCGACTCCCCTTCCCAACTTCGCTCTTCACGGTCAGAGCTCCGTCGTGGGCCTCGATCACCTTGTAGGCGATCGCAAGCCCTAACCCCGTCCCCTTCGGTTTCGTTGTGAAGAATGGCTCAAAGAGATGAATCTTCACCTCCTCCTTCATTCCACAGCCATTATCCACGACCCACACTACGGTGCGGCCCCCCTCCTGTTTCCCCCCAATTTCGATTCGCCCGTGTGGGCCGATGGCCTGAACAGCATTGATCAGAAGGTTGAGCAACACCCCCTTGATTTTCTCCCGGTGGCCCAAAAGTTCGAGCCGCCCCTGAATGGACACCTCCAAGGCACTTCCTGGCGGCCGATCCTTTCGTCGCCTCACAGCCTCCACGACCTCTTCGATGAGATGGTTTCCGTCGAAAATAACCTTGGTCACCTTGTCCGGTTTCACATACTCGAGAAACTCGGTGATGAGCCCGTTCAAGCGATCGATTTCGCGAATGGTGATCTCCATGAGGCGATGGTTCTCATCGCGCGGGGCAGGGTAACTTTCTTTGAGCATCTCAATGCTCGCACTCATGCTCGCAAGAGGGTTTCGGATCTCATGAGCAATCCCCGCGGCGAGTTGACCGACCGCAGCCAATTTTTCATTCTGGCGCAACCGCTCCTCGAGGCTATCGACAATAGTCACATCTTGAAAAATAAGAATCCTTCCACCGCGTGCATTGGCTCTGAGAAGCCCAGAGCCCTCGATCGCAGGCCCTAGATCGGACACATCGCCGCGCAACACACGACTCCCCACCTCTACCCGTTGCTGAAGCCGTCGACTGTCGTTCTTCGAATGAACAAAAATCGATCGGTGGCTGCGCGATCCGGTAGTGGCCGCCTCAAGATCGCGCCCCAGTTCGCCCGTTGCGATGACCTCGGACTCGACTACGGAAAAGAAAGGCAACAACTGCGGCGCCATGACATCGAGCCGCCCCCCCACAAGCTGTGAGGGCGAAAGCCCCAGAATGTGGGCCCCTTCCGGATTGACAAAATTCACCTTGAGATCATGGTCGACTGTCAGAAGACCGGTCGGGAGATAGGTGAGGATCTGCTCCTGCAACTCAGTGAGCCGCACGATGGTGCGCTCCTTGCGCGCGAGTGTCGCGGCGGTTCGACTCAGCTCCTCGGCAAGGTACCCTCCCGTACCGCCTATCACCCAAAAAAGGCTCCCATACACCAAGAGCGACACCCAACCGCCGGAAAGCCCAGTGAAGCACGCGAACGCAAGGCTCGCCGAGAGCGAAGAGAACCACGCTCCTCGCTTCTGGAAGGTCAGGGCTGACGCCAAGATCTGGATGATGAAGAAAAGCGAAATGGCGCCGCCCTCACTGCCCAGCCATCTGAGCCACAGCCCGGTCACGATGGCGTCGAAGGCGATCTGAACGCCGGGCAACAGAAAGTTCGGCGTGAGGCGCTCAAGCGCCAGAGCGGTCAGCATCGTAAAAGAAAATGCGAAGGCTAAAATCCCGTAGGCCGCTTCGGAATTGACAGCTGACCATGTGCCCAGGGCCTGAGCCACGACGATCCAGGCCAGAGCGAGAAAAAGAACAATCAACCTCACGAGGAGAAACCACTGGGTTCCCTCGATAATGCCCGGGTTCTTTCGAGTCAGAATAAACCGCTCAAGGAATCGCACGCCCTACCCCCCCGTCGCCTTTTCAGCGAGCTGAAAGATGGGCAGGTACATTGAGAGTAAGAGAAACGCTACGATTCCGCCGACACCCACGATCAGCATCGGCTGAAGAAGTCCCGTCATCGCATCCACGGCATCATCGACCTCATCGTCGTAAATGTCGGCCACCTTCGCGAGGAGATCGTCGAGTTTGCCGGTCATCTCACCAATCGAAATCATGTGAAGCACCATGGGAGGAAAAAACCCCCCTTTTGACAGCCCGTGCACAATGCTCTTGCCCTCCTGTACGCCGCTCATCGACGCTGCCACGACGTCGCGGATCGCCAGATTTTGAATAATCCGCAAACAGATCCCAAAACCCGTGAGAAGCGGGACGCCACTCTGAACTAGTGTCGCCATCGTGCGTGTGAAACGGGCGATCGCCGATTTTTTTATCAGGCTTCCCAGGACGGGGATGCGCAATAGGAGCGGGTCCACTACCCTTTGCACCTTCTCCACACGGTAGGAGAAGAGTGTGCCAAACACGCTCCCCACAAGTCCCAAGACGAGAAAGACCCAATAACTTTGGACCCAGGCTGACAGAGCGAGAACGAATTGGGTGACCTCGGGCAATTGCGCACTTGAGTCTTTATAGAGCTTCGACACTTCCGGAATGACCTTCACTAAAAGGAAGATCATCACAGCGAGCGCCACAACGAGCGTAATGATCGGGTACATCAGGGCCTTGACCACTTTAGATCGCAACTTCCCTAATTTCTCAAGCTGAAGACCCGCGCGTTTCAGTGACTTATCAAGAGTGCCGCTCACCTCTCCTGCCTCGACGAGGCGGATGAAGAATTCATTGAATACACTCGTATACTTTGAAAGCGCCTCCGCGAGACCCGATCCCGCTTCGATGTCACTCTTCACCTTCTGAAGGATGGCTTTGAACGCTACCCGCTTTTCCTGTTGTTGGAGAATGTCGAGACACTGGACGATCGGGACACCAGAGTCGATGAGTGAAGAGAACTGCCGGGTGAAGATGACCATTCCTTTGAGGTCGATGGGTTTGGATAGACTGAAGTTGAAACTAGCCTTTGAGACGCGGTCACCGAGAACGGTGAGGCTATGGGGGCGTACCTGGAGCGCCCGGATGCGCATCTTCGCTTCAATCTCATCGATGGCCTCGACAACCCCCGAAACCTTCTCTTGTTGGCGATTCACACCGACATATCGGTAGCGCATCAGCCACCCGCCGCCACTTTCTTCCTGTAGTCGGTGATCTGCTTGATGAGCTCCTCAGGATCGGGGCTGTTCTCGATCGCAGTTTCGGGGAGAATCATCCGTTTCTTCGCCAGCAGCATCAGGCTCTGGTTCATGGTGATCATCCCTGTCTGCTCTTGGCCGACGAGCATCGCCGACGGTATCTGGAATAATTTGTTTTCGCGAATGAGGTTCCTGATACTCGCGTTGGGAATCAAAACCTCGACCGCCACTATTCGCCCTTTCACATCGGCGCGCTCCAACAGAGACTGGGTGACGATCCCCTCGAGCACGAGGGACAACTGCATACGAATCTGATCCTGCTGCTCAGAGGGAAACACCTGCACGATTCGGGAGATCGTCTGGTAAGCGCTGTTGGTGTGAAGAGTGGAAAGCACAAGATGTCCGGTTTCCGCAAGTGTCAGAGCCGTTTCGATCGTCTCCTGATCGCGCATTTCACCGAGCATTACGACATCGGGGTCCTCTCGCAAAGCGGCCTTCAGAGCGCCGCTGAACTCCTTCGCATCCTGCCCCACCTCGCGTTGATTCACGAGACAACTGCGGTGTTGGTGGATGTACTCGATCGGATCCTCGATCGTGAGCACGTGGAAACTCTCAGTGTCATTCAGAGCATCCACCATTGCCGCTAGCGTCGTGGACTTTCCAGAACCGGTTGAGCCCGTAATGAGCACTAGCCCTCGGGGTCTCGTCAGCAGAGTCTGGAGCACAGGGGGAAGCCCCAGGGAACTGAGCTTGGGCACCTGGAAGGGAATGTGACGAAAGGCCCCTGCGACAGCGCCCCGTTGATAAAAGACGTTGCCTCGGAACCGAGCCAAATCGCGAACACCGAATGAGAAATCGAGCTGTTTATCCTCTTCAAAGCGCGCCTTCTGGACGTCGGTGAGCACGCTGTAGCACAGCTCCTTGGTATCGGACGGGCCTAACGCGACAGTCTTCGCCCGTAGGATCCTGCCATGCACGCGAAAGGTGGGTGGCGAGCCAGTCGTGAGGTGGAGGTCGGACGCCTTATTATCCAACATGGCCCTCAAGAGTTGCGCCAGCGTCATCATACTTTTTTGAAATCTCCGTCTGGCCGAGAGTTGTTGAGCACCTCTTCCAACGTCGTGTCGCCTCGGTACATCTTCATGATCCCGCTTCGCCGGAGCGTGATCATCCCCTCTTCCACGGCGGCAGCCTTCAAGTCATCGGCATTAGCCCCTTTCACGATCAAGTTTCTGAGTCGCTCGTTGAAATACATTACCTCGTAGATTCCGCGCCGCCCCTTGTACCCGGTCTTTCCACATTTATCGCAGCCACGTCCGCGCATCGGTGTGAACCCCTCGAGCCAATTCTCTGGCACCTCCGCCGCCAGAAGATCCTCACGACTGACCTTAGCGTCGGGTTCGCGGCAGTGTTCGCAGTTGATCCGAATGAGTCGCTGGGCCTGAACCAGGAGCAGCGACGCCGTGATGAGAAAGGGCTCTATCCCCATGTGCAAAAGTCGGCTCACCGTGCTGGGTGCATCATTGGTGTGCAGGGTCGAAAATACCATGTGACCCGTAAGTGCGGCCTTAATCGCAATTTCCGCAGTCTCATGATCTCGAATTTCGCCAACCATGACGATGTCGGGATCCTGACGCAAAAGGGAGCGCAGGGCCGCGGCGAAATTCAGACCTATGGAATCCTTCATCTGTACCTGGTTGATGCCGATCATGTTGTATTCCACGGGATCTTCGACGGTCGAGATATTGACATCAATTGCGTTCAGCGATGACAGCGCAGCATAAAGTGTCGTTGATTTTCCGCTGCCCGTGGGGCCTGTGACGAGAAGCATGCCATAGGGTTGGCTCGCGGCTCGCTGAAACACCTTGAGCTGTTCCTCTTCAAAGCCCATTTTGGCGAGATCGGGCGTGGTGTTACCCTGATCGAGCAGACGCATCACCACCTTTTCCCCAAAAATCGTCGGGAGAATCGAGACGCGAATGTCTATCTTGCCAGTCTTTGTGCGCACCTGGATGCGGCCGTCCTGGGGCAGGCGCTTCTCTGAGATGTCGAGCTGTGACATGACTTTGATGCGCGCTGGCACAGCATTCTTCACCTGCACCGGCAAACGCATGATCTCGTGAAGCGCGCCATCGATTCGAAATCGCACGCGGCTGAATTGCTCGTACGGCTCGATATGAATATCGCTCGTCTTTCGCCGTATCGCCTCGAGAAAAAGTTTGTTGATGAGCCGAATGATCGGCTTTTCTCCGACCTGATCGTCCTCAATTTCGGCGGCCCCCTTTTGAACACCGATCTCAACACTGGAGAGGCTGCTGTCCTCCCCCTCTTTTTCGATCACCTTGTCGAGCTCCGCACCGGCGGCTGCGCCGTATATGCGATCAATGAGCGCTTTGATCGATGATTCCGCCGCGATGAAGATATTCACATCCATGTTGCACATGAAGCGCACATCATCGACGGCGGTCACATTAGTCGGATCGGAGATGGCAATGCTGAGGCGATTATTCTCGACGCCCACCGGCACGAGCACATGGCGTTCGCAGAGGTTACGCGAAACAAGCTTCGCCAGCTCTGGGTTGACGTCCACGTCATCGAGCGAAATCGCGGAGATACCATACTGTCGGGAGAGGAACGTCGCGAGGACCTTCTCGTTGACGTGCCCCAGGCGCACGAGTGTCGTGCCCAAGCGGGCCTTATTCTTTTGCGCCTCGGCAACCGCGACGCGCAGCTGGTCGGCCTTGATAAGGCCCTGGCTGACAAGCATTTCTCCGAGCTTCCCTTTTGACATAGTTCTTCAAGTCCCTTATCGGAAGGAACCTTGAAAAAATCGAAGAATTCCAAGGGTCTATAATACATCGCGTCAGCCCAGATGCGTCGGCCGTTGACTGTATGACCTCATTAGCAAGGGTAAATGATTTCAGGCGGCCTGGGCCGAAGGGGGTGCCGCTTTCAGTGTGTCGAGCGCGGCCGTGAGCGCAGATAGGTCGGGGATCGTAATGACACCTTTGGCTCCAAACATAATGAGACCGGACTCTTGGCACCGTTCCAGGATCTCCTGAATATCGCGATCGCTCATATCCAAATAAAAATGGATCGTCGAAACGCCCATGAGAACGTCGGTTCCACGGAGCCCGCGAACACCGGTGTGTTTGGCAAAATACAGGAGTAGCGAAAGCAAACGCACCTCATTGTTGGTCGTGCGCAGCGCCGCAATGATCTGATTCGCGCGCCCCACCCGTTCACTGGCAATAGAAAAGATCCCCTTCAAAAGATCGATCAGCAGTGGGGGGTGTTCGACCTGAATCTCATCCACGATCTTTTTGGACAACTCCACGGCCCTGACGGAACTTCGCGCGCGCGCCCCAAAAACTCTCTTGGCCGGTTCGTCCTTGATCAGCGTCTGTTCACCCAGAAACTGCCCAGGTTCGATCAAGGTGATGATTTGGGGCCTCTTCCCGGTTTCGGTCACCAGTTCCACAAGGCCTGAAAGCACAATTATCATCGAATCGGCCAAATCATTCTGGTGAAACAGAAACTCCCCTGGCTCGAGCTCACGGACAAACGGCTTGAGCAAAGGGTGCTCCCAAAAGTAGTTCGCGAATGACATACCCTATGTCCTTATCGGCCAATCCATTTGTTCCTATAAAGCTTATTCACTCTTCATCCGAAGAGATTTACGGATTCCCCTGGAGGCCGCATATGAAAGAAACCGTTCACGAAACGATCACAGTCAGTGAAGAACGTTCCCCTAGGAACTACTTGGTGCGGCAGGAACGAATCAGCCTGCCTCAGAACCGTTGTTATTTAACAATCCGGAACTCTCAGCTCGAAGTCATCAACTACACGCCCTTCGGTCTTCTGGCTCGGACCGCCTTGCGGTTGGAGATTGGAGAGGAATTCCCTGAAATCGCCCTAACCTACGATGGTATGGACATAGGAACCTACCACCTCCGCGTGACAAGAAGTCAGACGCTCTCGCCGCCCGCGGATAAGGTCACTCACATGACACCGAACTCAGTCGCGCTCGAGGTCATCGGTGAACCACTCGACACCCTTCTGATCTCGGCGATCGACAAGGCAGCTACGATTTTAGACTCCCACAAGGAAGAGAGACAACGACACAGCGCTATACCGGCTCTGTTCAAACAGAAGGTACTCGAGGTCAAAGACTGGTTGGAGACGCTTCAAGAAAACTGCGAGAGTCTGGAGAATGATCTCGATTGGGAACGACCCGACGTCATGGCACTCAGGGATAACATTGCCCAGGTCATCGGAGGTTGGATTGGAAATGAGATCCCCGCCATCTATGAAGCCATTCAGCGGGAATTCCAGACACTCGACGAAGAGCAAATCCGCGATTGTGTCGATTACCTCCGCGACAAGCTCCGACACCTTGTCTATCGGTCACCGCTCGCAGATCGCGCCTTTAAGAAACCATTGGGCTATGCGGGCGATCATCAAATGATGTCCATCGTCTATGACAACCAACACGCTGGAGACTCGTTGTTTGCCAAGTGCGTTCACCAGTACTTCATGCAGGAGTCAGCGACCAAGGCGGTCCAAAACCGCGCGCACTATCTCAAGAACAAAATCAAGGACCTCCTGCTTGTGACTCAAGGGGATCGGCCGCTCAAGATCATTTCCGTCGCCTGTGGGCCGGCGAAAGAGATCGAGCTCCTTATGGAAGAAGAACCGGACTTGAGAAGGTATAACCTTGAAGTTGTTCTTCTCGATCAGGATCTCGGAGCCCTCCAAGAGGCCCAACGCCGAATGATGAAACTCACCCGGAAGTATCCCTCTAATTTCAAGTTCAAGTATCTGAACCTCGCTATTAAAAACATCATCGTGCGTGGACTGCCGGAAAGTGATTTCGACATGGTCTACTCTGCCGGGCTGTTCGACTACTTTTCCGACCCGGTTGTATTGATGGCAGCTGACCGCCTGTTTCGGGGCGTCCGTGAAAACGGCACCATGATCATCGGCAACTTCGACGTCAAGAATCCCTCCCAACGCATGATGGAATTGGTCATGGATTGGGAGTTGATCTACCGCTCAGAGGATGACTTACGGCGCCTCTTTGGACATCTCCCCGGTACGGTCTCCGTGGAAGAGGAGGAGGAGAAGGTCAACCTGTTTTGTAACGTGACAAAACTCGGAGCCAAACAGAACAATGGTTCCCAATCCTGAAAACCAAAGCCTTCCCATCGAGGACGAGCTGCACTTCCGACGCAAGCAGGAACAGCTCGAGGAGCTCAAGTCCAAGATCCAGGTCGTCACCAGCAATCTGGCCATGCCACTGTATATGGCCTTTTGGATCTGTGACCTCGTATTTGCCCCCGAGCACAAGTGGCTTTTCTTGAGTTATCGGATATTCACCG
The DNA here is from genome assembly GCA_016196825.1 of Deltaproteobacteria bacterium. GTDB lineage: Bacteria > Bdellovibrionota > FAC87 > UBA2466 > UBA2466 > JACPWY01. The sequence continues at coordinate 99,067 of JACPWY010000072.1, read as the reverse complement.
TTCTCGCATGCCTCGGCATTCATTTTTCCGCGCCACGGGCTCGGACGTTGAGAAGCGCACAGATTCTTGCCGTCCTATTCACGTTTGTCTGCAGCCTCTTCATCACCATCATGACTCTCCAAACTGGCGGGCCCGTGTCGCCTTACTATGCCGGCCTCAATCTAGCCTGCATCGCCATGCTGCTGTTCTTTCCGCTCTCGTTCCGATTCAGCCTTCTAGCCAGCGTAGGTATTTTTGGTCTTTTTTTCGTGGGGGCGACCTACCTGGCTTGGTTTGCCGGCGGTTGGAGCATTTTCCTCGTCAGCCTTTTTTTCATTTCCTCCACTCTCATCATCTCCCTGGTCATTCGCCGATATCAGGACAACCTCCGTCTCTCGGAGCTCAAAAACCGCCTCGCGCTTGAAAAGGAGGTCTTAGGAAGGGACCAGGTCATCAAAGTGAAGACTCAGGAGGCGATTAACCTAGCGTCTTTAAGCATGCAGTTTAGCCCACAGGTCGTTCGCGCCATACGCACCGGGGAAAAAAAACTCGAGGGGGGGACCCAACGTGCCCAGATCTGTGTCATCTTTATTGATATCGTCGGATCGACGGAACGGGTGACTCGGATCGATAAAGACGATGTGAACAAGGTGATATCGATGTTCATGGATGACACCATCCGCACCCTCCTGAAATATGACATCACCATCGATAAGTTTCTGGGAGACGGCGTACTTGCGTTTTCCAATAACCCAATTGCTCACCCCGACTACATCGAGCGCGTCCTGCGGGCGGCGTTGGAAATCCGAGTGAATATCACCGAGCACAAAGACGAATACCTCGACTACTGGAAACGCCCGTTGGACATTCGCATCGGAGTGTCACACGGTTACGCAAACGTTGGCTTCTACGGAAGTGAGAAATACTTTCGCACCTACACCGCCATTGGCCCCGGAATCAACATGGCCAACCGCCTGTGCAGTTCAGCCACTCCCAATCAAATCGTCGTCAGCCGCGACGTCGTCAGACAGGTTTCACAAGATCTCTTCGATTTTGAGCTCCTGGGAGAAAAACAGCTGAAGGGCTTTGAAAATGATGTGATCAAAGTCTACCAACTCGTGCGGGAACGCGGCGCAACGGCCACCGGAATAGTGGAATGTCCTCATTGCGCTAAGGTCATGAGCATCGAGGCCGCCTCCAACGGCATTTTCAATTTCTTTTGCCGCGACTGCAATTACACTCTGGCCAACGATCTCAAGAAGGTCGCCTAAAACCGGCTAAAAATCCAATACAGTCCGCCTGACAGGAGCATCGATACGGGAATGGTCAGAATCCATGCTAATGCAATCGTCTTCACCATCGAACGATTGAGGCCCGATCGGTTGGCAAGCATCGTCCCCGCCACACCCGACGACAGGACATGCGTCGTACTCACCGGAAGCCCCGCTACATCCGCAAGCCCGATAGCTCCCATGGCCACCACCTCAGCGGCCGCCCCTTGGCTGTAGGTGAGGTGAGCATTTCCAATCTTCTCACCGACAGTCGTCACCACTCGTCGCCACCCCACCATCGTTCCCAGTCCAAGACAGAGCGCAACGCCCAAGATCACCCACTGTGGTATGTATTCGACCGACTCACGCAGTCTAGCCTTCACAGTGAGCAGCCGACGGCGCTCGCTCCGTTCCATATTCGGGTGGGACTCGATGAATCGCGAAATCCCACTCGACACCGCGAAGAGTTGCTGCCTTAAGTTCCATCGTTTTTCTTCAGGTATCTGGCGAAACTTTTCTATCGCCGTGAGATCCACTATGAGCTTGTCGGCGAGATTCACTGTACGCTCCGGACCCATGTCTGAACCGGCGTAGGTCGCAAGAATGATGTGAGGTCGGCCCGTTGGCGCGTGGGCCACCAGGTCGGACTTCAACTTCTGAATTTCCCGACGAACGGCGGGGACCTCCATCTCGAGATTCAAAGCGAACTGCGCTGGCAAAAGCCCGATGAGGATCAGCATTATAAGCCCCATTCCCTTTTGACCGTCATTTGACCCGTGCGCAAAACTCACCCCGGTGCAGGTGACAAGAAGGGTGCTCCGGATCCAGCTCGGCGGAAGAGCATTCTGCGCAGGAGGCGTATGCAGTCTCGGATCGGGGTTCCACCATTTGCCGACCAAAAGGAGAAGCGCCGAGAGGAAAAACCCCACGACAGGAGAAATGAGAAGCGACAGCGCAACCTGAGTGAGTTTAGAGGAATTCACCCCGTTCAAGACATGCCCATGGACCATAAGGCTATTGGCCATCCCCACCCCGACTATCGAGCCGATCAGCGTGTGGGAGCTCGAGGCCGGGATCCCGAAATACCAGGTCCCGACATTCCAGATGATGGCTGCGACCAAGAGTGCCATCACCATGGCAATCCCCGATCCCGTGTTCACCTGAACGAGCACCTCGACCGGCAGAAGGTGCACAACCGCGTAGGCCACGCCCACGCCACCAATCAGCGTCCCCAGGAACGTAAACATTCCTGACCATACGACCGCGGTGGTGGGTTTGAGCGTGCGCGTGTAAATGACCGAAGCCACGGCGTTCGCCGAATCATGAAATCCATTGGCAAATTCGAAACCAAAGGCCAGGGCGAGAGCTCCACCGAGAAGGGCGAGCTGTTGCCAGGTCAGGGCGGCGACGATCCCAAGAAAAATACTGTCCACGGAAACGATTTAACGAATACGCTCACCGCAGTAAATAGACTCTCACATAAAGTTTCCGTTAGGGCCCCTAGGAGGTTATCGGCTCCCGATGAGGGAATTCCCAGTCATCTCAGCCGGTTGCGGAACACCCCAAAGGGCCAGAATAGTTGGCGCGATATCGCATAGACGCCCGCCGGCTTTCACCTCGGGCTTTCTGAGGGGATCGATCACGATGAAGGGGACGGGGAATAATGTGTGGGAGGTGAGTGGCTCGCCATCATCCCCCATCATCTTCTCGCAATTGCCATGATCGGCGGTCAGAATTCCCAGCGCCCCGGAACGTTCTATCCAAGCAACCACTCGACCCACACACTCATCCACGACCTCAAGCGCCCGAACGGCGGCATTCATCAGCCCGGTGTGGCCCACCATATCGGGGTTCGCGAAATTCACGACCAAGAATCGGTATTGCCCACTCTCCAGTTCTCGCATCAGCTTTTCCGTCACCTCTCGCGCTGCCATCTCGGGTTTGAGATCGTATGTCTTCACATCTCGCGGCGAAGGCACCAAGATCCGTTTTTCGCCGGGAAACTCCCTCTCCTCGCCGCCATTAAAAAAATAGGTCACATGGGCATACTTTTCCGTCTCAGCGATGCGCAGTTGCTTCCACCCCTTCTGGCCGACAATCTCGCCGAGCGTGTTGCGAATCTTCGCCTTCTCAAACGCGTACGGCAGCCCCAAAGTAGAATCATAGGGCGTCATGCAGACGAACCCAGACAGATTCACATTTGACCGCTCGAACTCCCGAAACTCCCTGCTTGTCATGGCCCGCGACAGCTGCCTCGCGCGATCGGCGCGAAAATTAAAAAAGATGACTCCGTCCCCTTCCTGAACGCCGGAATAATCTGCGGCCACCCCCGGGTCGATGAATTCATCACCAGTATTCGCATAGGCCGCCTTCACATAGTCTGCGCCCTTTTCAAATCGGGGTCCCCGGGCCTCCACAATCGCGCGATACGCCGCTTCCGTGCGTTCCCACCGTTTGTCGCGATCCATGGCGTAGAAGCGCCCTAAAATGGTTGCAATCCGAGCCACACCCGAAGCCTTGGCGTAATCTTCAATCGTCTTCACAAATCCACAACCACTCGTCGGGCTCGTGTCGCGTCCGTCGGTGAAGGCATGTATCCAGATCTTTTTCACCCCCTGCCGCTTGGCCATATCGATGAGGGCCAGGCAATGGCTCAAGTGGCTGTGCACGCCGCCGTCGGACACAAGCCCCATCAGATGGAGCGCCCGGCAACCATTCATCACTTCACAAAGAGCCGCGTTCTTAAGAAAGCTCCCGTCCTCAATCGCTTTCGAAATCAAAGAGAAATCCTGGTAGACCACCCGCCCGGCGCCAATATTCAGATGCCCCACTTCTGAATTCCCCATAAACCCCTTGGGCAGACCTACAAAGGATTCCGATGCGTCGAGAGTGCTGTGGGGGAAACGCTCGAGGAGCCTTCTGTAGTGTGGCATCCGAGCGATTGCTACGGCGTTCCATTTTGTTTCGGGGTTCACGCCAAATCCATCCAAGATCATCAGAACGAGCGGACGGGGGGCGGGCGGTGGCATCTACTGTAATTTAGCAAGAAAAGATTGAAAATTGGACACTAAATGCCTATTTTTTAACGGCTTATTGAATCAAGCGATTTTAGAAAACCCGCCTCCAGGGAGACACCGTGATTGGATTTGCCCTCACTGACGACCAGCTCGCGCTCGCAGAGATGGTTAGGAAATTCGTAGACAATGACATCATCCCGGTCGCCGCGAAATATGATGAAAGCGGCGAGTTTCCCCACGAGCTCATCAAGAAGGCGTGGGAGCTCGGGCTCATGAATCTCGCCATTCCGCAAAACCTCGGCGGACTTGGGCTGGGTGTCTTAGAAGATGTGATCATCAACGAAGAGCTCGGCGCCGGTTGCCTCGGCATGACGACCTCGATCTCGGTCAATAACCTCGGCCTCTACCCGATTCTTTTGAACGGCACCGACAAACAGATCGAACAGTTTGTGGCGCCGTTTCTCAAATCCCCTATCCTCGCGAGCTTCTGCCTCACCGAGCCGGGCTCGGGTTCAGATGCCGGTTCCCTCTCCACCCACGCCAAAGAGGACGGTGACCACTGGGTGATCAACGGCTCTAAGATGTGGATCACCAATGCCGGCTTCGCGAATCAGTTCACCGTGTTTGCAACTGTGAATAGGGAACTCAAAGCCAGAGGAATCGTCTGTCTCGTGGTGCCTGCCGACGCGAAGGGTGTCTCGCTCGGCAAACCCGAGAACAAGATGGGGCAACGGGCGAGCGACACACGCGCCATCACCTTTGACAATGTCCGTGTGCCGAAGAGCCACCTCATTGGAAAGGTCGGCGAAGGCTTTCGCATTGCGCTCACTACCCTCGACCACACGCGACCGCCCATCGCAGCCGGCGCAGTGGGCGCTGCCCGCGCCGCGATGAACTACGCGATCAAATACGCGAAGGAGCGCAAACAATTTAACCAGCCCATAGCCAACTTCCAGGGCATTCAGTTCATGCTCGCCGATATGGCCACATCCATCGAGGCCGGCCGGCTCATGTGTCACAAAGCGGCCTGGCTCCTCGATCAGGAGCGCCATGCCGAGGCTAATCTCATGTCGGCCCATGCGAAACGCTTCAGCGCCGACATGGCGATGCAGGTCGCGACCGATGCGGTTCAGATCTTTGGTGGCTACGGCTACACGAAAGAATACCCTGTAGAGAAGATCATGCGCGATGTGAAGCTCGTGCAGATCTATGAGGGCACCTCACAGGTTCAACGCATCGTCATCTCCCGTGCTCTTCTGAAAGACTAATCCATGAATATCTTTGTCTGTATCAAGCAAGTCCCTGACACCGAGACCAAGATCCGCATCAAGGGCGATAAGTCCGGCATCGAGACCAACGATGTGAAGTGGATTGTGAGCCCTTACGATGAATTCGCCATCGAAGAGGCCTTGCGGGCCAAGGCTTTCCTTAAGACCGGTACGGTCACGGTCGTCACGGTCGGACCCGATAGAGCGGTCGAGGCACTGCGCACAGGCCTTGCGATGGGTGCAGATACAGCTGTCCATGTAAGGTGGGAGACGAGCTGCAACGTCAGCATCGCCAAGGCGGTGGCTGAGGTGGTCAAGAAGGAGAATGGAAGCGTGATCTTCTCCGGTAAGCAAGCGATCGATGACGACCAGGGTGTGGTATTTGCCTATACGGCCGAGCTTCTGAACTGGCCCTCCACGTCGACGGTGAGCAAAGTGGAATTTGGAACGGACGGAAAGAGCGTGACAGTGGAAAAAGAGGTCGATGGTTCGGCCCGGCATAAAATCGCCATGAACACACCGTGTGTGATCGCGATGACAAAGGGTATCAACGCCCCTCGCTACGCTTCCCTCCCCGGCATTATGGCGGCAAAGAAGAAAACCGTGAAGGTCTACAGCCCTTCCGACCTCGGACTCAGCGATTCACCGCTTCTCAAAGATTTCGACTATGAACTTCCACCCGAACGCAAGGCGGGGATCAAGTTGTCGGGCGAAATCCCAGCACAGGTGGCTGAGCTTGTGAAGCGGCTCCGAGAAGAGGCAAAGGTCATATGAAAGTATTCGTCGTTGCGGAACACAAAGATGGGAAGCTCAAGCGCGTCAGCGCAGAGGTCGTTGCGGAGTTTGGCCGGCAGGGCCAGGAAGTCACTGCACTCGTTCTGGGCAGTGGCGATCTGAATGCCATAACTGGCGATCTGGCCAAGGCCGGAGCCTCCAAGATCATCGTCCTCGAGCATGCCGATCTCAAAGATTATTCGACGGAAGGATACGCCAACGCCGCTCACGCCTACCTCTCCTCCCAAGGAGCCGAGGTCATCGCTTCGGGTGGTCAGGGCAAGGATTTCATGCCACGGCTCGCGGCCAAATTTGGCGTGGGCGTGGCCAACGATTGCACGAGCTTCGGCCTTGCCAGTGGCAAGCTCACCGTGCGCCGCCCAGTCTTCGCCGGCAAGTGCTCTAAAAGCGTCGAGTTTCTCAAATCCCCCGCGATGTTCACCCTGCGGCCCAATGTCGTGTCATCTGAGGGCAAAACGGCCGCCGGCACAGTAGAAAGGGTCGCGGCGACACCCGGGGCCATTCGCACCAAAGTGGCCGAGGTCATTGCCTCCGCCGCGAAGAAGGTCGAGCTCACCGAAGCCGACATCATCATCTCAGGCGGTCGTTCGTTAAAAAGCGCGGACAACTTCAAGATTCTCCACGAATGCGCCGCGGTCGTCGGTGCCGCCGTCGGCGCGAGCCGGGCGGCGGTCGATGCCGGCTACGCTCCCCACGCCATGCAAGTCGGTCAGACCGGAAAGACCGTCAGCCCGAAGCTCTACATCGCTTGCGGCATTTCTGGCGCGATTCAGCACTTGGCCGGCATGCGCACCTCAAAGGTGATCGTCGCCATCAATAAGGATGCCGAGGCCCCGATTTTCCAAAAGGCGGACTACGGCATTGTGGGCGATCTGTTCGAGGTCGTGCCGCTTCTGACCGCGGAGCTCAAGAAGCTCAAAGGGTAGCGCCCAACGAGATGTTGTCTCATCTGTTTTTTCTTGTGATCTTGTGCCTCGTAGCGGGGGTGTTTGCCCACTTTCTTGTCATCAACCAACCAGCCGTGACCAGGCGCTATTTCCTGTACCATGGCCTCGGCGCCCTCCCCCTCCTTCTTCCGGCTCTGTGGCTCTTCCCCAACTATTGGGCCTTAGTTGCGGCCTTAGCACTCGTCGCGACGCTCGCTTGTTATTTCGCTGAGAAGCAGATCCTCGCAAGCCGAGTTCACTTGGTGCTGACCCTTCTCATCGCCATTGAAATTTTCGCAGTTGACTCGCCAGCGGTGTTTCTTGTCTTTTCTCTTTTGACCGTTCTCACGCTCATACAATCTTCGCTCATGCTCGGCGCCGCGATGGGGGCCATGTGCCTGGGCCACTGGTACCTTAATCAACCCAAGCTCTCCATCACCGAACTCCGAAAGGCCTGCCTTTTTCTCTTTGTCGCGCTCGGTATCCGCTTTCTGTTCTCCACCTGTTTTCTCGTAGCCAGCGTGAGTGGGCATAACCTCAATTGGCTCATGGCCTCAACGGTGGGGCTTTTCTTATTGATGCGATACGTGTGGGGCCTCATCGCTCCTCTTGTCCTGTCCTTTTTTCTTTGGGAGACCGTGAAGCTCTCCTCCACTCAATCGGCCACTGGTCTTCTTTACGTGATGGTAGTGATGGTGCTCATCGGCGAAATCGTCAGCCTTTATCTTCTGAGCTACCATGGGGTGTTTTCGTGATGGAGGTATCCTTGAGTTGTCCCCATTGTACAAAGACCGTTTCGGTGAATTCCTTCCAGGCTCAATGCCCCGAGTGTCTGAGGTCCCCATTTCCCTTTCTCCTCCCCAATGAATCCCTGGAACAATGCCCGGTATGCGGTTGCCGCGATCTTTACAAGCACAAAGACTTCAACCGAAACATCGGTATTGGCATTTTGATTGTGGGTGTGGTGTCGGCCTACTGGACGTACGGAATCTCTCTTCTAGTGGTCACCGCTCTCGACTATCTCATCTTTCGGGGCGTGGACAGCGTCGGGATCTGCTACCACTGCCTGACCCAATATCGCGGCAAGGCTGTGGCCCCGCTTTCCGAGTTCAACCTCACCCTTCACGATCACTACAGACTCGTGCGCGAAAATCGAGCAAAGTAGTCACGGAAGATCGCGGCATTCTTAGTACGATACCAGCGGCCGGTATTTGCCGTCGCGCCACATGAGAAGCTCACGGTAGAGCCTAGTGGTGTCGGTTGGACTGTAATTTCCACCGGGCAAGACGTTCTCGCCCTTTATCCCATCCTCACTCAGTCTCAGAATGAGCCGAAAGTTCGGGCCGTAAGCCCCCCACGCCACATCCACGGTATCAAACGTCCCATCGCGCTCAATCGGAAAGGCCGCAAACGATGGAAAGATATCGGCGAGTGGACTCGTGAAGGCCATGTGGCTCACCTCGCCCCAGGTCTTTCCCTCGAGATTTTCTTCATCGGCGCATTTGGAGACATCACTGAAAGCGGTTGTCCAAAGAGCTTTGATCTTATTCAGAGCCAGGCCCGTTGCCCGCCCTTCAAGGCCATCGTTGATCTTGTGGTACATGGTTTTCAAAGCCTCTGACGACTGGATGAACTGATCGAGGTTGAAAAGCTTTTCACTCCCCGCTCGGAACTTTTCGCCAAAGTGTCGACGTAGAAGAGCCTGAATTAATCGATTCCAGATGAGCGGTTCATGCCGCCGGCGATTCGAGTCACCATTCCAGCTCTTCAGCAGCGAAAGGTAGGCCCCCTCTTTCTCCCCTAACTTGAGATCGAGCTTGCTCAACTGCTCGATAAACCGCACGGCCAAGAGATCGTGGTGATCGAATTGGATGGTCTTCATCGCCTCCACGTCCAACTTGCCACGCCGTTGCTGGATGAGGCCCTCAATTCTGGCAGCGCGAATGCCGGTTGAAAATCCATAGCCCAAATAGTGCTCGTAATTGCGATCATCGCCCGAATAGCCCCAGGGGTCGTTATTGGCGCTCACCACATAACCCTTCTCGGGGTTTATGCTTTCCGGCACCTCTTCCTGGTATCCGTCCCAGTCCCATTCGGTGTGGCCCACGACCGGCACAAAAGGAGGATAATCCTTCGAGAGATAGCGCCGCTTCGGGAAGAGGCCGTGCGCCATGTAGCCGATGTTTCCCTTTCTATCAGCGTACACAATATTCTGCGTTCCCACGCTGAAGAGCTGAATCGCCGAGCGCATCTCTTCCATCGTCTGCGCCCGATTCATATTGAAGACCGCGGCAACTTCGACCGTCGGCTCAAAGCCAACCCACCGATAGCTCATGGCGTATTTCATGTCGGAGAACTGCTCAATCTGATAGAGCGCATCCTTCAACTGAGGATGGTGATCAGAGAAGATGGGCCGGCGATGCGAGCGGTACGCCTGGTCGCCAGCGTAGGTGTGAACCACCCAACGTATATTGATCGGCCGCCGTTCCACGACGCCCGTCCCCAATCGGACACCGATTTCGATCGTCTCTACCTCCAGCGGCACCCAGGTGTTTCCAAATTTGGCCGACTTACCGTCGGCACTGAGCTCTTCAAAGTAAACATCGTCCACATCGGCCGCAAGGTTTGTGAACCCCCACCCCATCGCGCCATTGTGGCCAATCATGATCCCCGGTCCGCCCGGCACATGCAGGCCCGCCACGGATACCGTGCCCCCCGCCAGTTTTGAGTTGAGGGCGTTTTCATAAAACATCGTCGGAAACGTGAGCGGCAGATGGGGATCATTGGCGAGAAGATTGGCCCCGGTGCCCGCATAGCGGGCGCTGACCACCCAATTATTGCTGCCCATCGGGCCCGGCTTCGCGCAATCGGGCCACGGAAAGCCGAGATTCAAGCAGCCTTTGGGCATGTGCTTGAGGACCGCGAAGGCGTCACTGGAGACTTTGGAAGCGGCCGCTGGTGTTCGGCGCGCGACATCCGATTGGCCCCCGCGGTCGCCCACGATGAAAGTCTTCTCAATGGGACGGGTGTCAAAGTATTCCCCCATCCTCACCGGCAAAGTCGCGAAATCGATCCCAAAGTTGAGGACCCCAAAGAGTCCGAAATGGAGCTTTTCCTCTAGGGAACTGGATAGAAAGAAGGTCATGGCCTTGGCCATTGCGACCGAGTCGCGCGCCACCCAGTGCTCAGGCCGATAATCCGCGTTGCGGGCCAAATCACGATAGATCCGAAGCACATCCGGCTTTCGGACCGCAATCTGGTCAATGAAGGAGTTCACGCCATCGGCGTAGGCGTTGAGGGCAGCCACGACTTCGGGATATTTCTGGATGGCTTCAAAGGATCGGTCGACAGCATAAGGGAAGCCAACACCGTAGTTTAGGGCATCTTTCTCCATCGCCGGAGGGCCTAAGAGCTCGGCCAGGCGTCCGGTCGGGAGCCGGCGCAGAACATCCATCTGAATCATTCGGTCGGTGGCCTGCTCGTAGCCCTGCTGGAAGAACACGTGGTAGTCCGCCTCGCGAGCATCCTTGGCCGCCACCACCTCTATGGTGGGGAGGTTAAACTCATTGCGCTTGACCCGCACCATGGCCTTCTGCGAGCAGCCGGCGAAATAAACCACTGAAATGAATAACAAAAGAAACTTCTTCATAGGATTCCCCGTAACCGCCGAGACGTGTCCTAAACCTGAAAAACTGACAGTAGTGGGGCGCGATTTTTGAGTCAACACAGCGCGTAAATACTGCGCCAGTGAGCGTTTTTGGCTAAGAACTGCCAAAACCCGGCCGCGGGTCAGGCTCAAAGCTAACACAAAGTCTTCAGGAAGTTCACGGTGCCCACCAGAATAGGCTGGTGAAGGAGGTAGATAAGGAGAGACTGGCGGCCCAAAAACACAAGGGTGTGCGGCGGGTTTTGGGGTAACCGGGCGGCCCAACCCCCAAACGCGCCCGAAAGAAAAAGCCCACCCCAAAGAACGCCCCCCCAGGGAAAGAGCGGAAAGTAATCGGCGGTGTCAAAACCCGGATAAGTCATCCCAAGCCACGCCACCCACGGCGAGCGGCCCGGAATGAACTCCGTCGCCCACCCAATCGCCATCGCCAAAAGGAAGGCGATCAAAGTAGCCTTCGGTCGGCCGGCGAGGAACGAAGCAAGGATTAAGCTCGCGCCGATGCAGTGGAGAATGCCGAAATAAATAGGGCTCCCGGGTAAGGCGAAGATCGAAACGGCAAAAACCAAAAGCGCGACCGCAAAGATCTTGAGTCCCCCTTTCAGAATCTTTTCTCGCGACCCCGACCGAAAGGTCAGCCCCGCCGCCAGCCCTGATATGAAGAGAAAGCTTCCACCGATAAGGCCCCCGCCGAAAAGCCAGACCTTGAGCGGGAATTGAAAATAGGGAACGGGCCAAAAGGCGTGGATATCCCAAATGAGATGATAGAAGACCATCATTACAACACTCATGCCGCGCGCGGCATCCAAGAATGGAATTCGTTGGGTGCGACTAGGAGTGGGGGGCAAGATGGCTCGATACTCGCCTTCAGACCTTCCAATTGGGTGGAATGTACCCTTGGGCGTCGAGCTTCTTAAGCTCGTCGAGAGGCTTCGCACTGGGCATCGGATCTTTCTTCTGGTTGATCACGGGGAGGCCCGCACGGGATTGATCCGCGTTCATCGCCAGGTAGGCGGCAAATTGAGACGGGAGGTTTTCTTCCGCGTAGATCGCCTCGACCGGACAGGCCGGAACGCAGGCATCGCAGTTCACGCAGGTGTCCGGGTTGATGTAAAGAATGCGGTCGCCTTCATGGAAAGCATCAACGGGACAGACCGCGACGCAATCGGTGTATTTGCAATCCACACAATGCTGAGTGACGACGTAAGACATGAGATCTCCTCCTCAAATGAGCTAAAAAATCGTAGACGATCATAACAAGAAAACCAGGCTAAGCCAAATGCGCGCTTGATTCAGATCTCAGCGCCGAGGGCGGAGGGGACGAGGAATCGAGGGATTGACGGCAGACCAACAGGGCGTTTGACATCGGTAGCGAGGCCCACAAGCTCGGCCAGCCGGATCAACCCATAGGTGGCGTCCAATTCCCACCACTTAAGGCCATGGCGCGCCGATGTGGGATAGGCGTGGTGGTTATTGTGCCAGCCCTCTCCGGCCGCCACGAGACCAACTAGCCAGAAATTACGAGAAAGATCTTTGGCCTCGTAGGTCCGATAACCAAATCTGTGGCACAGAGAGTTCACACTGCCGCTCGTGTGCCACATGAGAACAATGCGCACAAACACGCCCCACATCACGAAGGAAATGCCACCTGCCCAATAGAGAAACGGGATGGGCAACAGCACGAAGATGAAGAAATACTTGTCGAGAAACCGATAGTAGGGATGTTTGAGCAGGTCCGGCACGTATTTCTGCCAAAGCTCGGGCCGATCCTCGAAATCCTTATGATAAAAAAGGTGGCCGATGTGGGCGTGAAAGAGCCCGTCCTGTGGGGTGTGTGGATCCTCGCCGGGAGAATCGGAAAACTGGTGATGGAGACGATGCTCAGCCACCCACAACATCATCGGCCCCTGGGCCGACATCGCAGCGATCGTCGAAAGAACGTATTCAAACCACGTCGGAACCTTGAAGCCACGGTGTGTAAGAAGACGATGGTACGTCATGTTCACGCCGATAGGACAGATCGTGTAAAGCATTCCCAGACAGACAAGAAGCGCCTTCCAGGAGAAAAAGGGGATTGCAGCCAAGGCCAAGGCGTGGGTCAACCCGATCAGGAAAACATTTCCGAAGTGCAGGCGTTTTGTCACTCAGTTGTCCAGGATCAAAACAAAAGTATTAGAGTCTTTTCAAACCGGCAACGAAAGTTCCTAAAAAAAATTACGGGGCGCGTCGACCAGTTTCAGTTTCCCTTCGTCCCATTTTTGGCCAAATGCCGTCGAAGAAATAGACACTCGTTCCCACCGGTCTAAGAGCTCCATCGCTTTAGATATTCCGGTGGAATACACAGCGCTAAAACTCGTCGCTGACTGAAGGCGAAAACGAAAACTGCCTTGAGGTCATTAGCCCCGTGCGGGGCGCCCCCTGGTCCCACCCTTGCAACATTAGGCCCCGGGGACTCCCGTCTGTCCCCCACCGTTTGTGGAGGTTGATAATGTTGAAGTGGATACGGTGCATTCAGTGGCTGGCGCTTGGCCTTCTTCTGTCTGCCTGCGGTAATACCGGCCGAACAACTGTTGGCGTTCCCACGCCCACGCCCCTGGCAGGGCCTGTTTCCTCTCCCATTCCCACGCCCGGAGCCAATCTCGACTCGCGCATCCCCGATCTCTCGCGCGCTGTCGGAGTGAATCTCACCGATGTGACCAGTTTTTCAGCCCTTCGTGACATGGCGATCAACGTTTTTCCACCACTGGTTGGAAACCCGCTGCTTCAGCTCACCATGAGCGCCAGCCGCGCCACCGATATTTCGGGCTCACTTCTTTTTGGCTTTGAGGACCAATATGGTTTTTGGGGGGCGCAGCAGGTTTCGTTTCCAGGAACGGGATACCAAAGTGACACCGTCCTCGACGTCATCTTCGCCGATGATTCACTCGTGACCCGAGTGTCGGCGAGTCGATTTCTCGATAATCTGAGTGGCACGCTCTACTATCGCATTCGCTCAAGTGGCGACACGGCCTGCAAACAGCAATATGTGACTTGTACGGTGATCGGTTTCCCCGGCTCCGGAACGATCTGCCCGACAGCGCCCGACACGGTCGTCCCCTGCCAAAATTACATGAGTCCGTCCGACACCCATGTAAAGAAGGTGGGTACATTTTCAGCCAAGTTCTCGAAGTGGACCACGATCACGGGAGGCAACTGACCGTGCCTCACAACGAAGACGACACTCAAGAGATCGACATGTCTCAGCTTCTAGGAACTCCGCCAACGCCGACCAATGTCGTGAAGGTGAATTTTGTGAAGCAAGCCCCAGCCGCCCGATCTCGACCGCTCGCCATCGATTGGCTGGATCGTTTCGACGCAGGAAACCCTTGGGTCATGCGGCTCCTCGCCGTCATGCTGATAGTGCTGCTCAGCCTCTTAATGATTTGAGAGCCTGTATGAACACTGAACTCTACTTCTTCTTTTCTTTTTTCTTAGCGTTGAATTTTTCGATGAGCTGCTGCGTGAGATCGGCTCCGGCCTCGGCGTACAAAACCGCGCCTTCATTCTTCTCGACGATTAATTGAAAATTATTCTCTTTGCCCAGGCCCTCAATGATGGCGCGCATTTCCGATAGAATGGGCTGCGTGAGCTCACGCTCTTTTCCTTGGAGTTGCATCTGGGTCTCCTGGGCCTCCTTCTGGAATTCCGCAAATTTTTTCTGGAGCTCCTGCTGACGCTCGAGCTTCTTCGCGCCATCGAGAAGCGCGACCTGCTTCTCGAAAGCCTCGGCCTCTTTTTGGAGCTGGGCCTGGCGTTTTTCTAACCCTACCTTTTTCGCGGCAATCTCTTTTTCGAGGTCGGCCTTGGCCGTCTTGCCGGCATCGACCGTCTGCATCGCCTTCTGCAAATCGACGTAACCCACCTTGAAGGAGGCCGGCGCTTCGGCCGCCAGAACCACAGACGCCAATCCTAAAAACGCCACCAACGCTTTCATAGTCTCTCCTTTAAAATGCCGGGCCGATTGTAAAATTGAATTTGGGCGCACCCGACTTAACGATAGGATAGCCAAATTCGAAACGCAAGGGACCGATTGGCGTAAACCACCGAATTCCATAGCCAACATCGGCGTAAAATGTGGGATCGCGATCAAACAACCGGCCGTCGAACGCGTTGCCTACGTCGAAAAAGATCACGCCACGGATGCGAGCTTCTTTAAAGATCGGAAACTCGATCTCAGCGTTGAGGAGGAGCTGGTTCAGACCGCCAATGACAATATTTTGGCCCCCCACACCATTCTTCCTCGCTTCGACGGAGAGAGCTTCGGGATTCGTGGAAACCGTACGCGATTCACCAATGCTCCACAGATCATAACCCCTCAAACTCTGCAGCCCTCCGAGCATGAACCGTTCGTTGATCGGCACCGTCCATCCGTCGATAGGCGAGATCGCACCGCCTTCGATATTAGTTCTGAAAATAAGATCCCAAAAGAGAGGTTGGAAAAATTTGAGATTGGCCTTAGTCCGGAAAAAGACATGGTGGCCACCGAGCCCCGCATACTCCTCCGACAGACTCCAGAACCACCCCGACCGCGGATCGAAGCGATCGTCACGCCGATCGTAGACGATGCTGGCGTTGGCCGAACTGGTGATGCCGTTGATCTGGTTGCGATCAAAGAGGATCGAATCGAGCACCGTTTCCGGCGGCAGATAGATATTCTCAAGGCGATAGGTGAGATAAAAATTCGTGAACTCGAACACCGGGTGGCCCAGCTTCAGGTCAAAACCCGTCCGGTTCTCCGTGTAGATCGGAACAGCAAACGCTGAATAGACGTCACGACGGGTCTGATAGAGATCGGTTCCTAGAGTCCAGCGGCTGTATCCGACATAGGGCTCCGTGAAGCCAAGATTGAAGTCATACCGGCTCGCGGTTCCCGTCTGAACGTTTGCCGTGAAGCTCGCCGACTGGCCGTTGCCCAAAAAATTGTTCTGAGCCAGCTGGGCCTGGAACATGAAGCCGCTATAGCCGCCCGCGGAGTA
The DNA here is from genome assembly GCA_016196825.1 of Deltaproteobacteria bacterium. Lineage (GTDB taxonomy): Bacteria > Bdellovibrionota > FAC87 > UBA2466 > UBA2466 > JACPWY01. The sequence goes on along the minus strand of JACPWY010000072.1, from coordinate 83,132 downwards.
GCCGGCACCAATGACGAGCTGTCCAGTGGAACGTTCCTTCACCTTGATCTCGATGTCGACGACTCTAGGGTCGACCTTGCTGGCACTCTGGTGAAACTCTACGCTGTCAAAAAATCCGAGCCGCAGCACATTCTCGCGGCTCTCGCGCTTCTTACTCCCGTTGTAGAGCTCGCCCTCATTGATCTTGAGCTCGCGCCGAACGACCTTGTCCTTGGACCGGGTGTTGCCGGTCACCGTGATTCGACCAATGTAGATCCGCTCGCCCTTATCGACGTCAAAGGTGATATCAACCGTTTTCGTGTCGTCATGCAGGTTGGGTTGAGGAACAACGTTCGCAAAGGCATAGCCCAGGTCCGAGTATTTTTCGGTGTATTTGAGCGTCTCTCGGCGCAGGACTTCGGTATTGAATACATCGCCCGTGTTGAGCTTAAGATCGCTGGCCAGATCCTGCCGCGCATAAAGAAGTTCACCCGTAAAATCGACCTTCCCAACGCAATACTGATCGCCCTCCTCCACCGAGAAGGTGATGTAGATCCATTTCTTGTCCTCGCTCACCGACACTTCGGGCTTTCCGAACCGCGCCTTCACGTATCCAAGGGTGCCGTAATAAAAGGTCATCGCCGCGATGTCGCGGTCGAAGACCGCCTCGCGGTAGGCTCCACTGCCCGTCATCCAGGAAAAGGGGCCACCTTCTTGCGTCTGCATCACTCCCATCAACTCATCGCTCGAGATCACCTTGTTCCCGATGATATTGATCTTCTTCACGCTGACCTTGTCGTTTTCCTCCACACGGAAGGTGACCTTGGCCTCATTCTTTTTTTCATCAACATCGATCGCGTAGCGCACATCGGCCAGGTAATGCCCCTTCTCTTCGTATTTCGAGATGAGCTTTTCGACAGACACATTGATCTTGTGGATGTCCAGAACTTCAAACTCCCTCACCTGAACGAGCTCTTTGGCTTCGTCCCGATCGATGGCGTCAAAACCTTCGAATTCGACCGTGCGGATAGCCGGTTTTTCCACCACGACAAACTGAATCGTTACTCCGCCAGGGACATCGTCTTCAAACGCTTCGACTTTCTCAAAATAGCCCATCGCAAACAGCGCTCGAATGTCGTCGCTCACGAGTCTTTTCACGTAACGCAGCCCCGCTTTGGATTTGATCTTGGTGAGAATAGCGGCCGTTTCGATCTTACGATTGCCCGTGATCGCGACCCCCACGATTTGGCTCTCGGCGGCCCAGGCGCCCGGCAGCCAAAGCACAAGAAGAATTAGAAATAAGTTGCCGTATTTATTGCAGTTCAACGTGGGGCGATAGTACCGTCTGAAATCCGCGATGTAAACCCGAAGTGCCTCAACCAAAAGGGGTTTTCGCCACGAGAGTGCCAGCCTCGAGACGGTAGACGAAGGGGCTCCGAGCTGCAACTTGGTCGTCATGCGTCACAGAGATGAGCGTCATCCCCCGCTCTCTTTGGATCGAGTCGACAAGGTCCAGAATCGCCCGGCCGGTTTCCCCATCGAGGTTTCCGGTCATCTCGTCGGTCAACAGCAGTTTCGGCGAACGCGAAAGGGCCCGGGCGATAGCGACTCGTTGCTGCTCCCCCCCCGAAAGCTGGCTCGGCTTGTGCGCCACCCGGTGGGACAGGCCCACAAGCCCCAGAAGATCGAGCGCTTCTCGCCGAGCATCAGACGGGTTCACCCCTCCTAGCAGCATCGGAATCATCACGTTCTCAAGGGCCGTGAATTCGAGCATCAGATAGTGAAACTGGAACACAAAACCGATCTTGGCGTTGCGATACTGGGCGAGCTTAGTGTCATCATAGGAAAAGACATCCTCCCCCTCAAAAAGAATCTCACCCGCGGTCGGCTTTTCGAGCGTCCCCAAAACATGAAGCAGAGTGCTCTTCCCCGCGCCGCTTTTTCCGATGATTGCGATCTTCTCCCCGACCTTGACGGTGAGGTCTACGCCCTTCAGCACCTCGGCGGCGGAGGCGGTAGAAAATTTCTTCGCGATGCCCTTGGCAACTATGAGCGGCTGCTCCATCACTCGTGCCCCTTTTCCTCTTAGGTTAGCGAACGCATGGTCATTTTCAGGTCTAGCTTAGCCTTGGCATTGCTGTTGGCAATCACTGAGATACCAACTGCTTCGCGAGGGCATTGAGGGGACATTGGACAAGGTCTAGCGTTCCGACTCTTCTTTCACTGACCTCGTCAACGTCCAAAGCCACCAAAAGATTCCTCCCAATCGGGTGGAACTTCCGGAACGCATTCATTGCAGATGGATCAAAGTTTTTGTATCGATTTTTGCACTCTATAGCATAGACCGCATTTCCGCGGCCTGGCTTCACAACAAAATCAATCTCGTTTTTCGCCTTGTTTCTCCAGTAGAAAAGAGTGTCCCTGTGAAACCTGGCTTGCAGCTCATTCAGTGTCAGGTGCTCGAGCAACTGACCCTTTTCTTCCGAGTCGGGCTCATCAATTCCAGCGAAGTAGCACACGAACCCAGTGTCAAAACCGTAAACCTTTGGCTGGCTCTTGATCTCGGCTGCACTCCCCCCGACGTAAGGTCTGAGGACCGTGGCAAGATGGGTCGTCTCCAGAATATCCAGATAGTTCATGATGGTCTGTCTTGACACCTCGCACGGAGCCGAGAAGGCCTGCGCCTCAAAGAGTTGGCCGCTTTGTCTGAAGAGCAATTCCAAAAATCGAAAGAAGGCTGCTCGCTTATCGATAACAAATAGTTCCTGGATGTCCTTAGCCCAAAAGGAATCAAGCCACTCCTGAAAGTCCCGATCGAGGCCGCTTTTCGAGAGTAGAAAGGGAGGCAAGCCTCCTCTGACCATCCTGGTGGAAAGGTTCAGATTTCCCCAATCGTCAAGATCCCGACAAATAGAGGGGGTCAGCCACAGTTCATACTTTCGTCCGGTCAGCGTATCCTTGAATTTGCGCCTGGCCGACAAAGTGGATGAACCGGTAGCAACGACCTGCACCTTGGGAAAATGATCAGCCGCGATCTTGAGAACCTCACTCGGATTGTACAGTCTTTGAATCTCATCCAAGATGACTCTCTTGCCACTCAGTCTCTTGAAAAAGGTCTCGGGATCCTCCAATTGCGTGCGTACACGAGGCAACTCACAATCAAAAAACTCCCCCCGTTCTAACGATTGACACAATGTAGTCTTGCCGGACCGCCGCACCCCGCTCAACCAGAGAACGGAGCGAAGGGCCAGTAATTCCTCAATTTTTTCAACCCAATAGTTGCGTTTTCGAAGAGAAGTCATCATGTCAATAACTATATTAGCGTTTAGTCGCACCAAACGCAAATATAGTTTCTTAGCAACGGATGCCTTCGACCCAGTTCGATGCTGCGACGTATCGGGATGACGGTAAACAGGTCTCCGTCTCTCCCCTACTCATTCCTCAACGCCTCCATCGGCGAACGCCTCGTGGCCCGCCAAGCCGGGAACACGCTAAACACTAGGCAAAGAAAGAGCGCCGCCGCCGAGAGCGCTACCACGTCGAGCGGCTGAATCACAATCGGAAGCCGAGTCACATTATAGACCGCTTCACTCAAAATGTTCGGCTGGAAATGCTCGACGACAAAGCATACGACCACTCCAAGAGCTACGCCGCCAACGACACCACACAGACCAATCAGAAGGCCCTGCGTGAGAAAGATCTTAAACACCGATATTCGCGGCATTCCCATCGCCCTCAAGATCGCCAAATCTCGATTGCGAAAATGGGTGTTCATCACCAACAGATTCACGACATTGATCCCAGCGAGCGCGATCACGATCTGAAGTACCAAAAACAACAATTTCTTCTGATGCTGCACCGCCAAGAACTGATTCCTGTGGAGCTCATTCCACAACCGAATGTGCGCCGATCGCCCAAGTCTCTTCTGCAAAGCCGGCTTCACACCCTCCGGGTCTACCCGGGCGACCAGCTTCAGCTTATAGATGGGGTTCCTGGCGCCGAATAGTCGAATAAAGAGCGCGTTGTCGATTCGCGCATAGCGCTTGTCGTGATCGTAAATCCCAAACTTTGTGATCCCAGCCACCGTCACCGGAACCGCCTTCCGCTTTCGCCCATCAAAGAGCGTGATCTCGACCTGCTCCCCAACCCCCACGCCCAACTTCTCCGCACACGCATAGCCGAGCCAAATCCAATCTCCCATTACTTTCACCGGCCCTTTTTGCATCACCGAATGCCAATTGGTCACGCTCTCCGAGGTTTTCGGATCAATCCCCTCCAGCACCACTCCGGCCACGCTCGCCTTCCCCGTCAAAAGCGCCTGGGAAAAATAGGATTCGGTCGTTGCCAAGACCCGCTTGTCCTTGCGAATGTCCGCCTCCTTCACACCCTCGCCAAAAACAACTAGGTCGGAGGTGATCCGCGTGTAATTCGTCTTCAGCATGTCCTCAAAGCCAGACATCACAGACAGCACCAACATCAATTGCGCAATTCCGATAGCAACCCCGAGCACCGCGACACCCATGGCAAACGTCGTCAAATTTCCGCGGGGAATAGAATAGCGCTTGAGAAGAAGTGAGCCGAGATACCTGCTCAACGGGAAGTCCTCGCCATCTCACTTGTTGTTGAAACGTCCATCGTCTCCCCGTTGCAGAGTCTGTCTTAAGACAGACTATTTTCCCGTCGTCTTTTCGAGCTGTTCAATGCGCACGCGGAGCATCTGCTCTTTCTCGCGTTCTTTCAATACGACCGCAGCCGGTGCCTTATCCGCAAAGCCCGCCCTTCCAAGTAACTCCGTCACTTTCTTGAGCGCGGCCCGCGCCTCCTGCAACTCCCGCAGAGCATCGCCGGCCGCATCACCCCCCACTCCTTGAGGCAGCGCCACGCGAATGTTCATCGATCCCACCACCGCGAGCTTTTCATTCGCAAACGCAAGCTCCTCCGACGGATCGAGTAGCGTCAGACGAGAGGCGCCGGTGACGTCGGCCAAGCAATCCATCAAAGGCCGGAAGACCGCCTTCACCTTCTCCTCGGCAAACACCCTCACTTCAACAGTTTGGTTGTTCGCGACATTGTTTTCCCCGCGCACGCGCCGGACCGCGTTCATCACTTCGATCATCTTCCCGACCTGTGCCTGAGCTTCTGGGAAATCACCGATGAGGGGCTTCACAGGATATTGCGCCACCGCCACACACTTCGCATCGGACTTAAGCGGCAGATGGCTCCAAAGCTCCTCGGTGACAAACGGAATGATCGGGTGCGCCAAACGCAGAATCTCCTCGAGCACCTCAAGAGCCGTAGAATCCTTCAATCCTTTTCGCGAATCGATCTCCCCCTTCCGCTTGATGAACTCGATGAAATAGTCGCAATAATCGTTCCAGACAAAATGGTAGAGCGTAGTAGCTGCTTCATCAAACCGGAACTGCTCGAGCTGTGCATTCATCTCGCGCTTCGTCTCGTTCAGACGCGTGAGAATCCAACCATTTACGGGGTCGGTGAGCCGAACGTTGGATCGGGTCACATCCCCAAAATGCATTATTACAAATCGCGTCGCGTTCCACAGCTTATTGACGAAGTTTCGGTACCCCTCAATCCGGGCGTCGCTCAAAAGCACATCGCGCCCATGGACCGCCATCGCACACAGCGTGAACCGAAGCGCATCGGCGCCTTTAGTGTGGATAATCTCCAGGGGATCCTTTACGTTTCCCTTGGTCTTCGACATCTTCTGACCAAATTCATCTCGCACCATCGGATGGAGATAGACGGTATGAAAGGGGATCTCCTTCTTAAAATGCATCCCGAGCATCACCATCCGCGCTACCCAGAAAAAGAGGATGTCAAACCCTGTCTCCATCACATCCGACGGATAAAAACGCTTCAGGTCCTCGGTCTCATCTGGCCAGCCGAGCGTCGAAAGGGGCCAAAGCCCTGAGCTGAACCAGGTGTCTAGGACATCCTCATCTTGAGTCAGAGCCGTGCCACGACATTTGTCACACGCCTTGGGCGTCTCCGTCGCTGACATCACATGGCTGCAACTGCCGCAGTACCACACGGGAATGCGGTGCCCCCACCAGAGCTGCCGGCTGATGCACCAGGGGCGGATATTGCGCATCCAATTGAAGTAGGTCTTTTCCCACTCCTCGGGGACGATCCGAATCCGCTTATCCTCGACGGCTTTAATCGCCGGAGCGGCCAGGACCTCGGCCTTCACAAACCATTGCCGACTCACGCGCGGCTCGACGACAGTTTGGCAGCGATCGCAGGCGCCCACATTTGACGAATGATCCTGTTCCTTCTCAAAGAGGCCCGCTTTCTTAAGGTCCTCAACGATTGTGTCGCGCCCCTTCTCACGCGAAAGACCCTTGTAGATTCCGCCGACCTCATTGATCCTCGCCCCATCATCAAACAGCGTGAGGATCGGTAACTTGTGCTTCTTCCCGATAGCGTAGTCGTTAGGGTCGTGCCCTGGCGTGATCTTGAGCGCCCCGGTTCCAAATTCCTTATCGACGTATTCATCGCAGATGACGGGAATCTCACGTCCCATGAGAGGCAACACCACGGTCTTTCCGTGAAACTCCTTGTACCGTTTGTCATCGGGGTGTACCGCCACGGCGGTATCCCCGAGCAACGTTTCGGGCCGCGTCGTCGCAACCACCAAAAACTTTTTCGCATCGCCTTTCAGCGCGTAACGAATGTGCCACAGTTTCCCCTTGCGCTCGCCGAACTTCACTTCGAGATCACTCAGCGCTGTACGGCACCGCGGGCACCACGAGATCATCGCCTCATCGCGATAAATTAAATTCTCATGAAATAACCGGACAAAGCACTCTCGCACGGCGCGCGAGGCCTGATCATCCAGCGTGAACCTCAAGCGCGTCCAATCCACGCTCGAGCCGAGCATCTTGATCTGGGAATGAATCGTGGTCTGCGACTCCTCCTTCCACTGCCACACCCGCTTCAAAAACTCTTCCCGACCAAGATCGTGCCGCGATTTCTTTTCCTCAGAGAAAAGCTTTCGCTCCACCACCATCTGCGTGGCTATTCCCGCGTGATCGGTCCCGGGCAACCAAAGGGCATTAAAGCCCAACATGCGCTTCCAGCGCGTGAGGACGTCTTCAAGGGTGCATGTCAAAGCATGCCCAATGTGCAGCACCCCGGTGACATTGGGAGGCGGCATGAGGATCGTATAACTTTTCTTATGCGTTTCGCTAGCCTCAAAAATCTTGGCCGTCATCCATTGTTCATAGATCCGTTTTTCCACATCCTGGGGCAGATATTGTGGGGGGAGCTCTTTCATCAATCCGTCATCCGATAGTTGAGGAAAACCAATTCACCGCTTTGAACAACAACATTATGCCATTGAAAGGCCACGCTCCTATGGCCCGAGAGGCTCACCCTATCAAGACTGACATCGTGTCGTCCAGCCGGAACGACAAGCCGGGCAAGCTGGAGACGGGCTGGCAACGTGCTCCAACTCCGTAGGTCCGCCTGATCGGTCGCCCGCATCGCAATCCAAGCTAAGATTCCGAGCGCCTTGTCACGTTGGTAGATCTGATCGGCGATGACGGCCTTGGCGACGGTGCCCCCAATCTTTTTCGCCATAATGCGCCCGATCTTATCGTTCAATTCTTTGATCGCCACCTGCTCGATGTCGAAAAAGGGGTGGCTCTCGGCTGTTCGCTCTCCCACCCTTAAGACTCCGCTCAGACTCGAGTAGTAATTCTTCTGAAAACGCGGAATGAGATTAAATCCTTCATAGGGCACCTTATAAGGACTCTTCCCCTGCTCCAGGATCAAGACAAGCTCCCCCTGACCCTTGTCGAGGCGGTAATTCCGCTTTCCAAATTCCTGTTTGTACTCAGCGAGCTCTTGGGAGGATTTGAGGCGGTCGCTCATTCTCAGGAGCGACTCCGCCAGATACCGATGATCAACATTCCACTTCAAAAGCTGTCGGTAATCGACAAACGCGTCGTTGTATTCCCCACGGGCTTCAAAGAGTGTGGCCGCGAGATATTTAGCGAAGGCATTTCGTTCGTAGGGCAGACCACCTTCATTGATCATCCGATCGATTTTTTGATTCACCCGCCGACACTCCACCAGCGCATCATCCCACTGGTGGGCGAGTGTGTAATCGATGGCAAGATAGGTATTGATCAAGACCTTCTCGAAGTTCTCCCCCTGGTAGAACTTCAGATTGTCGTTGAGAATAAAGCTTCCAATTTCCTGCGAAAGGCTCGTGTAGTCTTTGATCTCGGCCAGCTTGTCGGCCTTAAGGAAGGTCTCAATCGCCTCGCTGTAGAGGCCGGCCGCGTGGTAGGCGATGCCCAGATCCATGAGGTACAGAAGCCGATCATTGTCATCACGCTCTACGAGCGCTTTCAGATCTTCAATGGCAGCATCATACCGGCCAAACTCGATGTAACTGCGGGGCTCGCGGATGCGCGAGGCGTAGTTCGCACACCCGAGGATCAGAAGCCCACAGAGCGCTTCTGATAATACTTTCGCAATTCTTTTTCGTCGGTCCAATCGAGGATTCCTGTGTCGATGTTAACAAGATTGAAGGTGCACTTATAATACACGTACTTCTTGCTCCCGACCTCTTGAACCCGACTGGTGATCTCTCCGGTCAGAAAATAGTTAGCGCCGATCTGCTTCCCCTTCTTCCTGGCCGACTCCGGATCGACATAGCCCGACTCTCCCTGATAGGCGAGCTCCTCCTGCAATTCCTGGCGCACCTCCTTCTCGGTGAATCGAAATTTGCCGCTTTTCACAAGACTCACACGGAGCTTGTCGGTCATGCTCTTCATGTCGATATGCTCTTCGGAGCGATTTTTCACGAGCGTGATGAGAACGACAGGTGGCTTCTTCGCGTCCTTCACCACCCAGCTGCCAGCAAGGGAGGCTACCATCGTATCCGCGATATTGCGCATGTCGGTTTCATTGAATTTGTCATCGAGATGACGTTCCTCGGACATATCGTCGTATTCACCCTTCGTGAATTGGCGCTCACCGCAGGAAACGAGGAGCCAAGAAAGGATGGGGAAGAGGAACAAACTGCGCTTCATGGAACCTCCGTTAGGGAAGGGATTTAGTATAGCGCGCGGCGCGTTCGGTTGGCAAAGGCTAGACTACTCGACGCGTCACGGTAGTTTATGGAAGCGATTGGTAGTTTCGTTGGGGCAACGTCCGGCGCCGGAGGCGGAAGGAAAGTGATTGCCGGGGACAATGCGGTCTACTCCCAGATGCAGATGGCGGTGAGGTTGATGTGAGGGGGAGCGAGGACTTCAAGATTCGGCACGTTGTCGGCGGGACGACCGATGACGCCTGCCGGACTGCCGTAGTCGTTGTAGTAGCCGGTCCAAACGCTGCGGCCGGCGCGCACCTTCGCGGCCAGGGGCGATTGAAGAATCCCGAGACGCCCGGGGAGTTGGGCATTGACCGGCGTGCCCGAGAGATCGCCGCCGTTCATTAGGCGCCAGGGCTTGAGACACGCATTGCGAATCTCCCGGTTGGGAAGGCCCGGGGAGGACACATACCAGCGCTTTTCGCCATCAAACCAGATCGGAAACCGCGTGTAGGCAAGCTTGATGAATTCGGAATGTTCGTCGAGACCGTGCTCGATGGTGCGATCGCGACCGTCCTTGAGAAACGCCAGAATCGTGGAATTGATGTCGATAAGTCTATTTTGCACGGCAGTGAGGGGCTTCAGCTTTTCCTCAAACGCGGCACGGTTGGTTTCGGACAGGTCGTCCTGCAAGCGGTTTTGATAGAAGCCTATCTCTCTCTGAATCTGTTCCAGTCCATCGACGCCTTGATACTTTTCGGGAACCTTGAATAGAGCTCTCAGTCGCACGGAGAACGTGCCTTGATCCAGCGGAAAGGGCTGTTGGCCTGCGGGCATCTGGCACCGACGATTGAGCTCGTTGATGTCGGCGTTAAGACACCGTCGGTAGATTACCTGGCCTCGGTCTTCATAGACGGTGGCGTAGCGCCCATCGGAGGGCTGGTAGATCAAACCGATGTCCCCCCAAGAGGAGAGGGAGAGCAGAGCCACCACAACAAGTTTGTAAAGCTTCATGGGACCTGTATTAGCCGGTTCCATCGCCGTGTCTCAATGGGCAATTCCTTTTGGAGGGAATCAACGTGAGAAATGTATCGGATACATCGCCGACTTCCACCGTGCGAGCACCCTAATCCAAAAGCGCCAATAGGACGGCGCCTACGTGGAGCAACTGGTGGATCTCCCCCAATTTCACGCGCCGAATGAGCTCGGATTTACTGACATATTCGACCGTGAGACCCGGTTCCGGTTTGAAATTGGGATCCGGTGAATCTGTCTCCGCGAAAAAACTGTGAATGCGGTTTGTGAGCCGGCCTGAGTCGGAGCAGTGGGTGCCAAGTTTCGTCAATTTGCGCACACGAAGCCCCGTCTCTTCCAACATCTCCCGACGAGCAGCGGCCTCTGGAGTCTCGCCGGTCTCGACCGTTCCTGCTGGAAGCTCGCAGGTCACAAAGCCTGCTACGGGCCGCAGTTGGTGCACAAGTGGGTACAGCCCCTGTGGTGTGACAGCAACAACCCCGAGATAATCATTGGACTCGATGGCGTAAAACGCCTGCTCGCCATGGCCGTCATCGATATTAGCGCGCATTTCGACGAGATCACACCACGGCGTCTTAAGGAGAGTTGTCTTCGGTCCCACGCGAGGGTCTCGAATTTCGTCTTTCTCCTGAGAGCTCTTAGAGCGTTTTGTCGACATAGGAGTCGGTCCGAGCCATCCAATGCTGGCGTGCAACCACCTTTGGCACCGGAAGTGGCACGATGAATTTTCCTTTATAGCCTTTACTGATCAGCTTCGGCATCAGCTCATCGGCGATGTGCCAGGAGAGCATCAACGCGTACTCGGGCTGATCGGTGAAGAGCCGCGACTCTTCAAACACCGGCACGACCGTGCCCGGCATGTACTTATCGATCTTGTAGGAGCCCTTAATCTCCAAGACGCAATCGAGAATTCCCGCGTCGAGTCCAACGTAGTTTACTAGAGTCGCCGCCCGCGATGGAGCGCCCACGGCGTAGACTCGCTCCCCCTTGGCCTTGATGTCTTTGAGAAGCGCATGCAGTCCGAGCTTGGAATTCACGACAGCCTCTTTGAACTTCGAAAGGGCTTCGTCGCTGAGTCCGACCTTCTCGGCTCTGAGAAGCTCAGCGACACTTCCATCGACCGGATACTTTCCCTTGCGGGCTGAATAGACGCGCACGCTTCCCCCGTGAGTCGGGATTCGTTTCGCTCGGATGATCTCAAGGCCGTGCATCTCGAGCAGGTACTTGAGACTCTCGACTGAGTAGTAGCGCAGATGCTCGTGGTAAACTGTGTCGTACTGCACTGTCTCAACGAGCGGCAGAAGGTAGTGAGACTCGGTCAGGAAAATACCGTCATCGGTGAGAAGGTTCATCACCCCCTCAACGACCGTGTGCACATCCTCCATATGGGCGAAGCAGTTGGTGATCGTGATGAGCTTCGCTTTTCCTTTTTCTTTCAGCGTATGGTTCACCGCCTCGGCGTCAAAGAACGCCGTCAGCGTTTCGATGCCTCGGTTTCGGGCCAGCAGACCCGCATTAGTCGGCTCGATGCAGAAGACCCTGTGATTGGCTTGAAAATTACTCAGGAGCGTGCCGTCATTGCCGCCAATATCAACGACTAAATCATCCTTTTTCAGCGGATAGGAGCTCATCACCTCCTCGTACATCTGCGTGAAATTCTCCCGCAGAATCTTCGTGGTGCCGCTCGTATAGGCGTAGTGGGGCGGGAAAAGGATATTGGGATCCACGATGAGCCCGATCTGCGCCAGCTTGCACCTCTGGCACATCAGCACTTCAGCCGGATAGCTAGGCTGCTCCTGCGGCCGGGTTCCGATAGGCTGCATGGTATTCACGGGCGGAAGGAATCCGACAAACAAGATCGATTTCAAATCCGTCGAGGCGCAGACCTGGCATTCATCCACCACTACGCTGCCGTGACTCCCAATGCTGAGCTTTTTAGGTTTGGGCCATGACATGTTCTTCGCTCCTTGTTGCAGGCGGTTGGTTCTTCTCATACCAGGCGATGGTCGACTGGAGACCCTCGTCTAATGAGATCTGAGGTTTGAACCCCAGTTTTTTAATTTTTCCAATATTCGGGCACCGACGTGGGGTGCTTCCTTGAGTGAGGGGAGTCGTTTGGATCTCTATCTCACGCCCGAAATAGCGTGCAATCTTCTCAGCTAAAGTGCAGACGGACGTCTCCTCTTCGGACCCCACGTGATAGATGTTCCGATTTTCGCCTCGATCGAAAACAACCAAAAAACCCCTCACAAAATCGTCTATGTGACAAAATGATCGTGTCTCCGTACCGGTCCCCTGAATTGGAAATCGAATCGTTCCGCTCGATTTCATCAGAGGGAGCATCCGACCCACGAATTGCGGAATCACATGTTCAAACCCCATGCGCGGCCCATAGACATTGTGCGGCCGCACCACGCATGTGCGCGCAATTTTTGAAGCATGCAGCGCCAGCATCTCACTGATGATCTTGCTCGAACCGTAGCTGTAGCGCGGGTTCAACGGATCAGGCACTACCATCGGCGCGCTCTCATCGGTCGGAACAATCGGCGCCGTCTGATAAACCTCGGAGGTCGACATGACGAAAAGATTTTCAACGCCGCTGGCGCGGGCGGCGTCGATCACATTCACGATCCCCTTGACCCCTACCTCAAGCACCAGGTCAGGTCGGTTGTAAAAATTTTCCGTGCCGTTCACGGCAGCTAAATGAATTACGCTCTTAACACCGCGACTCGCTTCAAACACTACCAAGGGATCCCGGATGTCACCATTCACGATTTCGATTTTTTCCGCGATGTCCGAAAGACTCGCCCGCGACCCACGCCAGTCATTGTCGAGTGTGCGGACGCGCTCACGGCGTGCCACCAGGGCCCGCACCACCGCCCCGCCGATAAAACCGGTTCCACCCGTGACTAGAATCATAGCTCGTTAGTTTAACGCGTCCTCTCGGGAAAAGGCAAAACCAGGAGTAGGCCGCCCTCTGCAAATGATGCAGCGCTTACTAGCTTCTCTCCTTTTTTGACGTTTGAGATCCCTTTGATACCCTATCGCAATGAAAACGCACATTGCCATCTTGGGTGGCTGCGGCCACGTCGGCCTTCCACTCGGGATCACCTTTGCCTCCCGCGGCTATGCGGTCACGCTTGTCGACATCAACGCTCGCGCCGTCAAGATGGTCAACGATGGCATCATGCCGTTCGTCGAGGCTGGCGGTGAGGAGGCTTTGAAATCGGTGATCGGCAAATTCCTCACGGCCATGACTGATGGGGCCGTCCTCAAGGACAGCGATGTCGTGATCGTGGTCACGGGTACCCCGGTGGACAACCACCTCAATCCGCGCGTGTCGGACGTCACCGACGTCATCGATCAATACCTCCCGTTCCTTAACAGCTCTCAGCTTCTCGTGCTTCGAAGCACCCTCGCCCCTGGAGTCACCGAGCTCATCTGGAAGCACCTCAAAAAGGAAAAGCCCGGACTCAAGCTCGCCTTTTGCCCCGAACGGGTCGCCCAAGGTTACGCAATCGAGGAGATCTATAATTTTCCCCAGATCGTTTCTGCCTTTGAGGCCGACGCCGAGGATCGGGCCGCCGAGCTTTTCTCCGCGATCGCCCCCGAAATCCTGCGTCTCACTCCAAGAGAGGCGGAGCTCGCCAAACTGTTTTCGAACACCTGGCGCTACATCCATTTCGCGATCGCCAACCAGCACTACATGATTGCCGAAAGTTGCGGAGCCGACTTCCAACGTATCTACCATGCCCTCACGCACAACTACCCGCGCTTGAAGAATCTTGCGCGGCCCGGCCTCACCGCCGGCCCCTGTCTCTTCAAAGACACAATGCAGCTCTCGGCCTCGTACAATAACAACTACTTTCTAGGCCACGCGGCGATGCTCGTGAACGAGGGGTTGCCGACCTTCCTCGTTGAGCAACTCGAAAGTAAAATGCAGGGACTTGAGGGGAAACGAATCGGGCTTCTCGGCATGGCCTTTAAGCCAGACCACGACGACACGCGGGAATCACTTTCATACAAGGTGAGAAAGGTGCTACGCACGAAAATGGCTGTGGTTCTCGACACCGACGTTTATCAACCCACCCACGCCAAATTGGATGAGATCTTGAAGACGAGTGATGGATTTATCCTCGGCGTTCCACACACGGAGTATCGGGACCTCAAACTGGGGAACCGTCCATTTGTGGATTGTTGGGGGGTGTGGACTCCGACGCCCGACCTCTCCCAATCGCCTATTAAGCGCACTCCTTCATCTACAAAACGGGCTGAGCAGATGAATCGGGTCTGACGGCGGCAAGATTTTTTCTGACTGTCACGGTCTCGGGGCCCTTCCGCAAGAAGGTCGTCGCATACCCATACCAATACCAGGTGAGATAGGCCTTCGCCCAACCAAAGATCCGGAACCGGCTCTTTCCGGCCTTTCTCTCAAACCACTTTGCCGGCACCTCCACGATCTTAAGGCCCAACCGATGGGCCTTTACCAGGTACTCAAGGCTATAGGTAAAACCCTCTGTCGATTCAATCTCGATCTCACTAATCACGCGCCGGGAGAAGAGACGAAACCCGTTCGTCGGATCATGGACGGGAATCCGCGCCACATAGTGAAGCGTGAGCGCGGCGGCGCGCACAAGAATGGCCTTGAGCCATGGGCACCCAACCATGCAGCCCCCGCGCATGAAGCGACTCGGCACCACGACGTCCGCCCCCTTTTGCAACTCCCGTATCAGGGTGTCGATGATGTCGCCGTTTGCAGTGTCATCAGCTGGGTACATGATGGCTGCCCGCCCATTCCCGTAGCGAAATCCGGTGATGACTGCACCATGCACACCCCGCCCCGTGTTTTTCACCCTGACGATCTCCATGCCACTCGCCGTCGAGTGGTTCAGGAAGGCTAGGGTCGAGTCTTCGTCGGTGTCGTAGCAGATCAAAACGCGAATCGGGTGTTTGACGCCGCTCTTTAAGGCCGCGAGCGTCGGGATAATATTCTTCCCTTCAAAGTGGACTGGAATGACGACGTCGATCGTGTCCGTTTTTTCCATTTTTAGACTCTAACGAGGCGCCCTTCAGATTGAAAGGCCTTATCGATGAGAACCTGCACCCTGTGGCCGGCGGCAAAGCTCGGTTCACTCGGCCCTTTTCCCAAGATCCCGTCGACAAAGCGCCCCACAAGAGAGGCCACCGCCGCAATTCTGCCATCTTCGGGGCTGGGCGGCGTCTCAAAGGTTACCTTCCCCCCTTGTGACACCGTGAATCCACCGAGGTAATCCTTGCTCCGATTCGCAAGCTCCACCTGGTCAAATCGCCACGTGTGCACGCTCTCCGCGGAAGCAGCGGTGTCGAGAAAGACCTGGGCCCGACTGCCACTCACAAAACCCGCTGTGAATTCCACACCCGTGTGCGTGTCTCGAGGATCATCCGGGCGTTTGAAGGTCTTCGCTGTGAGCGAGTCCATTCGCCCCAAGCACCATTCCAGATTGTAAAAGATGTGGGATCCGAACGTGTGAAGCGCACCGCCTCCTTCAGTTGCTCGCGTCTTCCAACTCTCCAGTCGCATCTTGGCTGCATACGTCTCCAGGCGCCACTCGACCGAAAGTTCAACTGCGCCTCTTGCCTTCACCAATTTCCGAAAGCGTTGAAACGGAGCGCTCTCTACAAATTCAAAGTCCACCATCGTCGTGAGCCCCCGGGAAAGCGCTAAAAGCGCCTCGGTGTCAGCGGGAGTCACCCCCAGCGGCTTGTCGGCAAAGACGCGGATACCCCTTCTTAATGCGCTCTTCGCGATGACAACTTGGGCAGCGGGCGGTGTTGCAATCGCCACGGCGTCGATGCCCGAGGCCAGAAGCGACTCATAATCGCCGAAGGCGTTTGGAACACCGAGCCTCTGGGCCACCGATATGGCCTTCTCAAGTCTGGTCGCGGCTAACGCCACCACCTCACAGCGGAGGTCCTTGCGGAAGGCCGGCGCCAAGACCTTCGCCCCGTACTCAAGCCCAACGATTCCGATCTTGATACCCTTCATGGAAGTCGAGTATATCGACCAATATGAAAACTCTCACACATCTTTTTGGACTCCTGGCGGCAGTGCTTCTTTCGGCGTGCTCTATCGACACGGCCAATTGCACCGATGTGAACCAGGACAAGATCTATCAGTCCTACAGCGCTTCCTACGATACCAAGGAGGACGAGACCTCGACTCGAGCGCAATTCCGATTGGCTGGCGTCACCGGAACGACCCTCAAGATGGACGGCAAATGCAATATCAAGGTGGACTCAATGGATCTCTCGGCCTCGACCCTTCTGGGGACGGCCTACAATGGATCGAAGTCGGGCTACACCGCCGCCAATACGTTCACTTTCACCGACAACAATAGCAAAGACTTCGTGAACAAGATCGAGAATAAAAACACGGTGGCCCTGAGCTCGCCCCCGAGCTCCGTCTCGCGCGCTTCTGGCGTCACGATCAACTTCACGCCGGCCATCACGGCTGATGAATCGGTGACCGTCTACATCACCTATGCCGCTTCACAGAGTACAGCCAAATCGAGCACTGCGCTCAAATCGACCAGCGCCTCGGGGGCCACGTCGGTGAGTTTCTCTTCAAGCGAGCTCAGCGATCTCTCCGTGGATGCCGCCGTTGAGATCTACGCGACGCGCACCTATTCCAAGAGCCTCGACCAGGCGGCCGCATCCCAAGGCGGATCGATGTCCTACGACTACACGTCGGCCCACGCCTCCTCATCGGTTGGAAGCTGAATTTAGAACCAAAACCGAACAGTGCCCAGGATGTGGGACACACCAAACACGGCGCTGGGGTTATAGGAATCACTCGTCGTGATAAGCGTCTGAGTGTCTATTTGGCCCGCAACCGAGATGCGCGGCGCCACCTTCACGTCAACACTCAACGCCGCGCCAAGGGAGGCGCCTTTGTTGCCAGGACTCGCTACGGCAGTTGTTGAACTCGCCGTTGCGATTGAATACCCGCTGGTGGAAAAGAAGAATCCACCAATGCCGCTGAAATAAAGCGTTACACGTTCATTCATGTCGACTCCGATTCCCACGCGACCAGTGAAGAGCGTAAGGGTGGACGCCGTCGTGAGATAGGCTCCGACCAAGCTCTGCTGACTCGCCGATTGCAACACACCTACCCCCCACTGGATCTTGCGATCATTTCCAGTGAGCCCCAAAAATTCCGCGCCGTAGGCGACGACGGCCGTGCCCGTGCTGGGGATTTGCGGCCCGAGCACGATTCCTCCGGCCAATTGGAGCGGCGCCGGCTCCACAAACTCTGTCGACTCGGTGTCAGGGTTGGTGTTCACGAGTCTTTTCGGACGCCGAGGAGCTTTCAATGTCTCCCCAGTAATGGCCGTTCCCAGAGTTGCCACCAATACCAAAATGACTAGCATTCTCGATGACATGCCCTCTTATCGGTGTGTTGCATCAATTCTTGAGGCTATTTCGTGGGCATGCGTTTCCCCAACTTTTCCAGTAAAATATCGGTCACCGAGCCAAGTCCAATAGCGTCCGTTTGAATGGGAGCTCCGTGAATCACCTCACCCTTTTCTTGATAATGGTATCGGGTCTGACACAGGCGGCCCCCACCCCGTTAGAGGACCTCATTCGCATCGCCGTTGAGAATAGTCCCACTCTGCGCCAAGCGCGCCTCAAGAAAGAGGCGGCGGTCTTAAAGGAGGCCAACGCCCACTCAGCGCTTCTGCCTTCGCTGGATGTCTCAGTAGGTGTGGGACTCATCAATCAAAGCCCCGCCGGGGGCGCAGATCCTTGGCAAAGTTCACTGGGGATGACCCTCACCGAGAATCTCTATGACAACGGCACGTCCCTCACCCGCATTGAGAGCGCCAAACTTCAAGAGGCTCTCAGCGAGCTCGATTGGCAGAGGGCGCGGGATCAGCTCACGCTCGATGTGATTCAGACGTTCAACCAGCTCTCGCTCCAAACGCTGCTCCTCGCGGTTTCGAATGAACAATTCGAAACCCTCAAGAAACAGTTTGAGATCGTGTCTACACAGTACCGTCAGGGGCTCAAGACCCGGAAAGACTTCCTAAGGCTCAATTCCCAGATGCAACGGACGAAGATGGATGTCCTGTCGGCCGAGACCTCAGTGACCAAAGCGCGAAATGACCTCGCCCGCATTCTGGCCATCCCACTTTCGGCTGAAATCCAGCCGATCCCCGCCGCCAAGCCCGCCCAATTCGCCGGGCCCACGCCGCCCCTGGAGAAGACCTTTGAGGCGCGAATGGCCGTTCTCCAAAATCAGATCAACGATCTCGAGGTAAAACTTGAGCAGCGAAAGAACCGGCCGCAACTCAATCTCACAGCGGGGCTCAACTATTCGAACACCAATTATCTGGGCAGCGCGCAGTCCTTCACCGCCACCCAAGGGGTAAACGGTAATCTTCTCCTCGGTCTCAACTACAACATCCTTGATTGGGGTGTTCGATCTCGTAATGTCGCCGTCGCCCGAGCGTCTGCTGATCTCGAAGCCGCCCGACAACAGGACACACTTCTTTCTCTCCAGTCTTCCATCCTCTCTTTGATGAAGTATGTCGCCCAGATGAGGCTGAGCGCCAAAACGTCACAGGAACTTCTGGCCCTTGAAACGGAGACCTACACTGTCATTCGGCGCGACTACGCCGACGGTGCCGTTAGCTACCTCGATCTCGTGACCAGCCTTAACAATCTTCTCTCAGCTCGTGTTCAAGCTCTCACAACGGCGTTTACGCTGAGCGATCTCGAGGCCAAGACTCTTTACTACGGGGGCAACCTTTATGAAACTACCTCTCATTAAGTGGGCGCTTGTAGGAATGAGCGCGGCCTTGGTGGCTGGCAACCATTCGCTCCTGGGCCGCTGGCTCTCATCAACCAACAGCAACGACACCAATCTCGGCGAGGTGAAACGCGGAGAACTGGTCCAGCGTGTGACCGTCGCCGGCATGCTCATGCCCTTGCGCCGCGCCATCATCGCGCCGCCTTACAGTGGCTACGTGAAGAAGATCTTCGTCACCCTGGGAGAACGAGTGACGGCCGGCATGCCGCTTGTGAGCGTTGTGCAGAGTTTAAGGGGCGGCGAAGAGGTCTACCCGATGCTCGCCCCATTTGACGGTGAGGTCGTGCAGGTTTTGAAAACCGAGGGCGAATACGTTGAGACGGGTAAGGACGGAAACGCCATTGCACGGGTAGATGACTTGACAAAACTCATCGTCACCTCCGATGTCCCCGAAACCGATGTGGCGAAGATTCGGCGCGGGGGCGAGGCGCTCATCAAGGCTATGGCTGTTCCGAAGCACGCCTACCATGGCATCATTCGAGACATCGCCATCGCCGCGAAAGAAAAGGGGAACTGGAACCGCGCCGGTGATCCGGTGGAATTCAATGTCCGCATCGAGGTCCTGGACAAGGATCGCGATCTCCGTCCCGGAATGTCCTGTCTCGTCGACATCATCACGGAAAAGCGCACCAACGTGCTTCTTCTCCCTCACGAATACGTTCAAAAAAAGGATGAGGTTTTTTTTGTCACCCTGGCCGATGGCACGAAGCGCACGGTGAGGGTTGGACTGCGCAACGAATCGGCCTTTGAGATCCTCGACGGCCTCATACAGGGCGACCGCGTTCAGATGGTCGATTTCGCAGCGCTCCCCGACAAACACTCATGATTCTGAAAGCCGAAAATCTCTTTTTCGACTACAAAACGGAGCACCAGACCGTACGCGTTTTAAACAACGTCTCCTTCACCGTCAATCGCGGTGATTTCGTCGCCATCGAGGGACCTTCAGGCTCCGGGAAGTCCACTCTCTTCTACCTCCTCGGATGCCTCCTGAAACCAACATCGGGGCGCATCTTCTTGAACGACCTCGACGTCACACAGCTAGGAGAGGACGAGCTCTCCGCGATTCGCAATCGAACCATTGGCTTTGTTTTCCAGCAGTTCTATCTCTTGGCCCGTGCAACGGTCACTGAAAACATCGTGTTGCCCGCGAGCTACCCCTGCGAGCGCAAACGGGTCACCGAGGAGCAAAGGGCCCGGGCTCAGGAGCTCGCTCGGACGGTAGGGCTAGAGCACCGAATCGACAACCATCCCAATCAGCTTTCCGGTGGGGAGCAGCAGCGCGTAGCGGTGGCGAGAGCTCTGATGAATGACGCGGATCTGATCTTGGCCGATGAGCCGACCGGAAACCTCGACACAAAGAACGCGGAAAACATCATGGGGCTCCTTGAGGAGCTCAATCGGCGCGGCAAGACCATCATTCTCATCACCCATTCGCCCGAGATCGCGGCCCGTTGTAGAACACGCCTTAAGATCCGAGACGGAGTGCTTGAGGTCACCACCTCGTCTCGGCCAGTGGCTGACACGCAAGGGGCCGAACGGGCCGCCCCGCTTCCGCTCTCCTGGCCCCGTCTCATCCGAGGAGTGCTGCCGGTGGCCTTGGAGAATCTCAATAGAAACAGGCGACGAGCGTTTCTCACACTCATTGGCGTCACGGTCGGCATCGCGGCGGTTCTGGCGATGATCACGGTGAGTCAATTCATCAAGGATCGAATTATAGAGAGCTACAAGGATCTGGGCATCAATCGCGTGGTGGTGCGAGGCCACCACAACTGGCACGCCAAGGCGGTCGACCTCACCGGTCCCCCTTTCATGTCCTTCGACAACGAAATGGATGTGAAGACAATCCCCCGTATTTTCCCCCAAGTGGAGCTCATCAGTCCGGTCCTCACCGATTGGGGCAGCACCATCACCTACGGAGGCCAAAGCTCGGACAATGATGTTGCGGTCTTCGGGGTCGAGGCTCCGTATCTCACAATTGTCAACCGAGAGCTCGAAAGTGGGCGTCCGATCACGCCCTATCACATTGATCAGGGGAGTCCCGTCTGTGTCATCGGCACCGACATTGTCCGCCGCCTTTTCAGCGATCGCTCCCCCTTAGGAGAGATTCTCTTTGTCGCCTCGGATAAGGACCCCTACCCCTGCCAGGTCATTGGCGTGATGAAGGCCATGAGCAGTAACAACGATTGGCGCAAACCCAATTCCGAACTGCTCCTCCCGATGACCTACTTCCAGGCCAAACACGACTACTGGCGAAACCGCATCACAACGGTCTCCATGCAACTCAGAGCCGGAAGCGATCTCGAGAGAACCGGCAAAGGGATTCGCAAGTTCTTCAATCAAAAATATGGGGCGAGCGGCGAGTTCCACGTCAACAACGACGCCATTCTTTTCGCCCAGATGAGGAAGTTTTTGGGTCTCTTCACGATCATGCTGAGCTGCATCGCGCTCATCACCCTAGGCGTCGGGGGAATGGGAATCAATAATATGATGCTCGTCAGCCTCTCGGAACGGCTCAAGGAGATTGGGCTCAGAAAAGCTCTCGGCGCCACCCACCGAAGCATCCGCATACAGTTCTTACTTGAGTCGGTTTTTCTGTGTGCCATCGCGGGCCTTTTGGGAATTCTGATCGGCTTTGCGCTTTATCAATCGATCATCTGGCTCGCAGCCCAATTCATCACCAAGCTCACCTTCGCCTGGGTCTTTGATCCGCTGGCCTTCTCCGTCGCTGTAGTTTCGATTCTAGTGGTGGGGTTAGCTTCAGGCATGATCCCGGCGCTTAAGGCCGAGCGCCTCCAGGTGATTGAGGCTTTGAGAAATGAATAGAGAGCAAGACTATCGCCTCGCCGACTCAAGCTTCTGATCAAGAGCCCTGAGCTTTTCCGCAATTTCCGCAATCTGCTTCTGAAGATCCCGCATGACCCTTTCAGCATCTGGCTGAACAGCCGCGCCGGCATTCTTTTGAATAATCAGGAGCAATAGATCTGAGGTTTGATTCAGCTGGACCTCAAGATTATGGCGGGTTGCAAGAAGCCCCGAAAGGTTCCCCCTTGCCCAAGCGTTGAGAGGCTGGGAAATCGTAATGATAACCATCATCGATAGCAGCAAACGTACAACCATTCCCATGAGATTATCGCGACATTGTTAAGAAAATGTGATCCCCGTCCCCGCATCATTCCTGCACAAACTTTAGACACAATCACTCTAATGCTGGCGCTAGCCCAGCTGAGGGGTAACTTGGTTTTCAATCCTAAACGACAAATGAGCGCGACCGTTGTGGTGCCGGCGTACAACGAGGGAAGACGTCTTCCGCCTTTTCTTTCCGCGCTATGCGCGGCCATTGGCCCAACGCCGCTCGCCGTTCTTGTGGTGGATGACGGTTCAAGACCGGAGGAGCTCGCTCGGGTCGGTGAAGCACTCAACCAGATTACCCAACGATATCCCCAGATCTCGCTATCTTTGATCCGACAGCCGCTCAATCGAGGAAAAGGAGCCGCGTTGGCGCTGGGCTTTCACAAGGCCAAAACTCCGATCATCGGCTTTGTGGATGCCGATGGATCAATAGGCGCCGATGAGGTAGTGCGACTCTATGAAGAGCTCAATTCCCACACGCGGGAGGCGGAACCCGTTGCGGCTGTCTTGGGGAGTCGCGTACGACTTCTTGGGAGGGACGTCGAGCGCAGCCCATTGCGGCACATCATCGGTCGGGTGTTTGCCACGCTTTTTTCTTTTCTCTTCGATATTCCCATCTACGATTCGCAATGCGGCTGCAAGTTCTTCCTGCGGAGCGAAGTGATGCCGCTTCTTCCCCTGATCCAAAATCAACGTTGGCTGTGGGACACGGAACTCCTCGTGCTTCTTTACCGCTCCGGAAGAAGGATCCTTGAACTCCCGATCTCGTGGGTGGATAAGGCCGGATCCAAAGTCTCCCTCTTTCGCGATCCGTTTCAGATGTTCTGGGGGCTCTTGGGCCTTAAGAGCCGCCTCGACGACACAAATATCCCAACCCCTGCTTCACGCAGACCACTGCGAAAGTCCGCGTAGGGCACCTCCGCAAGCGGCTTTGAAGAACTCACTACTGGCAGCCGAGACCGCTCGCCTCCAGCGCCTTCATCGGCGTGAGGAGTTCTAACGCACGTTTACGCATTGCCGTGATATTGGCCAGCGTGGCCGCCTTCGCCGCCTCACCGCTCTTTGCACTCACCACGTCATTGAGAGCCGGGTCACACAGTCGGAGTGAGAGATCCTTCGAGACGAATTCCTTCACCCTTTTGGCGGAATTGGGTCGACCGGCCACGCCAAAGAAATTGGACCAGGTGTCACCAGTGACTTCTGCGGTCGCGCCGTAGAGCCCAAGACCATTGATCGCGACAGTAAACTCGCGCTTCATATCATCCAAGCTCCAGATCGGTGCCTCAGGGGATCCCTTGTTCACGAGAAGCCCAATGGCTCTATCGAGTCGCTTTTCAAAGAAGGAATACGGATCGGGCGTGGCGTCATCCCTCGAGCACTCAGCCGAGTTCTCAAGGTTCTCAACGTCGGCCACGTCATCGTCCGTGCAAAAAGCACCTGTCTCCATCGGAAGCTTCCCAAGATACCCGTAGGAAATCGCCACCCGATCATAGGGCCCAACACGGTCGAGGTACCGGAAACCCCGCCCGAGGTAGTCCATGCAGGACGCCGACACCTTTCCCAACACTGGTGTCTCGGCCCCTTTGAGACTCCCTCGAAAATTGTGCCGCAAACCAAAATTGTGCCCCAGTTCATGTTCGAGCATGTCCTCAAAATAACCGGGCATATAACTCTCGAATGTGAAGCCAGTCGGAATGGGATCGAAATCCTCCCGCTGCATAATCGGATCGCTCACCTGAGGGTCCTCCGACCGCACTCGAAAATGAAGCCGCTGCCCGATGTCAATCTTGAAGCGAGTCTTCGCGGTAGACTCCTCGTCCGCACGCACGCTCCGCGCAAAATCGCGCATAACCCGATTCGCCCCGTTTTCGTCTCCGCGAGCGCTCATCTCACGCGCCGTCTCACTCGCCTGAAACCACGTCGAATAGATCTTAAGGATTCGGGGCCCCTGAATGAGTACGTTCGAGGTCAGCATCTCCCCCGTAAACTGATTCGCTATTGACGGCCCAAGCCCACCGTACGGCGCAGCATTGACCACATCCCATTCCACGATGTTGAAGCGAGGATCGCCGGTCACAAGCAGCACAGAGCGCGGATCGTTCACAGCCACGAAGTCGTAGCTCAATAGTTCCTGACCGAGGAGATCCTTGAAGTGGCCGTTCCATTCATCGAACGACGCCCGAAACGACGCCTTAAACTGCTCGGGAATGTTCTTGAGAAAATAGTGAACCCGCTGAGGTGCGATCAACGCAGTCCCGGCCAGCGGAAGCGATCGGCGTTCAATGACAGGTTCGGCTGACCGCTCAGTCATGAAAAACCCCACCCCCTTTGTCGCTCCGCGAGCCGTGAAGGCCGGATTGAAGGTCGAAGTGAGGCGTAGGTACCAACGAATTGTGATTACCGTCTCTGGTGGCGGGTTTACCAAGGTCTCAATGGGCACCATCGTCACCTCGACGTCAAATACAAGGGTCGAAAGCGAATAGTCTATCGACACCGTTTTCGAGCTCTTGGTCTTGAGCTTTGTGTACGAGCCTTCAGGATCGATCGTCTTGATGAGGTTGAGCTCATCCCCGACGGTGCCGAGGTCGATGAGGACCGTCTGTTGGTCCCGATCCAAACCGACCACGGGCACCGCTAAGATCTGCTTCTCCTCGGAGCCCTCGGTGCAGTTCTCCGTGCAGCCCAGGAGAGAAAACACAAACTTGCCCCCACCGGCATCCAAGATCGCGGTCCTCACATGGACCGGCGTGAGATCGGTGAGCTTAAGGCCCCCGAGATCCTCATTATTCTTGTCCGACACCGCCGTAATCACACCGCCGAACACCTGCCGCTCGCCGATAAGACTCGTTGGAAAACCCAAAACCAGATTCGAACCCGAACCACCCACGGGGACGGAGGTCCCACTGGCAAGCCCCCTTAAGAGAAGCCCGCCCACCTCGGATTCCGGGGTGAAGATCCGATTGCCCGCCACCGCCGACCCCAGCGCCGCCTTGCCCACAACCTGGTAGCCAGACCTGTCGTCCCCAATCACACGATTGGTCTGGACCTCATTTTGGGTGACTGGGTTGGGAATGGGAATCGGGCGGGCACATCCGATGAGAAGTGTAAGACCCAGTAAGATGCCAAGGACTCGTGGTGCAATCATCAAGAATGCCCTCCCCCGAAGCAATTTACAGCAAGGTGTGTGCCAACTCGTTTTGAGCCTAAACGCAGGTGCGAAACGCCACTGCAAAATTGTTTTTAGAAAAACGGCACCATTAACGTTTGATCACATGAAAGAGATCATTGGGGAGATCGGTGGCGCCAGTGTTTCGCTTCACAATCGTCGACAAACGAGTCGCGCGCAGCTCTGCCACTTCGCTCTGCGTTAGAACTGGATCCCGCTCAAACCAAAATCGATCGCCATCCCGAAGACGCGTGAACGCGTCGATAAGCCCCGCCGCCACGAGTGGCCCAACGGATGCTCCTGGAAGATGATCCTCGGCGAGTGTTCCGACCCAAGCGTCGATATTATCAGTGGAGCCGTAGAGATCCTTCAGCGTCTTCTGAGTCGTCGTATTCGAAGTGATCTGCGAAAACTCGGTCACGCGAGGCAGTCCGTAGGCCGCGCGCATGGTATTGTAATCGGGAATACCATGGTCGCGCCCGCGCTGGATGTTGAGGGCGGCCAAATCGAGTCCGTATGTCTGCGTCAGCTCAAAAAGATAACTCCTGAGTGGCTCGACAACCTTGAGATCGATTCTTTGCGACACCTGACTCGCGAGCCCCCGCACAATCAGGTCGAGGTCGGAGGACTTCGAAACCCACTTGGGCTCGAAGAACGCATCGTGAAGAGGGATGGAAGCCTCTCGGCGCCGAGACTTGTCGACTCTGGCCAGCGTGGACGGAATCATTGAGTGGCCAAACCGAAAAAGCACCGTCGTGAATTCGTTCGAGAGACCGGGATCGAGCTCAGGGTTGTATTGACCACCGAGGCCAGGGGCGAGATCCCCCAAGAGCGCTGGCAAGAATTCTGTGTACGTAATGACCTGCATCTCTCCCCCGAGCCATTTGCGCGCATATTGAAAAGCCGTATCATTGGAGGCCTGCGGAAATCGCGTGACGTACTCTTTCGCAACACGGTTGTGTTCACGCATGAAGATGGTGTGGATCGTAATCAGACCAGGCACTTCGTTGGTCCTCACATCGCCCGAAAGGAAAAGGTTCTCCTTCGCCTGAACGCCGTAACTGCAGTTGGCCACATGGAATACATTGCGCGGAAGCAGATATTCGCCGTCCTGGTTCGTGTCGTTACTCGACACCAAAAAGGGTGCGGGATCGAGTGAGTCGGCCCCGCCCACCCGAATGGTTTTGTCGCGCGTGGTATCCGATCCGTAGACCTGAGAAGCATCGATAAACGACGTCACTTGATTGAGCTGTTCTCGCGGATTTTGCGGTGAGTCGCCCGTCACACTGTGATAGCTCCTGACAAAGGGCATCCACTGACCGCCCTTTCCTTGGGGATCAAAAATCGGATCGCCTGTGGGAATAGCAATGAGAAAGGGCTCCCCATCGTTTGCGACCGGCTCCGACAAGGAGATGTCGTGGTCAAGAAATTGTCCCCATTGCCAGGCCCAATCCGAAATTCCATGCTCGTCCGGAGCATCCCCCTCCTGCACAAAAAGACGGTTGCTGATCTCACGCGGGCTGGGACGGCCCCCACCCGAGGGCTGGCCAATCCCATCGGAATAAACGTTGGGGGTTCTGCGCGAAAGGTATGCGTAGGCCGTCCCCCAGTTGAGATGTTTCAGATTGTTGGAGATACCGCCAATAGATCGATACCAGACGTGCTCGCCATTGTAGTGGCCACAACCATAGAGAAGGAGTGCCAGCGCGATAACGTATTTCATTTTCCCCCCGATAGGGTCTAGTGTTGCACCGTTCTTAGGCCCGGACACTACGCAATCGGTCTAACGTCGGCGAGCGCACTCAGGCTGGCGGCAAGGGCGGGCTCGTCGAAGACGGTGAGCACACCGCGCCCCGAACGGCTGATAAGAAGGGCATCCTCCCACTTGGCGAGCGACGCCTGAATCTCCGCTTCGCTCATTTCGACATAGTACCGGATGGTTGAACTCTCCACGACGACCTCAATCCCCTGCGGACCACTGTGGCCAGCCGTTTTGCAGAAAAATAGAATCAGGGACAGGAGCCGCGCTTCGTTATTGCTCGAGCGCAGAATGGTGATCATCTGGTTCGCCCGGTGCAGCCGGTCGCTTGCCACCGAAAAGATCCCTTTCAGGATGTCGATGAGAAGCGGAGGGGACTGCAGTTGAATCTTCTCCACCCCGGCCTTATTCAGTTCGAGCACCTTCACCGGGCAGCGAGCCCGCGCCCCAAAGACTCGTCGAAAAGGGGAATCCCGAATGATCGCCTGCTCTCCCAGAAACTGACCGGGCTCGATGATCGTGACAACCTGGATCTGCGGCCCCTCCTCCGCGAGGAGCTCCACGAGCCCCGAGAGGATGATAAACATCGACTGGCCCATTTCGTTCTGGTGAAAAAGAACCGCCCCGGTGTCGAGCTCTCGGATGTGACTCTTAAGAAGTGGGTGCTCCCAGAAGTAGTTGGCAAACGCAAGCATTCACCCTTCGTATCGACGCTTAAAGGGGTTAATTTGATGCGCGGCGCTTCTTGGATAGACACCCAGCGCCACCCCGCTTGCGAAACACCCCTGATCCCGCTACGTTGGTGGCCTAAATGGAGGTTGTTTATGGGTCGAGTCACTCGCCGCGAGGATATCCGGCGCAAACGCGCACGAAGGTCCAAGATCAAGAAGCTCAAGGCGCGTCTCCTCAAAGCGAGCCCCACGCAGGTGCAGGCCATCGCCGAGAAGATCAAACGCATCTCCCCGTTCTACCCTCTCTCCACCGAAAAATAGCGAATCACTGAATGCGCATTTCGGCGTCGAGGCGTTGGATGGCGTCGCTGAGTTCAGCATCGGACATTATCCGATCATATTGGTCGCGGAATGACTTCGGTGGCACCTTGTTCATGATGAGCGCTGAATTGTAGACGCCCGTTGCGACCGGGTTGTGATCGCCCACGCTCAAAGACTTTGCCTTGGTGAACTTCTCAATCTCAGCCAGCGACAGATAGCCATCCTTCACGCCATCAATATAGCCGTCAGCGTAGCCGATGAGGGCCTTCCAAAGAGAAAATCCAAAGGCACTTCCCGCGCTGCCGTTCGGACCATTCTCTTCATCCGGATCGGTTCCCGGCCCCGTGCTCGATGTCTCCTGCGCGCCGCTTGAGGCAAATACAAAAAGTGTCCGCCCCTTGCTCTTCCAGTCGCCCCACACAGTCTTCTTGGCGTCGAAGGCCTGCACGAGGCTCCCGGAATAGCAGGCCATGATGAACACAACGAGCTCTTGCGCCGGGTAGCCCAAGACTGTGTCTCGAATCTCAGCGTAACTCACGCCGACTCCAAGGCCCGTGTGGCTGCCGTGCCCGCTCGAATATTGCACGTACATATCCTCTGGCTTCATCTCCTTCCCAATCGCCTTCCAGGCGTTGCGAATCGCAAAGGCCGTAGCCGTACTCGGTCCGACGAGCTTTGTGCCGATATAGTCACCGCCGAGGCTCGAGGTGAATATATTGTGCGTGTGAAGCACGTCATACTTCACTTCGTTCTGCATCATTGTTGGGTCGCCCACACCGGCTGCACCCCAACCCAAATAATATTTCTTGCCGGCGTACTCAGGCCCCGTGAGTGAACGAAGGTCCTTCTGCGCGAGCACCGACAGCACAGCGTGCGCATTCTCCTGCGCCTTGAGGCGGTCCTCATGACGGCTGTTACCAAAAATCTGCCAGCCAGCCACCTCCGTGAAGAAGTTGGTGGAATAGGAGATTTCGTTAGCCAACCCCATCGGCGCTACTCGTTTCGTATCGCTCAGCCACCATTGAAATGCTCCCACACGCTCCACCGACGGCGCCCGCAGCACCTCCACGTCATTGAAGAAATGCTCTTCCGGAGAGAACGCCTCACTCGAACGGCGGGCCATCACGTTGACATAACCCCCCGACGCCTCAAGCCCCAAGATGTATGTGTCGTCACTCTTGATCTGCTGATGAATCAAAAATGATCGCGGCAGTTCAACGGTGAACGATCCGATGACCGCCCCCATTGACGCAAATGAGAAAACAGAAAGGACTAGTGCGGCTTTCATAACCCCCCCGGATTTTTTGTGGAGTGACTTTTGTTACTTTCAGGATCGGCTAAAGCCGGAAAAAGGTTGTGGACTATCCGAACCCTTCCTTAGCGAGTGTTAAAGCGCTGTTAATTACCCGCGCCGAAAACCTGCGGATACTCGGTCGAATGATTTGACGCGCCGTTAAAGTATTGAATTTGGATCGTGTCGTTGAAGGTGCCGGCGTAGCTCGGCGCAAAAGCGACCTCTATTAAACACGAGGCGCCACGTGCAAGCGACGCCCCGCAGCTTCCGTTCACACCAGGGTACAGCCCTCCCGTGAACGAAAACGCCGACACGTAGAATTGAGCAAACATCGAAGAGGCATCGAGATCACCCACATTGCTGACGGTAAATGCGTGGATCGTAGCTGTTCCCACGGACGTCCCCGGAAAGCTATAGACACTCAGGCCAGCGATCGAAAGGATCGCCAACTTCCCAGAGTGGGGGTGTGAACTCACGCTCGAATCGCAGGCCGCAAGCGTGCTAAGGAATATTGTGTGGAAAATCCATTTTCCCATAGCCTAATCCTTTAGGGACCCCTCCAGAATGGGCCCAGATTGCGGAAGTGGTATGGCGCAAAAATGGTTGTTTCTCGACAATGATCCCTAGGCATCCAAGCCTTATTTTGATACATCGCATCTAAAGAGGAGGAACCGATGAAGTCTTGGATGCCGTTACTCGCCGTTTCGATATTACTAGGTGCTAGCCAAAAGGGGCCGACGACGACTCTGACCCACGAGGGAGAACCCAGCCTTCGCCAGATTCGGCTCGTCAAGGTGATCCTGGATGAAGCCCTGAAGCTTAAGGGCAAAGAGTTTTCGGCTAAGCTCGATCGTGCCCGTCAGTTTCTCGCCAAAGGGACAGGAAAGACCAGCTTCGGCGCCGAGATCTGGTGCATGAAAGAAAAACAATTCACCGATCAGGAAACCCACTGCTACACCGGCGGCGGTCTGGAGGATGTTTGTTACAAGGGAGATCCCCGTGAGGCGGTGAAGCTCATTCAGCTGGCGCTCGCCCAGGACTTTTGGAACTGGGACGAGGAGTGGATTGAGAATCCCCGTCTGGACTCCAGTGGGAAGGAGATCCACGTCACGTTGGTCGACGGCCCTAACGAGGACAGCGCCCTTGTGAAGATTCCGGCCTGTCGCTAAGCGTTCATTTCTTTCAGCCCCGATTGTTATAGAATGGACCGATGCGACAGGGTTGGGGCCAAGCTCTCGGGGGGCTTCTTGTTCTCCCGTTTCTGATGTCCTGTGCCTCACCGGAAGGGCCACGCTTACGCGCACTCGGGCCGGAGATCACCCCCGATGATGATGTGAAGCTTGTGGCCGAGATCGAACGCGAGATCCAATCGCCCACACTCAAGACGCAGGCCTTGAGATTCAGTCAATTTGTCGAAGGGCTTTTGGGTGCCCAGGCCTCGGGGCTTCTGATCCAAAGCTGTCGGGGCGCAAGTTCCAATCCATTTTGCCCTAGCATCCGAGAAAGAAATCGTTGGGCCTCGTTCCAGCACAAGCGGCTCGAAGAGCCCCCGCCCTTCATTGCGAAAATCATCACGGCGTTCCCGCTTCAGATCGAAAAGGGACGCATCACCAATTGGAAAGCCGCCCGCACTGCGGAAAAACAGTCGCTGCTCAAGTCCTATGCTCCGCTCCCTGTCGAAATCCTCACGACCCTCTCCGCCCAGGCGCTCGAAGAGAAGAGATGTCCAAACATGCCGGCGGTGGCTGCCGCCGCTACACTCGAGGACTTTTTTCCTGACCCAAGGCACGTCCTCAAGTCCGCCCAACTCTATGAATGGGCCGCCCGCTGCCTTCGGGGTTCACCCATCGACAGAGAGAACTTTCTCGTTCGCGCCGCACTTCTCCGTATTTGGCAAAAGGACTACCCGCGGGCCATTCGCATTCTCTCAGGAGTCCGACCCACTGACGCCTTTTCAGGACGGCCGCTTTACTGGCATTACCGACTCCTCGCCGAATCGGGTGATCACAAACGCGCTCAGGCCATTTACCATCGCCTGAGGAACCAATACCCGTTCGCGTTCCATTCGCTAGTCGCGGCGTCGGAGAATGGCGAAGACGGCGCTGTCGCGTTACTCGCCGCGAGCCGTTTTACTAGGCAAACCCGCTCGGGCTCTCAGAAGCTCAATAGCATCATCCACCAAGCGGAAGTCTTGCGTTCCTTCAACTTTGACGCCGCCGCTGCCGTGCTCATCGACTGGGCCTTAAGCATCCGAGTGCGCAAGTCAGGAGCTCTCAAGGTTTACCTGGCGGACCTCGGCGATTTCAAAACAAAGGTCAACGTGGTACCAGAACTTCTCATAGAGTCTCGTCGGCTTCTCTCTCGAACTACCCTCGAACTCGCCTACCCGAGGGCCTTCTCAAGTCTTTTCGAACGCTACGCCGATCACACCGATCCCTACCTGCTCATGGCTATCGCGCACAAAGAGAGCAAATTTGATCCCCTCGCTCAATCGCCTGCCAACGCACGCGGCCTCATGCAACTCTCCATTCCGACAGGGAATCGATTGGGGCTCAGCAACGCCAACGAGCTTTACGATCCGGAAACAAATATACGGCTTGGGGGTCGCTACGTCGGAGAGCTCAACCGAGTGTGGGCCGGGAGAGGTTTTCTCATTCTGGCCAATTACAATGCCGGAGAGGAACCGGTTCAGAGTTGGCTCCGTCGCTATACGATGGAGGATCCGCTCCTTTTTATCGATCTCATCCCTTACCGCGAGACGCGCGATTACGTCGGGTACGTCCTGACGAATTACTATTGGTACCGAAGGCTCTACGGCAGCGGCCCCGTAGCGAAGGTCGTGGCCCCCGACATTGCTCGTCGGTAGACTCTTTCAACCAAGCCGCGTAGCCACTTGTTGCAACAGCATTCACAAAAAGAATGCACGGGCACTCGTAAGGGTGGTGTTTCAAAACAAAACGCTCAAGCCTCTTCGCTTGGCTTGCGGTAGTCTTTGCGATCATCACCACCTCTCGCGACACTTCCCGCTTACCCTTCCATGAGTAGTGCGACTCCATGGAGGGGAAGAGATTGGTGCAGGCAACCAGCCGCTCTCGCAAAAGCGCCCTCGACAAAGTCTGCCCCACTTTTAAACTCGGCAACGTGATGTAGGCCAACACGACACGACTCATGACTGAAAAAATTGGAGGGCGCCCTTCACTCCGTTCAGCACAAACTGAACGGCAACGGCAGTGAGAATGAGACCCATGATCCGAGTGAGAAGATTCAGTCCGGTCTTACCGAGCCAGCGGAACAAAAAGTGAGCCCCTTTGAGAACGAGATAGGTAGCAGTCAACGCCATCACAAGCGCCAAGATCAACTGCGAGGTCCCGAGAACGCCATCCAATCGGGTAGAGTAAAGAACTACTGTCGAAATCGCGCCAGGGCCGGCCAACAGGGGCGTCCCCAAGGGAAAGACGGAGATATCCTCTCGATCGAGTCCCTCCTCGGTCTCCTCCTGTTTCACTCGAGGACGGCTGTTGTTGAGTTGAGCCACACCGAGCAGGAGCAGGAGGATCCCACCCGCAATCTGAAAGGCCGGCAACGTTATCCCAAAGAGATTAAAGACCGTCAGACCCGTCAGACCAAAGGTCGACAATATTCCAAACGCAACGAAGGTCGCCTTGCGGCGCGTTCTTTTCACCGCTTCCGCTGAAAAGCGTTCAGTGAGAGTCAAGTAAACGGGCACCATCGCGAAGGGATCAACGATGACAAACAGCGCTACGAAAGTATTGAGAACTCCAAGGATATAGTCGACCACAACGCCCCCCATAATACCCGCCGACTTAGGTTTTCCCTACAAAATTCCGATAATTACCCGAAGGATTGCATGAATCCCAAGCACAACAGATTGTGGTTGGTCCGCACTCGCTCAGGCGAGATCTTGGGGCCATTTGATCAGGCCGAACTCAAGGATCACTTGGATCGAGATCTCTTCGATCCCATGGACGAAATCGCGCCGTCAAATGCGCCATGGATGAAGGCCGACGTCCTTCTCACAACCGACGAGGAGGTTACGCGCACGTCCACTCGCAACCAAACGGTCACCCAGACCACGCAGACGATCGATACAGCGATGGCTCACGTGCGGCCCTCGCTCCCCGAACCCAAATTGGTCCCTCCCACCCCCATGTCGATTCAGACTCTCCAAAGCAAGGTCGCCCCGTTCATCATGGGATCTCTTCTGATTCTGGGAATCTGGTCGCTGATCATGCAGAGTCACAACGTGGGATCCCGCGAACGCCGTATCCGGAGTGAAAACAGAGCGGGTTCTGAATTCCTCGCCACAATCTATTCTCTTATCAACCGCGGTGAGACAACAATCGCATTGAACATTCTCACCAAGCACCACAGCGATGCCAAGCCGACCGATTACCCCGCTTACATCATTCCGATGGCGGCCGTTCTCATCACTCACAGCCAGAACTTGGGCCTAGCGAAGAAACTTTTGACCCAGGTCCTCTCCGAAGATCACCCGGCGACAATCAAAGCGCCCGTCCATAGGTGGCTAGGCTTCCTCATGCTCTCCCAGGGTGAAGGTGACATGGGCGAAAACCATTTTCTCGAGGCGCTCCAACTGGACCCGAAAGACGCCGCCGCCCGATTTAATCTCGGCCGCGCCTACCTGAAGCAGGAGCGCTTCATCCAATCGCTCGACTATCTTCAACTCGCCGAGCTCGAGCTCCCCGATCTGTGGATCGTCCATATCTACAAGGGGCGCGCACGCAGCGAACTCGGTCACTACCAGCAGGCCGAACAGAGTTTTCGCAAGGCGGTCGAGCTCGACCCCGATCGCTGGGTTTCGTACATCTACTACGCGCTCTTCGCAGCCAGTCGGCAGGACACAGCGCTCGCCCAGACCATTCTGCGCCAGATGATCCTTCGAGACCCATCCTATGAACAACTCTCCCCACCGCCGTGGGGTTTTTTTCACGAGAAAACCAACCCCCTTGAATACTTAAGCGTCTACACCCACCTCATGAACGGCGCCTCTCATCCGGAACGGATTCTCGGCCGCCATCTCATCCAGGGTCTCAGCGGTGGGGGCGCGGAAAGCAAAGGGGTTCGCGAGCTAGCCTCGCACGGCAATCGGTTTGCACAGCTTGTGCTTCTGCGCGAAGACCTCGCAAGCGGCTCTCTCAAAGATCTGACGTCAACGCTCGAGGTCCTCCACGGCGATTTGCGCGACTTCGGCACACTCGCCTATGTCACCCGCGCTCAGGCCCAAGCATCACTCGGCCGCAAAAACGATGCCGAAAACGACTTCAAATTCGCCCTCACTCTGGAACCCTCGAGCGCCATCGCTCATTGGGCTTATGCCGAGTACCTTTCCCAAAATGGGCGAAAACCCGAGGCGGAAAGTCAGATCCAACAGATCCTGAATTTCCACCCTAACTACATCCCCGCCCTTGTCGCCGCCACAAATCCCTGAGAACCGACCCCAGCGATTCACGAGTCTTCCCCCCCTCTTAAGCATTTGCTATAGTGCCCGCCTCTATGAAGGCACTCGTCCTGGGTTCCGGAGCCCGAGAACACGCTCTGGCCAAGAAGATCGGAGAGAGCTCCCGCTGCGAGCGGGTGTTTTGTCACCCCGGCAACGCCGGCCTCTTCCGCGATCGCATTGAAAAGGCCAACCTCCCTCGCGCTGCTGGGGCGGTCGAGGTGGCCCGCTTTTGCCAAGAGAATGCAATTGAACTTGCCGTCGTCGGACCCGAGACGCTTCTTGGGCAAGGCTACGCCGATGAGCTACGCAGGGCGGGCGTCAGGGTGGTCGGCCCCAATAGCTCCGCCGCTCGTCTAGAGACGAGTAAGCTGTTTGCCAAAGAGTTCATGGGGGAGTTCGGCATTCCTACCGCCCCCCACATGGTGGTGCATTCCTGGGAGGAGCTGACAGGATTCACGCTCTCACGCTTTCCCCTCGTCTTGAAGTACGACGGGTTGGCCGCAGGAAAAGGGGTAGTTATCGCCTCCTCAGCGGCCGATATCGTAGCCTTCGCCCAACGTGTCTTCAAAGATGCAGAATTTGGAAAACCTCCCCACACGATTCTTATAGAGGACTTTGTCGATGGCACCGAGATCAGTTACATCGGCCTGTGCGACGGAGAGTGCTTCGTGGCGCTAGAGTCGGCCACCGACTACAAACGCATCTTTGACGATGGCGAGGGGCCCAACACCGGCGGCATGGGAGCCGTGTCACCCTCGCCCTTTCTGACCTCGGATCTCAAGGCAGTCATAGAGGAAACGATCGTCGCCCCCATTGTGCGAGGTCTCAAGACGCGAAAACTCGCCTACAATGGCGCACTCTTCATTGGCCTAATGATCTCACGTGGAAGGCCGCTTGTTTTGGAATTCAATGTCCGTTTCGGAGATCCTGAAACGCAGGCTATTCTCATGCGCCTGGAGAGTGATCTGGTCGATCTGCTCTGGGCGACAGCCGACGGGAAGCTCTCCGCGCTTCCCCCTCCCCTGTGGTCCAAGGATATGTCCGTGTATGTGGTCGCCACCGCCGAAGGTTACCCAGGGAAACCCACCGGCGGCGACACCATTCAAGGTCTCGAGAGTACTCTTCACTCCAGCCAACTCTTCAGCGCGGGTATCGACAAACTTGGCGACTCTTGGGTGACCGGTGGTGGACGGATACTAGGCGTGGGTGCAAAAGCCGCTACCGTTGCCTCCGCGCGCGAGATTGCCTACAAATCTCTCTCAAACATTGGGTGGCGCGGAATGCATTTTCGAACCGACATTGGAAAGGGAATATGAAAGTACTCATCTTGACCGGCTCAAGTTCCGATGAACAATTCGCCGTGAAGTGTAGCGAAGTCCTCAAAACGTTTGAGGTCTCCCACCGCTACTCGGTGGCCTCAGCCCACCGATCTCCGAAAAGGGTTCTGGATATTCTCGACAAGTTGGGCCCGGAGACAAAGGTCATCATCGCCATGGCGGGGCACGCCGCACACCTGGCCGGCGTCATCGCCTCAAAGACGGTGCTCCCGGTGATTGGCGTTCCACTTCCCTCCTCCGATCTCAACGGCATGGATTCACTTCTGTCGACAGCCCAGATGCCTGGGGGAATCCCCGTTGCGACGATGGGCATCGGCGACTCGGGCGCCCAAAACGCCGCGGTCCTCGCGGTGGAGATTTTGGCAACGCATGACCAAGGTCTCACCGAACGGCTTCAGACTTACCGACGCGAACTGAGTGAGATGCTCGAGAAGTCGGCGGTAGAGATTGAGAAGCGATGGAAACAGTGACCCTTCCGCTTGCGATGAATCTTCTTGAGGGGGAGACGCTCGAAACACTGCGACGGTCCCTCTTCCTGACCCCCACCGACACCATTTATGGGATCAGCGCCGTCTTGAGCCATCCTCGAGCGCTCCACGAGATCGCGGCGATCAAAGGGCGCGACACGACTCAAGTCATAGTTCTCATCGCCCACCCTAACGACATCGATCGCGTAGCGCGGCCGGACGCTTCACAGCGCTCGATTCTCGCGAAATACTGGCCAGCCCCAATCACCTTTATATTGCCTGGTCTTGAACGTGACACGATCGCCGTCCGCTGTCCCAAGGATCCGTTTCTCACCCGCCTCATCACAGCTCTCGGCGAGCCAATCTATTCTACCTCCGCCAACCGTCATGACGAGAGCGCGGCGCGATCAGTAGAAGAGGCCAGAGAGACCTTTGGCAGCCAGATCGCCGTGTACATCGACGGTGGCGCGGCCCCCGCTCGTCCCGCCTCCACCTTAGTGGATCTTACATGCTCTCCCCCGAGCGTCATTCGACAGGGCGCCATACCCTTTACATAGACCGGGTCGCCGAGTTTAATTCGTGCATGCTCATTCACCCAATCCGCGGCATCCATTTCAACCCAAGGGCTATTGATCCGGCCGACGTAGTCATTCCACCTTACGACGCCATCGCAAAAGACAAGGAGGCGGTCTACCTCAAGCGAAGCCCCTACAATTTCGCCCATATCATCCTGCCCAATCCGCAGGATCCCGACTACGCAGCCGCCGCAACTCGCCTCGGTCATTGGAAAGGGAGTGGCATTCTCACTGAGGACACAAAGGCGAGCTATTACCTTTACCGCCAAACTTTTTTGATCGGGTCCCACTCCCACACCCGCGACACGCTCATGTGTGCTGTTGCTCTCCATGAGTTCAAAGACGGCGTGGTCCGCCCACACGAAAACACCTATCAAAAGTACAGGAGCGACAGACTCAAGATCCTCCGCAATACGCGTCACCAGTTGAGCCATGTCTTCGGCATGGTCAAGGACAAAAGGGGTGTGCTTGCCGAAATGTTCGAGCGCTGGTGCTTTGAGAAGCCTGTTTTGAGCGCGACGTCTGACGATGGTGTCGCACACCAGCTCTGGAAGGTCGATGGCGACATCCACAGCGCCGCCCTCAACACGTTTTTCGAGGGCAACCCCATCTACATCGTCGACGGCCACCACCGCTACGGCAGCTCTTTGGAATATGCAAAGGAGGTCGGAGCACTTGGCGATGATAAAAAGCCAGCGGGCCAGATGCTCTTTTGCATCAGCAATGTCTTTGACCCAGCCCTCATTGTCTTCCCGACCCACCGGATGCTGAAAACGATCGATGAGGCGCAGTGGGAGAAGAGCATTTCCGGATTGACCCAATACCCGCTCACACACGATGCGCTTAAGGAGTTCGTCAACACGCCTCAGCTTCAGCCCAAATTTGCCCTGTACCACAACGGGCAGCTCACATTGTGTGCGCCTAAGAACGCTTCAAGCCAAAACGGTGAATGGGGCAAGAGCGTAGCTCAGCTAGCGGTGGCGTGGAGCGATTGGGAAATGTTGCCAGCGCTTGGGATCAATGATGCCAACCGGTCGGAAGCGGTTTTTTACGAACGAGACATTGAGCAGGCCTGGGCGATGAAGAACAAGTTCCCTGCAACGGTGTTTCACGCGCCAGTGCCGGTTGAGCGGGTCTGTGATGTGGCCGATGAGGGCAAGTTCATGCCGCAGAAAACGACATATTTCTATCCAAAGCTCGCGGCGGGGTTGGTGATCAGAAGCATTGCTTGATGCCTTCGGCATCTGCGCTTAATGCATAGCGCTGACTATGCGTTCTTAGCCCATTTTGTTCCGCGGCCTTTTCCTACTTTCTTAATTTTCTTTTCATCGCGTAGCTGTCTCAGGACATTTCGAACCATGTCTCGACTAACTCCACGGCATTCAGCTTCGATATCTGAAATAGCGAATTGCCCCAGTTGCCTTTCGACTGCCTGGCGAATCTGAACGGTCTTCCATCCCCTGCTCCCAGACTTAATTTTTCCGACACGCTCTTCAAATTCCCGGTAGGCACGAATGAGAACGCCCCAGAAGTAGTCCAGCCATGGGAACGGGTCATGCTTTCCATCGTGCCAACGCTTCGAACTTGCTTCCAAAGTTTCGTAATAGCTTTTCTTCGATTCCTCGAAGGTGCGCTCCAAACTGATATAACGCCCCACTTGATAGTCGTGATGGTACAGGAGCTGGAGAGTCATCAGTCGTGCGATGCGTCCATTGCCGTCCGTGAATGGATGAATACAAAGAAAATCCAAAATCGTCAGCGGAATGGCGACGAGCGGGTCCTGCTTACCAGCGCCGATTACCAAATGGTAACCCTTCACAAGTTTGTCCATCGCATCGGGAGTAAGGTGGGCCGGCGTCGCCTTGAACCGTACTCGTTTGATCGATCCATCGGGATTCTTTTCAACGATCTCATTGTCAGTCATCTTCCATCTGCTTCCGGGATTTGGCAGATAGCGGTAAAGAGTTTGATGGAGTTGGAGAATGACGCCGGTAGTGAACGGAACATCCTTCGAACGCTCATGAAGAAGCGCAAGTCCATCCCGATAGCCAGCGAGTTCCTGCTCTGATCTATCCTTTGGCTTCGTGTTCTTTAGAACGAGCTCTTCGATCCTCTTATGAGGGACTGTGATTCCTTCTAGCCGGTTCGAGGATTCGCTCGATTCAATGCTGGCGACTTGTTGAAGGCTCTTCAACACCTCGGGCGCTTGGGCGTAATAGAGTTCCTGCTTGCCTCGGTATTCTCCGATTTGGCGCAATGTGGCGAGCTGCATCGCGGTGAAGGTCAGCTTGTCCAAGTATTTCGGTTCTAAGGAGTGCATGGCTAGATAGGTACTGTATCTGATTAATAGGGTAATTTCGAGTCCAAATTACCCTATTCTGAGCCTCTGTTACCCCATTTCACCCGATCCGACACGAATTTCAAAGTCTCGCAAACCGCCGTTCGGCCGGGAAATTCATAAGGTGGTGATTGACCCACACTATGAACTGAAACATGGGTTGCCGATGGAATCTCTAAGGCAATCGAGGACCACAATAAAGACCCGGAAAAAAAATAAAGTCGACTTCGCGCTGGGGAAGAATTTGGGAAGCAACGATCCCAAAACATCCAATACAATCCGGTAACACCCCGAAACGCGAACCGCGACAAAGCCAACGTTATTGTTTAGGTTTTCTCAATTTCACTGGCCATTTCCAGATGGAGTTTATCGTCGAGAATCGCTTGGGAGGCTGCTGCGCCCTTCTTCCGCATTTCGAACCCCTCTTCCCGTTCGATTTCATCTAACTCTTATTCACCCTTCCGAAGCAGCAGCGCCCTCACACACCAGGAAGACAGTTGGTACTGTGTTTCTCCTTGCAACTCGAAGCCAGAGAAGGCCTCAGGAGGGAGGGTAGGCCCATACAGAACCTGGCCCCTCCCTTCAAATTGACGAACCAGCACAAAGGAGTTGGGACGGAGCTTTTGTGCAAGTGATTCCAGCGCCCGGGCTTTTTGATCAATCACGGCGCAGTGACATATCACAGCCCCCGATCAGAGACCGGAAAAAATCGCTAAACCACACTAATTAAAGTACTTTTTCCCGCTCGCCGCCATTTCTTTCAAAGCATCGCTCGGCGCGAATCGCTCCCCGATCTTCGCTGCAAACACGTCCAAATCCGCCACGATATTGGAGGCCCCGACGCTATCCGCATACCGCAAAAGGCCTCCGCGAAACGGGGCGAATCCAGTCCCAAAGATCATTCCGATATCCACCTCGCCGGCGTCGCGCACGATTCCTTCCTGCAGGCAGCGCGCCCCTTCGTTCACCATGAGATAGGTCATGCGCTTTTGGATCATTTCCGTCGTATTCTCGATCGAGGCCTTGCCGGTCTGGATCTTGGCGGTGAGCTTCGAATCCTCGATCTTCTCTTTGCCATTCCATTCGTAAATCCCCTTCCCCGTCTTCTTACCCAGACGCTTCTCGGTGACCACGAGCTCCATCAGCGAAGGAGGCTTCATCCGCGCGCCAAAGGCGCCAAAGAGCACCTTCGATACCTTCGCGGCCACATCGAGCCCGACCTCATCCAGGAGCTCGCACGGGCCCATCGGCATTCCAAACTTCACCATGGCGTCATCGATAACTGTAGGCCTCACCCCCTCCACGAGAAGGTAGACCGCCTCGTTCAGATACGGCCCCAGGATTCGGTTCACCAAAAACCCTGGCGAGTCCTTCACGAGGATGGGGGTCTTCCCCACCTTCTTCGAGAGCTGAAACACCGTTGACACGGCCTCGTCCGAGCTTTTCTCGCCGCGAATCACCTCAACGAGCGGCATTCTGTCCACCGGACTGAAAAAATGCATCCCCACCACGCGCTGCGGGTGCTTACACTGCGAAGCAATCGAGGTGATCGACAACGATGATGTGTTGGAACACAAGATCGCCTCGGGCTTCGTCAAAGAATCCAGCTCGGCAAAAACCTTCTGCTTGATCGCAAGATCCTCGACCACCGCCTCAACCACCAAATCGACGCTGCCAAACCCAGTCATGGCAGTTGTGCCCTCAATGAGCGCCATCTTGTTATCGAGCTCGCTCCGTTTCATCTTTCGTCGGTCCACGAGCTTCTGGAAGATCTTGTACGCCGCCTTATATCCCCTGGTGACCGCGTCCCAAGAGATATCACGCATGCGCACCCTTAAGCCCTTCGCGGCAAAGAGCTGAGCAATCCCTCCGCCCATCAAGCCCGCGCCCAGGACCGCCGTCGTCTCGATGGTCTTGGCCACAACCTGGCTCCCCACACCCTTATCCTTCTTCACCCGTTCCGTAAGATAGAAGACCTGAATCAGATTCTTCGACTGAGGTGTCACGAGCAAATCAGCAAACGCCTCGGCCTCGACCTTAAGCCCCTCTTGGAGTTTGCCGCCGTAGGTCTTTCTGATCACCTCAAGAGCCTTCTCCGGCGCTGGGTAATTCCCCTTCGTCTTTTCCAAAAGCTTTTTCTTCGCCTGATCGAAGATGATCCATTTCCCCCCGGGGATCTTTTCAACCGAAAGCCCAGATAGCTGAGCGGTCTTGTCCCGCTTCTTTCCACTCTGCGCGAGTTCCGCCGCCCAGGCCATCGCCTTCTCCTCCAAATACTCTTTCGGCAGCACCTTATCGACGAGTCCCATCTTCTTCGCCGACTTTCCATCCACGGCCCGGCCCGATAAAATCAGATCGAGGCTCTTCTCAAGGCCAATCAACCTCGGCAATCGCTGCGTACCGCCCCACCCCGGGATAATCCCGAGCATCACCTCAGGAAGCCCAATGCGGGTCTCCGGCGCATCGCTGGCCATTCGGTAATCACAGGAAAGGGCCAGCTCCGTCCCGCCGCCCATACACGCCCCATGAATCGCCGCAATCGAGGGGATCTTGAGCTCCTCCAAGAAGGTGTGCACCCCCTGGAGCTTCATCAAGACTTCTGGCTTCATCTCCCCGGAGGTCATCTTTGAGATTTCAGAAATGTCCGCGCCCGCGATAAAGATCGTGGGTTTTCGGCTGATAAGAACCAGCGCCTTCACACTCGTGTCATTCGATATCTCAAGGAGCACCTCGGCAAGCCTCAGCATGATGGGCGTCGAAAGTTTGTTCGCCTTCTCCCCGACGAGGTCCAGAACCAGCACACCCACCGCGCCGCGCCTCTCAAACCGCACCGAGTTCTTGGCCGTTTCCACCGCATCCTCCTTAAAGAGGCCTCGGAATTGCTCCACGTCTTTTCGAAAAGCTTGAGTTTCCATTAGTTTCTCTCCAATACAAATGCCGCCCCTTGGCCGCCGCCAATACACAGTGTCGCGAGGCCCCGGTTGTAGTTCT
Organism: Deltaproteobacteria bacterium; assembly: GCA_016196825.1. Classification (GTDB taxonomy): domain Bacteria; phylum Bdellovibrionota; class FAC87; order UBA2466; family UBA2466; genus JACPWY01. The sequence continues at coordinate 40,676 of JACPWY010000072.1, read as the reverse complement.
TGCGATTCATCTCCAGGGCCGCCGTCAAAATCAGCCGAGCGCCGGTCGCGCCAACGGGGTGTCCCAGCGCAATGGCTCCGCCGTTCACATTCAAAATCGACTCATTGAGCTCACCAAGTTCCTGGCCCTTTCCCAAATGTTCGCTGCAGTAGCTCTTCGAACCAAACGCTCGAATGTTGGCAATCACCTGGGCCGCGAAGGCCTCATTGAGCTCCACCACCTGAAAATCCGTGAGCGCAAGGCCCGTGTCTTCCATCACCCTCGCCGATGACACAACAGGCCCCATCCCCATTCTCTTCGGTTCGCACCCCGTGAAGGCAAACGCGGGTATCGTGCAAAATACCTTGTGGCCCTCCGCCCGCGCCTTCGCCTCATTCATCAGGATCAAGGCCACTGCGCCGTCGGTGATCGGGCACGCGTTGCCGGGGGTCACAGTGCCGTTTTCTCGGTCGAAAAAGGGTTTGAGCCTCCCCAACGCCTCAGTCGACTGCCCATCGCGAGGACCGACGTCGTCCTTCACGCAGGACGAGAAATCGGACTCGTCGATCACCGGGAAGACCTCCTCATCAAACCGACCAGCTTTTTTGGCCTCGACGGTCAGCCGGTGGCTCCTCAGAGCAAACGCGTCCTGCTCGGTGCGGCTAATCTTGAAATCCCGAGCGAGAAGCTCGGCCGTCTGTCCCATGTTGAGTCCCGAGATGGGATCGCTTAAGCCCTCCATAATGGCGACAACCGGCTTCAACCACTGAGGCCGAAATTCAGACGCCTTTTTGACCTTATCGATCGGATTCTTGGCGTAGTTCAACGTAGCGAATAGCTCCTTCATCTCCTCACTGTAGATGAGCGGCATATTGCTCATGCTCTCGGTTCCACCCACAAGCATCGTCTCAGCCATGCCACAGGCGATCTTGATACAGCCCTGCGCCACAGCCTCCATCGCGGAGGCGCAATTGCGATGAACGGTGTAGGCCGGGGTCCCTTGCGGCAGACCCGCGCGCAACGCGATGACTCGCGAAATATTGGCCGCGTCAACAGGCGTGCCAGCGTTGCCAAAAACAACCTCGTCAATCACCGCGGGAGAAAGGCCAGATCTCGCCATCACTTCGCGCACTGCTGTCACGCCGAGGTGCACGGCCGAACACTCCTTCAAGTCCGTCCCCGCCTTCGCGAACGGAGTTCTCACGCCTGCGATGAGAGCCACCTTGTGCTTCTGCTCTTTTGCTGTCCATGACTTCATGAGGCACCTCGTTATGAAATGAGCCGTATCATAATCTGAAGCGTTCCCGAACGACAAGCTGGGCGGAGCGGCACAGGAATCTCATTCCAAAGATCTTTCATCAATGCGATAATCTCAATTGAACCCAGGGACATGAATGCAATGAGGCAATGCTACTATTGTCGTTCAGCACTCGACTCTCAAGTCCTCCACAAGAATTACCTTTGCCCGTCGTGCGGAAGCGATCTCACCTGCTGCCGCAACTGCAACTTTTTTAACTCTGAAAGAAAATGCACCGAACCCAATAGCCCCTGGATCAAGGACCGCGAACTCCGCAACAACTGTTCCTATTTCGAGTTTCGAATACAACAAGTCGCAAACCCCGATCTCGACACCGACACCGATCTCTCCGAGGTCGAACGGGCAAAAGAGGCCTTTCGCGCCCTCTTCAAAACCCCCTGATGCCAACCATTCGATTTCCAGTTTGGACGGGAATCGCAATCGCACTCTTCGCGCTGAGTCTTCTCCCTCTCCTGGGCATTACTCATAAAGAAGTCTGGGGCGACGAGATCCTCACACTGATCTACGCCTCCGGCCACAACAGCCACCAGCTCTTTGACACCCTCTTTCGATCAGCCAAGCCGTTCACAAGCGCGACCCTGCACCAATTCTTTTCGCCCGTGGGCTCCATAACAACGATCATTGAAAACCTTCTCAATTGGTATCCGCTCCAGTCCGCCCCGTACTACACGCTGCTCCACTATTGGATGAAGCCCTTTGGCAATTCCAACGCAGCGCTCGCTGCACTCTCGATTCTCTTTCACGTTGCTTCACTCCCGGCCTGCGCCTGGTTCTGCTTCGAGTTATTTGGTTCGTGCTTGACTGCTGCGATAGCCTGTCTTTTTTGCTGCCTGTCGCCGCTTCACGTCTACTTCGCCCAGGAGGCTCGCCCCTATCCGCTCTGGATCCTGATCTTTTTTCTGGTTAATGCGATCTTTCTTCGGGGACTCAAAAGCCGCTGCCGAGCGATCTGGATCCTCTACAGCGCTCTACTCGTCTTGTCCTTCTACACTTCTCTCTTCGCTCTCCCGCTCTTTGCAGCCCACGCCCTCACTTTTTTTTTCAGCTGGCGGGAGGGCTCCGCTGCCACGTCACCTCGCCGGTTCCTCTTTTCGGCAGGCGCTGCACTTCTTCTTTTTTCCCCGTGGCTCCTGAGCTTTCTCTGGAATTGGAGCCGCGAAGGTCACCTTCTCCACCAAGAGGTCGAGTGGATGGGCGCCTTCTCGCCCGGCACGCTTCTCCAACGCCTGGGCTGGAACGCACTTATCCTCTTCTATTCCCCCCGAAACCCACAATATATCGAGGCAGGGGAAGGAGTGAACTTAGGCCTCATGCTGCCCTCCCTTCTCGCGATCGTTTTGATTCTGATTGCTGTTGTGCGCACGGACCGCGATGAGAAAGGCCCCACCCGGCGCCTCCTTCTTAGCCTCGTCGCAACAAACCTTCTGCCTCTGCTCTATTGGGATTTTGCTACGGGTGGAATTCGGTCAGCTATCGCTCGTTACATTCTGCCGTCCCTTCTCGCGATCCAGATCATGGTCGCCCGGTCATTGGCCCGAGCCATCGCCGACCATTCCATCGCCATTCGACAACTAGCAGGAGCACTCCTCGTCATCCTGACCGTCACCCAGCTATTGTGGATGGCCCAAAGTTTCCAAAGGCCCGATCAGATCGACTTTCAACTGGCGCGCGTAAAGGCGTTTCTCAAGAATGAGCCCAACTCAGTTCTGCTCATGAACATCCGCGACTACCGCAGAGATATGGCCCAGGGCGGCTGGGAAATGATCCGGGGAGTGTCGCTAGCATTCGATCTCGACCCATCCATTCGGGTGCAAAGGTTTTATCCCCAGAAAAAGTTTTTCTTCCCCAAAGGCAAAAAGGTGTTCGTCTACGACTCGACGGAATCCCTCGAACACCTCGAACGCCTCCACTTGCGGACCACCGCCGTTACTTCCGACAACCTCTGGGAGGTGATCAACCCCACCGACAAATCTCTTACCTCCACACACCACACCGCGTAACGTCCATATCTATTGCTTTTCAAGGCAGCCCCACAGTGGGATAATTTTGTTTAAAAAGTGGGGGGTTACCATGAAGTCGAATCGCGGTTCGCAAATGTTGTACCTCATCATTGCCAGCGTAATCGTCATCATGGGTGTGCTCTACTTTTCGCAGAGCCTCATGTACTCGCGCAAACAGTCCGTCGAGCTCAACCACACGGTCATCGCCGAAAATTACGCAGCCGAGCTCCTCGAGTACCTCCGCTCCCAGACCCCTCAGCAGCTCAAAGCTAATTTTTCCAAGAACCCAGTCAACGCGACTCTGGGCGCCTATAAGTTTTGCGCCCACATTAATCTCTTGAACCGCACGGATGGCGTCACGCTGAACCTCGACCCGATCGCTGCACTTCCTCCCTCTGTTCTCGATGGAGCCACGCCGCAGACAAAGGCTAATCGCTACTACCAGATCCAGATCGCCGACATCGAAGGCACCGCCGCCAGCGACTCGATCACGGTAAACAAGAACTATTGTGCCAACACCGCCAAGGAAGTCTTTCTCTACAATATTCCACAGGGGGCGGGCGAAACTGTCGGTCTTCTCAAGAATGAACGCTTTATCATTACTGTCGGCGTAAGCTGGTACCAGCGTGACAAGTCAGGCAACAACTTGAAGCAGGTGGTGTTGAGCACGTTGATTCCTGAAGCCAGCTAACTTTTTTGGGGGATTATGGACACGATTCGCAAAGGTTTTTCGTTGTTAGAGGTCGTAATCGCCACGGCGGTTGGAGCCATCTTGATAGGCGGCGTAATGGGCTCGATGAAGTCCTGCACCGGGGCCAAAGATAAACTCCTCTCGCGCGGCGACGCCGAGACCGAGGTCAGCCAGCTCGCCGAAACTCTCACCCAGATTGGCAAAATTGCCCAGGACTGCTCGCTCGATCCCACCACCAATTCCCTGAGCTGCAAAGTGGACTTTGGAGTGCCGCCCTCTGGTTTGCTCACTCAGGTGAATTTTAGCTACACCAAGAATACCGGCCCCTACGGCTTTCGGGAGCCACTGCCCAAGCGACCCGGCTTCGCGCCGGATCCCGTGGCCCTGGTCCAGTACGCCGGCGCCGCCATGCTGAATCCATCTTTGATACTCAAACTCCAAAACCCCGAGGCCCAGGCCGCTCCCTCGCCTCTCATCATGCAGGAGTACATCAACAGCCAGTGGGTCACCCAGCGGACCTTTCAAAACATACAGTCGGTTCTCATTTGCGATGACGCCGCCATGACCTCCGGCAACTGTGCTATCCAACCCAAGGCTCTGAACGACCAGCACGCGGCAAACCTTGTAGCGGCAGCCCCTGGGAAACCAACCCTCGCCAAACGCTTCTATCGCATTCAGATCACGGGCGTTTCTCCGGCCGACGACCCCGGCAAGCTAGTCCAAATCCAGACGGCCTTCTACCAAAGGAACCCCACCAGCGTGAGCGGACTCCTCTACCAGTGGGGCATGCAGGAGTAGGTCCCCGAGTCGGCCTATCTATCGAATTCTTTTGACTTATAGTAGCCATTCCATTAATTCTTCAGCGTTCAAATAAAGTAGGAAGCAATGGCTAAAGACGCTGAATCGAAACCAAAGACGAAGAAAACCGCCCGTGAGGCGCCCGACGCGGTCACAAGAAAGGCGGCCGCCAAGGTCGCTGCCCCCTCCGATAAAGCGGAGGCCGCGCCAAAAAGAAAAATCGTGAAGGCGAATGCTCGTCGCCCCCTTCTCGGTGGGACGCCCCTCACACCGCAGGGTTCGGTGACAGGCTGGCGGCTCGTGGATGCGAGCGGCCTCACGCTGGGTCGACTCAGCTCATGCATCGCAACAATTTTAATGGGTAAAGACAAAGCGGGTTACACGCGCTTTCTCGACACCGGTGATCACGTGGTCGTGATCAACGCCGACAAGGTCGCGTTGACCGGTAACAAATGGAACGACAAGACGTACAACTACCATACTAGCTATCCGGGTGGGATTAAGTACCTCTCGGCGCGCGAGATTCGTGACAGCAAGTTCCCCGAACGGATCGTCGAGTGGGCCGTCTATGGCATGCTCCCCAAGGGGCACATGGGTCGTCGTTGGTACAAGAAACTTTACGTCTACAAGGGTGATCAGCACCCTCACATTGCACAGAAACCGGTCCCGGTTACGTCGGATAAACTGGGCGCACTGAAAAGGGATTAGGGAATTATGGAAGAGATCGTTACTACAGGTCGTCGGAAAACCGCAGTGGCCCGAGTTCGCATGAGCCAAGAGGGCGAAGGCCAGGTCACCATCAATTCCAAGACTCTGGAAGAATACTTCCCGAGCGAAGCGCTCCGATCGATCGTACTTCGCCCGCTCCTTCTCACTGAGAGGTTGAAGGGCATCTCGATCCGAGGCCGCGTGGTGGGCGGTGGCATTGTGGCCCAAGCCGGCGCTTTGAGCCACGGCGTGAGCCGAGCACTCATTAAGATGGATGCCGCCCTGCGCGGTGCTCTCAAGAAGGAAGGCCTTCTCCGCCGCGACAGCCGCATGAAGGAACGTAAAAAGTACGGCCAAAAAGGCGCACGCAAGCGGTTCCAGTTCTCCAAACGTTAAAAGTGACAAGCAAAGTCCTTTCTATGCCCCCCATCAATTGGCGTGGAATTCTGCAGTTGGTTCTTGGGCTCACGCTCTCGTTCCTCTTTTTCTACATGATGTCCCCGTTCTTGATCGCTCTCTTTCTGGGCGGCGTCATCGCGATGGTCTCGTTTCCCTTACATCTAAGGTTGAGAAACCATATCCCCGGAGCGCTCTCTGCCTTTGTTGTAACGATCGTGATCGCCCTGGGACTTTTTCTCCCCATCTGCGCGATTCTCTACAGCGTGTCCTTTAAAACCATGGACTTCGTTTCCCATTTCCAGTTTTCGCAGATCACAACCTCATTCTCCTCGCTTGTTCGCAACATCCATCTCGATCGGTTTTTTTCTTTTATCTCCGGGGTCTTTCCGGTTGATGAAGGGTGGCTGGCCGATCAGTCGGGTCTCATCGCCCAAAGGGTCGTTGAGCGGCTAAGCCGTTTTGTCGCCAATACGGCTGCGGGAGCGCCCACTCTCCTTCTTGGCATCACAGTGACGATTGTCACAATCTATTTTTTCCTTCTCGATGGCGGACGCTTCATCCAATTCCTCTCGACGTTGTCACCGCTTAAGCGAGACCGAGCGCAGACACTGTATCAAACTTTTGAGACCAGCTGCCGAGGTGTTGTTCTGGGAATATTCCTGAGCGGCGTGGTGCAGGGCGTGTTGGTCTTTATTCTCTTTTTGATCTGTCGCCTTCCCAACGCCGTGTTGATGGGAAGCCTGACCGTAATTCTCGGAATGGTTCCCTTGATCGGTAGTTCGCCCATTTGGATCGGTGCAGCCATCTATCTTTTTGCGAACTCACACCCGATCTACGGAGTCATCATGACGGTCGGCGGCATTGGCGTGAGCACGATGGACAATATCGTTCGCTCGACCGTCATGAGCGAGCAGAGCGAGCTCCACCCACTTCTGGCGCTGGTAAGCGTCTTCGGAGCCGTTAACCTTTTCGGTGCTTCGGGCATACTCTTGGGCCCGATCATCGCAGCCGTTTTTGTAGCCTTCTTGAAGATTGTGAGCATGGAACTTCGCTGGGAAACCATCGAAGCCACCAAAGACCTAATTAGCTGATACTACAGTGCTAATGACACAAATATAACGCGCCGCTGGCTAATGCGTTGTGATATAATCTACCCATTATGAAACGGTCTCAAAATGAGGTCGCCGAGTTCTTTCTCTCACGCTTAAGGACCGGATATTACATCGTTCAGATACTTCCCCCCTTCTTTGCGACCGCCTTCTCCACAAGAGGATTCGGCTCTGCCGAGGGGCGTCAGCAAATTTGGGGCAAGGCCCGCAGGATCTTGATTAGTCTTTTTCCGCCGTTCGCCCGTTTTCTTCAGGCCCATTACGGGTTAAGCGGCGGCTGCGTTCATTGCAGCTCCAGCTGCAAGCTTCTCTTTCAATGTCCCCACTGGGACGATAAGCAAAGCCGCTGCGGCATCTATGAAGACCGCCCATCAGTCTGCCGACTCTTTCCCATCACGCCTGGCGATATCAAGGACAGGAACCTAGTAAACAAAGAGGTAGCCTGTGGATTCCGTTTCAATCCCGCTGCGAAGCCGCCACGGCCGTATTTCCCCAAGGGCGTTTCTCCTCGGTTCCCACGGTAACAAGGCTTGAACGATCTCAGTCAGACCGTCGACGGAAAGATCTCAAATAGCGATGACCTGAGTTCCAAATGGAACTCGTACTCCAGATGGATCGTCTCGCTCTGAGCGAAGAGATCCTGGGGTGGGTTCGGAAACTCCGCGACCTGCCAGAACGCTTGCTTGGGGGCATCATCGAAAGATTTGACCCCGCAGATGTTCACCATCTGCACGCCGATCACCTCGCCGATGTGGTTGAGGGTGACCCGCAGGCGTGTGACGTAGAGGTTGCTTTCAACGTTTTTTCCCGTGGCCGCGAGCGCGCTGCGAGCGTGTTCGATCTGCTCGACCCAGGGTTGGTAAATGGTGTCGGCTATCCTGTTGATGAAGCTGGCGTAACGGTAGTGATCGGTGTTGAGGACCGTGTCGAGGCCTGGCGCGATGTCATTCGGGAGTAGATTGGGGGTCTGGCCCGATTGCATGAGGGTCGATTCGCCGTAGCCATCGAGCCGCGCCACCGCCAGCCCTCTCAAAAACTGCCCACTGACTGGGCTCCTAGTCTCAGTTCGCACGCGATTTCGGAACTCACCGAGGAATCGCGCCTCGGCGTTTTCATTCTCCCGTTCGAGCGCTTTTTGGCTGAAGACCACGGGCCTGTCGCTTTCAGTCGTCACCTCAATGGGGTCTGATTCCTTCTTGGATTCCATCAGCGCTACACCAACGACTGAGATGCGGGCGACGTACCAATGGGCCAGGGCCGCAAGCCCCAGAGCGAGCAAAAGCGGAGTATTACGAGATCCACCCATAATTCACCTTCACCAGGCACAGCCCGCACGCAGGCGCCGTAGCACCGGCCAGCCTGCGATCTTTCCCCTCTATAATGCGTGGTAATCCCGAAATGTCCAATCGCCTTTCCCCCACTTTCAGAAGCGTTCCCACAATGGCTCTGACCATCTGCTTCAAAAACCCTGTTCCTTCAATTTCAAGGCGGTAGAGCCCTTCCGAACGCCGTGAGTCATCGAGCTCAAAACGCAAGATTTCTCGCACCGTCGTCTTTACATTGGCCTTCGCCCCTTGAAAGCTTCTAAAGTCCTTTTCCCCCACAAAAAGCGGAAGGGCTTCCCGAATTCGTTCCCAGTCGAGGGATCGCGGAAAAAAAAGTGCATGGGGATCCAGAGCGCTCGCATACCGACGATTGAGAACGCGGTACTCATAGATTTTTGATAGCGCGTGCCTCTGCGAATGAAACTCGAGCGGCATCTCCCGACTCTCGCAAACACGAATCTCGGGCGGCAAGAAGTAGTTGAAAATCGACACCCACCGCTCCGCCTCGGCCCGGTAATCAGTGAAAAAATTACAGACCTGTCCCCGCGCATGGACGCCGCTGTCGGTTCGCCCGGCCCCATAAATCGCGGTCTCTTGCCCGGTTACGCGCTGAATGATCTTTTCTATTTCGGCCTGGATGGTTCGGCTCCCCAGTTGGCGTTGCCAGCCGGCAAATGGAGATCCATCGTATTCGACCTTTATACAGATATTCTTCTGCACACCCTCACCTTTAGCTCATCCTGCGGTAGGTGTAGAGCGTGTCGAGGATCTGAAGGGCGTTCAGAGCAGCGCCCTTTCTCAAGTTGTCGGTCATGACCCACATGTTGAGGCCGTTAGAAAGTGAATAGTCCCGACGAATTCGACTCACAAAAACATCGTCCCCACCGGACGCTTCCACATTGGTGGCGTAGATGCCGCCCGAAGGTTTGTCCACCACACGCACACCCGCAAAAGAGTCGAGAAGCTCGGAAACCACATCCAGAGTGTCGGGCTCCTTCATCAACTCGACGTTGAGGCTCACTCCGTGGCCACAGAAGGTCGGCACCCGGACACAGGTCGCCGAGACCAACAAACTCGGCAGTTCGAGAATCTTTCTGAGCTCTTTAACAACCTTCGTCTCTTCATCGGAATCTCCATTGTCTAGCGCCGGGCCGATCAGAGGAAGGCAGTTAAAGGCGATGCGATGGGGAAATACCTCAGTCGGAGACGTTTTTCCGTTGAGAAGGGCTGCGGTCTGGGCCGACAGCTCGTCGACAGCCTTTCGGCCAGCGCCTGAAACTGATTGAAAGGTCGTCGCAACTACTCGTCGAATCCCGTAACGCTCTTGCAAAGGCTTAAGCGCCATCGCAATGGGAGTGGCAGCACAGTTCGGAGTTGAAATGATTCGCCCTTCGAAATCCTTGAGAAGCGCTCCGTTGATCTCGGGGATGATGAGCGGCACTCCCCGTTCGAGTCTAAAGCAGCTTGAGTCATCGACCACGATCGCCCCAGCCTCAACGGCGCGCGGAACATATTCCCGAGTCACGTTCGCCGGTGCCGAAAAAAAAGCCGCCTCGACACCATCAAAGCTCGCCTCGTTGAGCTCCTCCACATACAGCTCGGTCTCAGCCACCTCGAGGGTCGAACCCACCGACAGCTCGGACGCCAAGAGCTTGAGACGCGGAATCTTGATCCGATTGTCATTGAGAATCGATAGAAACTCTCTCCCCACGATCCCTGTCGCCCCAACGAGCGCGAGACTCTGGATACCCTCGAGACTTTGAAAGCTCATTTCGTCTCCTCCTTCCGGACCAAGCCCTCCGGAGTCTCCCGCTTCTTACGAAGCCAGGCGATCACCTCTCCCAGCGGGCCCCAGCAGACATAGTAGCCAATGATTGTAGCGAGCGTAATCTCGGGCCGCACGGCCGCCAGCGCCAAAAGTAGAACCAGCAAGACCAGCAGAAAAAAGCTCCGGCGGTGCCTTAAGTCAAAATCCTTGAAACTGCGGTACCGCACAACGCTCACCATGAGGAGCCCCAGAGCAAACACGAGAAACAGCATGACGAGTGACGGGTAAAAGAAATGGAAAGAATGATACGCAATGACGGAAGCGGCGATGAGATAGGCCGCCGCGGGAATTGGAAGCCCCACGAAATAGCTTTTCGGCATCTCATCGGCGATGGTGTTAAAACGAGCTAGGCGCAGCGCCCCGCAAGCGGCAAAAAAGAACGCCCCGGCCCACCCCAGCTGCCCGTAGGACTCTAAGAAACCCACATACGCCAAAAGTGCCGGCGCGATGCCAAAAGAGACCACATCGGCTATTGAGTCGTATTCCATTCCGAAGTTGGACTGACTCTTGGTAATACGGGCCACTCGACCATCCAGGACATCAAAAATGCCGGCGAAAATAATAGCCCATGAGGCCCTTTCAAAATCATGGTTGTATGTATGAACAATGGAATAGAAACCGCAGAAGAGGTTTCCCGTCGTAAACATACTTGGGAGCACCAGAATATAGGCGTTGCGCCGTTTCACTTCCCCTCCTCGACCAGCTGAGCGAGGACCGTCTCCCCTCCTAGAACCTTTTCGCCAACCTTCACCATGGCAGTCGCCGAGGTCGGGAGAAAGAGGTCACAACGCGATCCAAAACGAATGAGCCCCAGGCGCTGTCCGCGGAGGCAGAAGGCACCAATAGTGGGATAGCAGACGATTCTGCGGGCCACGAGTCCCGCCACCTGAACGAGAACCAACTTCACACCCTGGGCCGTCTCAAAAAGAGTCGCATTGCGCTCATTCTCTTCACCGGCCGTCTCCTCCCAGGCCGCCATGAAGCGACCTCGGTGGTAGCGCATGTCCTTTACGGTCCCATCCACCGGCACGCGGTTTACATGGACATCGAAGAGCGACATGAAAATCGAGATTCTTAGCATCTGGCCGCCAGCAAATTCAGCCTCATTGGCGGGGCCAACAAAAATAACCTTGCCATCAGCGGGGGCCGCTACCAGCCGCGACCCAATAGGTGGAAGGCGCTCGGGGTTACGGAAAAAAAAAGCGACGTAGGCCGCTACGAAGGCAAAGAGCAGACTTAGGCTCCAGAGCTGGCCCACCGCAAAACCGATCGCGGCGATCAGAGCGATGAGAAGGAAGGGAACTCCTTCTACCACCATGGGGACGCCGTCGTTTTTCAAGTCTCCTCGGGCTCGTTCTCAACTACTTCGTCGGCCACTTCAGCGTCGTTCACATCCAGCTTGACCCACTCCGCGTTGTTCGTCTCATCGGGAAGGTTCTTCAACCGGCTCTGGAAATCAGCAGGTTTCACAACTCCGCGATCGACATATCGATCGACGGTGCGTTTGTCGTAATGCTTCCAGTAGTTCCAGGAAAGGTCTGAATTATCAGCCATATATGCTCTCTCTCGCTCGCGTTAAAAAAAGATTGTCCGAGATTACTCCCAAAGGATTAGGTAATCAACGGGGCATCGGAGCCACCCGTCAGGGGGTTAGCAACAGCCGCCGAGACTTCAGGGGTGGCGGATTCGCCGCCCTCAAGCGGCGCTGGGGCCGTTGATTGCGGGTTTTCAAAGTCTTTGATGAGCTCGAGAAGCTCCTTACCTTCAAGGACCTCCTTCTCCGAAAGGATGGAAGCGATGTGCATCAAAAGCGCATTCTTATTTTGGAGAAGGGCGCGCACTCTGAGATAAGAGTCGGCCAGAAGTTTCTCGATTTCCCTGTCGATCCTCTCAGCCGAGGCCTCGCTATACTCCTTTTGGAAGGTCATAGGGCCACCGGGAGAATTGATAAAGCTTGACCGTTCCGGCTGAAACGTGCGTTGGCCACACTCGGCACTCATGCCGTAGTCCATCACCATCGCCTTCACGATATCGGTGGCCTTGTGCAGATCATCCTGCGCCCCCGTTGAGATTTCACCCAGGCACACCTCTTCCGCCACGCGCCCACCGAGAAGAATATCGGTCCTTTGGATCAGCTCTTTTCTAGTCATCAGGTAACGGTCTTCCTTCGGAAGCGCCATGGTGAATCCCAAGGCCCCAAATCCACGCGGGATCACGCTCACCTTGTGGACCGGATCGGCACCGTCACTGAAACAGGTGACCAAAGCATGGCCCATCTCATGGATAGCCACGATCCGCTTCTCCATTTGGTTCATGAGCCGGGTCTTCTTTTGAAGACCAGCAATTACCCTGTCGATTGCGTCGTCGAAGTCACCAATATCAACCGTGTTCTTGCCCTTTCGGACAGCGAGGAGCGCAGCTTCGTTCACGACATTGGCGAGATCCGCGCCGACGAAACCCGGCGTCCGGGCTGCCACCACGTGAAGGTCAATGTTCTCAGTGAGCTTCACGGTCTTCGAATGGATCTTCAAGATCGCCTCTCGCCCCTTGATGTCGGGTCTATCAACGAGAACCTGGCGATCAAAACGACCCGCTCGCAGCAGGGCGGGATCGAGAGTCTCCGGCCGGTTGGTCGCGGCCATCATGATTACACCCGTGCGAGTGTCAAAACCGTCCATCTCAACGAGCAGCTGATTCAGCGTCTGTTCGCGCTCGTCGTGACCGCCCATTGGAGAAACAGCACTTCTCACCTTTCCGATCGCATCGAGCTCATCAATGAAGATAATGCAGGGGGATTTCTCGACCGCTTGGGCGAAGAGATCACGCACGCGAGCGGCACCCACTCCTACGAACATCTCCACAAACTCAGAACCGCTGAGGCTAAAAAATGGTACGCCAGCCTCCCCCGCCACAGCGCGAGCAAGGAGAGTTTTGCCGGTTCCGGGTGGACCCACAAGCAAGATGCCTTTGGGGATCTTGCCGCCCACGGCGCGAAACTTTTGCGGGGTTTTCAAAAACTCGATAATCTCCGACAACTCTTCCTTCGCCTCATCCACACCGGCGACGTCCTCGAACGTCATCCGCTTGGAATCATCCTGCACAAGGCGAGCACGATTTTTTCCAAAACTCATCAGGCCAGCGCCCGGCCCCATTCGAAACGCCCGCGAAAAAAGCATCCGCCACACAAGAACTACGGCGATGATCGGCAAGAGCCAGTGGATGAAGAGATTTCGCATCTCGTCATTTTCAATTTCATAGACGACCTTCGCCTCTTCCATGAGGGGAATAAGCGAGGCATCGTTCATCACTCCGTTGGTGACGTAATAGGTGGTGGGGGGACGCAAACCACCCTTGGCCTTGGTGTCGAGTGCCGTTTCATGGGGGAAACCCTTCAGGATCCCTGGCGACATGAGAACGCGCTTGATCTCACCGGTCTTGATGAGAGTCTTGAACTCGCTGTAGGGAACTTCCTTAAACGCGAACTCCGGGCGCCACCACACGGAGAAGAGCATGATGACCGCCACGCCAAAGAGAATCCAGGTCCAAAGTCCGTTACGCCCTCCGAGGCCGGGCGGTACTTTCCCCTTCTCTCCAGATCCCGAACGCTTCATTCGGGGCACGCCCAACCGAAACTTCTTTTCGAGATTGGTCTTTTGGGAATCCGTGTCTTGACTCGACATAGGAATAAAAAGCTTTACCATAGCGATTTTATAAACGCAACGAAACCGGGCAGCGCTTCAATTATTTCAATGAGTTAGGGAGAAAACAAATGCCAAGCCCCTCGCCCCTGAAGATCATGAGTTGGAACGTCAATTCGGTGAATGCTCGCCTTGAGCGGCTCACCGCACTCCTCACCCGCCACACCCCAGACATCCTCTGCCTCCAGGAACTCAAATGCGAAGAATCTCGCTTCCCGTTCGAGAGCATGAAGGCCCTAGGCTACACAGCCGCGGCGGTCAGCGGACAGAAGACGTATAATGGCGTGGCCATTGTGACAAAATACCCTATTTCGGAAATTCGGCGCCCATTTCAGGGGACCGAACTTGCCACCCAGGCACGGGCCATCGGAGCCTTTATCCAGTCGGTTTGGGTCTACAGCGTCTACGTGCCGAACGGACAAGAGGTGGGGTGTGAGAAGTTTGCGTACAAGCTACAGTGGATGCACGCCTTTGGAGGCTATCTCAAATCGGCCCACTCCCCCAAAGACGAAGTAGCGGTGTGTGGCGACTATAATGTTGCCCCCACGTCACTCGATGTTCACGCCCCCGACCTTTGGAATGAAAAGATCCTCTGCTCCACTGAGGAAAGGAACGCGCTGGCTCACATCGTCGGAGACTATGAAGACACGTTCAGAAAACAGCACGCTGACGGGGGACAGTTTACGTGGTGGGACTACCGGGACTTGGGTTTTCCGCTCAACAAAGGACTCCGGATCGATCTGATTTTGGCGAGCCGGCCGCTAGCTGAGCGCTGCCGGAGGACCGAAATCGATCGCAACGAGCGCAAGGGTAGCAAGCCTTCCGATCACGCGCCCGTGCTCGCGGAGTTTGTGTAGCGGACACCGTGGATACTCAATCCCCGAGCTCAATTTTCGGGAATCACGGCCAACTTGCCACCCTGGATCTTCAGGGCGCAGCGACCCGTGAGAAAGGCCCGGACCTCAGGTCCGATGATCTTGGCCACATCTTCTGATAAGAATCCGCGAGAAACCCACGTGTCGATGTTGTCGGCTCCAGCTCGTGCCAGCGACAAAAGCTGGTCGGATGGCACGAGAAGGCGCGTTGCGATCCGATGGTTACTCGCCAACACATTCAGAAAAGCTTTGAGAAGGTTGAGCACGAGCTCCTCCTCTTGGCTCGGCGGAGGAATATCACTGGGCGTGGATTCCATCTCGCGGATCAACCCCTTTTCTAGGGCATGAAGGATCTGATTCCCGCTGCGCTCGATCTCCTTGGCGTTCAGGCCTCGGAAGCGTGAGAGCTCGGCAAGACTCTTTGGGCGACTCTTGGCCAGCGAGGTGAGCACCGAATTATCGGCGATCCAACCCCGCGGACGATTGAGCGAACGAGCCTTCATTTCGCGCCACACAACAAGCTCGAACAGACAGCCCATCGCCTTGGAGTCGAGTTTACTCCCGCGCACCGCACGAAGGGCAACCCCCTCCACCGACTCCTTGAACATCTCCTCGGGGTGCTGACTGGCTTTGAGCGCCCAGTCTCGGCGGCCGGCTCGATCCAGCTCGGAGAGAAGCACCCGCGCCAGGCGGACGAGGTGGATCACATCTTCCTCCGCGTATTGCAAAAGCTCCGGAGCGAGGGGTCGCTCCAACCAATGGACCCGCGCCCGGCCTTTCGGAAGATTCAGGCCCAGGCAAATCTTAAGAAGTTTCGCGAGCCCCACGCTATCGCCATACCCGAGAAGAGCGGCCGCCGCCGCGGTGTCGAGGACTGGCGATACGACGAAACCATACTCATGAAAAAAGCATTCCTGATCACCCAGAGCCGCGTGCATGACCTTAAGGATCTGGGGATCCTTCATTACTTCCTCAAAGCTCTCCAGATCCTCGCGACTCAGTGCGAGAGGATCTACGAGCCAACCTTTGGTATCGGTAGCCACCTGGATGAGAGCTACCTTGGGAAAAAAGGTAGTCTCCCGAATGAATTCGGTGTCCACGGCGACGCAATCGGCGCGATGGAGTTCAGTGACCATCGCCTCCACTTCCTCGGGGTCTTCGACCCATTGGGAGCGAATTCTTCGCTCGGTCTGCATGGGCGTTTTATACGGGAGGCCGCAAGAGTTTGTCACTAGGCTCTGTACCGCATCAGGCCATTGAGTTAAATTGGCTCCTCATGAAGTCACGCGGCAGCGATCCTTCGCCCCCTCTTCGGTTTGTGACAGCGGCCTCCCTATTCGACGGACATGACGCCGCCATCAACATCATGCGCCGAATTCTGCAATCCTCCGGCGTTGAGGTCATTCACCTCGGCCACAACCGCTCAGTGCAGGATATCGTCAACGCAGCCATCCAGGAGGATGCCCACGCTATTGCGATCTCGAGTTACCAGGGCGGCCACAATGAATTCTTTCGCTATTGTGTGGATCTTCTGAAGGAGGGCTCGGCCCCCATCACCGTTTTCGGCGGCGGTGGCGGCACGATCACACCGAATGAGAGGGCCGAACTCGAAAAGTATGGCGTTTGTCGCCTCTACTCACCTGAAGACGGCCGCACGATGGGACTGCAGGGCATCATCGATGACATGCTCGCCCGCTGCCGAAAACGACGGACAAAACCGACAGATTTCGGCTCACTGTCGAGGTTTGATAGCAACTGGAGAGCCCTCGCGCAGACCATCACCTGGATCGAGACCGGCTTCGACACAGAGTCGGCATTTTGGAAGACCGTCATCCAGCAGCCGAGTTCCGGCACTGTCATCGGCGTCACCGGCACGGGCGGCGCTGGCAAATCCTCTTTGACCGACGAGATCGTCTTGAGACTTCTTGAGAACGAACCTCATTCGCGCATCGCAATCCTTGCGATCGATCCCACGCGTCGAAAGACCGGCGGTGCCCTGCTGGGGGATCGCCTCCGCGTGAATAGCCTCCAGAATCCTCGTGTCTTTATGCGATCATTAGCGACCCGCCAGACCGATAGCTCGGTAAGCCAATCGACCTGGGATGTGGTTGAGGTCCTCAAACGAGGGAAATTCGATTGGATCTTTGTGGAGACGGGCGGAATCGGCCAGGCCGACGCCACCATTGCGGGACAGGTCGACCTCAGCCTTTACGTCATGACCAGCGAGTTCGGCGCCCCAACGCAGTTAGAAAAAATCAACATGCTCGACTACGCCGATCTCATCGTCATCAACAAGTTTGACAAGAAGGGCTCCCTCGACGCGTTGGCCGATGTCCGTCGTCAATTTCGGCGCAACCACCGTGAGTTTGAGAAGGTGACGCCAACCCGCTACCCCGTGATCGGCACCATCGCGTCTCGCTTCGGCGACCCCGGCGTAGACATCGCGTTTCGCCACCTGCAATCGTTGCGACAGACTCGCCAACGACTTCAAGCGCTCGGCGAGGACTATGAGCCGACGGAGGCGAGCGTTTTTATTCCGCACAATCGAGTGAGCTATCTTTCCGAGGTCTCGTCTTTAGTGCGGAACTATCATCTTTTTGTCGACCAGCAGGTGAAGGCCGTTGGCTGCGTCGAGGCGCTCAAGGTGGCTGCCGATGCAGTGGACTCGTCCCTCGCGAAGGAGGAGCTCGCTCTTGTATCAGAAAAGACCGGCCAGATTATCGCGCCAGAGACCCACGCGGCCCTCGCTCTTTTTGACAAGCACCGTGAACAGTACGCCCACACCGAGGTCCATTTTACCGTTCGTGATAAAACGGTCAGCGTTACCCAGAAGAAAGAGACTCTGAGCCACACTCTGATTCCCCGTGTGTCACTCCCCCGTTACTGCTCCCGCGCCGACCTGACCCGGTTTCTCCTGACCGAAAATCTTCCGGGCTATTTCCCATTCACGGGCGGAGTCTTTCCGTTTAAGCGAGAGGAAGAGGATCCGAAGCGGCAGTTTGCGGGCGAGGGCACTCCGAGCCGCACCAACAAACGTTTTCACCTTCTGTGCCAGAACGAAAAGGCCAAACGTCTCTCGACGGCATTTGACAGCGTCACACTCTACGGCGAGGACCCCAACCACCGCCCCGATATCTTTGGCAAGGTCGGGGAAAGCGGAGTGAGCGTCTGCACGCTAGATGACGCGAAGGTTTTGTATTCAGGATTCGACCTTTGCGATCCGAGCACCAGCGTCTCGATGACGATCAACGGCCCGGCCCCCATGCTGCTCGCATTTTTCTTCAACACCGCGATCGATCAGCAGTTGGAGAAGTTCCAGAAAGCAAAAGGGCGCGCCCCGACTCCGCCTGAGGCGGCCGAGATCCGGGCCTTCACCTTGAAGACTGTACGAGGCACCGTGCAGGCTGACATCCTCAAGGAGGACCAGGCTCAGAATACCTGCATTTTTTCGACGGAATTTGCGCTCAAAATGATGGGCGACATGCAGCAGTATTTCATCGACCATGAAATCCGCAATTACTACTCAGTCAGTATCAGCGGGTACCACATTGCAGAAGCCGGAGCGAACCCGATTTCCCAAACTGCGTTTACACTCGCCAACGGATTCACATTTGTTGAATACTATCGCGCCCGCGGAATGAACATCGACGATTTCGTCCCCAACTTTAGCTTCTTCTTCAGCAATGGCCTGGATGCCGAGTACACCGTGATTGGCCGAGTAGCGCGCCGGATCTGGAGCATTGCCATGAAGAATGGCTACAAGGCCGGTGAGCGCAGTCAAAAGCTCAAATACCACATCCAAACCTCCGGCCGCTCCCTTCACGCCCAGGAGATCAGCTTCAACGACATTCGCACTACGCTTCAAGCACTTCTCGCCTACTTCGACCACTGCAATTCGCTCCACACTAATGCTTATGATGAAGCGGTGACCACGCCGACGGAAGAGAGCGTGCGTCGGGCGATGGCAATCCAACTGGTCATCACAAAGGAATTTGGATGGGCCAAGAATGAGAACCCTCTCCAGGGAAGTTTTATCGTTGAAGAGCTCACCTCGCTCGTTGAGGAGGCGGTTCTGACCGAATTCGATCGCCTCTCTCAGCGAGGTGGCGTGCTCGGAGCGATGGAGACTCACTATCAGCGGACTCAGATCCAGGAGGAGTCCCTATACTATGAGGAGCTCAAACACTCAGGCGAGCTCCCCATCATCGGAGTGAACACCTATCTGAACCCCCATCGTGCATTTGAGGCCATCGCCGACGATAAATTGACTCGGGCCAGCTACCAGGAAAAAGAGGAACAGATCAATCACCTCAATGCGTTTCATAAGAGTCGCGCCAGCCAATCGGCGGCCGCTCTTCAGGCACTTAAAAAGGTCGTTCTAGAACACAAGAACATCTTCGCGGAGCTGATGGAGACAGTGAGATCCTGTTCGCTCGGCCAGATCAGTCACGCCCTCTACGAATTGGGCGGCCGATACCGAAGAGGCGTTTAATCCCTCAGCTCGTCCGAAATCAATCATTAAGGGGCGACTCCCGCGACTATTTGGTTGGTGGCATGAGGTTCAAGAGGGATTTCAGGCCAGCTTCGGCTGTGATGCTTTGTCGATAGCGGGCTTTGTCCGAGGCGGCCATTCCACGCGCCACCAACGTTTGGCTTTCGACATCCCCGTGGAACGTACCGTCCATCTTTCCATTATTCGTGAAACGGGCCACGGCGAAACCGTAATTGACTGAATCGTTGGTGACCCCCCCGACCAATACCTTGCCGTCCTTTTGGAGCGCGACGCTGTAGGCAGCATCGTAACGATAGGCCATCTCGACGCCGACCTTCCCGCCCGCACCAAATGTGGAGTCGAGGCGTCCGGTGGTTTCGTAGCGAACAACTGCGATGTCGAAATCAAATCCATTAAAATAGGACCCTGCCGCCACAATCTTGCCGTTCGCCTGGACGGCTACGCCGTAGATGTTGTCGATTCCGGGCCCCATCGGGGTTCGGACCTTGCCCTCGGCACCAAAGTCCGGGTCGAGCGATCCGTTGTTCAGATACCGTACGACCGCAAAATCCTGGTCCTTTCCGTTGGAGCTTGAGCCCGCGACGAGAACCTTTCCATCGCCCTGAAGGGTGACGGCGTAGGCGTTGTCATTGTAAGGCCCAATCGACGTGTACACGCGACCCTGGCCTGATCCCCAAGAAGCGTCGAGCGTCCCATTGGGGAGGTAACGGGCCACGGTGAACACATTAGAGTCGCCAATCATGGAATGGCCCGCCACGACCAGACGCCCGTCGTTCTGAAGAGCGACACCGTAGGCATAATCGTCACCGGTGCCAAACTCTGTGGTCACTTTGCCAAGCGTTCCAAAGCCCGGGTGGAGTTCACCGGTTGAGGAGAGCGCCACGATCGCAAAATCGTTTGTCTTGCCCACATGCGCAGTCCCGGCGACATAGATGACACCGGCCGGAGTCACCACGATGCCGCTCGCGCGATCATCGCCACCCGCCACATCGACTCTCGTCGCCCCACCAGTGCCAAACGTCGCATCCGGACTCCCGTCTGTGCGGTAGCGGGCCACAGCGTAGTCGGTGTCCTTCCCATTATAGGCGCTGCCCCCTACGAGAATTCGGCCATCCTTTTGAACAGCCAGAGCGTAGGCCTTGTCGTCCCCACTGCCAAACTTGGTCGTCACCCGACCGTTCACTCCGAAGTTCTTGTCAGGCGTGCCATCGCTTAGGTATCGCACTAGCGCGAAGGCCGAATCGCGATCCCGGTAGGTCACTCCGGCCGCGACAATCTTGCCGTCGGGCTGCACCG
Organism: Deltaproteobacteria bacterium; assembly: GCA_016196825.1. Taxonomy (GTDB): domain Bacteria; phylum Bdellovibrionota; class FAC87; order UBA2466; family UBA2466; genus JACPWY01. Next base: position 20,139 of record JACPWY010000072.1, on the reverse strand, counting down.
CCACGGCATAGGCGTTGTCACGGGCTCCAATCTTCGTGATCACCAGACCCTTTTGGATCTGAGCCTGAGATAAGCTAGCCAGAACAAAGGGACAGACGAGAAGAAAACGCATGAATGCCTCCTTGAGCCAGATCGGAAAATGTGATGAAAAGGTTGAGATAATTTGCTGATTTCACGATACTGTGCGCCATCCATGAGCAAGAGCTGGTGGCAAAATTCACCCCGTGGGCGACGGAGAGATAAAATGGTTAGGACCGAGGACGCACAAGTGAGCCCCCGGAGGCATGCCCTCTGGGGCATGTCGAGGAGGCGAGCGCGGAGGACGAAGGGCCTGGCCATTTTATCCGACCGAGTAGGGGTTAATTTTGCCACCAGCTCTCGGAGTGTTGTCTCGATTTTTGTGTTTGTCTTGAGCGGGATCGCGCTCGGCAGTGGCCTGGACTACAACGTCTCGCTCGGCGCTCGTCTCTTACCGCGGGGGGCGGGCATACAGGCCGTAGTCGGCTACAATCATCTGGTCTGGGGCGATCGAAAGGATGATAAGAGTTTTCTCTTTGGCTTCCTGCGCCCCTCCGTCGTGGCGAACACTTCGGTCGTCAACAATCGTCTGAGTGGAATCATTGACCTCTTCCCCATTTCGCTTTTCGGCGTCTCGCTGGGGTATTACGTCTCCCAGCGCGGAACGAACATCGACACCCTCGACTGCTCGGTGATTCAGTGCCGCGGCTCTGTCTACGGCGGGTTTCTCAAGACCAAATTGATGGCCGCCTATAAACGGGTCTTTTTCGTCGCTCACTACTCTCTCCAAAGCCTTGGAAGCGAGGATCGCTCTCTTCCGTTGGGCGACGAATTCACCGCTCTTATTGCCGACAGCGGCGGTGACCGCCTCGAGAACGGAGAGCTGACGGTTGGTCTTAAGTTCCCCGAGACCACCTTCGGAGTGATCGTGGGAGCGAGCCGCTACCTCACACTGCACAACTCAAGCACCAATCAATCGCTCTTTTTTCGCTACTCGACTGGGCCATGGGCTTTTATTACCGGCGTCGGTACCTTTTCCTCCACGCATCACCCCAACAGTGGGCTCAACACCTTTGCTTTCGTGAAATGGAATGGCGCCCCCTCGCTCGGGGACTAACGCACCTGGCCACAAGACCTTCGGGCGTCACACCGATAAGAAGACACTAGGGGTGGGGAGCATGAACTTTATCGAAGCCTTCTCGACGATCGAGCTCAAAAAGCTAGTCCGCAAGTATGACAAGGGCCAATTCCTCTTCCAGCAGGGCCAAATGGGCCAAACGATGTTCATCATCCTCGACGGGAGAATTGACCTTCTCTCCGAGCGCGATGGCGAGGAGCACATCATCCTGGCGCTGGGTTCGGGCGAATTCATGGGGGAAAAGGCGCTGATCAGCGATGCTTCCTACCAACGGTCCTTTGGGGCGCGGGCTGCTGTCACGACCACTGCGGTCGAGATCGGGATGAAGGATATTGAGATGATCCGAAAAACCAACCCGGCCGGGATGGTCGACATCTTAAGCCGCGTGTTTCAATTGGCGATCACTCGTCTCGACAAGATGAATAGCCTGGTGCGCACGCTGAGAAGTTCCCACAACACTGAACGCTGCGTGGAGCTGATCCTTTATTTTTCCAAAACAAACGGAAAGCCGAACTCCACCGGCAAGAGAGAGTTTTCTCTCAGCGAAGAATCGATCCACTACCACATCGACATGGAGAGTTCGGCCATCCTCACGACACTCGCAACTTTCATCCAGGCCGGAGCATTAGAAAAGGTAGGAGAGAATCGCTACTGCATTCTCGATGAAGGCAAGCTGACAACCACCGCAACCAAGGCAGCCGCGTAATCCCTGACTTCCAATCGAGCTGAGGGATTAGAGCTGGTAACTGCCACCAATATACAGTGTGAGAGACGACTGATTCACGGTGTGAATCTTGTCTGTATCCGAGAAAGCCTGTCCTGATCCAGATCCGATGACGTAGCTGATGCTCCCGGTGAGAGAGGTTCCGCCGCGGTACATTCCCGTCCCGAGGCTGAAACCGATCATATCGACGTGAGGAGGCTTGTTCACATCACCAGCTTTGATGGGGGCCGTACGGGCGTTATTCGAATAGGCCCCCAGCCGAATCGCCCAGGCCTCCGACATGTAAAACTCCGTTCCGAGAGACCAGTTGATGGTTTGTGCCACCGGATAGTCGGCGTAGGAAACGGCCGAGTTGTAATCGACCTGGCCTGACAAAAGAAACCGGCGACTGGCGAAGTAGGCGCTTCCGACGGAGACGGTGATCGGGGTGGCCTCTTCGTAGAACGTTGACCCCTCGATGACACTCAGATCGTTGTTGAAGATGCCAGTGAGTTCAACCGGTTCGACCCCGCCAAATTTCGTGCTGGTAATCTGCGCACGCCCACTCCCACCTGTATTGAAAGGGCGAGAGACTGTGAGCCCCATCGAGACCTTTGGAGCCGGCATGTACTGGAGTCCGATTTTGGGGATCAGGCCGTATGAGGTCCGGGTGCCATTCGCCTGGTAAATAAAATACTTTCCTGTTCCATCAGGAGCATAGAGCACGAGTGTGTTGTCAATGATCTTCACGCTGTGCATGAACGTAAAGAGAGAAATGCCAAAGGCCAGATTATTCCGGAGCTCGAAGGCGTAGGCCGGGCCGATAAGGTAGGTAATGTCTTCGCGGAAAAACTTTCGCGTGAAACTTCTTGCGGGAGTGGTGTCGGCCTTCTTGCTGACCGTATCATTTTGATCGATCAGATCGGAGCTAGGAACAATGATGGCAAAGCCAAACTTTTTTTTTCTGAGAGTCTGCGTGAACCCGAAGAGGACTGGCACTAAACCAGATGAAAGATAAGTGTAGTCTTGACCTGCGTAGAGATTCTTATAGACCTGGCTGCTCGAGTTGTAGGCGTTGGCCGTGACGCTCAAATAGTTTTCTAAGCCAAAAACGATCCCGGCTGGGTTATGAAAAATACCGCTGGGATCATCCGAGATCGCCGCGAAGGCACCACCCATGCCCGAAGCTCGCTCACCGATCAAAATATCTTTGTAGTGGTAGTTGTCCCCGGCCGCCAAAGAGCATAAAGCGCCCACAATCACGGCGATGAGGGCGAAATGGGCTCTGGGAAGTGGCAAAGCTTTAAGTGCCTTTTTTGGTCGGCGCCGATTGGGGGAGATAGCTGGTGAAACGCTCGTTCAGGACCTGAGCATCGGCTAAGCTCCGATCAGCAAGACCATTGTCTTTGAGAACTTTTTCAAGGGCCGCGATTCGATCCGGAAAAGATGGAGCGGTCTTGGGGATCTTTCGGCCGTCGACTGTCGAAATGCGTTTGAGAAAGCGCACCAGGGCGAAAGGGTTATAGCCCGAGGCCTCCACATAAAGAATACCCGCGCTATCCGCAGCCCGCTCCTTCTCCAGGCCCATTCCCTCTTCCAGGAGCATTTTGAGGCCCTTGTTCACGAGCTGGGAGAGGGATTTTCCGAGATCGGACTTTCCGCGAGACATTACCCTCGCCACCGACTCGGCCGCAGTCACATCCCGTTTCGGGGCGATCTCGTTATACATATGTTTTTCATTCACATGGGCGATCTCGTGGCCCAAAACCGCGGCGAGCTCCGATTCGTCGGCCACATTCTGCAAAAGCCCTCGGGTCAGAAAGATATAACCGCCCGGCGTGGCAAAGGCGTTGATCTCCTGCGAATTGAGAAGCCCAAATCGGTAGTTGAGTTCAGCGCGACCAACTTTGCTCACCAGGGATTGCCCGATGAGGTTTACGTATTCGATGGCCTTCGCGTCATCCGCGTAGGCCCCCATATGCCCCAGAAGTTTGGCCGCCATCTCGCGGCCCATGTTCAACTCATCATTCACCTCGGTCCTTAAGTCATCGCGGCGATCGGTTTCAACCTCTTGGCGAGACGGGGATGCACAGCCGGCCAGCAGTAAAAGGGTCGCAAGGGCAATCTTCATGGGGTCTCCTAGTCGATATTGAGTTTTCCGTTGGTCTTGAACTTTTTCAGTGAGTCCTTCGGGAGCGAATACTTTTCAATCTTGTCCAAAGCTTCGCCGTCGGTTTCGTACATCTCCCGCCCCTCCCGGCCCCGCTCGGAGGTCATCAGACCGCGAGCGGTGGCTGAGACCGAATACGAGGATGGCCGGCGTCGACTTGTGGTCGCGAGGTTTTGCTTCACGTCTTTCATCAGGTCGGCATTGCCCACAGGCTTGTGGTTGGTGACGAAGAGTTTTGAGATCCAACCCGTTCGCTTCCCCATCTTCACCTTCATCCAAATATCCTTGGTCTCAATGACCTGGCCCGCCTCGCCGCGGTTCACGCTCGCAACCGTCGCCGAACTCGCCTTCGGCTCCTCCTTCAAATCGACGTGAACGGCTTGCACGAAGACGATTTTGGGAGGTTCAGTGGCAAACACGGGTGCCAGAATCAAGAGGCTAATGGCCAGAGGCTTTTTGAGTGTCATATCCGCTCCAGTTTTCAGGGGGGTGCAGGGTCCAATGGCGGCACCGATCGCGGTACAGTTGGCTTGGGCCATCCATTCCGTTTCGGGCCATGTCCAGCTTGAGGAAAAGTTTGAGCGCCGCTTCGAAGTTGCCCGTGCGATAAACCTTTTGCGCATTTTCAAATTCCTGAGCAAACGCTTCCATAGTCTCGCGCTGCGGCGACGACTTCTCACACAATGGCTGGAATAATCTAATATACTGCATTTTCCCTTTGATTTGAACGTTCTCATCGATAACTCGACACACGATGACATCTTTCACCGCGTTGTAGGTCGACTCCCCGATCAAAATCGGTGAACGGAAATCTTTGGTCACGCTTTCAATGCGGGCTGCCAAGTTCACGTTGTCACCGATCACCGTGTAGTCGAGGCGACGGTTGGAACCAATGTTTCCGACCACAACGCTGCCGGTGTTGATTCCAATTCCGGTCTTAAACGCAAAGGGAGAGTCCACGCCAACCTCTTGGCGCAGCTGCTCGACCGTTGCCGCCATCTTCAGCGCGCAGCGCACCGCAAACTCAGCATGTTGATCATTTTTCAGAGGAGCGCCCCAAAAAGCCATGATGGCGTCTCCCACAAATTTGTCGAGCGTGCCGGCCTCATTAAAAATGATCTCCGTCATCCGACCGAGATAGTTGTTCAGGTGGTGAACGACCTCAGGGGCGGGGTGAGCCTCCGAAATCGTTGTAAAACTGCGAATATCGGTGAAGAGAATCGTGATCTCCTGCTGGCGACCATCTTCGGCATGGGGATCCTGCCCCGTCTCAATGAGGGTCTTTGTCACCTCAGGCGAGAGGTACTTGGACAGTGTGGATTGCATCCGTCGCTTTTCTCGCCCTTCGACTAGTGCCAAATACAGCAGGCCTTCGAACGTGCTAGCGGCGGAGAGAAAAAGGGGCAAAAGAAGGCCGATGTCAACACTGCGATATTTGAAGAGCCAAATCGAAAGCGTGGCATACACGCCGCAAGCCAAGAGGACCACTCCGGTCTTTGTGATGAACGATTCGATGGTGAGGATGCTGAGGTAGCAAATGAAGACGAGAATGGTCGCAACAGCCGCAAGCGCCCAATTGGGAATCGTCTTCAGAAAATCGTGGGTGAGGATATTAGAGACCGCAGTAGCCTGAACCAAAGCGCCAGGGTAGAGGGACCGAATCGGGCTTCTCTTGAGATCAGAGAGCCCGACTGCGCTGGCCCCCACGATCACAACCTTGTCCTTAAACTCGAACGGCGAAACCGCACCGGCGGGCAAATCTTCACCCATCTGAAGGTGCCGGTACGAATCAAAGATGCTCGCAATGGAAACACTCTTGGGATCGTTGCCCAAACGGTAGTAGTGGATGGGCATGAGCCCCAAATCATCGACAGGAATTTCGTAGTGTTTATCGCCGTCTTGGATAGCCACCTGGCCGTCATAGGTCACGGTTGCCTGAGAAGATAACATCAAAGAACCTAGTGTGAGGGCGGGAAGCCAGGTTTCACCCACTGGAAAGAGAAGCGGCGCCCGACGGAAAACGCCATCATCGTCTTCGCCAAAGGTGGCCACATGAAGGCGGTTGAGCAGGGGGATAAATTCGTCCTCATGCACGACCGCATCGAGAAAAGAGTGGTGGGGGAAGGTTTCCGATCCCTTGAACGTCAGTGCGTATTTATTGGGAAAATCTTTTGGAAAGGTTCCCAGCCCCTTGGCGCCATCGGCACGTTCGTCCAGAAGATTAATTCCGTGTGAGACATTCCCCATCCCCAGCCCCATCTCAAAAAGCTGGTGGTCATCGTCAGTGCCGAGCATCTTCTCCGTGAAGAGCACGTCAAAGACCACAGCGCGTGGCTCTCCCTGCCCCAAGAACGACAGGAGCTCCTTGTAAACGTGACGAGGCCAGGGCCATCTTCCGAAGTGCGGAGCCATCACCTTGAGACTCGATTCGTCGATGTCGACGACGACCACCTCGCTCGGGGCCTGAGTGTTGCGATTGGCATTGCGGTAGCGCCAATCGAGTGAAATCCTCTCGAGCCTTTTGAGTGGCGGAATATAAGGTGCGACTGCACACAGAATGGCGAACCCTGTCCCGACCACGGCCGCATGTTTCAGCCGGCGCCGGAAGGCTTGGGTCATATCTATTCATTATAGCGGCTCTTAACCTCAGCCGGTGTAACGCGGCGTTAAAATCCTAGAAGATGTACTTTTTGCGACCGACGTTCAATAGAAGCGCCGTCACGATAAGAAAGGTAATGAGCGATGAGCCACCGTAAGAAAAGAACGGCAGCGTCACACCCACGATTGGGAGGACTCCAATCACCATGCCAATATTGATAAAGACGTGCCAGAAAAGAATCGCGGCACACCCGGTAGCCAGCAACATCTCAAACTTGTCTCGGGCCCGCCCGACCGATCGGAACGCGAAAAACAGATAGGTGCCATAGAGCAGAAGGAGAAGCACCCCTCCCACAAATCCTCTCTCCTCGGCGTAGACGGAAAAGATGAAATCCGTGTGCTGTTCGGGAATGAAGTTGAGTTGGGCCTGTGTCCCTTTGAGAAAGCCCTTCCCAATCACCTTGCCGCCACCGACGGCAATGCGACATTGAAGCGCATTGTAGCCACTCCCTCGAGGATCTTTCCCGGGGTCGAGAAAGGTTATAACGCGCTGCCTTTGGTAGTCCCGTAAAACAAACTTATAGGCTAATGGCACCACGATGAGGACCGACAGACACACAATCGCGATCGATCGCCAGTCCACCTTGAGGAAAAATATGATCGAGGCGGCCGCCAAAAATAAAATGCCCGCGGTCCCTATATCAGGCTGGAGGAGAATGAGAATAAAGAGCGGAGTGACCAGCAACCCTGGAGTCAAAAGTCGGCGCAGAGTATAGGGGGCACCCTTTCTCTCCTCGCTAAAATACCTCGCCAGCGCGAAGACAATCGCCACCTTGGCAAACTCCGAGGGTTGTATGGCCGGCAAGAACCCAAGACGCAGCCATCTCTGCGCTCCACCGCCCACCTGCCCGATCGCCAGTGTGGCGATAAGAAGCACGAGGCACATCCCGTAGAGTGGATAGGCCACCTTCTGCAACACTTGAGAATCCACAAACACCAGTGGTGACACGAGAAGGCACCCGACGAAGAACCAAATGATCTGCGTGCGGTAGATGTGCTGAATCCCCGGTCCCTTCGTAGCGCTATAGAGCGTGAGCACCCCCAAGCCGAAGACGACCAACATGGCAAAGATGAGCCCAACGTTGAATGTCTTGATTGTGCTCTGGCTGTCAGATTGAAGGCTCATTCGTCCTCATCGGGGGCTAAGGTGTGTTTCTCTTTCACCTTTTCTCTTTCCTCGGAGGCCACCTCTCGGCCACGCTGTTTCGTGACAAAGGCCTCGATCACGTCACGCACAATCTGCGCTGACGGGTACGGGTGGCAGGCATGCTCCGAAATCGCCACCACCGCGATCTCGGGGTTCTCCCGAGGGGCATACCCCACAAACCAGCCCATGTGCCGATCCTTGTAAGGAAGATTCTCGCACTTCAGATTCTTCATGTCGGCGAATCGGCGCACCTGCGCCGTCCCGGTCTTTCCGGAGATCACGGTCAACTTGCTGCGACCATTGCCGAAGGCGGTCCCCCCGGGGACGTTGACGACCTGATAAAGCCCTTCCTTCACCGCCTGGATCACGTCGGGCGCAATGTCGATCTTACGAATGAGTTCCGGTTGATATTCTTTCAGCTTCTCGCCGCCCTTGGCCTCGATACGCTTCACCAGAAACGGACGAAACACGAAACCGCCGTTCGCGACAGCCGAATAGGCGGTCACAAGCTGAAGGGGTGTTGTCGCCACAAAGCCCTGCCCGATCGCCACACTCAGCGTCTCACCCGGCTGCCATTTCTCACCAAACACCTTCAGTTTCCACTCGGAATCAGGGATGAGCCCCTTCTGTTCGCTCGAGATCCGGATACCGGTCTTTTCACCGAGACCAAAGAGCCGCGCATATTTTGCAATCGGATCGATCCCGAGCTGATCACCCAATAGGTAATAAAAGATGTCGCAGGACTCTCGAATGGAGCGAGTGAAATCGACGAGCCCATGCTTTTTCCAACAGTGAAAGGTCCTGTTTCCGAAGCGCAGCTGCCCGTTGCATTGAACTGTTGTCGACATCTTGACCTTTTCCTCGGCCAACCCCGCCAAAGCCATGAAGACCTTAAATGTGGATCCTGGAGGGTAATGATCCTGAATCGCGCGATTTCGAAGAGGACGATCTTTATCCTCCCTGAGGATCGACCAGACCTTGGTGTCCACTTCACGTCCTGAGATCGACCCCGGATCGTAGGAAGGGTAATTCACCATCGCGAGGACCTCACCATTACGCGGATCCATTGCCAGAACGGCGCCGTGAAAGTTTCTTTTCTTCAGAGCCTCGGCCGCGACCTTTTCCAGATCGAGATCCAGGGTGAGATAGAGATTATCGCCGGGTACGGGTTCGGTCTGCGCCACAAATCCCAAGAGCTTTTCCGCCCCTTCCGTTTGGCGGCGGCGGCCCATCGCATCGACCTCCACATAACCGGTTCCATTCACACCGCGCAGGAAGGAATCATAGGTCCTTTCGATACCCATCTTGCCAATGTAGTCGCCCATCTGAAGCTGCTTGAGCGAATCGCCCTGAATATCTCGGTTCTCCACTTCACCCACGTATCCCAAGAGCTGGGCCGCCACCTCTTGGATCGGATAGCGACGGGCTACATTGGCCTCGATGTCGACCCCCGCAAAGAGGTTCGCGTTCATTTCGATGGCCGCAATAATATCCTTGCCCACGTTGGACTTCAGAAGAACCGGGCGAAACGTCCGAGCTCGATTGGCCTTCTGCAGCCGTCTGTTGAGCTCCATTGGGTCGATTTGAAGTGCGACCGCCAGTCTGGCGTTGGTCTGCTCATCGAACTTGTAGTATTGGGGAAAAAGGACCACATCGAAGGAGGCTCGATTATCAACGATAACTCGCCCCTCTCGATCATAAATGGTGCCACGCAAGGGAAAGAGCTTTTCCTTCTTCAGACGGTTCGCATCCGAGAACCGCCTCAGTTCATCCCCGCGAATAACCTGTAGATAGAAAAGGCGAACGCTGATGATTGCAAGCCCCACAACCGTCAAAGCAAAAAATACGGGAATCCGATTCCGGTACTCCCGAATTTCATCCTCACGACCAATCAAAAGCCACCCTCCGCCATTTCAATGTTGATCCGCGGCACCTTGAAGGTGATCCGATCCACGGTTCCGAGAAATGAATAGATCACAAGTCCAATTCCTCCGTTAAAAACCACATACCCCAGAAGATCGGCGGCATGAGCCACCCCAAAAATTCGATGGCCGAAACCGATCGCTATCCCCCAAAGCAAAAATCGGGAAAGCAATGACAATGCCACAAGGAGTGCCAGCACCGAGAGCCAGGTGTTCGCGTAGATGACATATGTCAGAAGGCGGGCGACCAGGAAGATCACACCGTAATAGATCACAAAAAGGCCGATCGGCGCGCTACTCGACAGCGAATAGATGTGGCCCGCAAAAAGCGTCAGGATACCGCCCTCCACAAAGGTGCGACGCTGTCCCAGGTAAACGATGAGGGCAAAAAGAGCGTCCCAATATCCCGAAAAGAGAGGAATCCACGGATCCACCGTCGTGCGGATGGTGACGACCGCGAAAACGCAAACGACCATTACAAGCGGATTCAGCGAATTAAGAAACCGCTTTTGATTCGGCTGGAGGAAAAGCAATAAGCACCTCTTCCAAACGGTAGATGTCGACCGCAGGTTTCACAATTACCGACTGAACAATCGAGTTAGGGCTTGGGATGACATCCATGACATAGCCAATCAAAAGCCCTGCTGGAAAAACCCATCCAAATCCGCTCGACACAACGGTGTCACCAGCAACAACGTCCTCGAGGCGATCCACATACCGCATTCTCACCTTCATGCTGTTCAACTGCCCCGAAACGATTCCACGGGTTCGGCTGCGTTGAATCACGCCATCAATGTTGCTCGTCGGATCGATCACCGTGATGACTGTAGAGAACGCGTCGCTCGTCCTCAAGATTCTTCCGACCACCCCCTGCGGACTGACAACCCCCAAACCTTCCCGCAGCCCATCCCGCGTCCCCTTGTCGATCCGGATCCCAACGTAGTCATTGGAAACATCGTGGCCCACCACGTGGGCTGAGACCAGCTTCACCCCTTCGAGCTTCTTGAAATCCAGCGAAGCCCGCAAACGGTCGTTCTCCTTCCCCACTTCTTGAAGGGCCGCGACCTTCGATTGCAGCTCTGCCACCTCCCGTGTGAGCTCTTCGCTGCGTTGCTTGGCGTTCACGAGAAGGAGATAGTGATCGGCGATGGTGCGAGTGCCGTGGGTGAAATAAAATACGTTCCGCTGGAGACCTCCGCCCAATGAAATCAGAAAGTTATCAATCCTTCCGGTTTGACCCTTCCGATGGCTGTGTATATAAAGAGCAAGGAGACACACAACAAAAGTGGCCAAGGCAAAAACCGTAAATTTTGACCGTGTTCCCATGTTGATCGATATAAACCTTTTATCACGACTTGGATTGAGCCCTCAATGTTAGATTCAATACGTAAGCGCAAGGATAACTTCATCTATTCCGGAATTATCTTGGTGACCGCGGCGGTCATGGGATTCTACGGAGTCGGGAAAATGGCCTCCGATTCCAAAGAGGGTGGAGTCGCAGCTTGGGTGAACGGAGATCCGATCTCGGAACGCGATGTCCAGCAGGAAATGGAACGTCGCGTCTACCAATACCAAACTCTCTTCGGTGGTCAGTTCGATCCCCGAATGCTTGGACCCGACTTTCCCAAACAGATTCTCGATCAGCTCGTCCGTTCGAAGCTCCTGGCTCAGCAGGCCAAGAAGATGTCCCTCATCGTTACCGACGAAGAGCTCGCAGATTTCATTCGCGAGATCCCGGCCTACCAAAAAGATGGTAAATTTGACGCAACACGGTACACGCAGATTCAGAACCGAGGCATCCTTGAAAAAGGGTGGCGCGAACGGCTCGAGCTCGGAAAGTTTCAGGACTATCTGTCGGGTCGCGTCAGCCTAACCCCCGCTGAACTCGCGCGGACTCACGCTCTCAAGGAAACCAAGATTGATCTTTCCTATGCGCGGATCAACTTTCAGAATCTCGCGAAGAATCGCAAAGCGACCGACAAAGAGCTGGCTGAGTTCGTCAAGGCCACTCCAGAAAGCGAGTTCCAGGGCTATTACGATGGCCACAAATCGGATTACACCGAGAAATCCAAGGTTCAGCTGAGACAGATTCGGGTAGGCATCCCGTACCAGGCTTCTGAGAATCAGAAAGCCGACGCCAAGAAAAAGATCGACGCCATCCACGCCGAGATCACGCCGGCCAAATTTAGTGAGGTCGCCAAGAAGCGCTCTGATGATGAGTATGCAAAGAAGGGTGGCGATGCCGGCTGGGTTATTGTGGGCTCGCTAGAAAAACCTCTCGAGGACGCAATCGCTCAGCTCAAGCCCAATGAGATCAGCCCTCCCGTGCAAGCCTCCTTCGGCCACTTCATCTTTCAACTCGTCGCCCGCAAGGAAGGGCGCGAAAAACCGCTCAGTGAAGTGAGGGCGGGGATCGCCGAGAAGTTGTACGCCGACAAGCACGCCAAAGAGTTCGGGGAAACCACACGCAAAAAGTGGGATGACATGCTCGCGAGTGGCAAGGACATTGAAAGCGAGCTCAAGGCGCAGAAGATCGAGGTCAAGAAGACCGGTCCCTTTTCGATTGGCCAGGCGGAGATCCCGGGGATTGGAAATTCCGAAAGCATTGTGGACGCGGCCTTTGAACTTTCGCCTGGTCGTCCGCTCCCGAAAAGTCTACTCTTCTTCCAGGACAACTATTTCTATGTGAAGTTGGCGAAACTGGAACCGGCCAAGTCCTTCGATGCATCGAAGGACACCGAGGCGCTCGAGCGTTCGGCTAAAAACCAGATTGAAAACCAGATCCTTCAGGACTGGGTTGGACAACTCGAGAAAAAGGCGAGCAAAAAGATCGAAATGAAGTTTGCGGCGACCGAAGAGCCGACCGCTGTTCAATAATCACTGCACGATCTGGAGCTGGTCGCGCCCTAAAAAACCAACTGGTACCGAACGCCCGCCCCCTGGCTGGTCCTTAACGATCGCAATCGGCCAAATCCGTCCAACGCATGTTCACCTCACCCGCACACACCGACGCGCTGAAGTTATAGCAAGACGTAGCTGGCGCGTCGTCTTCGTAAACATGCAAGCGTTTCCGGTACCAACCCAAAACATCTTGGCAGCGAGCCGATTCCGAAAAACGAAAGGAGCTCTGCTCCCCGGTCTCAATCGTCACAGAGGCATCTGAATCATGAAAGCTCAATCCTATAAGGTATTTTTGAATAGCCGCATAGGCCGCGTCCTCACCAGAGCCAGCAAACGCCATGAGACTCAAGAAAATTATCGTCATGAAACCCTTCTATACGGATAGGTCGGGGGAGCGCAATCCCCAAGAAGGTAATTGCTGGCAGCCGTGAGGCTGTGCGCCTCGATCTTTCCCGACCCAGACATGGCCTGGATCCTATCTCCTGCCCTGAAGACTGTTCATCGAAATCAAAACGCTGGTAAACGCGTTCCTTATCGATCGGCACTCTCTATCTCCGAGCCCTAGGATCGCCTCCCAAGCCGGTGATTGTCGATCTCCCCACCAAATCAATTGTAGATCCGTAGTTTTTGTAAACCGCCGCTAGCTCTCCCGATAAGGGTGTATTTGTCGTTGGCCTGTAAGTTACCGATACGGTGCAACTATCTTTAGGTTCAAGGCGGTCCCTACAGTTTGTCGATGATATGGTAAGTCCCGTACCACCAAGTGCGAATCGGAGAGACATGGCCATTCCAGTGCCGTTATTAGCAACCAAAAATTCGTGAGTTTTTGATCCGTTGATAGGCACGCTGCCAAAGTCATACCGATTGGGCGTCAGAACCAAATCTGCCTTCAGCTCTTTCCCCTTTCCTTGGAGAGTAGAAATGGCGAACGCGTTTTCTTGGAGGCCGGGAGACGAATAAATCACGGCAACCGATGCTCCGGAGAGAGGCGTGGTGCTTGTGGGCTTAAAATTCACCGTGGCCATACAACTCGCCTGAGGGGCGAGAGCCTGTGGACAATTGGTGTTAATCGTAAGGTCAGCAGGCCCAATCAAATTAAAGTTTAGGTGCTCGGTCGCGCGTTTCCCAGCATTGGTGATTCTAAATTCTGCATTCAATTGTCCTCCGCCCATGAAGACTTCGTCAAAATTAAATGTATTCGGCGTCATTTCCAAGGTTGGTCGGTCCATGGGCACAGTGGCCTCGCTCGTTCTGGGCATAGTTGAAATGCCCTGAGGCGATCGCGCGTAGCCGAGGAGGCCCTCACCGACCCAGCCCTCGCAGTTGGCGGCGACCGACACCATGTGGTCACCACGATCGCCCGGACGCGCGCAGCGATAAAGGGCTGTATCGCTCCCTGACGTTGGTTGAGGGGAGAGATAGGCCAAAACGCCCATGGGGGTATTCCCCTCACAGGAACTCGAAAGGCTGGCAAGCGAGTGGCTACGCGCCAGATCGTTTAGGGGTGCCACCGCACACTCATATACTGGCATCGAGCCCGGAAATGGTCGGCTATCGACGAGGACAGCCCATTCACGCGCGAAGGCGTCAGGCAACAGTCGCGAGGTCGCCCAATGGCCGCGTGAAGGGCTGTAACCTCTCAAGAGGCTCATCTTCGGCGTCGATGGGCTTCCCACATTTTCAAATCCGCAGCTGGTGCTCATTCCGACTCGGTTTGCCAGAGCGTAAGTCGACCACACGGGGTGGTATGTAAACACACCGGGTGATTGGCGTGTCACCATTCCAAATTGTAAGGCCTCGCCTGGATTATCCTCAAAAGAGTAATAAAGAAAGCTTCGGACATGGGGCGTGCCGAGAGCGGATTGAAAGGCACGGCACATGGATTGCGCCTGAAGAGACGGCCCTCCGGAGCTCGATCGGTTGAAACCGAATTCGGTCAGAAAGATCTCGTGGTGGACAGGCTGGCTCGGGTATTCACGCATCAGCCAACCTTCGAGAGCACCGATATTGCCCATGGAGATCCGACCTGTTTTGAGATCATCGGTTGAGAGCACCGGGGTACTGAGGTCAACCGGGTAGGGGTGATAAGCCACTTTCCATTCACGATTCCCAGTCTGCCCAGCGAAGGATCGCAAAAAACTCTCTCCACTCACGATATAACTGCTGGAGGTTCCAAAAACGGCTTGGGAAAAGCTGCTATCCAGAGAAATCGCAACATTAGCCGACGGCAAAATCGATCGGATCCGATCGTAGGCTGCGTTATAGCTCAAGGCATAGCGTGACACGCGAGTGGCAAAGGTGGCCGATCGTCCAACGTTAAAATAGGGTTGAGTATTGACCTCGTTGTGAACAACGAAAGTCTCGATCTGTGTCGGAAACTTATTGGCCACATAACCCGCGAAATCGGCGAATCGACTCTCCCTGCCAATTGCCGGCGCACAGAAAAACGAGTTGGGGGCGGCAGCGTTTTTACTCACGTCGCAATCCGGCTCCGTAGCCCAACTCGGAACACCAAACAGGATCGCGGTGACGGCGATCCCCAGTCTGGCATAATTGTTGATCGCGTCTGAGACATGCGTTTCAATTCTGTAGCAGTGTCCCCTGTAGAGCTCGCCCCCGCCGCATGAGGTATCGATGTCGCGTGGCTCCCAGATGAACCAGGGCACATTGATGGCCACCTTGCCCACCGCATTCCCGGCAATATCCGGGGGAACTTGGCCCGTGTAACCCATCGCATAAAAGATGTGATGGACCCCTTTTATATTGAAAGGGTTGTCACCACTCCATTGGGTAAAGGCCCGTAGTGAAGTGCGGGGTGTCTCCCCGTTGATCTCGGATGAGTTCAAAGAAGACCACCTCCCGCAGGAGGAAATGAAAATGACCGAGCCAAATAGGAGTGTGACCAACTTCATTCGGGTGCCTCACCAGAAAAAGGGGATTGGTATCCTGCAGATGCAAAACTGACACCAGGTTAGACATGCGTACCCTTTTGAGACAGGTGAATAACTTTTCGACGTTCCAGGAGGGAGGTGCGGGCCCTGCAAACGCAAAACGTTGATGTTTTGTAAATAAAGCGATGTGTCCAAGAATTTGCTAGGCCAAAGGAATTAAACCCCTATCGCATCGATGGATTCTCCCGGCTAAGTGATTGAAATCAGATGTCTATGCGCGGCTTCAGTCTTGCGGGTCTTTAAATTTTGTAAATCTTAGTTTACTAATCCCTCAGCTCGGTTGGGTTTGCTCAATCGGAGGTTTTGGCTGTCCGCGAGGACGCACAAGAGAGGCCCCGGAGGCGTGTTTACGAGAACCGGAACATGCCACCGGGCATGTTCCGGCATCTCCGAGCCGGGCGCGGAGGACGAAGTGGGCGGCCAATAGCACCCGCCCAGTGAGTAAACGCAACTGAGCCGAGGGAAAAAACCATGACCACAAATGCGAACAAAGCAGAGCGTGTTAGGTTTCTCATGTCCCAATGCGTGGCGCTTGTCGCTTCTTTTGCTTTGGTATCGAGCTGCAAGATTGCGATGAAAGATCAGTCGGGGCCTCAATCCTCGATTGTTTCCGCAATGAGTCCCGAACCACTTCCCGCCATGCTTCAATTGGAGCAGCGGTCATCGAAGGCTTTAGTGCTCAAAACTACGTTTCCGGTGGAAGGCCCGCATTTTTTCAAATGGGTATCGCGGCCAAGCCACGGAAGCTTTTTCGGCGAGCCGCCTGAGCTGCTTTACACGCCAGACGGAGATTATTTCGGCGCGGATGAGGCCAGTTTTCAGGTGTCTGACGGAGTCACGGATAGCAGCCCTGCAAAGATTTCGATCGAAGTCAGCTTTGTGAATCGGGCTCCGACAGCGAATACCCAAAGTGTCGTGGGCGCCCAGAGGGTCGCTAAGGCTATCAATCTATCAGGGTTGGATCCGGACAATCAGGCGCTGACCTATACTATCGTCGCTCCGCCGGGGAAGGGGACCCTCGCGGGAGTTGCGCCGAATTTGACCTACACGCCGATAGGGGACGCGGTCGGCGCAGATACGTTTACGTTTAAGGTGAATGACGGAACCATTGATTCAGTGCCTGCAAGCGTGGCGTTAAATATCGCATTTGTGAATCGTCCTCCGGCGGCGAACGCGCAGAGCGTATCGCTCAATCAACGGACAGCTCGGGCAATTGCTTTAACTGGTCAAGATCCAGACCCTGGTCAGGGTATAGCTTTTGCAATAGTCACTAATCCCCTGAAAGGGTCATTGTCAGGAACCATCCCGAACTTGACGTATGTGCCCAATGGCGAAGCGGTTGGAGCGGATTCCTTCACTTTTAGAGTGAGCGATGGCTTACTTTTTTCCAATACTGCCACCGTGTCTCTCACTATTATCCCGGTTTCCCTCATACCGCCTCCCGGACCGGCGCCGGCCCCGGCACCTGCCCCTCGACTCACTTCCACTCAATCCCTTATCCGTTCTGCCAACGCTGATGGCGGAAGCGGGTATGGTTATGCGCCTTCCATTATTCACGAAGGAAACAATATCCATCTATTCTATTGCAGCAACGGAGACGCCGCCTCGTGGGACGTCATTCGCTACAGCAGTTCCTCGGATCGTGGTAACACCTGGACGACTCCATCGGTTGTGCTGCGTGCAAAGGGAACGCGAGATCGCGCGGCCTGCGATCCGTCTGTCGTGAATTATAACGGGACCTTTTACCTCTTTTACACGGGCAATCTGCGAGATGCTGAACTTGGTCAGCCCGATTACTGTAATCCGGCCACGAACCCCGCGATCTTGAATTTTTATCGATTGGACAGCGATACCAATTCAGCCAAAACGCCCATCAGCGCATGTGGCCAATCGAGCATTCACGTGGCGCGCTCGACGAGCGGACAAATCGCCGGGCCTTACCAGCCCATTCTGGATTCCCCCACCCAGGCCGCCCTTGTGATCGCAAGGCGCCAACTGAATCGCCCGGCCTCCATCGGCATCAAGCTGCCCAATGAGATGCCCTACTCCTACGGCTCTGGTCAAAATGCCCTGGTAGTCACACCGAGCAATGAGCTCTGGATGTGGTATTACGATGACTCGGATCTGCCCATCCACACGGGCCGAACTTATCTAGCTAAAATGAATGCGGGCGCGACGGGAGTTGCCTCGATTCATCCGACAAACGTGTTTGGTGCTGGCTCTGCTGATGTCAAATATGATCCCTCTCTGCAAAAATATGTGATGATTCACTTTCAATGCAGGCCCGGCGATGACTGCGATGACCCTAGAGCTGCGATTCCCTCCACACAGGTGAATGCTTGTCTGAGCGCCGTACACCCGGCGCCCTTCGACACGAGTTATTGCTCGATTCGTTTCACTCGCCATGGCCATCACACGCGACAAACCTCTATCGTGCGGCGATTTTCTTCCGATGGAGTCAATTGGTCCGAGCCTCAAGTTGTCGTGAGGACCCACGCTCGCATGGATTGGGCTCACAATATTGGTATGTCATCTGATGTCCGCGGGCATCTCTTGCCTGAGTGGACTCTTATCGCCGCTGGCGGCTTGCCGGAAAATAAGGCCAATTGCGCTCCTGGAGGATTTCCTTGCTGGGCAAACTGGAACATTATCGGTACGAAAGTTATGAACCACCTTCCTTATGGTTACGTGGACAGTTTATCGAACACCGGACTGATCACCGGATGGGCATTCGACCCGGATGATTCCAGCGTATCAATTGCCCTCCAGGTCACCAAAATCCTCGGGGGATCCAGGGTACCAGTGGCGACTCTCTCAGCGAATAGATTGAGAACGGACGTAAACAACGTTTTTGAAATCTCTGGTAGTCACGGCTTTGCATATCAGATTCCCCTCGAACACCGCTCGGCTGCGGCAGCTTACGAGGTGCGGGCAGTGGATTATTCCACAAGAGGAATGGCACCCACCGGTATCAACCCCGAATTACAGATGAGCCCTAAATCGAATGTAAATCTGCACTAGTCCCCAGACAGCATAACCCCATCGTCATAAATGGCGGCATTAGACATCCCTGGATGGAGCATTCAAAGCTGCTTCGACCTACACGCTGCATTTTTCCAAGAAATTGAGTGAATCACTGCAGAATTCCTCAAAGTTTTTCGGGTGAATTACAATCGATCGGGAACCCCGGAATTTTTTCCTAAACTGCGTTGCTCCAGCCCTCAGCTCCCTTTTTGATGATTTCACCTCGATTGAGAAAACCCTGCCCTCCGACTCGAGGATGTAGTCGACTTCATCTCTTCCCTCTCTCCAATAATAGAGCCGCGAGGATGGAACGCCGATCAGCTGGGATCCGACGGCGGCCTCAAACATTCTGCCCTGAAGTTCGGGGGTGGGGGTTCGACCCAGGGCGAGCGTGCTAATCGCCGGGCACAGCGGGATTATCTTAGGACTCGAGGTGCGTGCGGCAATCCCGCGTTTGGCATATTTATGAAGCGATCGAAACAGAAAAGCCCCTTCATAGAGTTGAAGGTAGTGTTTAACGAGGTCCACGTTTCCCTTGTCTTGGAGCTGTCCCAAAAGTTTGTTGTAACTCACCTCTTGGGCCGGATAGTGGCACAGAATCTCAAATGCCTGTCGGAAGAGTGCCGGTTTAGATACCCGGTTCTGATTTAGGATATCCTTTCCAATTACGGTCTCGATCACGGAGTTTTTCAGAAAAGAAAACCAACGGGCATAATCATTGATAAAATCGTAGGAACCCGGGTATCCGCCAAAGGTCAGGAAGGTCGGCAACTTCCATCCAAAGGCTTTTTGAGTTTCCAAGAATCCCCAATGGGGGACTCGCACCTCCTCAAACCTTCCCGTTAAACTTTCCGACAACCCTTTTTGCAGGGAGAGGGAGCTCGATCCCAGAAGCACGCACTTTAAAGGAGGAACATCGGCATCCTTTTGACGATCCCAAAGGACCTTTACCGTTTTGGACCAATTCTCAATGCATTGGATCTCATCAATGATGAGGGTTGTACCCTTTCCCTTTTCCAAAGCATGCTGCCATTGCTCTTCTATCCACCGAACCGATGGCGTGAGAGCCTCATCCGCCGTTGCGTAATGCACGTGCCCGGACAATTTGGGAATGAGATGCTTCTCAACGCCAAAAGTCTTTCCAACCTGCCTCGGCCCAAGCACCACCTGCAAGGGGGCACGTCGTTCGTTGAGGCGTTTCAAGAGCAAGCCGACAAATTCTCTCACAATCATGTTTGGATCATATATCTTAATAGGTCTAACTACAATTTTTAGTAGGTATACCTACTAAATGCCGAGGATTGGCTACTGGTGAGTCATATCGGTGGCGGCGTGGACGCTGAAGGTTTGGTATCCGCTTGAGCCTGTGAGGGTGTGGATCTCGATTTTGCCGGAGCCCGTGCCAAGGCGCAGGATGCCGACGAGGTCTGAGCCAGTCATGCCGAATTCGTATTTGGGTCCGTCGTTGATTCCGATGGCGGTGGCTATGTGAAGGCCGAAGTTTTGG
>JACPWY010000070.1 GCA_016196825.1 Deltaproteobacteria bacterium | reverse complement strand
TCCTGTGCAGATCTCACAACCTCGCCAAAGCACGGCTAGATTTTCCTAACTGGCACCCGGCTTCGCCTCTGGCTACGCCGGGCAAGCCCGGACTTTGTAGCACTGAGGCTTGCCGGGCGTAGTCGAAGACGAAGCCTGGGGAACAAGCCGCTCAAAGACCGGGTACGTGCAAACAAATTTGCTCGGCGCGTTAGCCGCCTCCGGGGACGCACGATGATCTTTCATCGGTGTGGTGAGTCACCCCCTAGGCAGGCGGTGACGAGTATCGGCCGAGAAGATTGCGGATGATGCCGACTAGGTAAAGAGAGCCAGTAACGAGCAGGGTGGCTTCGGGTAGAGTGGATTGGCGGAGAGACTCAAACGCTGAGACCGGATCGGGCTCGAAGGGGCCGAGGGTTTTGTAGGTGGCGGGGGTTTTTCCCGCGTGGCGACTGAGACTGGTGAGAAGGATCACTTCTGAGTGTTTCGCGAGCTGCGCGTACATGTCGGCGTATGGCTTATCCAATGAGAAGGCGCAGAGCGTATGTAAGCGTGTGGGCGGTAAGTCATCTAGAGTTTCGAAGAGCGACTGTAGACCGTGAGGGTTGTGGTCCCCGGAGAGGATGATTCTCGGTGCGCCTGGTACCACCTCAAAGCGGCCGGGCGTTGTAACCTCGGCGAACGCGGATTGGATCAATGAAACTTCGACGGAGCGAGCGCGAAGGATGGAGTACGCGAGGGTGGCGTTTTCGAGCGTTCCGACGGAGGGGTTTCTCAGCTGAAATGGATTTCCGTCTATCTCGACCTGCTGGCCGTCCCAAGTACGGTCGAGGCAACGGTGCGGAGTTGTCTGGTTTCTGATAACCGGCGAGACCGCGCGCTCGCACTGAGCGATGAGGGCGGGATCGCTGAGGCCCGTGAAGAGCGGTACACCCACTCGGATGATCCCGAGCTTTTCCCGAAGAATCATCTCCCGCGTGTTGCCCAGGTAGGCCTGGTGTTCGAGGTCGATGTTGGTGATCGCGGTTGCCAGAGGCTCCGTCACATTGGTTGCGTCAAGCCGTCCGCCGAGTCCCACCTCTAAGACGGAGATCTCCACCCCAGCCTCTGCAGCCCAGACGAAATAAATCAACGTCAGAAACTCGAAATAAGTGAGATCTCGCCCGTATTCTCTCAGTGACCGACCGAGGCGATCGAGCTCCTCCATTGAGACTGGTTTCATATCACAGAGGAACCGCTCATTCAGGCTCACGAGATGAGGCGAGAGGTACGTTCCGACCCGAAGGCCTGCGCGCTTTAAGGCGTTGCTCACAAAAAGCGTGGTCGTGCCTTTTCCATTTGTCCCGGCGATGACGATCGTTTGGACGTTTTTCTCTGGGTTCCCGACTTGCGCGAGGGCCACTCGAAAGCGATCGAGACCCAGATCGATGCGCGTTTCACCGCCGAGAGACGCCAGGATGGCCCCGAGCGTGCTTTCAGTTGTCGTCGATTTCACCACTGTCGAAAGTTCATACAGATTGAAAGCAATCAAATCAAGGGTTTGGCCCGCTGTCGCGAGAGTGAAAAGCCAAGTTTTTCACGTGTGCGTGAAGTCTTCACTCTTTGAAGTTCGCTTAACACCCTGAGAACACGCCTCTTTTTCGCCCGTACTCTCCGAAGAAACGTTGGCGCTTTGATTGCACTACCTGAGTGCAGGGGTAATTGAAAAATCTATCTGTGATTCACTTAAGGGGGTCAGTCGTGAACATCGTGTCGAACATCTACAACTTCTCGGACTATCGGGAATTCCTGAAAGATCGCTATCGTCAATTGAAGGAATCTGACCCGATTTTTTCATTCCGCCATTTTTCCAAGCAGGCTGGTTTTGGTTCTCCAAACTATCTGAAGCTGGTGATGGACGGAAAGCGCAATCTGAGCTTCGAGGCCATCGCGAAGTTTGCTCGTGGCTTGCGTCTTGACAGCCACGAAGGCGAGTTTTTCCGTTACATGGTCGAGGCCAATCAGTGCGATGTGCCTGCTAAGAAGCAGGTCTTCGAGGCCAAACTTATGTATCTGCGCGAGCTCTTCAAAGTGAAGGCAATGATTCCTGAGCTTTATGACTACTACCATGACTGGTATCACTCAGCGATTCGCGAAATGGTCAACAAGGGCAAAGTGAAGAACGACCCGATGACCATCGCGACGATGCTGGTGCCGGGCATCAGTCCTGAGCAGGCGAAGGATTCTGTGGCTCTTCTGACTAAGCTCAAGTTTGTCACCCTCACCGGTGACGGCATGATCGAAGCCTGCGAGAGTTCTGACATCGACACCACGTCGATCGAGCTCGCGCAAAAGATCCACTACGAGCAGATGGCCGAGCTCGCGGCCCAGTCACTGTACACACAGGGACCGGAGACGCAGGACTACGGCGCCATCACTCTTTCGCTCCCGCCTGAAAAGGTGAGTGAGCTTAAGGAAAAGCTCCATCAGATCATCGCCCAGGTTGCCGGCAATCACAGCCACAACCCGAACGATGCGGTCTACCAGCTCAACATCCAACTCTTCGCGCTCACTAAGCCGACGAAGACGGGCGAAGAGACGATCGCGACGGTCCAGGGCTGATTGGTTAGGCAACACGATTTGGCCCCCGGGGAGACTCGGGGGCCTTTCTCCATGGAATCACACACATTACCCTTTCTCGTTAGGCATAGCCGCTGACACTGTTTCTACCACCCACTTCGCATTGTCGCGGGCTTTCTTGGCGTCTTGCTTTCGATAGAAATCCGACGGTGTGACGTCCTCGCTGCCGTAGAATGCTAGCTCGCGGTCGCGGCGGAGGTCTCTCGAGATTTCACCCATGCGGGTGACATGTCCGTGGATCGATTTAGGGAGGCGGCCCTTTTCTTCTTCCAGAATCTCGCTGACGTCGTGGACGCGGGGGACCTCAACAAAGTGGGCCTTGAGTAAGCCCTTCAAGGCCAGCTCCACAATTTCCTGGGATTCTCGGACGACGTCGGCCCAGCTTTCGCGCTCATAAAGAACTTCGAGTGCGGCAAGGCGATGATTGGCTCGCTCGATGTGATCTTGGGCGAGTGACCGGTTTTTCATTTGATCGGCTCCTGAATTTTGACCCAGTAGGGGTGCCCGTAGGTGACCTTACGAATCACCTCACCGCGCTCCATGGCCTCGCGCAATTCTCTGAGAACCGAGGTCACGCGGAAATTCCGATCCCAGCAGATGACGCCTTCGCGGGCGACCTCATACCAAAGGCTTCCGACAGTCGAAGGCTTAGCGGGTAGAGCTACAAAATGTGGGGACAGGGAGGGCGTCCCCTTCTTGTGCAAGGCTTCAGTGTGGGCGTGCCACCAATCATAAAGTGAGCGATCGATTGCGCCGCTGGACGCCAGAACGATGAGTAGGTCCACATCGGACCCTTCGGTCGCTTCACCCCGTGCGCTCGATCCAAAGAGGGCCAAGCCCTCCAAAGAAAATGGGCCTCTCAGTAAGCTCGCCAAGATAGGGCGCAGTCCAAAATGGTCGAGGGGGAGCCCTGTCTGGATCTCTATTTCGAGAGCCGAACTCGGATTCGAACGAGCCTCGAGCCTTTGTACGCAGAGCTTGTTCAGAGAAAGGCCGGCCTTCAGCGAAGTAAACTTGAGGCGCTCGTGGAGTTCGGGCGGAACACGCACGACAAATTTTCCCGACGGTGACGGCATGCACTAATATAGTATCATAGTACTATTTTAGCCACAATGGGGGTCTTTCGCTCCCAGGGGGCGCGGGCGGTAGAATAGGGTATGCGCGTCGATTCAATTCCCTCAACACTCCGCACCCTGAGGCTCACGTTGCTGGTGGGTCTAGCTCTCGCGGCGCTCTTCATTCTCGACGTTCACTGGCGCTTCGGTGGCCATGTTTGGGAGACCCTGAAATTTGGCATTCGATTCGGGGTGACTGCGGCGGAGAGGTCCATTGCGATTCGGCCTAACTACATTGGTGGGCATGACGGGCAGTTTTACTATCTGATGTCGAACGATCCATTGGGAAGCGATCCCGAAACGCTCAAAGTGATTGGAGTTCCCGGATACTGGTACCAGCGGGTCTTCATTCCACTCGTGATTCACGCCATCTCCCGCACGCTGGGTTTCCCCGTTACGCCGCCTGTCTTGTATCACTGCGTTCAGTTCCTCATGGTGCTGATCGGTTTTGGCGTTTTGGTGAAGATTCTTATCGAGGAGGGGCGATCAGCTGGGTGGGCGATGACCTGGCTTTTGGGTGGCGCGACCATCCCTCTTCTTTTTTCCGGACTGCTCGATCCTGTTGCCGATAGCCTCTTCATTCTGGTCCTGGTGTCCTGGCGGGCCCAGCGGTGGAAGTTGTGCATCGGATTGCTCACAGCGCTCGTTCTGACGAGAGAATCGTATTGGCTGTTGGCTCTGGGGCTGGGGGCTTATCGTTTCGCCCACAATGGCGAGCGCCGGAGGGACCTTCTTCTGATCAGCGTCCCACTCCTAGCCCCCGTCTTGGTCTACTGGGCCTGCTCGCTGAGATTTGGGGCCGGTCTTTTTCACTGGCAGAAGAGTTTCACTGCTTCGTCTTGGGGTTTTTGGGAAGCCATCCAAGCGAGTTGGCAAAACGGTGACGGATTGCGCGTGATACTCCTTGTTTATTCGGCGGCGCTCATGGGCACGGTTCTTTGTCTAGCGAGGAAAAAACGGGCGGAGGCGCTCGTGTTTCTCCCTCACGCCGTGATGTATCTCTTGCTATCGCAATACCAATGGGAAGTTTCGGGTCTTAAGTTTCTTGGGCCGGTGGTGCTTCTCGTGATCTGGTGTGCGAAGGAGTTTCCGCGTTGGGCGGCGACCCTGGCGGCAATAAATCTCATTTTGGGTGGAGTATCGGCGTATGCCTATCGCGATACTCCGGACTTACGATTCGAGCTCGTTACGGCCCAGACCACAGATTATCGAAATTGGGAGAGCCCCGCGAATCGATGTGAGGAACTTCGGGGGCGCATAGAGATCGAAGGCAAGACTCATCGGCCGGATCCCCGCTGGCTCTGGCCGGCCCTGCATCGTGAATTTCAGACGGTAAATGTGAGAGTGTGGAACGAGGGATCTGCCGTTTGGGTTCGGAGCCACCCCTATCTCCCTCGCTCCCTTTATCTCACCTACGGATGGTTGAAAGACGGGCGATCCGTTCTGGAGGGACAGCGGATCGCGATGCCGACCCGGGTCGCGGCGGGCTCGGCGGTGCAGGGGGCTGTCGAGGTACGATTGCCCCAGCCCGGCCCCTACCAACTGCAATTCTTCCTGGCCCAAAGCGGTTGTGAAAAGTCCCTACTTTTGTCCCCAAGGTGACAAAAAAAGGCACCTCCGCTGAAAACCTGCGCAGTCATTAAGCCTGGCGACCCTGGCACCCAACTTGCTTTTCTTCGAGCCTGGACAAGCTTAGGGGGCATTGCATGGGTCGTCGCAAGAAGAATAAAGAAATTGAGAAGCCGGAACTTTCGATGGTGACGGAAATGGAAGAGGCGGCAGAAGAGCTTTCCGCTAACGAGGACTCTGTGTCGGATGAGGATTCCGCGAACCACACGCAGGAGATGCTGCGGCCCGATGAAGTGGTGATCGCTGAAGACGAGGCGCCCAAGAAGCGTCGGCGTTCTCGTGAGAAAAAGGCTCAAAGGGCCGAAGAGATTGTTTCTCAAGACGGCCAGGTCGATGTGGCCGCGGTGGCCTCGAAGAGTTTGGAGTTGATGGTGAAGCCGTGGGAGCAGATCAGGTCCATCTCCGACTCCATTGTCGCCAACCTCGGCAAGATTTCCCAGCAGATGCAAGAGATTGCCATTCATGCGCCATCCGCGCCCGCTGTGATCGAGCGGCAGGCCGCTCCGAAGGTGACGCTTCTCAATCGAATCACACTCGGCGTGAGCGCCGCGGCTCTGGTCCTTGGCCTCGTGGGATTGACTCTTTCCCAGAATCTGCGCGAGCAGTTAATCCGCGCCCAAGGCGTGAACTTCGAATCAGCCTCCGCGCCAGCGCGGGTGAGCGAGCCGGTGGTTGCCCTCCACGCGCCGATGGTTCCGACTCCAGAGTCGCTTATTAAGAAGCCCTCTGAGTTATCTCGGCGCCAGAAAGAGATCTGGCGTTCTCGACGCGCAAACTAGTTGGTGATACCTTCCCAAGAGATGAAGGCCACCCAAGGGGTAGAATCCGAGCTCAAATACGGCCTCACACGGGAAGAATATTTCCGCCTGTTTCGCGCTCACCGCGACCAGGTTCTGACTGCTCAAGAGCAGGTCAATTTTTACTTCGATGACATCCATCTCAATCTGCGGCGCCTTCGCATTGGACTCCGAATTCGCTTTATCAACGCGAAGCGTTCGGTGCTTACGCTTAAGTATCCTAAGACGACCGAGCCGACCGGTTTGCGGGCTCTACGGGTCAGGGCCGAGTATGAGGCGCCCCTTTCCACCAAGACAGCGAAGAGAATCATCGCTGGAAAACGCGACATCCTATCGCTGAAGTGTCTGCCGATTCGGCGGCTCGCCAGGGTCTACCCGATCAAGAGACTGTGTCGTCTCCAGGCTTTAGGTTCGATCACGACACGACGGGTGGTGATTCCGCTCAATAGGAAATTTCAGATGGAGCTCGACCAATCCAAGATGTTTGGTAAGACCTTTTACGAGCTCGAAGTGGAGACGCACCGGCCGACCAAGGCAGACAAGGCCGTTCACAATCTCTTCTGGAAATACGACATCACCTACCACCCGCTCCGTCGTTCAAAGCTCGCCCGCTTCATCGAGGAATGGCGCCTCCGGCAACAACCCTGATCCGCTACTTGCGGATCATTTTTTTCACCTCTTCGATGTGGGTCGTCTCTTCGAGGATGAGGCCTCGGATGGTGTCTTCGAGCGCGACGTCGCCTTCGACAAGTTTGAGCACCGAGTGGTAGTCGGCGAGGGTCTTTTCTTCGAAGTGGAGGCTCTCCTCCAGAATCTCCATCACGGTGTGCTTGTTGGTCTCGGGCACCGCTGTCACCTTCACAGAAGGGTGGCCGCCGAGTGCGGTGATCTTTTCGCCAATTGTCACGGCGTGTTGAATGCCCTCGGTGGCGTGGTCGCGAAACCACTTGGTGATGGGAATGCGATTGGATCCAAAGATCATGAAGCTGTAGTGCAGGTACCGCACAACGCCCGAGAGCTCGGCCTCGAGGATTCGATCGAGCGCCGCGATAAGTTCGTTTCCGGAATTTCCTTTAGCCATGGTGCATCCTCCGTGTTTCTTCGCTTGGTATATAATCTAAAAGATCCCCAAAATACTATGGAAAACACTCAACAGAAGTCGGCCCTGTCTGAGATCTGGCAGTTTGCGCGAACCCGCAAAAAGTTCTGGCTGCTGCCGATCTTGATTGTGCTCCTGACTCTCGGACTCCTCCTATTTCTGGTAGAAGGTTCGGCGCTGTCGCCGTTTGTTTATACCCTCTTCTAGTGTTAGGTTTTAGGGCCATGCAACTCTCACTCATTCCATACGTGTGCCTTGTAGTTCTTTTTTTTCTGGTGGCCCCGACCGTTCTCGCCGATTCCAATACGCGCAGCGTGAAGGTGCTCGACGACGCCATCTGGGAGAATAAGAAAGCCGATCCCGGCTCCGATATCGTCGAATCGGCGGGCGGAACGAAACGCTACAAGGGGCCCGAATCGAAAAGCACAACTGATCAGGAAGCCGCCAGGAGCGACAAGTGCGCCATTAACAACGAGCGGGGATCGCCCGGCTTTCGCGACTGCTACCGCAAAGATGAGCGAGGTGAGATCGAAAACCGCAACGCGGGTCGCAAAAAGGTCGAAGACAGAATGGGCGCCTCGACGGGGCCCGCAATTCCCCTGGTTGAGGAGACCAAGAAAGCGCCGGTCTTTAAGGAGGACGAGTGAGGCTCACCCTTTCGCACATCGCGATCGCGTGCCCGGCGATTTCAGAGGTGGTGAAACGGCTCGAGGTCTTGAGCCTTAAGATTGAAAAGAGCCACGATGTGCCGACTGAGAAGGTGAAAGTGGCCTTTGTGCCCGTCGAGGTTTCGAAGGATTTCCGGATTGAGCTCTTAGAGCCTACGGCGCCCGACTCCCCCGTAGCGAAGTTTTTGACGACGCGGACCAAAGGGGGACTTCACCACCTGAGTTTTGAGGTGGAAGGGATCGAGGCCTGGAAGATAACTTTGGAAGAGGCCGGTATCGAGGTGTTGAAGCCGGGCATCCGCAAGGCCGCCCGTGGCCGTGCACTATTTATTCACCCGGCCCATATGGCGGGTGTGCTGGTCGAACTCGAGGAGATTCAGTGAGCCATCAATTGGGGCATGACCGGCTGAGCCCGGTCCCACCTCTCACGCCGGTTACGAAGTGGATCATCATCGCTTGCGTGGGGACCTATTTCGTCGATTTCGCACTTTATCATCTGAACGTTCAATTTGGGGGTTACTATCTCAACGAGCTGCTCGGGATTGTGCCCATCCAGATCAAGGAGCACTTTTGGGCGTGGCAGTTTGTCACGTACATTTTCATGCACGGCCATCCGCTGCATCTGCTCCTGAACATGCTGATACTTTGGTACTTCGGCTCCGAGATCGAGATGCGGATGGGGAAGTGGCTGTTTCTACGTTATTTCATGATCTGTGGTGTGGGGGCCGGCGTTTTCAATTACGTCGTGAATGTTTCTTTTTTCTCCGATGTGAGCCGGTTGTCGCATCCAATTATTGGCGCGAGCGGGGCCATTTTTGGTGTTCTGGCTGCTTATGGAATCTTCTTCAGCGAGAACTACTTTCTCGTCTTCTTTTTGTTCCCCATGAAGGCCAAGTACTTTGTGCTTCTCATGGCGGGCATTGAGCTGGTGATGGGGGTGGAGAACAACAGCCACGCCCAGGACAATGTGGCCCACTTCGCCCATCTGGGCGGCATGGGAGTGGGAGCGCTCTACTGCTACTTTAAGTATCTCAGGCCCAGCAATGGCGGTCGCCAATCGATGAAGGATCGCGAGCGCGAGCGGCTCAAGAAGCAATTCACGCTGATCGTAAACTCCTCCGAGGGCGAGAAGAAAAACGACGACCGCGGGCCGTATTGGAACTAATCCCCCAGCTCGATTGGGTTTACTCACTGGGCGGAGGGATTAATCAGCGCCCCCCAAAATCGAGAAGGCCATCGGCACAACTCAGCGGCGCGGTCGGCTTTTCCGCAGACGTGACCACCTGTATTGTGGGGCGCGTGAATAGAATGGAGTCGGCGGCGCTGTAGATTTCACCAACGCTCATCCTTTTTACGAGGGCCGCCAGTTCAAGCCGGCCTTCAGTTCGGGCGAAGGCCTCGTGGGAGATGTCCCGCTCCACCGCCTCGGCGCCGAAACTGGTCGGTTCGATCTCAATCCTTCGCGTGAGCCCCAGCGCGGCCTCACTGAAACTCGATGGAGAGAGAGCACGAGTTCTGACCTTCTCGAGGGCCTCCGCCCAGCCAGCTAACATATCGTCTAGAGTGCTCTTGGTGCGATCCCCGACCGTATGGTGGGTGCCAGTCGCCTGGCCGTAGAATACGAGAAAGAGCTGGTCATGGTCCGCGTTGGCGATGCGGGCGCCGTGAGTATAGCCCAGCCCTTTTTGCGACCGATTGAGAATAAAGATCTCTTCATTCATGAGACCTCCCAAAATTCGAAAGGCGGCGCGTGATTCCGTCAACCCCTGGAAAGGCCCGTAGAGTCTGGCCGCCGCGACTGCGTCCGGACTTTGGCCGGCCGGCAGGGGTCGCCAGAGGGAAACGGAACGATCCGGGATGAGAAGAGTCTGCTTTCGCGTTTGGCGGTCGGCCTCGTTCAACATCTTGTGAAACAGGCCGCCTCGAATCGCCTCCACAACGGCATTGGCATCTTCTTGCCCGAAACTTCCGACGGAGGAGACTCGGATGTCGCACCCTCTTTGAAACACTCCCTGGACGGTGGGGAGCAGCTGGTCGCGAGTCTGAAACGGCGCCATGCCAGCGACGACCGATTCCCGAGTGGTTCGGTCACGGGCGAAGGCCTCCAAAGAGGACCGCATCGCAAAGCCGGAGGTGAACCCCTGGTGGCTGGATTCGAGCCCCACCTGCTCCGATTCGAAAGCTTTCGCAATGTCTTGATCGGTAAAGGGGCCGTCCCCAAAGCCTTCGATCAGTTTGACGGCGGTCGAGCGGGCTGCCTCTCTCGGCCCCTCGACCCACAAAGAGAGCTCGCCCTTTTCATCCCACGTGAAGCGTTGAACGAGTTCCTGAATATTGTAGATTTCTACCAGAGGGGCCACGCTCCTTTGGTAGGCCGAAAAATAGAGCGTCAACGCCGAACGCTCAAGCGGTGTGAGCGCGGAAAATTGGAGACGAACGATGATACCGGCATTTTGGGTGCGGTTTGATTCCAATGTCAGGAGTGTTGTGCCTGGTCTTTCGACGATGGTGTTGCGACCCTCTTCTTTTCCTACTGGGCGGCCGAGTGTTTTTGGGATTTGGATGCCCGCCGTGTGGGGATCCAGCGCCATAGCAGGGGAGAGACCACTCACAGCTTTTTGCCACCGAGCGAAATGCGGGGCCGGATCCTCAAATCGCATCGGGCGATCAAACAGCTCGCTCCTTTCTTCGGATAGAACCTCCGGTCCCAAATAGCGCACCATCATTTGATCAACGGGAAATCCCATCTCGAGTGTCCTGGCTATCGTCTCCGGGCGGACGGCACCGAACCGGCGATCGGCGTTGAGTAGCGTGCTCCAATCGCCACCGCGCCAAAGATTTTGTTCGAGCAGACCAAAGAGGCTTTCTGGGTTGGTCGAGGCAGCGCC
Organism: Deltaproteobacteria bacterium; assembly: GCA_016196825.1. GTDB lineage: Bacteria > Bdellovibrionota > FAC87 > UBA2466 > UBA2466 > JACPWY01. Next base: position 1,402 of record JACPWY010000070.1, on the reverse strand, counting down.
ATAGCTAGCAACCTCCTTGTCTAGCGCGAGGGAAAGTAACAGAGGCGGAATCCCTGTCTTGCGCATCTCTCCTATGAGCGCCAGAAACTCCGTGAGGACATCAAAACGATGGCTGTACCCGTCTTCGGTGAGCTCAAAGACGAGGTCAGCGGTGTTGAGATTGTTGAGATGGAGGCGATTTGTCTCCATTCCCCGGAGCCAACCGCGGGCTTTCATATGATCCACAAATCCTCCGGGGATGTGGAGGCGGAGAGCGTCGTGCACCAATTCCAGCGCGTCGAAATCCATTCCTGCTAAATTTTCCGGCAGTTGAAAAGTGGCGATGAGAAGGCGCTGGTCGGTGTTGGCTTTGATCTCAAGGATTCGCTTGTGGGCATTGGCTGGAGAATTGAGTGGAGGGAGCTCGATCTCTGGTCCAGGCGTAATGAAGGATTTGTGCGGCGGCCGTCTGTCTTGTGGGGCGTGAAAACTCCGGCCAATCCAGCTCTTAATTTCCCGCATTCTTTGTGCAAGAACCCCCGAGAAATTGCCGGTCACAACGATCGTCACGAAGCGGGGCTGGTAATTTGCGTAATAATAGTCGAGTGCCAAGTCGATAGACATTCGTTCTAGGTTTTGCGGAAGGCCAATCGAATACTTCCTATTCCAGTGGCCTATCGGAAGTTGCTCAGCCAGCGCATCCCACACCACCGTCGAATCGCGATTAAGATATTGTCTCGACTCTTCAATGACCACTGCCCGCTCAGCGAGGAAGCTCGTCTCCTCGGGGCGAAAGGACGAAATCATCGCACCAATGTGACCGATCATAAGGGGCAGGCCGTCGGGGTGGCCCTTCATATAGAATGCGGTGAGCTCATTGCCGGTATGGGCGTTATAGCCGCCGCCAATTTGGCGAGCGATCCGGTTCACCTCGCGCTCGCCGTTCTCAAACTTGTCGGTGCGCCTGAAAACCTGGTGCTCGATGAGGTGGGAGATTCCTTCAAGCTCGACCGGTTTATCGAGCCCCATCCCGGTCGGCACAACCGCACCAAAATGCACCTCGTTACCAAACTCAGTGTCGATAAAAAGAACTGGGAAACCATTGATTTTACCCTCAAAAGCCACCTTCGCGGCCTTGAGGGGCTGAAGAAAAAGAACGCCAAAAACGACAAAGAAAACAGCCAATTGCTTCATAGTTTCCAAAGCGTAAGCAGTAATGACTCATTGCGTCAATACTGTCGTCTCAGTAACGCCTCAAAAAAACCAAGTCCGTTCCAATGTCAGGAGGATATATCAAAACTAGCTGAACTTTGAAGGAGTGGCTCCCCCGTGGCAAAGTCCACGGAGCATTGAATAGGAGAGGAGCCACATGAAGACAGCAAACACGGTAAGACGGCAAAACGCAATGAGAGGCTTTCGTCAG
>JACPWY010000069.1 GCA_016196825.1 Deltaproteobacteria bacterium | reverse complement strand
TTAAGTACCTAAGCAAAAGTAATTTGATATTCTGATCCGACATGGCTTAGGATGGCTTCTAACGCCTCGCTCAACGCGTTCAGACACGCATACGCCGAGAACGGGAGCCAGGTGTATTTGATGCGCCGCCACAGGATTTCGATCAGGTTTAATTCAGGAGAATACGGACTCAGATACTTGATGATCAATCCGTGTTTCTTCCAATAAGGTCTCCGGTCTTCAAATTCTTCACTCCTGTGGATGGAGGCATTGTCCACGGCAACAACCGTCTTTTTGGTGATCGTGTGACAAAACGCATCAAAACAGGCAACGACCACGCCCGTGTGGATCGACTGTTCAAACATATAGGCATGCAAATCATTGTTGCGATTGAGGAACCCTAACACATTGATCCGACCATAGCGCATGGCAGGCAGTTCGATGACGCTCTTGGGCTCCTGCCAGGCATAGGGAATCGTGGGATCAAGCGCAAACCCGGACTCATCAAAATAATAGAGATCGATCTTCCCTTGGTCCTCTTGTTTCTGCAAGGCGGCCAGTTCACGTTGACAGCGGGCAAAGGCCTGCGGATCTCGGAGACTCTTTAACGACTTGCGCACCCGTTTCCATCGAAGACGGGCCTTTTTGGCCAGCCGTTTGAGCGTCGAGATGCTGAGGCGCTTTGCGGTTTTGCGGGCGAGGCGCTCCACGACCCCTTTGAGAGAACGGGGCTCTTCTTTGATATATTGTTGGGCGAGTGCCTGTTCGTCTGCGGTGAGTTTGCTGGGTCTGCCACTGCGCGGCTGATCATGCAAACTCTGGGCACCAGAGTGTTCCCATTTCTTGATCCACGCCGACACGGTGACACGATGGACCTGATAGGTCTTTGCAATGGTCTGGATGGGCGTGCCGGCGGCACTCAGCAACAGGCTATGGGCGCGGCTCCGCGCTCGGAATGCGGGATCCTCTTTCATCGTCTGTTCTAAGAGTGCACGTTGCTCGTCGGTCAAAGGCTGCACATATCTCACGATCATCACCTCATCACGTCGTGGGGAATACGCTATGCAAAGCGGTTTGACGTTCATGAGGTATTATATCAACATTGTGTCAAAAAACTTTTAGTCTGGTACTTATACGGAGGCCAGCTTGCCGGCGCAGGCTATCTCATACTGGCAGCGGGCAGGCCATCGAGCGCTCGGCGCATCTTGAGGCCATCGCGCACCTCAGCAAGGGGCTGGAAGGGCTCGGGACGCTCCCGGACACCCCCGAGCGCGCCCGGCAGGAGCTGGGCTTGCAAACCACCCTCGGCGCTGTGCTGAGTGCCGCCAGGGGCTTCGGGGACCCCGCCAGAGAACGCGCCTATGTGCGGGCCCTGGAGCTGTGTCAGCAGGTCGGGGACCCCTCCCAGCACTTCCCAGTGCTCTGGGGGTTCTGTCAGTCTCACATCCAGCAGGGGAGGTTGCCGGCGGT
>JACPWY010000074.1 GCA_016196825.1 Deltaproteobacteria bacterium | reverse complement strand
TGGGGCTGGAGAGACGTGTGGCCCACTATCCGCCGTACTGTTCCAAGCATAACCCGATTGAACACCAGGTGTTCCCGCACATCACGCGCGCCTGCCAGGGGGTGATCTTCCACACGGTGGACATCGCGCAGCAATGCATCGAACGGGCGAAGACCACGACCGGCCTGCGCGTGACGGTGCGGCTCCTGGACAAAGTGTACGAAACCGGGCGTAAATACGCCGCCGATTTCAAACACAACATGAAAATTGTCTTTGACGATCATCCACCCAAGTGGAACTACCGCGCCATTCCCGAATGCCCATGAAATCGGGGACTTATTTTTGACCAAGTCCTAAGTGCATTTCGATGATGCGTCGAGGGAGGAGATAAGAGAGGAGATGCCAATCTGTGGGGAACTGTCGGTCCGCGCAACGGAGGATACTCTTCGCTTCAAGGTCCAGGATACCGGTATGGGGATGACCCCTGCCACAAAGCTGCAGCTCTTCCAGAAGTTCTCACGCGGGCGCGGGACAGAAAAACTGCCTATCCATGGGACTGGACTGGGAACTCTATATTGCCAAATATGTGGTTGAAGCCCATCACGGCAAGATATGGGCCAAAAGCCAGGGACTGGGGCAGGGTAGCCGGTTTCTGGTGGCATTACCCGTCAATAGGAGCACAGCTATGCGCAAAATACAAAATCCCCATAGCCACTTCTCAGCCTCTCCCCTTCATGAAAAGGTGATGAATGCAGAATAGTGCCGTCTCATGGCCGCGGCGATGGTACGTTTCCTTTAGGGTGTCTAAAAACGCCATTTTTGGGCCAAATTCGTTGACCGGTTTTTGGATTCAAGATGTCAAAGCCGTCTCTCTTCTGCCTGGTGGCCCCGCATTTTCAAGGAAGTGAAGTCGAGCCGGGCGCCGCAATGGAGGCCCATAGCATACCTCATAACCGTTTGATATCTTGATGACTGCCTGATCATTTGACCGGTTTTTGGGACTCGCTATCAGCTCCACATGAGGGGTGGCTTGCTCAAGGCTGAGACGCTCGAGACGCTCCGGGTGCCCCAGCACCTCGCGCCGCTGCTTGGTCAAGGAGGTGAATTGAGCGGTGAGCTCTTGTTGTCTCGCCACACTCACCTTCAGCACCTGCTCGGCTTCCTCCCGAGTGGGAACGCCGCAGAAGGCCGGCAGGCGAAGCGCCATGCGATTGGCATCCTGCGTCTCGCCCACCCCCCGAAGCTTGGCCACGCCGAACAGCGATGCAATGGCATCGGAGCTGATCGGCAAGCCGACGTGATCGAGCCCGAGTGTCTCGGCGGTCTCCAGCTCGAAGTCAAGAGAGGCTCGAAACTCCTGACGTAAAGCGCACGAGGGCATGGTGTCAATCAGTGGCTCGCACTGGCCCCGGGTGTCGTGCGAGAGCCCCTTCGTCTTGAGAATCTTCTGGCACTCCAGCAGGCCGTGGGCATCGCTTCGAAACCGCTTGATGAGGGCTTTGCACGCGGGCAACTCGTCCAGACACGTCCGCAACTTGGCTCAGGCGGAGCCCT
>JACPWY010000073.1 GCA_016196825.1 Deltaproteobacteria bacterium | reverse complement strand
CTCCTTCGCCTCGGCCAGCTTTGCCAGCCAGAACTTCTCTTTTTCCTGATTGATTGCACCCATCTGCCAGACCTCCTGATTGGGGCCCAGCATACGGATCCGAATTTACGAATTCCAGGTGGGGTTTATGAAGCGCTCACGCATCGTATGGAGTCGCCAGCCTAGATTTGTCGATGGTTCTCAATGTTGTCTCCGGCGGTCAGCAACCTGAAATTCTCAGGGAAAAGCGCGGGGAGAAATCGCCGGTGACAAACAGCGCGACCCCGTGCTGTTCCCTTACGTTCCCTTCGCACGAAACCAATTTCTAAATTTTCTTTGATTTCGACGAGTTAAAAAAATGGCGGGGCGGACGGGACTCGAACCCGCGTCTCTTTCAAGTAGTTGACACGTAACAGCAAGTGAAAAAAAACAATGAGTTCCTCGGTTGTCGATCTGAATGGAGATGCACTGAACTGCATGGAAATAGCATCTGATATCCCCCCAATATCCCCCCGATTTGATCATACCAACTTCGTCATGGCCTCGGGCGACCGCCCGAACCCATGGAAAACTCGAACCCACGACGAAAAATATCCACCACATATCCCCCAACTGTTGCGGGGCGAATTATCCCCTCGTGAGGAAAGCTCAATTCAAATGGAAAAAATGGTTTCTCCTCCGGAGGAGGTTTGCTTCCAGTCGCCCGGATTAATATTTTGTTGAAGCAGGTTTTGAAAGGCCAGATCCCCAGAATAAACACGAAACTCGAATGGCTCTTTCTGACCAAGAAAATGTTCTCGGATTTTCTCTATAAACCGCTGGTAGTGGTCGAAAAGATCGCTGGGACTGTTGAGGGAACTGAGAGTTAGCGCATAATGAGTAGCCCCGTCGTGAAGGATATTTGTGTGGACCAAGGCCCCGTACTTTTCAAACTTCATATATTTAGGAGCGTTTGGTCTGGGAACAACGGTGAATTTCCCCTCATGAAAATCTTCTGAATAGGCTTCAAGACCCTTGCTATCCCGAAGCCTGACAAATTCCTTGAGGCAAGGATCGTCTCCGTGGTTTTTGTGGGTGTCATGGGGGTGCTGATCGTCGTTGACCCATATGAAAAAAACGCGGTTAGAGGGCTTTGCCGGGACAACAAAAAACAGCGTGAGCGTCTTGTCCGAGGGGTGTTCTTGGCGGTAAGGCGATAGGTACATGCGACGGTAGCCCTGTAGGTCCGGATCAACCAAAACCCGGTCAATGGCCTTACGGATGTCATTCCGCCTAGGGGATGGAAATCGGCGCAGTTTTTCGGCGAAGACCTTTGAAAAAACAGCTTTCCACATTCTCCTAACATATCCGATAGTTAGATATTTGCATTATAATGAAAAGGCCATATTTGTTTAAATTAGTTGACTAAATTTAAATAAAATGAGACTATTTGTTTAAAAGGAGCGTGCCATGAAGGTAGCTCACGTAAAAGTCAGGCAAATGGTCGATGCAATTACTGAGCGTTTGGATTGCACTCAAAAGGTCCTTTGTTCGTTCGTTGGAATCACCCCTACATCTCTATCTACCACGATTGACCGGCCTTTTTGTGAGGTCAACGAAAACAAGGTCGGAAAGCGCCTTATCAGCTTACTCTATATTGTGGAGACGCTCGCACGTGACCAATCTCTCACTGCGCCAGTGATCAAAAAGGTATTAACAACTCCTTGTTACAGACAGGAAGACGGCACCTACCTTGATGTAGTTTCCGCGATTCATACAGGCACGATCCAAAATGATCTTCTGACGCCAATTGCCGATGCTGCCTTAAGGCATTTCCGCAACAGCTATGAAGCCGAGAAATGGCCGATCGCTGAGGGTTTGTATAACCGCGCGATAAATGAACGGGAGACGAAGAGCGGCCATTCCTCAGAAAAGAAAAGACTCGGATGAAGGGAAAAAGCAAGCAACGCAAAGGGCGTAAAGTTTCCCGGGAGTCGGAAATTCTCGCTAAGAAAATTGTTCTGAATTGCATGAGAGATTCATTCCTCGAAGAACTGCATGCGGGAACGACTCCAAGCTCCAAATCGGGCGATTACTCAGACGTGAAAGTCATGACTCCTTTTGGAGAGATCCCGTGGAGTAGGCTATCCAGAATCTCCGATGAGGAGATGAAGCATCTTATGAAAGACGTTACCAACAAGGTCTATACTTTGTTGACCCACATAGAAAATGAGGAGTTTTTGTCACGCCTTTCGTATCCCAATAAGTGGGACGCTCCCGAACTGGACCCAGAGATTGATTTTCTCGCAAAGAAGGCTTGAGGGATTTCCGTTTGCTGCCCGGAGCCCCTGAGAAATCTTGCTCCCCATCGCCCTTGAAAAAGGAAAAGCAGCGCACGGAGGCGCCGTCAAGGTCGGCGTTAGCTGCCGACCGAAGAGAGGGAAACCTTTACGGTGCTGAGTACGTTGCTACTGTGGGGTTGGCGATGGCGTTGTGTTGGGGGAAATGAGTGTCAGGCTGAATTTCTTGCCTACCGCGCACGTATTGATCTAATGTTGAAAGTGGCGATGGAGTTCGCCACAACCGCCTCTCACGACACTTTCTGAGAGAGCTGATGACTCCTACTGATACCCAAGGAGTCCGTTATGCTCTCTGATCCAAATCCGCCAAAAAGAAGGAATGAACGACGATGTTGAGGTTTTGGTATATTGGGATTTTCGGCCTTTTTGGGGTGTACGCACGATATATTATCGGGCTTGTGGTCGCGAAATTCTTTGCGGCCCCGCCGTTTCCCTATGCAACATTTGGAATAAATATTTTGGGCGCTTTTCTGGTGGGTCTTGTTTATGTGCTCGGGGTGGAGCGTGCGGCGATTCCGACAGAAGTTCGAGTCGGGCTGATGGTGGGATTCTTAGGCGGCTTCACGACCTTTTCATCCTATTGCCTTGAGATCTCGCGTCTCATCGAGGAAGGGCAACCGTTTCTAGCTGGGCTGTACTTTTGTCTAAGTTCTCTTTTGGGAGTATTGGGTGTCTTTGCGGGCTTTTTTTTTGGTAGGAACGTCTTCAGCGGAGGCGCCTTATGAATGGATCGTTAAGCGGAGAACACCGAATGCTCCGCATTCACATTGGTGAGGAGGACAAGTACCAGCGGAAGCACTTGAGCCAACTCATCCTTCAGAAAGCGCGCGAAGCAGGTCTTCCAGGATGCACTCTCATGAAAGGTATGGCCGGCTTTGGCAAAGGACGCCGGGTCCATAATGAAATGCAGATGGAAGGGGCTGGTTGGGACCTTCCCATTGTCATTGAGGTTGTCGGAGTATCTTGCTCCATAGATCGCTTCTTAAAGGAGGTCGAGCCGATGCTCGGAGGTACACTCGTGACCGAGGAACGCGCCCTCGTTCATCATTACTCGGGCCGAAGCGAACCAGCGGTGAAGGGAGAGAAAAATGGAACGTGAATTAAACGGTGAGCACACGCTACTGCGGATTTTTATCGGCGAATCGGACAAGGTGGGGCATAAGTCGCTCTATTGGACGATCCTGGAAAAGGCGAGAGAGCTCGGACTTGCAGGCTGCACGGTTTTTCGTGGAATTGCGGGATTTGGGGCAAGTAGCATCATCCACCAAGCAAAGCCGTTTCGATTCTCAAGTGATTTGCCGGTGGTCATAGAGATAGTGGATACAAGGGAACACGTGAAAAACCTCCTCGATAGCGTAAAGCCATTACTTCAGGGCGCGCTGGTGACCGAAGAAAAGGTGTTCGTCCATCATTATAAAAAGGCGGAACGCTGAAAAACAGTGTCGCCCGAGACCAGTGAATGATCTCGGGCGAAAGATTTATTCAGTGGATACTTGAACTGCCTCGTCACAGAAAGAATTATCTTTGGATTCCTCCTCATCGAGAAAACATTCTATGTCATGAGCCCAGAAATACGTGGAGCCGTGATCGAAGGAGACAATCAGGCCCGCACTTTCTTCGGCATCTGCCCATTCAGAGCAGGCTAGATCCCATGAAATAGGGTCTAATTCGCGGAGGGCTTGGACCGTGTCGCACTCAATCCAGGCAATTTTTACTGTCGCGTCGTAACACTCTCGGATACTTTCCTGAAACGCTTCGTCGAGATTGAGAGGCTCAAGATTTTCATGGATAAGGGCGCGGATTACCCAATCTGATCCGTACTCGACTCCGTGACCGGGGAGGTGCTTCATCAAATCGTCCGAGAGGCAAGACCGACAAACCCCTGATGGCGCGTCTGAATAACATAGGTAGCAGAAGGGAATTGTTCGGGCGTCAGCTAATTTCTTAAGTCTTTCTTGGAGACTGGATTCGAGATTGTTCATGTGAGTTGCTCCTCTCAAGGGGAAGGTTGCCCCGGACCGAGTGATCCGGGGCTTTGTGGATTAGGCGGTCTTAGCGACCTGAGTTTTTGGCGTGAATTCCAACCCGAGAATCTTTTTGTAGAAGTGAATGTGTTTACGAATGATGCCTCCCGGTACGATGAGGCCACGGGAGACTTTTACGCTGTCTCCAGACTCATGGATCACTCCTCTCCGAACATCACGCTTCGGTACGTCGCGCAGACCAATGCTGAAAAGCACAAGGTTGCGGACGCCTTGAACGGGATTTTGAAGGGGAAAAAGGAAGAGAAAAAGACTGATTCGCGGGAGTCAAACGTGCAGTCTCAACCTCCGGTGGGGGATACTGGGGGGATAATTGAGACACACGTATCCCCCGCCGCAAAAACCTGCGGCACGTCTGATATCCCCCAATATCCCCCCAAAGAGATTTCGCGAAATTTAAAATTAGTGAAATCGAATGGTTAAAAGAAAAATGGCGGGGCGGACGGGACTCGAACCCGCGGCCTTCTGCGTGACAGGCAGACGTTATAACCAACTTAACTACCGCCCCGGCGAAAGTTGGACGTCATAGAGTATGCGGGGGGTGCTTGGGTGTCAATTTTGGGGTTGTGGGATCCAGCCCCGTTTCGCCCGAGGCGCTTTGAGGGTGTCCCGGACTGACGCGCATCATCCGTGAAGCGGGAGCCCTAGTGAAAATGTTTCTTCGTCCAGAAGGCGCAGAAAGCTGCCCAGCTCCTCCGAGCGGCGGCGGCCGAGCTCTTTCGTGGCGACGCCTCCATAGAGTTTACCGGGGAGATCCTTTTGGAATTGGGTGAGGAGCTTGATGACCGTTTTGGGATCGCTCAACCCGCGCTCCCTTCCGGCGATCGCCAGAAGGCGGGCAATCGAGATGGCGCCAAGGAAGTCGAGTGTATCGGCGTCATGAAGCGCGATCGCTTCGGGTGTCTCAGGCCGCGCGGGGTCGTAATAACTGTGGGTGAGGATGGCTCTTTTCACGGCGTTTGATTTCACCATAGGAAAGCCGCTCGCTTCGAGCACGGGATCCACGACCTGAGTCGATCGCAAGGCGTGGTCCACACCTGCCTTTTCATAAGGAGCAAAGCCGCCTATGTCGTGGAGAAGACCCGCCGCAAAGAGCACCTCTTCATCGACCGTCACGCCTTCTTCTTGCGCGAGTTTCAACGCCAGTTGGTAATCACGAATGCCGTGCTCATAACCCCAGGCGAAGTGAACCAAATTCTTCTTCGCAAACGCGCAGAGAGATTCCCTCCAACCCATCGCGGAGTCGCAGGGACTCACCGCCATTGCCGCCGACGCCAAAATGATTCCAAAGATAAACGCTCTCATGGGACCTCCTGAAAGGGATATTAAAACAGAGATTCACTCCGGGACCCACCGCCTTTGCGACGGAGCGAGAACAGATGTTATGAATGGTCCATGAAAATTGAGCTTCTCCACACCGTCGGCTCAAATTGTGCACAGCGCGTTCTGTGGGCTCTCCAATACAAGAAGATTCCGCACACCCGGATCGATTTTGATCACTTGAGCGAAGCGGAGATCTTGCGAGTCAGTCCATTTGGCAAGGTGCCGGCGATCTCTGTCGATGGGCGAGGGCTCGCCGAGTCGATGGCTATCGTCGAATTTCTCGATGAGGCCTTCCCGGAAAAGCCGCTTCTGCCGAAAGACATGTTTCAGCGTGGGAAGGTGCGCGAGGTGGCGCTTCTCGTGGACGGCACCATTCACGCTGTGCAAAATTCCAAAGTCTCGAAATTCTTCCACCCCGAGGCGACCAAAGACGAGGTCTTCTCCTACCGAGCAAAATGGATCACCCGCTGGCTCCCAAAGCTCGAACCCCTTCTTTTTCACAATTCCGAGTGGGCCATCGGCTCGAGCTTCTCCATGGCCGATATTTTCATCGTGCCTCTCTTCGTGAAGGGACTCTTTGTGGGGGTTGAGCTCGCGCAATTCCCACGCTTCAAGCGCTACCTTGCCCACTGCGCAAGCAACGCCGATGCCTGGTCCTGCGCGCCCACAGAGCTCCGGATCTCAGTCGCAAAGACGCTGAGCTAGCCTTGACGTATCCTTTTTTCACGTCAATGGGCGGTCCCAGACACCCCCCGTGGCCTACTTACTTTTCATTTCACGTTTAATGGCCGTGACCGCCTTGAGAGCAACATGGGCATTCACTTCTCTAAAGTTCGGATACAATTGCCGCAACAAGCCAGCCCCAAAAGAGCTAGACTTATTGCGTCTTTTTAGCCCGATGGGCGGTCCAAAACATTCATTGTGAAGCCGTTTTCACAATCGACAAGTAGCGTCTAAGTCGCCGATATGTTTCACATTGACACCCTGCTACCTCGGCCGTAAGTTTTTTCCCGCAGTTCCGGGGCGCCTCCGTCAAGGGATGCGCCCTTTATCCCGATGAGTCACCTGTCATGGAAAAGAAAATAAACGACTTCAGTTTTCGCGTAGCAACTGTGAATGGAACGGGCTCTCAGTCCGCCAACAACATCCTCTTCAAGTCGCTCTTTCGCATGGGAGTGGGTGTTTGCGGAAAGAACCTTTTCCCTTCCAACATCCAGGGACTTCCAACCTGGTTCCAGATTCGCGTGAGCGAAAAGGGTTACCAGTGTCTGCGAGAGCACGATGATATCGCGGTCCTTATGAATCCCGAGACGGCGAAAGATGACGTTGCGTGGATGCAGCCGGGGAAATCACTTTTCTACAATTCGAATCTCATTACGATCGCGCCGGATCAATTAAAGCCCGGCCAGAATATCTATGGAATTCCGATTGAAGAGCTTTCCAAGACCATCAACCCCGAGCTTCGTCACCTTTTGAAAAACCTCTTTTACGTCGCGGCCCTTTCGCACCTCTATGGGATCGATAAGGATGTGATTGGTTCTGTCATCGCCGACACGTTTAAGAGCAAGCAAAAGGCGATCGACGCCAACCTAGTGGCGTTTAACATCGGGCTCGACTACGCCAAAGCCAACTTTGAGAAAAAAGATGGCTTCATGGTCGAAAAACGCGAAGGAGCCAACAAGGGAAAGATTGTCATCGAAGGCAACTCCGCCGCCGCCTTGGGCTCTATCTATGGTGGCTGCACGTTCCTCGCCTGGTACCCGATTACGCCGTCGAGTTCGCTGGCTGAGTCGGTGGATTCCTTTGCAGGCAAGCTGCGCGCCGATGGTACGGGGAAGTCGAAGTTTGCGAGCATCCAGGCTGAAGATGAGCTTTCGTCTATTGGCATGGTGATCGGCGCCTCTTGGGCCGGTGCGCGTGCGATGACCTCGACCTCTGGCCCTGGCATTTCCCTGATGGGTGAGTTTATTGGTCTTGCATACTACGCCGAGGTGCCGGCTGTGATCTGGGATGTGCAGCGTGTGGGACCCTCGACGGGACTTCCCACCCGCACTCAGCAGTGTGACATCCAAAAGGCGGCTTTGGCGAGCCACGGCGACACGAAACACGTGTTGCTCTTCCCGAGCTCTCCCAAGGAATGTTTCGAGATGGCGGGGACCGCGTTTGATCTCGCCGAACGGCTCCAGACACCCGTCTTTGTGATGACCGACCTAGACTTGGGCATGAATATCTGGATGGACGACGAGTTCCAACACCAGGACAAGCCGTTTGACAGAGGCAAGGTTTTGTCGGCTGAAAACCTGACAAGGATCGAAGCCTTTGGCCGCTATCAGGACGTGGATAACGACGGCATCTGCTATCGCACGCTGCCGGGCACCGATTCTCCCAAGGGATCCTTTTTCACCCGCGGTTCGGGCCATGATGAGTTTGCGCGGTACACGGAGTCGCCGGTTGTCTATACGAAAAATGTCGACCGGCTCCTTAGGAAATGGCACACGGCAAAGAAGTATGTGCCGGCGCCGATCATCACCGGCGACCCCAAGGCCAAGGTCGGCATCATCGCCTGCGGCACGAGTAACCCCGCTGTCACCGAGACGATGGATCGGATGAATAACAAAGGCGTGAAGTATCTGCGCTTGAGGGCCTACCCGTTTACGAAGGAGGTCGAGGAGTTTATCGGGAGCTGCGACCAGGTTTTTATCGTCGAGCAGAATCGTGACGGCCAACTGCAACAGCTGCTTGAGATCGATATCCGCGGCTGTCAGCCAAAACTCAAAGGGGTGCGCTACTACGGCGGCTTCCCGCTCTCGGCCGACTTCATCGAACGCGAAATTAATGAAAAGGCGGGTAAGTAAATGGATGCGGCAAAGAATCGCGCGGGCCTGACCAAGAACGATTACATGGGGAAGCCCTCCACGCTCTGCAAGGGCTGCGGCCATGACTCGATTACGGCTGCGATCATCGAAAGCTACTTTCAAATGGGCGTGAAGCCCCACATGGTAGCGAAGGTTTCCGGCATCGGCTGCTCAAGTAAGACGCCCACCTACTTCATTGATAAGGGCCACGGCTTTAACTCAGTCCACGGCCGCATGCCGGCGGTGGCTACGGGTGCCAAGATTGCGAATCACGATCTCATCATGCTGGGCGTGAGCGGCGACGGCGACACAGCAAGCATCGGGATGGGGCAGTTTTGCCACGTCATGCGCCGTAACGTCGACATGACCTATATCATTGAGAACAACGGCACCTACGGCCTGACAAAGGGGCAATTTAGCGCCACGGCCGATCAGGGTGCCAAAGCGAAAAAGGGCACCGACAACCCATACCCGGTCATCGACACCTGCGCGATGGCGATTGAGCTCGGCGCCACGTTTGTCGGCCGCAGTTTTTCTGGCGATCGCAAACAGGTGATTTCACTTTTAAAGGCGGCCCTTTCGCATAAGGGAATGGCGCTTCTCGACATCATTTCGCCGTGTGTGACTTTCAACAACCACGAAGGCAGTACCAAGAGCTACACCTATTGTAAGACCCACGACATGCCCCTGCATGAATTGGGCTATGTGCCAGCCTTTGATCCGATTGAAGTCGAGATCAAAGAGGGCGAGATACGCGACATCGCTCTGCACGACGGTTCACACCTGACTTTGAAAAAGCTAGGCAGCGACTACGATCCGACGAATAAGATGAAGGCAATAATGAATCTCCACGAGGCGCGCCAAAGCAAAACGCTCGCCACAGGGCTTCTCTACTTTGAAAAGGACCAGAAGGATCTCGCTGGCATCCTCAATGTCTGCGACACGCCACTGTCGAAGCTCCAGCAAAGAGACCTCGTCCCCTCCAGAGAGACACTGGCCAAGGTGATGGCTGGGTACAAGTAGTCCGGGCATCCACCGCATCAATCAACGCCGAAATTATGCTGGAAATTTTCGAGGCTACTTGAACCCGTTCCCGCCGGTTTGTCTGTCATCCTCGTCGAGGCTTAGGTTTCCGGCGGGCTGGGTCTAGACTTGTGGTTACGATACGACCAAGATTTTCTCGAATGCTTCGTTCCCACAGCCTACTTTTCACCCTCTCTGCCGCTCTGATTACGTTGCTTCTTTTCATTGTCGATGTGCATTGGCGATTTGGTGGAAACTACAATGACACCCTAAAAATTGGTTGGGTAAATGGGGTTTCGCCTTCCGAGGATGCGCTTCATCTGAAGCCCACGTATCGAGTTGGTTGGAATGGGCAGTTTTATTACTCGATGTCGAACGATCCCTTTGCACGAGATTTGGAGAATCTAAAGGTGATTTCGCCACCCGGGTATTGGTACCAGCGGTGGTTTATTCCGTTTTTGGTTTTCTGTGTGAGCCGGCTTTCTGGGTGGTCGATCACGCCGCCTCTGGTTTTCCACTTCGTGCAGTTTTTGATTGTGATGGTCGGGTTTTGGGTCTTGGTCCGCCATTTGGCGCGAGAAAAGAATCCCCTTTGGTTGGCGCTGGCCTGGCTCTTGGGCGGGGGAACCCTGCTCCACCTATTCTGCGGGATGCTGGATCCGGCTGCGGATGCGCTTTTCATTCTGAGTCTAGTGGCGCTGGATGCCAAGCGATGGAAATTAGCTTTCTTCATTCTGACGAGTCTTGCGCTGACGCGTGAGTCCTATTGGCTTTTTGCTGCCGGGGTATGGGCGCTGCTTTTTCTGGAGACCGCGCGGGGAAAGATTTCTCGGTCGACAATTTTTTGGGGCCTGATCCCCGTTCTGTCGCCGCTGCTTCTCCTGGGATTGTTGCGGATGAGATTTGGCCACACCCAGGTGGATCTTCAGCCCGGAGTTCTTCTTTGGCCAAAGGGGATATTTGTCGCATTGTTCGCGGCCTTAAAGGATTTGAGTTGGATTCGAATGAGCAGACTCACCTATTCACTTCTGCTCATGGGCACACTCGTTGGATTGGCTCGGAAGAGGATATTTTCCGTTATGGCCTTCCTACCGCATCTCGCGCTCTTTTTCTTTCTTCACGCGGCCCTTTGGGAGTCATCCGGGCTGAAATTTCTGGGCTCTTCGATGATTCTCTTGATTTGGTACGGCGCAACCCTTTACCCGCGTTGGACGGCCGCGATGGCCGCGGCCCACTTGGGGTTTGGAATCTGGTCCACATTCGGTTTTCTAGACACGCCAGACATGAGGTACGAGATCACCACACCCATGGTGAAAGACTACCAACATTGGGGCGCGCTCCCCTCTTCCTGTTCGCAGGCGCTGACCGCGAAGGGATCGCTCATCGCCCCCGAAGGTTGGGAACGCGTTCACGTTCGACTGGCGAAAATCACGAGGGAATTCAAGACGGTGTCGCTCTCACTCACGAACACCGGAAGAATGGATTGGGAGCACAATCACCCGTACCTTCCCAAGGCTCTGTACCTGACCTATGCTTGGTACCGGGATGGAAAGCTCGAGTTTCACGGACAAAGGATCTCTTTTCCCCACAAAGTGGAGCCGGGCAAGGGGGTGACTGGCTCGATTGAGATTCGTCTCCCCGAAAATGGCGAACATCAGCTCAAGGTTTTTTTGGGCCAGAATGGATGCGGGGAAGATAAGACACCGGTCGCGGAAACTTCGGTGATCGTCTCAGAGCCTATCCCTAAATCCCTTCGTAGGGATAGGCTCTTAGAAAGAATAGTACCCCTCTAACAGCGCGCCAGAGAATGGCGGGACAACTCGGCAGACGCCGCCGGAGCAGCGGGCGCCGCCGCTGGTGGAGCCGAGGAAGGCGCGGGCGGATTTGGCGCCGGCCTTGTAGGCGATGTTGGCGTTAAAAAAGTCGGCGCCAAGGGAAGCGGGGTTGGTGGGGACGTTTTCGAATCCTAGGCCTAAGCTCCAGCGTTCGGAGAAGTTGTAGGTGGCTTCGACCAAGTTGCGGTCGTTGTTGAACGGTGTGGTGCTGATTCTGTGAGCCTCCAACTGGCGGCGGAGATTCATTTCTAGGCTTTGGCCTGCGAACGTTCCCACCTTAAACTTCACGGCAGCGTGTGTGATGTCGTTGTCACCGGGCATGAGGCGGTAGCCGGCCTTGAGCTCGAGTTCGTCGCGGCCCCAGTGGAAGCGGCTGCCGATGATGCCGTGGTAGATTTGAGTGCGGATGACGCGGTCGTAGCCGGCAGCGACGCTGGCGGTGAGAGCGAGGGGGCCTACCCTTCGTTCCGCCTGGAAGCGAGCGAGGGAAACATCTTCATTGTTGAGTGAGGCGATGAGCTCATCCTCGAGCGTTGGCGGACGGCGGAAACCGAAGTCGTAGTTACGATAATCCTTGGCCTCGAGTTTGATCTTCCACTGGTCTGGGCTCATGGCAATGGAGACGAAAGTGCCGAAGGACGGTGAGAGCGCGGAATTCTTTCCGAAGAGGCTGTGGTCGCGCAGAACAATGTTGGGTTCCAAATAGACGTCGATGCCCTCAAGCACATTATCCTGAGCGACCACCGCGCCGACGGTGTTCCACGCCCAGCTTTCGGTGTTGTCTGTCGTCATTTGTTGCGCGGTGAAGGCGTGGAGTCCGAGGCGCGAGCCCTCGAAGGCGTTCAATTCGGCCACGCCTCCGGCGAGCATCATCTGCCGATCGGTGAGGGGGTACTCGATCGGGTTGAGGGCCACGGGCGCGACGAGTGCGTTCACCCTTCCCGCGAATCCGGAAATCTTGGCGAAGCTTGCGTCATAACGGGCCGAGAGGCCCTCAAGTGTGTTGTAGATGCCAAAGACGTCATCACGGTAGAGATCGAGCGCGATGCCTCGGCCCAGGAGCTGCGTGGAATCGCCGAGATCCGCGCGCAAGTCATCGCCGACATAGCTCACATGCTTCTTCTCGAGCGACACCAGCCGATCAACGCCCGTGTTTTGGAACTCGGTCATCATTGTCGTGAGATCGGCGCCAAAATTGATCCGGCCAATCTCGCTGCCGGCACTCAAATAGTTGAGAAATCTCCGCTCCGCCGGCGCACCGGGATCATCCGGCGCCGCCACATTCCCGATTAGGACATGTTCCTGAAGAGTGGCCTTCTCAATTAGCTCCGTCGCCGAGAGAGAGTTGTCCTCCCCAGCAAACGCCACCGTCGAGAAAATGGCCAGTAGCCAAATTCCTCGAGAGAAAGTCCGTACCTTTTGGGAACTCTTCATGGTTTCTTGAGTTGGGAGATCTTTTCGAAGAGTTGTTCGCTGTAGCCTTGGAAGTCTTGGACTACCTCACCGGTGGGAGAGATCAAGACAGAGTAGGGGAGGGATTTGTCAGCTTGGTACTTAGAAAAGATATCGTGTTTGGGATCCAGCACGACGGGAAAACCAAAACCGTAGAGGCGCATCGTCGGTTTCACATCCGTCGTCGTCTCCGGGAGATCGACGTTGACCGTGAGCACATCTAATGGCATTCCCGGGTGTTCCTTGAGCCTCGCCGTCACGGTCTTGAGCTCTTCGATGCAGCCGACACACCAGGTGGCCCAGAAGCTCAGGAGCAGATGGCGATCGGGCTTGAGCGCCTCTTTCAAACTCAGTCGCCCACCGCCGAGCTTATCGCCCTGAAAGAGCGGCGCCGGTTTGGCCCAGGCGAGCCCGCACAGAAGAATGAGTGCTATGGCCCGCATCAATTCTCCTTCACCAACTCTCGGAGATAGGTCATGAGCTGGTCGGGTTGAGAGCCGACGAAGACTTTCACCTTCTCCCCCTTGTCTGTTTGAACAACGGCCGCTGGGAGACTCCACGTGTATGACTTGCCGTTTTTGTCGGTGACCGAGCTACGATAGGTTTTCCATTTCCAGGTGTCAGCCGCGGCCTCAAACGGAAGGTCAAGACTGGCCCGGTACTGCTGGGCATCTGAGTCCGTGGGCTGAGTCTTTTGGTCATTACTCACCACGTAGAGTTTCACGGAGTAGCGATCGGTCGTTGTCTTAGATTCGTTGAGCCACATCGGCTTAAAGCTCTGGAGCTCGGGTCCACACTCGATACACCAGGGGGCGGCAAAGAGGAGGAGCTTGTACTTGCTTGAAACGGGCGGTGGCCCCTTTTGTGTATCGACATGACTCCCACAGGAATAAAACACCAGCGCCAATGCCCCCAAGAGGGCCATCCTGACTAGCTTTGAGTTACTCATTCTTTCAGATTACCCTGTCCCGCGCGATCCACAATTCCGCATTGCATCATGTGTTAGCAGCTGTCTCGGGTGTCTTGACAAGGCCCGCCACGGGGGCCAATTCTAACTGCGCTAATCTTTTACTAGGGGGTTTGGAATGACCGTGAAGCCAGGCAAGCTTTTTATCAATAATGAATGGGTCGACGCACAGAGCGGGAAGCGCTTTGATTTGATTAACCCCGCCACCGAGGCGAAGCTGACCGATGTCGCCGAGGCCGATAAGGCCGATGTGGATGTTGCGGTGCGTGCAGCCCGTCGAGCGTTTGAGAGTGGCCCGTGGCACACGATGTCGGCGCGCGATCGCGGCCGCATTATGATGAAGGCTGCCAACCTCCTCGACAAGTATAAGGATGAGTTCGCGGAGCTTGAGACCCTGAATAACGGTAAGCCCATTGGCGAGACGAAGAACGTCGACCTCCCGCTCTCCATTCAGTGTTTGGAATATTACGCCGGGCTCGCCGACAAGATTCACGGCGATACTATTCCCGTGGACGGTAACTTTTTTAATTACACGGTGAGGGAGCCGGCCGGCGTGGTTGGGCAAATCATCCCGTGGAACTTTCCACTCCTCATGGCGGCGTGGAAATTGGGCCCAGCGCTCTCGACCGGCTGTACCGTGGTGATGAAGCCCGCCGAGCAGACCCCGCTCACGGCGTTGCGCCTCGCTGAAGTTTTCCAAGAGGCCGGCCTTCCCGCTGGCGTTCTCAATATGCTCCCGGGCTTTGGCCCGACCGCGGGCGCGGCGATTGCGCGCCACCCGGATGTCGATAAGGTGGCCTTCACCGGCTCGACGGAGGTGGGAAAGATCGTCATGGAGATGGCGGCCCAGACCAACTTGAAGCGCGTGTCGCTTGAGCTAGGTGGCAAGGCGCCCAACATCATCTTCGCCGATTCCGATCTGGATGCGGCTGTGAACGGCATCATGCGCGGCATCTTTTTCAACCAGGGCGAGGTCTGCTGCGCGGGCTCTCGACTTTTCGTCGAAGAGAAGATCCACGATCAGCTCCTTTCGAAGCTGCAGGCGAGTGTGGAGAAACTGGTCGTCGGCAATCCGCTCGACCCGAAAACCCAGATGGGCGCTCAGGTCTCGGAAGAGCAATTTCGCAAGATCTTGGGCTATATCGAAACTGGCAAGCAACAAGGTGCCAAGGTCGTCACCGGTGGAGCGCCGGCGGCGAACAAGGGTTACTTCATTAAGCCGACCGTTTTCTCGAACGTGAAGGATGAGATGAGGATCGCCCAAGAAGAGATCTTTGGACCGGTTGTGTGCGCAATGTCGTTCAAAGACACCGATGACTTGGTAAAACGAGCGAACAACACCGTGTACGGTCTCTCGGCCGGCATTTGGACGCGCGACATCGGCAAGGCCCACCGCCTCGCCCGCGACATCAAGGCCGGTACGATCTGGGTCAACTGCTACAACTGCTTCGACGCCGCCTCTCCCTTTGGCGGATTCAAACAGAGCGGCTTCGGCCGCGAGCTCGGCAAATACGCGCTCGAGCTCTACACGCAGGTAAAATCGGTCTGGGTCGCTCTCGACTGACGACACCGTTTTCTAATGAGGTCATAGGTAATACTCAGCGCTACGTACACGTATGCTTAGACCTGAACGTGAACATCCTCGTATGGGTCGGGTCAGCGCTTCGGGTTAGTCGCCGCAAAATCGGCGGCGATTTTGAGGATTTCGCGGCCATACGGAGTCTTATTCAGGTCGGAGTTGAGCCCGGGAACGGTTGTAGCTTTCAACGTGTCGAGAGCCCGTTGCGTGGCAATTTCTTTTTCAAAAAGCTCCAGGGAATACTTTTCGGCTGTGAGGACATCGGCGACCTGTCTGTCGGCGAGAACACGTTTGAGTTTGATGAGCGCTTCATCGAGTGCGACACGGGTTTCGTGTTTTCGAGCAACCTCTGAGAGTCCTTTGTAGGCCGCGACTACCCCCTTCTCAAGAGAAGACGGGAGTGTGGGGAGCGGGGGCATTTTCGCGAGCTCCTGCTCGAACCGCCCGTTTCGGGGCGTCGACATCGGGAAGTGGATTTGGGGTTTCACCCCTTCGCGTAGAGGCGAAAGACCATTAGCTCGGAAATAAGCTTCCCCTGAATACTTGTAGCTCCCATAAGGATCCTGTCCAAACGCGCCACCACTCACTCCGGCGATCGGCTGAACATGAGCCTTCCCCACTGTCTTCTCGTCGCCAATGACCACACCGCGCCCGTTGTCCTGGATGGCCGCCGCCACAATCTCGGAGGCGCTGGCCGTGTCTCGATCTGTCCATACGATGAGAGGCCCTTTGTAGGCCGGGCTCTTCCTCCTCGAAGTATGCACCTCAAACCCTGGCCCTTTCCCTTTCACCAGAACGATGGGCTGTTTGCCCAAAAATAGCTCGGCCACCGCGACGGATTCGCTCAGATAACCGCCGGGATTCCCTCTCAGGTCGAGCACCACAACATCAATATCGCTCAATTCCCCGGCCAGAAGGGCCTCCATGTCGATTGAAATCGACGACTCTCCAAAGCGACCTGAATAGAAGATGGGTGCCCTAAGCACACCGACCTTCTTTCCATCGAGCGAGTAGGCCCGTGCCGTTGCCTTCATTCGCTCTGTGGGAAAACTCTTGAGCACGACATCCACGGCCACGGGCTTTGCTCCGCCTTTGCGCTTCAAAACCAGGTGGCGTTTGGCGTCGCATTCGCCCGGGATGTGGTCCATCAGCCGCTCAACGCCAAATTCCTCAACTCCTATCTTTTCGTAGTGACTTCTCCCCACCTCGACGATCTCATCCCCCACTCGAATCCCAGCCTTATCCGCCGGAGAACCCGCGAAGATCTCGCGCACCATGACGTGCTCGTCCACCGGACCAATCACGAAGCCGAAGCCGCACCCCTCAGCCCCCAGATCGGCCGTTTTTCTCGAAGCTTCGGCAGGAAGATAGTACCGGGTGAATGGTCCGAATTGGGCCGCATAGGTGTCGAGGTAACGGCCGAGAAGACGGCCGGTGCAGCGATGCTCGTGCAGGCTCATTAACCGGTGATACTTTTCTCTGAGATGAGTCGACGCCTCCTCTGCACTCATGCCTTCGGCTATCAGTCTCAGCCTTTCTCGTTTCACTTTGCCAGACCACAAAACCTTTGCGGCCTCCGCCGTTTCGGGGTGTTTCGCCGTCTCCCGATCGGCGTGGTAAACCTCAGCCGACTTGAGATCGGGCGGCATTGCCAAAACCTCGTCAACCCATTTCAGCCGCGCGCTCAGCCGCTCAAGAAGGACAGTCTGCACACGAAACGGATACCAAGGAATCCCCTCCTTGAAATCATCATCGTGGCGAAGTTCGTGCTCAGCAAAGCCTTGAATGTCCCCGGCCTGGAAAATTAAGTGTTCGGGATCGTTCGCATCGAGAAATCGGCGGTGAAACTCTTCCGAGAATCTATCATCCAGGGGGCGCGACACCATTTCTCCCTTTTGAATCCCCTCGGTGAGATTCTTGATCAGCTGTTCCATCGCTCGGATATTGCAACCTCTTTCATCTTCCACCGCAGGTATGGAATATTCCGCGTCTATCGGCGGAGGCGGAGGGGGCAAGAGCTCCACACGGTCACTGGCCGAATTCTGCGAATGGTGAAGGACGATGGGCTTTCCCTTTTCTAGCACAACCACAAAGGAAGCGTTTGGACTCCCATGCAAAAACTGGCTAGCCACTCGTTCTGCTCCCTCTCCCGTGAGGGCGTGAAGCGATTTTTCACTTCGACCGGCCGAGACAATTTTCATTCCCTCCCTGAGCGCTGCGTTTTTTGAGGCATCCGAGCCGACATGGATCTTCGTAATGGTGACATGAGAGGCTTGGATCACCTCGAGATCCGGATAAAACCGCCCCCCTCTCGCCACGGTTCGCTTAAGGGAAACAAATTTATCAACCCACCGGCCTTTCACCCTAGTAGGCTTTCGCAAGACGAGAATGACCTCGCTTCCCTCAGATCCGCCGAGAAGACGATCGAACATTTCGAGGTCCATTTCCTGCGGCACGTGAGTTTTCTTCCCGTCCGAGAGAAAAATAACCTCATCACGCAGACCCACCGTCGCTCCTGGCTCGCTCTCCGTTCCAAGCTGTAACTTCCCGACTGCCTTGATATGGACCGGTCCGCCGATGGCATAGTCAAAGCCCGGCCCCCAGGATTCATCCCGGGAATCAATCCTCTTCCCGTGATCGGGAGCCCACGCCAAAAGCGTCAGCAGAAGAAGAATGGTTTTCATCAGAAAAAGAATCCAAAGGAAAAGTAAATGGAGGGGAACGGCCAGTTGGCAACAATGCTCTTGGGAGCATCAGCGGCCGTGTTTACGGCGCTCGAGAGCCCATCCTCGATCGGCGTAAGAACGCTCGCCGGAATGTCGCCCAAAATGCCAAAGGATCCCGTCAGGTCGGCTGTTGTTGTAGTCGCTCCAATGAAGGAATAGCCCATGTTCATGTTGAAGAAGTAGAGCGCATTGCCAAAGATGTAGCCGATGCTCAGAGTCGGGATGAACTGGCGAATCGTGATGCTTCCCTTGAGCCCATCACTGGTCAGCAGCTGAGAGTTCGCATCCTCAATTCGGGAGGTGATGGCAATGGTCGCTGCATAGTAAAAATAGCTCAGCTGAAAATAGAAATTGTCTCTTGTTGGAAAGAACCGAACAAACGGATTAAACCAGGACACCGAACCAGTGGCGTGAGGGTAAAAGAGGACCTCTAAACCTGTCGTGGGCTCGGTTGCGGACATCGGCGGCAGATCCATGCCGGTCGCCATCGCCCCGAAGCTTGGCAGATAGCCATACCCCAGCCCCACCTGCCATCGACGCCACAGCTGCATGTTCACCGAGGCCGTATAGAGCTCTGGCAATCCGAAACCCACGTCGACACTCAGCACCTGCTGGGGAATCGCCCGCGCGGACGCACTGAATATCAGCGCCACCCAAACCACGGCCGCAACATATCGCTTAGTTGTAGTCATCGAGTTTCTTCATCACCTTGTCGAAATAGGGATCTCCGGGCCTCACAAAATTTTTCGCTCGGTTCCAGTACTGCTTCGCCTCCTCGATTCGGTTCATGCTCTCAAGCACGTAGCCAGTCGTGTAATTTTCCTTGGCCAATCGATTGAGCTGCTTCTTGGCGCGGATTGAGCACTCCTTCGCCTCTTCATAAGCCGGGTCGCGCTTGAGCATCTCATCGCATAGATCGCGACTCGCATTGTAGTCTCCCTCGGCGAATTTCTCCTTGGCCTGCACGAGGAAGGGCTCGAACTCCTCCTTTTGCAAAAGCTTCGCCTTATCGATGATGATCTTGGCCTCGTTCAGGTACTTGGAATCCCCCTTGAGCTCGATCGTGCGGATCTTCTCTCCCGCATCGATAGCCTCTTGGTAGCTCTTATTCTGAAGAGCATTGAGTGCTGTCTGGAAGATATCGGCCACGGCCTTTTTCTTCTCAATCTCGGGCTCCTTTTCAGGGGGAACCTGTTCCAGATCCTTGATCTTGTACTCGGCAGCCCGAATCCCATTTTTGGCGGTGGCGTTGGTCGGGTCGAGCGTGATCGCCTGGTTGAAGGCGTCGGCAGCCAAGTCGAAATTTCCCTCTTTTAGATACTCAATGCCCTCTTTGAGGTAGTTGGCGAGATCGGCCTGCTCATTCTGCGACGCCTTCTTCTGGGTCTCCTCGAGCTGCTTCTCCTTCAGGCGACGCGCGTAGGTGTCGTTGAGCTCGATAGACTGCTTGTAAAAAGGAACAAGGTCTCGCATCTTCTTCAAGTTCCAGAGAGCGTCTTCCCAATTCGATTTGTCACCCGCCGCGATGGCTGAGTTGTAATACCCCTCTACCGCGCGTTGATTCTCAGGAGAGAGCTCGGCAAATTCGCGCGGTATGGAAGGTGGCAACTTGATCTCGGTCTTTCTCTCCTCCTTCGGCGCCTCTTCCTTCTTGGTCTTAGGATTCGGGAGCAGAACCACAAAGGCGATGAGAATCATTCCGACTGCGGCCACCGTCAGAAGAAGGCGATTGGGCCGCTTGGGCTCGGGAAGGGGAACGCGACCCGGCGACGGGGGTGCGAGCGGGGCTGGTGGACGTTGTGGCACCCCCAGCTCAACCGGCGGAATCACTTCGTGGGCCTCGACAAAATCCTTCTGCATCGTGCGGGTCTCAGCCAGCGGCACAACGGCGTTCGCGCCTTGGATTGCGCGTTGAAAGTTGGCCGCCGCCACGTCCTGGATCAAAAACTGGATCTTGGAGGTGCCGATCTCGATCGTGTCGAAGCTTGCGAGCGGGTGTTCAAGAATCCGAACGCCATTCACGAAGGTGCCGTGACGGCTCGAAAGATCGATGAGCCGAAAGCCGTTGCTCACACGGGTGATTTTGGCGTGGAGGCGTGACAGCTTTTCATCATCGATAAAGACATCAGCCTTCTTGCTTCGGCCGAGCGACACCTCATAGGCATCGATAAAGAGATCCTGCCCCTTGCGCGGCCCTTCGCTGAAGAGGATCTTCGCCACGATGGGCTTAGTCTCGAGCATCGTCTCCGTGCGAAGTGCCGATGTCCCCTCCACCCTAAAGGAGGTGCCATCGGCAGCCGGACGAATCTTGCCCACCGCTTTCTCAGGCGCAGGCTCCAATTCCTCGGGCATCTTAAACTCCGGGCCGCCCTCCGCCGCTATAGCGTCGTTGTTCCAGCCGTCAGGCGTCAGCGCGTCGCCGTCAGCGGGAGCCTCGGAAGGCACGTCGTTTTCGCTGACTCTTTGATTCTGTTGGGTCGCTCCAACCATAGCCTCGCCAAAAACGGCGAGAAGCTCATATCGGCCGAGGCGCACTATGTCGCCATCATTAACCTCGGCGGTCTCCACGATCTCGCCATTCACGCGCACCTTGCCAGCGGAGGTCATGCTGGTGATGTACACGCTGGCCTCGGTCACTCGGATTTCGAGGTGACTGCGGCTCACGCTGTCATCGGTGAGAACGAGATCCCCAAACTCCGATCGCCCCACGCGGTACACGCCGGCCTCCCAATGAACCTCCTGGGTGACCTCGCCATTGAGCAATATTTTGAACTTCACGTTCATGGAAAGTAGTCGGCCGCCTCCAGAGCCCTTTTGGCCAGTTGAATGTATTTTTCCGCCTGCGCGACCATGGGATCGAGCGGACGGTGGGCCATCAACGCGATGACCTCGTGAAAATGGTGAATCGCGCGCTGATACTGGAGCGATTCGTAATACCGAATGCCGATGTCGCGATTCTTACGCGCCTCAAGCTCAGCCTCTTGCACCGCCCACGAGAGGTACTTCTTCGCACCCACATGATTCTTATCGATCTGAAGCGCTGTCTGAAAGGCCTCGATGGCACGGTGGTAATTCTGGTTCGAGTATTCCCTCGCCCCCCGACGAAAATAGTCCTCGGCAGTTTTCACAGAGGTGTCGGACCAATCCAATTTCGAAAGCACCTCCTCGGCCCGCTTCATCTCCGGCGAAAGGGGCGGCGGATTGTATTTTGGCGTCGCATCGATCACCGGAGCCACTGCCACTGAGCTCACTTCAGCCTTCAGTTCTTGGCTTTCCGCGGGCTTCTTGCCTTTGTCATCACCCTGGGCCAAGTAGTAGGCCCCACCCAAAAATAGGATGAGAGCCGTGTAGAGCAGAACACGCTTATTCGGGGGACCAGACGCGCGGCGCCGCTTGGGGGAAACCCCGTCAAGAGGTGCCTCCTCCACCGGACCAACACTCTCCACCCCTTGGGAAGCCTCCTCCACCGCAACACTTGAATAACGAAACGCGAAGTCGCCCACCTGGACCACGTCGCCATCCCGCAGGACCATCTCCGTCTGCGCTTTTCCGTTCACAAGGATGCCGTTCTTGCTCCCGTTGTCTTTGACTAAGACGCCCTCCTCCGAGGTGATGATCTTAGCGTGGTTTCTCGACACCCCATCGCTACTCACCTTGATGTCGTTGTCGTCGCTGCGCCCAATAGTCAGGATGGGCGACGAGAGCGGAATGCTGGAACCCTTGTCCGGCCCAGTGAGGACCTGGATACTCGGGGTCGTACTCGACTTGAGCATCACCTTAGGGCTCATTACACAACCCCTTTCGACGCAGGGCAAAAAGGCGCGGAGGCGGCCTGAAGGGCCGTCGAGCACCTTTTTGACCGAGGACGCAGTCCAGTGGCCTTTGCAGCCGGCCGCAGTCGAAATGGGGTTGTGTAATGAGCCCTAAGCATTCATCTTCACCGAAATCAAAATGAATCGGATCTCTGCATTGGTGTTTCTCACCGCCACACCCACCACGGTCCGGTTCGTTCCGTTAATATCAAGATTTGAGGTCTGGCTTTCGCCCAGACTCTGCACGATGCGCTCACACATATCGATCGCGGTGCCCGAGAAGCTCTGGTCGCGACAGGCCTCGCTAATATTTTGCCCGACAGCATATTGCGACCGCATGCTGAGGAGATCCTCAAGCACGTGGCCGACAAATCTCACCTTCTTGTCGAGGTCTAGCAGCAACACCCCATCACTCGACGCACTGTCGACGTTCTCGACCACCTTCAGGAGCGTGTCATCGAGCGAATCATCACTCGGAGACGAGAGACCAACGCTTCCCCCATCTCCTTGCTTCACTCGGCTCAGAGCAAAATTGATATTTTGGGCGAGCCCCTCGAGCTCCGGGAATTTCATCTCTGCCGTGACCTGGCCCCCCTCCCCTTTGAGAGCGGCATCCAGACCATCGAGCATTCGGCTGATCGGGTAGCTGAACATCTTCACGAGCAGATAGTAGGACATAAGCCCTAGAAGGATCGCCAGCAACACCATCTCGGCAACCGGTGTGAAGGTAGAATAGATGTTGTTCGGCACCTCGAATTCCAAAATGGCGACCCCCACAAGCGATCGATTGGTTTCGGATGAATAGACATAGAGAGGCTGAGCGAGAATGTAGGTGCCGTCTTCTCGCTCGACCGCGACCTCTTCGCGATCGCCCTCTTTGGTTTCGCCATTATTCAACTTTTCCATCGCCCGCAGTACGTACAGATCGTTGATCGCCTTTGAGTAGTATTTGGAAGGGGCTAATAGAGTCCGCGTCGCGGGATCGGCGATATAGGCGCCGATAACACCTGGCTCTTTGTCGTACGACTCCACCGTCAGCCGCGTGGAATCATTGGTCTTCGAGACCACCCGGAAATTCTCGCGCACCATCTGGCGCAGCACCGTCTGGCCACGGGCTATCGACTCGCCGACCAAGATCCTCTCCCCCCAATTCACAAATGGGATCACCGAAAGAAGAACGGCCGCGACCAAGGCGGCCCCCACAATCGTCGCCATCACGACTCGCCAATCGACTCGAGCGATCGTGGCGTAGAAGGGGGTCAATATCTTTTCGTCCATCGCCGCAAGCACCTTGTCCTGCGGGGTGAGTGTCTGAGGAACGTCATCGGGGAGATCGGAGAAGTCGAGCTTGCGGGCAGCGTTGCCCACTGCCCCGCCCGCTCCGCCGCCCACCTGCGAAAGCTCCACGCGGCCTGGTGGCGGTTGGGCCCTGTCGATCATCGGCACGATCCGCATTCGAAACGGACCGAGCACGATGTCATCACCCATCTCTATGCGGGTCTTCTTGATCAAAATGCCATTCACAAACACGCCGTTTGAGGAACCCACATCTAAAATCGCGGCCCGTCCCCCCTTCACGACCAAAAGGGCATGCGACTTCGAGATCTGCGGTGACTTCAAGCAGAACGCGTTCGACGAGCTTCGACCGATGGTGTAGTTTCCATCAGTGAGATCGCGGCTCTCGATCACCACTGCGTTTTGTAAGACCTCAACTCGCATGAAACAGCCCGTCTCCCTCTAAACGAACACCCGGGGCAATCCCCAGGCTCTCCGCACTTTCTGCCTTCAGCTCCAAAACATGCGACGCCCCCAGGCGCGGCCAGACAAATCGCCACGGTGGCAAGGCACTCATCACCAATTCCACACGCCCGGTCTGGGTTACAAAGACCACATCAATCGGAAAGCGCATGAAGAAGGTGTGAATGGAATTGCAGCGTGGGAAAAAGATCCCTTCACCCTCGGGTAGCGCCGCTCGCCCCATCAGACCCAAGAAACGCGACCAGAAATGGGTCGCGACCGAAATGCGATCGAGCGCCGGTTTCCCATCGATTCTAAGAGCCGTCACCCTCATTTCACCCCCAAGAAGCCTAAGATCACCGGCCCAAAGATCATGATGAAAACCGCTGGCATGATGAAGAAGATGAGCGGAAAGAGCAGCTTCTGCGACGCAGCTGCTCCGCGTTTCTCGGCATTCACAAACCGCTGGGTCCGGATAAGCTCCGACTGCACACGCAGCACCCCGCCCAAGGGGCTACCCATCTGGTCCGCCGTCACAAGTACCGCCACGAGCGATGAGATCTCCTGGAGATCAATGCGCCAACCCAAATTGCGGAGCGAATCACCTCGGGTCGTGCCGAGTTGGATCTCCTGGAGCATCCGTTCAATTTCATTCACCAACGGCCCCGAGCGTGTCTTCTCCACGACCTTCTGGAGCGCGCCGATGAAATCAAGGCCAGCCTCGGTCGAAAGAGTGAGAAGGTCGATGACAAACGGCATCTGCAGCCGAATCTCCTCATGGCGCCGGCCACGGCTACCACTCACCCAGACTGAAGGATACATGAAGCCGCCAATCACCATCGTCCCCAACAACCACCAAGGGGGCGCCGAGCCATTGACCTTCATGAAGATGGCAAAGGCGATTGGAACAAGGAACCCAAGGAAGATTTTGAAAGCCATGAGCTCTTCGGCGTCGATCTCCTCTTCAAGACCCGCCGAAACGATCAGGCGCTTCTGCTTTTTCTTCCAGTTTTCGTTCTTAAGTCGAATTGAGTAGGGCAGAACGAGCGCGTGGAACAGCGGACGAGAGAGTTTGAGCAGGGCATTGGAGGTCTTTTTCTTCTGTTGCTCCAGGCGACTTGCGGCCGAGGCCTCAAGTTCACCGGAGAACAGATTCCACCCCACGTAGAACGCTCCACCCCCCATCACCAGACTTCCGAGTACGGCCAGAATCAAGGCTCCTCCTTAGACAAAGTCCTGTACGAACTTGTCGGAAAAAAAGCCTAAAAACTTAAATACTTAGATGCGAGAAATGGAAGTCAGACCCTCCCTGTTATTTTACCATGATTCAAAGCGTAAATAGACCCCGACACAGCATGTAAATAGTCGGTATTATTAAGTTTTTAAAGGGGATAGAGTGTGTCGGGGCTTCCTGGTAAAATAGAATCATTGAGTCACGCCCCTGGTGGCTCGTGAGGGCAAAAGCCCTCCATGAAAGGGGGTGGTGCTATGGCAAACTTTGGACCTAGTACGGAGGTGAGGTTTCCTTAATAGGGAATCTCACCTCCGTGAGATGTTAGAAAGCCCCTCAGGGATTTCCCTGGGGGCTTTCTTTTTCCACCTCTTCGATAGGGACTCCCCCCGGAATAGCCGGCAGCGCCATCGAGAATTGGTTAGCTAAGTCAACCTTCCCCAGCCTCTGCGCCTTGTAGTAGCAAAAATTCCTCAGCACATACTTCACGTAGTTGCGGGTCTCCAGAATGGGGATTAGCTCGGTGAACACATCGAGCGGGTATTGGCCAAACTTCTTCCACCAGTTAGTGGTGCGCTGAACGCCGGCATTATAGCTCGCGGCCATGAGTGCAATATGTGGCACCAGCTCCTGCAACTGGTGTAGGTGGAATATTGCGAGCTTCAGGTTCTCCTCGGCGTTGAGGAGATGCTTGGGGTGGTAGTACTCTTCATACTTCCACCGCTTGGCGAGAAACTTCGCCAGAAATGGCATGAGCTGCATGAGGCCCCTGGCGTCGGCGCTCGACACAGCGGCTGGATTGAAAGCGCTCTCCTGCCGCATCAGAGAAAAAACAAGATCGGGATCCACCTGCCAGGTCTGCGCGAGCCACTCCACCTTCGCTTGAAAGGGCGTCGGAAACATCTCGCGCACGAGATCGGGATTCGAAAGCAGATCGCGCGCCTTCTCCGGAACGATTCCGGGGAGCCAGTTGTAGATCTTCATCGCCTCAAGGTGATTCCCCGCGGCCTCAAAGAGCGAGGCGGCGTACAGAGACACCCAGAGATCATCGCTGTCATTGTCATCTCGCAGGATTTGGCTCACGCGCGTGAGATAGACCGAGGCATCCCGTTTAAGATTGTTCGCGAGGCATTCCTCGGCCTTTGAGAGAAGCCGGTGCATTTCGCCCGAAACGGAGAGCATCTCAGCTAGGTACGGCCTTTGGGCCGTGGCCGGCTCAGGCCGTTCCAGGGGGACACTAGACAGTGTGCGCGCCATGAGAGTGTAATAATCGGGGTACTGCTTCTGGGCGAGCTTGAGAAGTCTGAGCTTGCGCTCCTCTTCATCCTTGGTGAAGCGGGCGAGCCAATAGTCTCGACGATTTACGGTGGCCGCCTCGTCGTCGCACTGCTTGGAGAAGGTCCGATAGGCCTCGTCGGAATTTCCATCGCCAAAATTCCTGAGCGACAAAAGGAGTGCGGCCTGCGTGGCCTCAAAGCCGCACTTGTTGATACTTCGGATCTTTTCATAGCTCTCTGTCGCCGTCGGCAGATCACCCTGCTCGAGCTGGATGCGGAAAAAGAGATATTCCACTTTCAGCATGCCAGCGTCACTGAGAGGGGCCTCACGGAGCGGCAGCAGGGCCTCGACCGCTTCGGCGTTCAAGTCCTTGTTCCAAAGAGACTGAGCCTCCATGAACCTCATCTTGATCTCGGGATCAGAGAGCGCCTCCTCATCCTTCTTGGCGGGCTGACTTTTCTTCCTGTTTTTCTCGGAGACCATGCGGACCTCTTCCTCCGCTCCGATGACATCGGGGTGCAGCCGATCCAATTGGGCTTTCAGAAATACTTTTCGCGGCTCCGAACGGGTAGTGGAATACTCGAGCGTGTAGAGATCGGAGAGGCGCTTTTTCTGCAACTGACTCAGTGATTCCCGTCCCTCGAAATCCCGGATCTCATAAACATGTTTGGGCGAGAACTTGGTCTCCGGCTGAAACGCAAAATAGGGGGCAAAGACCTGCGGCTGGTGTTGGGTTGCGCAGCGACAAAGAATAAGAATGAGAGCGATAGCGAAGCAGACACGCACGCACAAGATTCTATCGTGACCCCCTTTGGAAAACCACGACCGTTATCCTGCGGATTGTTCGGCGATTCCTGTGACCTCGAGCGCAGTGGGCAGCCCGGCCCGATCGCCCTCGACCTTCGAAAAATCCAGACGACACGCGCGCAGCTGGATCGTTCCTTCGGGTTGGGGCGTCTTCGCACCATAAAGTGCGTCACCGCAGATCGGAAAGCCGGCCTTGGAAAGCTGAAAGCGAAGTTGGTGTGAGCGTCCCGTCTCGGGCTTGAGCTCCCAGCGCCCGACTCCGTTTGTCTCGCCTAGAAATTGCGCGTGCGTGATCGCGACCTTTCCTATCGCGTGCTCATAAGCGCGCTTCTTGCCTCGGAGAATCTTGTGGCTCCATGTGAATGTGGCGCCAGTTTTAGGGAATTCTACTCCCTCCGACCAGGCCTCGTAGGTTTTTCCCACGTGTCGCCCCTCAAACCAGCTATTGCCGAGCCGGTGGGCCGCGGCATTTTTCGCATAAAGAATGAGCCCCGAAACGGGTTGATCGAGACGATGGACCGGCCAAAACTGGGTGCCACGGGCTTGCGTCATATGATGCAAGAGGCAATCGGTCGGTTTGGCCCCCCGCCCCGCAACGGAAAGCCAGCCTGCAGGCTTGTCCATGACAATGAACGCGTCATTTTCAAACACTATCAATCTTTCCAGAGGCAGCGACATGGGGCACACTTATGCCATAAAGGGGGCCAACATGAAATCACTCTTCGCCGTCTGTTTTGGGCTGGCCGCATCAGTCTTTGGCGCCCAAGCCGACTCTTCCGTCTTCATTCGTGGCTGCAGCTACTGGACTTACGTTCCCCAGGCCAACAGCTACACGTGCTCCTTTCTCGACCAACCGACCTACGTAGCGTCAGAGCAGGACGTTGAGGCGCTCGAAAACACAGTCCAAACCCAGAAGCAGGCGATTGCCGCACTCGAGGCGCGCGTGAAAAAACTCGAAAGCGGTGAGTAGACTGTGGCGATCTCGATTCGCAAAGCCACCGCGGAAGACACGCGCGAAATGGCGCGTGTGCACGTCGACACCTGGCGCTCGACCTACGCAGGCATTGTGCCACAGGATTTTCTCGACGGTTTAAACTATGAAGATCGCGCGGCCATGTGGGCACGCATTCTGAAGGAGAATCGCCCCCACTGGCACGTCGTGGTGGCCGTGACCGAGACAGGACGCATTGTGGGATTTTCATCCGGCGGAAAAAATCGCACCGAAGGCACCCCGTTTGAGGGCGAGGTCTATGCGATCTACGTCGACAAGGAATATCAGGGCCAAGGGATCGGCGCTCAGCTCTTTCAACGCTCACTCGAAGAGCTCCGAAGCAAAAATCTTAAGACCGCCATGGTCTGGTCACTCGACGCTAATCCGTACCGGACGTTCTATGAGTCCATGGGCGGAAAGGCTGTTCTCGAACGCGACCAGAACGTTGGCGGCAAACACCTCCCCGAAACCGCCTACGGCTGGGGCGACCTCTCGGCTGCAGGCCGGCTGGATGCTTAGTCTATCCTAAAGATACGGTGAGAGTAACCGAGCCGAGGAGTCGCGCAGTCGCACCCAGATCGGGCGGCGCGAGATCTGGTCGAGTGTGATTTCCCGGCTCTTCGTGAGCTTTGTCTGAAGAAGATCGGTAAGCGATCGGGCTAGAGCGCGGTCGACACACTCCAGGTTGAATTCGAAATTCAGGCGCAGACTTCTCGCATCCCAATTCGCCGAGCCAAGCATCACTGTGCTCTCATCCACCACCATGATCTTCGAATGGTCAAAGTTCGGCTCAGTGAGATGAATGCGCACACCATGTTCCAGCAGCGGCTGCGCATGGGCCATCATCGCCCAATGGACAAACGGTAAATTGTTATGCCGGGGGAGGATGACGGTCACTCGCACACCCCGCAGCGAGGCCACCGATAGAAAGGCGACCAGCGAGGTATCGGGAAGAAAGTAGGGTGTCGCAATGGTTATGGACTCACGGGCCCCCGCGATCACATTCATGTAGGCCCACTTGAGATTCTCGAAATCGGCATCGGGCCCGTCAGGAATGCCGCGAGCAGGAACGGTGCCTCGCGCTTCAATCGCTGGGAACCAATCACTCCCCGTCAGGGCCTCTCCCGTGGAGAAGAGCCAATCGTGTGCAAACGCCTCCTGCAGGTGGGCCACAACTGGCCCCTCCACCTGAAAATGAATGTCTTCGATCACCCTATCTGAACGAATATTCATGCCGCCCGTAAACCCGATGCGCCCATCGATCACGAGAATTTTTCGGTGATTTCTCAAGTTGAAGTAGCGAAACCGCCACGGCAAAAGCGACGACATGAAAAGTTCGGTGTGAAGGCCGCTGCGTTTGAGAAGCGGCACCATCCGGGGAAAGGAATACCGCGCTCCAACAGCATCGATCAAAATACGAACCGCCACTCCGCGGTTCTTGGCGTTCACGAGAGCGTCGAGAAACTGGCGCCCCACCTCATCGTTGTCAAAAATGTACTCGCACAACGAGATCGTCGAGCGCGCCCCATTGATGCTTGCTAGCATCGTCTGAAAGGCCTCTGTCGAAGGCGTGAGAGGAACAATCGTATTTCCCTCCACCATTGGCTGAAAGAACGGCAGAGCCACAGACTGGGGACGTTGCTTCTTCGCGACCCGTTGAATCCTATTCACGCCGAAAAGGAGATAGAGAATCGGCCCAAACACCGGCGCCACAATCACAAGCCCCAGCCATCCGATCGCGGCATTCACATCCCGCTTGGTGAGAATAATCTGAACAGCGGCGAGCAACGTTGCAATAATCGCAAAGGTTGTGGCGATATAGGGCCAGTATGTGTCAATTAGGTGCGAAATCAACGGCTCTATTCTATCTTTCGGACAGGACGTTTTTCAAATGAACGCGGATCTGCCCCTCCAAATCATTATGAACAAATAAGGACTTTACACCCTTATGACCCGCTGTTACTCGTCGGAAATGGGCTTGGGAAAAACTTTCTTACTTTCAATTCTTTTATTCACGATTCAGGCGCGGGAGATTCCCGATTGGATCTATGTAGGCTGTCGGCCGACACACGCCGAATGTGTCCACTCTTGCGGAAGCGGCCGTGCCCTGGCGCTAGTCGACCCCAAACTCTGTGACCCAGACGATTTCGAGAATGGTCGCCTGGCCTGCTACTGCCCAATCGGGGATTTCACTAGCGAACAGGAACCAGAAGTTCAGGGGTCTTAGGCACTCTTGAGAAGTCTAGGAGGGAAAATTCTTTTTCGAGACACGCCCGCAAGACTTTCTGGGCACAGACGGGTTGGAGGTGGTTACGGTTGGCGAACTCGTGGGATTCGCAGAGGGGCGTTTTGAAGGTGAAGTCGCACTCTTTGAGCCCCAACTCGGTAGCCAACGAATGGGTGATTTCGGCCGACGTTTCCATCGCCTTCTGGATCTTGGGGTATCCTTTCACCTCCTCGGCGGAATAAGGGTGGTAGGGCGGTGAAAGGATGACCACGTGAGAGCCCTGGTTCACCATGTCTTTTAAGACCAGGCGAAACTTATCAGTGGTCACGGGGTCATGGAAAATGGTGTTTCTGAGCGACCAGTGATCGCTGCGAAAATAGGCCTTCACCTCTTCCACTGCACCGGCCAGATCTCTCCCCCTCTCCACATGCCATTCAGATCCGTCGAATCGCCAGTACACCCGGCCGGAATCATACTGGGTCGTCTCCTCCTGCTCCGGATAGGGGCCCACCACCGGCGACGCCGTCCACTCGCCCCGAACTCGGTGGCGCAGGGTCGTTACGCTTGCGCGCAGTGTGACCAAACTCACTATCTCCGAGAGCTCACCAATCGCGTAGTTCACATTCTCGCTGTAGAAACCCAAGACTCCGCCAAGGATTGGCGACTTGGACCGAAACTCGGCGAGCTTGAACCGATCCACCAACCGGCGCCTCATCCGATCCCCGCTTCCTTCTATCCATTGGGAATAACTCCAGGGATCCACCTCAAAAAGAATACTCTTCGGGATCTTGCCGCGATCCTTGAGACGCTGCCAGATCGCCATGACATCTTCCACGGAGTTGCCATCCACCGAGGCGTTGTAGACCCGGGCCCCTTTGAACATGCCGGCCGAATAGATCTTCGCCCGAGACGAACCAACAATCAGCCAATCGGGCGTTTCCTGGAGGTCAATCAGATTCAATTTGAAGCGAACTTGATCGAAACTTAAGGGGGTGTCGATGAGCGATTTCTCTCCCCACCCCTGAGGCGGCAGTGGACTGTTCCAGTGATAGCTAGGATCCACCCAGCGATTCACAAAGGCCACCCCAAGAAGAGTTAAGAGTAGAGTTGTGAAAAATGGCTTCATCTTAAAATTGGAAATAAAGAAACGCCGAAGTCTGCGCCAAGAACATGACCCCAAGAGCGGTGAAAAGCCCCAATGCAATCTGAGGAACCGTCTCCCAGTCGGAAAGCTTCCAATGCGATGATGGTTCTGGAAGTTTGAGCGTCATCAGAAGACCAAAGAAGAGAGCCAGCCCGAGCTCCACCGGGTACAGGAACACCCCGAGGCCATTCACCCCGACCAGGCCCTGAAACCACTGGCCCATCTGCTGCAAACCTGAGGCCCGAAACGGCAGCCAGCCCATCATCACAAGGAAAAACGTAAGCCCCTTCTGCACGCCCTTAGGTAACCCGTCCCACCGCCGACCGAGAAGACGATAAACGAGAAGGAGCGAGCCATGCCATGCGCCCCAAATGAGAAACGTCACGCCGGCGCCGTGCCAAAGACCACCGAGCACCATCGTGATCATCAGATTGAGCGAGGTGCGAAAAGCACTGAGGCGATTCCCACCTAGAGGAATGTAGAGATAGTCTCGCAGCCACTGGCTGAGCGTAACGTGCCAGCGCCTCCAAAAGTCACTCGGATTGGCGGCCTGGTACGGGGAGTTGAAATTCATCGGCAGCTCGACGTCAAAGAGCCGACCGAGGCCTATCGCCATATCGGAGTAGCCAGAAAAATCGAAATAGATCTGAAGGGTGAACCCCACCAACGCACACCAGCTCGCAATCAGCGTCGGTGATCCACTTTCCAAGAGCGGATTCACAAGCCGCCCCAGCGTGTCACCGATAATGAGCTTTTTGGAAAGGCCGATCGCAAAGAGAAAAACTCCCTCTCGCCACCGCGGCCGGATCCCCCTCTCGGCGATCCTCTCCAGTTGTGGAGTGAGCTGATTGTGACGCGTGAGCGGCCCGGCCACCAGGTGCGGAAAAAAGGCGATGAAGCCCGCAAACTTCCAGAAATTTCGCTCAGGCTTCGCGTTCTCCCCCGCGCGATAGATATCGATAATATAGGAGACGCTTTGGAACGTATAAAAGGAGATACCGGCCGGCAGAATCGTCTGAAACGCCATCACGGCGTCCGACTTAAACAGCAGCTGCAGACCACTCAACAGCCAGGAGGAGTACTTGAAGTAGAAAAGAAGTCCAAAGTTAGCGGTGAGCGAGGTGACCAGCAGAACCTTGCGCATCACGCGAGAACTGCGCGCCATCCAGATGCCAATGGCAAAATCGAGACAGATCGTCACAAGCATTGGCCCGATGAACCACACATGTCCGGCGAAAGAATAAAACGCAACGCTGGCAAGCGTTATCCACGCCAAAAGCCGATTCCCCTTGAGCGCAAGGCTCAAGGCAAAGACCGGTGGCAAAAACAAAAGCAGAAATTGAAATGAATTGAAGAGCACGTTGTGGGGAAGCTATTGAGGATCATAGCATCAGAGCGTCGTGCCACCACAACACGGAGCAACGGAACCATTTTTAGGGACAACGGAGTGAAATACTCATCACGGATAAACAATATCTTAATTGTTGATTATCCGGATAAACAACGGTTACTATGTTGTTTATCCCATGGCCTTCGATCGTTTGCTAAACCTGACCCCGCTACTCGCCAAAAAGTCTTTTTTTCTCTTTGGTCCTCGCGGAACTGGAAAAACACACCTGATTCGGAAAGAGCTCTCCAAGACGGCATTCATAATCGATCTACTGCAATCGGAAATGAACTTGAGGCTCTCCTCTAATCCATCAGAACTTCAAAACATAGTTTCTCAGAATGCGGATAAGAAGCGTCCTATTGTCATCGATGAAATACAGAAAATTCCTGCGCTTTTGGATGAGGTCCACCGTCTTATTGAGGAGTTTGGTTTTCGTTTTTTGCTCACGGGAAGCAGTGCCCGAAAGCTCAAACGTGGAGCTGCGAATCTTCTAGGCGGGAGGGCCTGGACGACAAATCTCTTTCCTCTGTGCTGGAAAGAGATTCCACACTTCAACCTTGAGAGGTATTTGCGGTTTGGTGGACTACCCAGCGTGGTCCAAAGCGAGTTCCCTGAGGAGGAGCTGCAGGCTTACCTCCAAAACTACATTAAGGAAGAGGTTCAAGCTGAGGGGCTCGTCCGCACCCTTCCTGCATTTTCGAGATTCTTGAAAACGGCTGCCCTCAGCAATGGGCAACTGATCAACTTTGCCAACATCGGAAGCGATGCCGGGATTTCCGCCTCAACCATCAAGAGTTACTATTCCATCTTAGAGGATACGCTTCTGGGTTTTTCTCATGAGCCATGGGTGGAATCCAAAAAGAGAAAAGCCATAGCCACCGCTAAATTCTATCTCTTTGACCCAGGGGTCACCCACGTTATCGCCGGAACAAAGACCCTAGACAGGAACTCTGATCTTTTTGGACACAGCTTCGAACAATGGATAGGAATGGAACTACGTGCGTTCCTTGGCTACAATCGTATTTTTGATCCGCTTTGCTTTTGGCGCAGCACTCACCAGCATGAAGTTGACTACGTCATAGGCGATCACACTGCTGTGGAGGTCAAATCCACACGCAAGGTTCAATCAAAACATTTGCGCGGGCTCAAAGCCCTCCAAGAGGAACGCGTTTTTAAGCACTACTATCTAGTGAGCGAGGACCGAATTGCAAAGAGGCAAGATGGAATCTCCTGCCTCCCCTGGGCCGAGTTCCTGACCAAGCTTTGGGCGGGGGAGATCGTGCAATCCTAAGTCCCCCAAGATTCGGCCACTCCGATCTTGGAATGCGGCGGCTAATGACCAGCCGGTTGATTGCAGATTCCTCCCGGCGGCTCCCAGCGCAACGTGGGGTAGCTGGAGGAACTAGGCTCGCGCCAAACATTTGCGTAATCAAACCCGGAAAAGGTTGGGGCTTGTTTCATTTCGGCGTCCGTTTTTGGGCTGCCCAACGCGCTTTGCGGCTGTCCCGATGTTTCTGTGTTCCAGAATGTACCCGAGCTCGTTGAACCACACGATTCCAACAGCTATGGATTAGTGGGTGAGGGCCACACCGAATACGTTTTCTTCGCTATTAACGATTGACTCACTCGATTTGCCTGAACTTCGCCAGTGGAAGTACCCCAAGTCCACATTTCCAAAGCCTGTTTCGCGAAGACCATTAGGGGAGAATTTGTAGACGACCCATTGGACTTCGGCGCCCAGAAGCGGCGGGCTGGGTCCCCCCTCCGATGTCTGGATAGCCAGATAAATACTTCCACTACTATCCCTCACAATTTGTCGTCCACTCTTGGCCAAGTCTACTTCGGTATTGGAAGCAAATGAGGCAGTCCCTGAGTTGCCAAAGGCCGTGTCAACCGTCCCATCAGTATTGATATGCTGGAGACAGATGGCAGTGCCCATTCCCTCCATCTGGTGAAGATTAAATAGCTCGCCGTCTCTAGTTAAAAACTGAAGGCCATTTGCTGGCTCATTGGTGTTGGAATTCAATTCTATAGATCCACTATTGCCATAGTTAGGATCGATCCTACCTTCTTCGGTCAGTAGATAGGCTCGAATTCGATCTTCCCATTGGTAAGTGGAGGAATTGTAGCCTCCACGCTCCTCCACCAAAACCATGGGGCGACCGTTGGGCATTAGAGAGGCCTGCCGAATAGTCGAGGCTGGGATCGTCCCGAGCACTGTTTCAACCATACCGTTCGTACCAAAAGAGTTATCAAGGTGGTTGTTGGGCGGCAGCGACGAGCCAACTGGAAACTGGGTCGTGAGAAGAATACTTTCACCCTTCTTGGAATAGATTCTGAGGCGGTTTCCAGGGGCTATACGCCATGCCAACATGTTCTCATCGGAATTAGGGATTTCAACAACGGCACAGTCACTCAAGGAACAGTGATCGTCATACACTGTATCCCCCCAAGCCCCCCATACGATGTTGCCAGTTTGAGGAGCTCCAAGCCTTGCAGTTGGTAAAAGGGTCATATCCCCAGAGAAGAGAACGGTTGGCCATGTTTCCGTTCCCGTGGGGCCCAGTTGCAAAAGGCTGTCGGGACCCAAAATTCCGGCGCCAGTTCTTGCGCTATAAAAGCGCGTGCCAAGCAGAGTATGAAAAACCAACAATTCTTTCATCGGACAAACCAGCGGATTCAACTTGCAGGGCGTATTGTCGAAGTAGCCAACCATCCGTGGGTTAGCGACTTCCAACGTTTTGTGAGTCACTAGGCCCTTCTCGCCAAAGCTTTGAACCAGTTTCCCATCTTTGGTTATTCCCAAAAACCACAAGCGATTGCCATCGCTGAACATCATCGCGGTGCCACCGTTCGACCACGCAAGAATGAGATCAGGCATGCCGCCACCCACCGGCGGAGCTGAATTCAAACAGACATGGTATTTGTGAGTTCCACCAAATCCAGTGGAGCCGCAATAGGCCCCTGCCGGTGTCCGGTAGGTGACCGACCCATCCGTGTATCGCCGCAGGAGTCCATTCTGCACGACAAACGTAGCTCCCGGTGTGAGAGTGTCGGTTGCCCGTGCATAGGCATGCCAGGCGGCGAGCTCGTTGGAGTAAAAGGCCTCCCTGCGATCAATGCGGGAAACGATCCGCCGCGTCGCAATCTGGGAGCTCATTTGGAAGGAGAGCGAAAGACCGCCCAGAAGAGTTACCACGCCGACGGCAATGAGAAGGGGCAAGACTCCCGATTTCGAGGATAGACCCATGCACAATCTTATCGGCCCAGCACACCCTAAAGATGTTGCGTGACGCGTCAGTCGTGCACGAATGAACGCGCCTAGGGCGCAATAACGGTAACGCGTAAAAATGTCGCGGGAATGCTCGTCATGAACTTGTTGGGGCTTTGGTTTTGCAAGGTGAATAGCTCTCCTAGTTCCTTGGCAAGATCATTGGCTCGGTTTGTCTTTCCCGCAGCCTCGAAGGCGTTCATTGTGGGCCCATAGAAGTTTCTAAAGGCATCTAAGAGTTCCGAAGGCCCTCCGGGCCAGCGGAAGGTGAAGGAGTCTTTCAAAAACGAAATATTTTCCCTCTTTGCCCCCGCGGCCGTGAAACGCTCCAGGACATGATTTTCGACCCCCCAGGTCATCGGACTCACAAAGCCCTCGGGAGGCGGAGGTGAATAGGCAGAGCTAATCTTCAATATCTGCGCGACAAGTGTGGGGTCGTTGGGAATCCAATTCCCCATCACAATGCGCCCGCCTTTACGGATGACCCGGACCATCTCTTTAGCCACATCGAAGGGCCGGGGCGCAAACATGGCCCCAAAAATACTGACAACCAGATCAAACGACCGATCTTCTATGCCTTGCAAGTGTGAGGCGTCGCCCTCCCTGAAGAGGCAATTCGTGAGGCCAGCTTCTTTCGCACGCTGATGACCGGCGGCGACCAGATTCCTGGCGATATCAACGCCCAAAACGTCCGCTCCGAGCTTCGCCATGGGGATGGCCGTTGTGCCGTCACCGCAACCCAGGTCTAACACTCTCAGCCCCTTCGTGATTCCCAGTTTATGAACGAACTCCTCGCCGCTCTCTCTCATGCTCGCGGCAATGCGCGAGAAGTCGCCCTTTTCCCAGAGTGCTCGATTCGGATTCATGGGACAACGGTGCGCCTGCCCCTGGCCAGTGTCAATTTAGGCGCGTCGGCACAACACAAAGCTACGTTTCTGTGTTCCAGAGCCGAGGAGGATTGGAGAGGAAAATCGGAAAGTTAGGGGACCGTTCACCACAGAGCGATTAGACTTGATCCTATCGGATTCGCGTCAAGGAATTGTGAGGCCCCTACCCAACGCTGAGGGTCCCTGGTATTTAATGAGGGAATGTCTGAGGAAATTCAGAAAAAGCTAGATGAGGCAGTAAAGCTCCTGGTCGAGGCCTGCCATCCTGAGCGGATTATTCTGTTTGGGTCCTATGCGCGAGGCACGCAGAAAGAAGACAGCGATCTGGACTTGATGGTTGTCGAAAAAACCGTCAAGAGTCGGGCTGATGAAATGGTTCGTTTATGTCGGGTGTTGAGCCCGCTTCTTCTCGGAGTTGACCTCATTGTCGTTGATTCAAAGATGTTCGAAGCGGAACGAGAAGTCTCGGGCGTCTACCAAGAGGCAAGCACGGACGGCAAGGTGCTGTATGAAGCCGCCTAGTAAATCGGAGGTCCTACTTCGAAAAGCCAAGGGTGACGAGGCGGTTCTCGATGTTATTATTTTGAATATCGCTATTCCAAATGAAATTTATGGGTTTCACGCCCAACAGGCAGCCGAAAAAATGATTAAGAGCCTTTTGGCGCACCTCAAAATCCCCTATAAGAAGATTCACAATATCCGTGAGCTGACTGACCTATTAGGTAACCACAATCACCCCCTTCCACCTGAGTTTTCGGAGCTTGATCGGCTCACACCGTTTGGAACGGCCGCTCGTTATGACGATGGGGACTTTGATTTCTCAATCGACCGACCTGCCACACGTGAAACCATTCGAAAATTGCGAACGTGGGTTGAAGCGAAGTTGAAGTAATCACCAAAAAGTGAATCCGCAGTTCACCCCCCTTTGTGGCGTGCTCCTATCGTGAAATGACAGCCCATCCTACGCTGTACATGTAGTGATCATCTATCTCCAGTACCCGCAAGCCATCCCTGCCAAAGGTCATATCGGGCTTTCCAGCTGAATCGAGCTTTAAAAATGCACCCTTTCGACAAAACGGGGTCGTGTTTTGCCCCCTGAGTGCCAGCAGCAACGACCCATCAGCAATCTTAGCTGATCCGAGAACTTGAAATTGGTTGATGGCGCAAGTCGACATGGAACTCCCGGTAAACAGCTGCTCGGCCTTGAAAATGGATGTACCGTTATCACCAAAAGTAAGGTCCGCATTCCCATTCAGCTGAAACGCTCTTAGATAAACCTTTCGTTCAAAAGGTGGCGCCATGGGTGATTCGACAATGAGTATCCGGTTGTCACTGACAATCAGTGGGGGTTCGAAAGCAGACTGTGCGCCAATTGAAAACGTCTGGCAGCCATCATCCGGTAAACCAGTCGTACTCAAACTGCAGATCGTGAGATTTCCTGAACCGACCGAGGCCATCAACCATCGTTCATTCGCACCAAGTCGACAGTCATAAATGAGGTTGAAACTTGATAGCGGAAGCCCCCAAAAGCTAAAGGCAGGATCAATACTACCGCTGGGTAAAAGCTGGAGGAGGCGAAAGGTATGCGTTGATGGCTCTTCAGAGTAACCTGAAACGAGAAGCCTTCCGTCCGACTTACGCAACACCCGGGTGACAAAACCCTTTCTTCCGCCTTCCTGAAGAGCCTGGTAGAGTTCCGGGAAATTCGTGCCGGCCCCCGCCTGGGAAGTGACACGCCGAAGAGGGCTTTCATAGGAGTCCTTGATGATCAGAAGCTGGTCGTTGCTCTCCCAGACAGCCGTGAGCTTACGTGTCAGGTTATCTTGCCATGCTGAATCTCCACGGTAGCCATCGACTCCATAGGCAGTGTCTATCGTCCCGTCAGGTTTCAGCTTCCACCCCCCACCATCGGTAACGACATAGACGGAACCATCATCACCGGCGTTGCCCGCCTGGCCATTGGCAGGAGCATTTGCCAATGCCAGGGCTCCCCCAACAAAAAGTGCTGGATTGACCGGAATGCTCACGACTCCATTGATTCCATAACTCGCTACAAGGTTTCCGTTTGCGCCCATCTTGGCCACTTTCCACGCACTGGGAATTGGCGGGCTATTGCCAGACCAACCCGATCCCCACCCTACTAGCACTTCAATAGGTGACGGGGCGCTCAATGCCCGAAGGCAAACCCGAATTTTTTTGGAGCCAAAGCTGATCCCACCACAATGGGAAGCAACTGCCTCTTGGTGGACAAGTCGCCCGCTGACATATCTGCGAATCAAAGCCTTTGTAGGAGCAAGTGCGCGCGTACTGGATACATTGAGAGAGACCCCCGGTTGAATGGAGTAAGGCGTAGCGCTGAGTGTGGACTCGATCCCACCCAGGAAGTCATTGGAAAGTGAGACGACCTGATCGCCAGTGGAAGTGAGGGAATCGACGCTTCGTCTATACGAGTGCCATGCGGATAATTCACCCGCGTAGAATCCCTCAACTCGATTCAACCGATGAGTCGCTCTTTGGATCGCTAGTCGGGAAGTCAACTGCGTCGAAAGGGAAAGCGCACCCAGGCAACCCACAATGCCAATGGCGATAAAAATCTCGACAAAACCGTGTGCCGCATGGCGTCTACCGTCATCAATAGCGCTTTTTCCAAGGGGGAATCGCACCCCTCTTTATCGACAATTCGGAGGACTTTCTTAACGAGGAGACGACTCAGCCCGATCGAGAATCGCTCCGATCCGCCTTTCCGCAAGGGTTGTAAGTGGTTAAATTTGGACCTATAATAACCACATGATATTAAGGTCGTTGACTGCAGAATTGGCGCGGTCTCAACGTTCCATCCTTTTGATAGGTCCTCGGCAGACGGGCAAATCCACTCTGATTCGGAGTTTGAGCCCTGATCTTGAGCTCAATTTCGCAGATGAAAAGACCTTCCTGGATTTTGCCCAAAACCCTTCCGAACTGCCTGACAGGCTCCGGAAAGCACGGCCAAAGAGCGTATTCATCGACGAAATTCAGCGTCTCCCACGCACCCTCAATACCGTGCAAAGTATTTTGGATACCAAACCTTCGCCTCGCTTTTATCTGACGGGTTCAAGCGCCCGCAAACTGCGCCGGGGGCGCGCAAATCTGCTTCCGGGCCGTGTCTTGAGTTATCAGCTGGGGCCACTCACCTCCAAGGAATGCCTTTATGAGATGGAGGCTGAGGACGTCCTTGGCTATGGATCTCTGCCCGGAATCTATTTGGAGCCCGATCGAAAAACCCGAAAAGCCATTCTTCTGACCTATGCCTCCACCTATTTGAAGGAAGAAATTCAGGCAGAGGCGTTGACGAGAAATCTGGAAGGCTTTGCCCGATTTTTGAAGGTGGCGGCACTTTATTCCACGAAGACCCTCGATTTCAGCAAGCTTGCGAATCTTGCTCAGGTGCCCCGCCAATCCGCGGTTCGCTATTT
This sequence comes from Deltaproteobacteria bacterium, assembly GCA_016196825.1. Taxonomy (GTDB): domain Bacteria; phylum Bdellovibrionota; class FAC87; order UBA2466; family UBA2466; genus JACPWY01. Next base: position 14,907 of record JACPWY010000073.1, on the reverse strand, counting down.
TGAGATTCTGGAAGACACGCTTCTTATTCACCGGGTCGAAAACTTTAGCCGCGGCGTGGGCGTTCGCCAAACGCAGCATCCCCGTTACTATTTTTTTGATACTGGCGTACTCAACGCTATCCTGCGCAATTTTATTCCTTCCGAAGATCGCATAGGGCCGCTTTTTGAGAACCACATTTATGTTCAACTTCTCAACAGTGCCTCCTCGCAGGGGGAAGCCGTGGAGATCTCATTTTTCCGAACGGAAGGGGGAACCGAGGTGGATTTCATTGTGGAACGAGAAAACGAAGTGTTCGCGATAGAGGCGAAGGCAAAATCTGTGATTCATTCGGAAGATCTTCGCGGCCTCAGGCAATTCAAGATGCACACCAAAAAAAAGCATCAGCCTATTCTTTTTTACCTCGGACAGGCCGAAAAAGAGGTGGATGGAATCTGGATCGTGCCGTGGCAGACGGGCCTTAAGAAATTAGGGTGGTGAGATTGCCGCTATGGCACCCGGGCTCCCCCTTGAAGAACGCTGCCAACTCGGGCTACCACATTGATTCGAATAGAAACTCTGCCTGTGCAAGACTTCCGCGGGGGGACAGGTGACAACATTCATCGATGAAGAGTCCCAACGGATCCGGTAGCTGTTCGAAGTGGGCGCTCATATCAACGAAGCGAACTCCGTTATGTTCCTCGGCGAACTCCTTGAGTGTGTTATTGAGGGAACGGATGGCTGCCATCAATTCACTCTGCCTTACCACGTCGGAGTTCATGAGTAGCGCTGGGGGATTGGTCGACACTAGTAAAAGGTGCCCCTGCTTTTGCTGAATAAGGTCATGCAATTTCCTCAACGTCCCAACATTGACGTCTCTAAAATACTGAACTGCATCTGGGTCAATCCTCGGAGAATGCGTGCCCATTTGCGATATTTTGAATGATGCTCTGAGGCCGGCTTGATAGAGAGCGGAATACTTAAGGCCAAAATCAAACGCCAGAAGAGCCCAGGGGGAAGCCCAGCTTTGAGAATTGGTCGCCCAATTGGCCTGGGGCCTCCATGCCTTTCCCAGAGCGGCAAACTGTGAAGCCGGGTCGTACACCTGAAGAATCACCGTATCGATCGCTACTCGAGGAATGATTTCTACCGCTAGACGGGTGACGGCCTGAAGGAGGGAGTAAGACGGGATGGCGGCGTTAATCACCTTTCGTGAATCACCGCGCGATTTGATCAAGCTCCAGAACTGCGCAGGAACACTTTCGCCGTCGTCCAAACCATACCCAAACGGGACAGAATCCCCCAGAAAGACTATGGCGGCTCCCTTTTCATTTTTTGCGGCGCCAGGAATTCTTCGAAAACGATCGGAATCTGATGAAAAATGCCAGCGTCGCCCGACACCGCCCAAAGTGGCCCCATAGTCTTTTTTGAGCGTAACAACACGTTCATCAGGAACCCATTCCGTATATTCGCGAATACTGAAAACAGACAGGAGTGGGCGCCTGAATAGTGGCTCGCCCCTCTTCAAAAAAAACGCAATCTGCAAAAACAGCTCAATGCCAATCAACGATGAAACGCTCAGTCCTACAAGAACCGTGAGGCGAAGTTTGTGCATGAGACGCTCACTGTTACCCAAACATGGTCCAATCCTATCTCATTGCCGAATTTCATCCTAGCGGACTCGATGCCAGATGAAGCCAGAGCCGCCGCCGCCGCCACCACCGCCGCCCGGATGTCTTGCGTAGGCGAGGATCCCAGGGCTGAATGAGAAACCGCCCCCAGGGCATTTGAGTTGGCGCTGATCGCAGAGGTAGATGGGCGCGTGATTCTCATTGTGCGCGAAGTCGCGGACGAGCAGGCGCCAGCCGTTGAGATCGTTGGGAATCCTTTGGGGCTCGCGGATCGCCGCCGCCCAGCTTGGCCGAAGCTCATTGGAATCGAGGCGTTTCAAGACCGAGAGTTTGGCACGCAAGGGGAGAAAGAAGGGCCGGGTCGGCGAGTCCAGTCGGGCAAGGGTCTGGCCATAGAGGAAAGTGGAGAGGGCAATTGCTGCGATCGCGAGTCGCGGCCTCGTCGCGAGCGCGAAAAAGATAAAGGCACTGGGAGTGAGCGAAAGGAGCCAATGGATCGGCATCCAGGCGGCTTTGGCCCACAGGCATGCGGTCGCGAGAAGCGGCACCATCAGGAAGGGGAAAAGGAGTCGGAGGAGGGAATCGCGTTTGGAGAGGATCAGGCAAACCACTAGAAGAATGCAAACACCCAACGCCACGCCGGCCCCGTGGCTCCAGATCTCAGGCTCGACGTGAAACAGGGATGAAAGGCGAAAGAAGTAGCTCGAAAGGGATCCTCTTCCCAGAATGAGGGCGGCGATAAAAGCGCCCGGGAGTGACAGCTGAAGCCGCTCCCCTAGGGCTGCGCGACGACTTTGCGGTAATCCAAAGAGTGCCGTCCCGCCCAGAAGAGCTATAGCGAGACTGGCGCCCAGAAGTTTGTGCTTCTGATCAGGGAGGGCCCAGAGAAACCAGCCGAGGGGGCTCAAACCGACGACGGCTGCCACAAGAACTCGTCGAGGGGTGAGGTCCACACGAAGACTGAGCAGCGCAAGACACAGCGCCGGAAGAATCGGAATTGTGACCAGGCTCATGTGGATCGCCAGCGCCACAAAGAGAAAGGTGAGCACGAGATCTTGAGATCGCTGTTTGAGGGAAAACCGGACGAAATGAAAGAGCACTGCGGCGATGGCCATTGGGACAAAGGGCTCAGGGCAGGCTCGAATGGGATTAAAGATGAGTAGGCCGGAAGATAAAAGAAACAGAAGTGCGGCGATTGTCAGCGGAATCGGCAAGGTCACCATAAAGCCCAGTGCAAGAAGGTAACTCACGGCGATGAGGCGACTGACGAGAATAGTCGAGTACATCCCTTCAATCGAATGGAAGAGACGATAGGCGGCGGCATTGAAATAAGCCGGAATGGGGCTAGTGACAGTTCCGAAGGAGGCGGGGAAACGGACGTGGGGCCTCTCTCCCTGGGAAATGGCCTGCGTCACTCCGGACCACTCAGCGTCATCATCGTCGAAAGGGCCCAGGTCGCGCGTCAAAAGGAATGTCGCCACGGTGAGGGCCGCGACCGGGAGCCAGGTAGCCCACCAGGCACGGGATCGGAATAGGCTCATGGGATATGCCTTTATCGGCGTTCGCCGCGCGGACATGAGAGAAACCTCATCTCTTCATAATACACCGCTTAATCTCTTGGCTCGGTGTCGCGCCGGAGCTCTCTCTCTACGAGCTGAAAAAGGTGAAATGTAGAAAAATTGTGTCGGCCAAACAGGGCTCATTTGTGAAGCTATTTTGTTGTCAGGCAAATGCCGAAACTTGCACGAAAAGTGATGACGAATTGTGAAATAGTCTGGAAAAATTTTTTCCTGTTGAGAGTTTTTTTTGGAAAGCCGATCATTCCAGTAGGCGCTTGAGGAAAGAATGAAGACCGCGAAAAGCAAACTTGAGCCTCTACAAGCCCCGGATCCCCGGTTGCCCACTCTCAGCATTGTACGGCAGTCAACGCTCTCCGAACGGTTGTGGGGTATTGAATGGCGGCGCCATCTACCTCCGTCTTGTCAGGACGGAATCCTCATTGAGAGGAGCAATTTTTCCGAAATGGTCCAGTTTGCCCAGGCGCATTTCGGAGAAATCTTCGGTCGCAAAGAACACTCCCTATTTCTGAAAGGGGGCCAATCGTCGGCCAAGAAGATTTTCTGTGAAACCAACTCCGATTTTTTTTCTTTCCTATCAACACACAAGACCGTTGGAATGTTTTCAGGAAATGCCACCGACTGGGAAAGCTATTACATTCGAAGCATCTCTTTCTTAAAGTCTTACCAACACCGAGGCATCTACCAGGCCTTTCTAGGCCATCTCCTTTCAGTCCTGAAGGAGAACGGGGTCAAGAGAGTCGATATTCACATAGCGCCCAATAATCCCGTTAGCTTATACATTCATTTGAAGCATGGTTTCTTGATCTCGGGGTCGGTGCTTTCCGAGAATTGGGGTGTCATGACCCAATTGACAAAGTTCCTCGATCACAATTCTCAGCTCGTTTTTGAAAGCCAGTTTTGTACGTCGTCTTGGAACCCAATTCAGAAACTACGCTAGGCGGCGGGTGGTCCGCGCTCCTGGAGTAAGTAGAACGTAAACGGAAGGAGTATGCCATGAGACGCAAATTCGCACTCTATAGCTTCTAACAAAATGAATAGGTTGCTCATTCCTTCCCATTCTCTCCCTCTGAGGGGGGAGAAGGGGAAGGATGAGTGACGCAAAAAGGAAATCTTGTGCTGAGTCAAAGACTGAAATCCGAGGTGGAAAAATATTATTATCGCGTGAAGGATACGAATCCGCTCTTTGCAAACGCTTCGAACGGGACGTTATCTGAGCGGGAAATCGCCGAATACCTGTACAACATTCAGTACCTGATCACTTTCACCCCAGTGTATCTTGGGCTGGCCACTCGGCGTTGCGAGGAGTTGGGACTGACTCATCTTGCAGGTTTTTATCGATCCAAAAAGGGCGAAGAAGTGGATCACGATCGTTGGGCCGAGGACGATTTGTCTCGCCTGAAGGCCAAGTTTCAATATGAGCCTACCAAAAGAATAGCGCATCCCATCAAACAATTGGTTACCTACCTAGAAAAAATGATCACGGAAAACCCTAAGCTCTATTTGGGCTACATTCTTCTGGCTGAATACTTCACAGTACTTCTCGGGCCCCAATGGCTTTCCGACCTAGAGGCCAACTGCAATATTCCAGCCAGTATGATGACCGTCATAGGAAACCATGCATCGCTGGATAAAGAACATGTGCTCGATGATATTCATCAGCTGGACACATTCTTGGCCAACGAAACCAATGCCGATCCGTTTGTCGCGGTTGTGAAGACAGCAGCTGATTTACATGAACAGTTTTGTTCCTTGGTCGGTACTGTTCATGGCAAATGAATTAGACAGGCTCTTGGGTTTCTATCCGTTGAGCCATCAATGGAAATCTCCAACGCTTTTCGAAGACACAATCGAGATTGGCGATTTCGAGCTCAAGCTCGTGGGTTTAAGTGCCGAGCACGAATCCGGTCAAATGGTCTTGGGAAGCGCCGCTGCGTCGCAGGGCGATGTACTCACCCGCGCCTATTTCGAACTCATTGAGCGCACCAGCATCATAGAAGCCGTGAACGCGGCTGAAAGGCCCTTTCCTCTTGTTTCGGAATTTGGAGTCATGAAGACGACCACAACGTCTCAAAAAGTCTTTCCCCAAAGTCCGGATCCGGCCCGATGGAAGTATTCGCTTTCGAGTGGGGTGGCCGCCCACACAGACTTCTCCTTGGCCTGCCGGTCGGCGAATTGGGAGCTCATAGAGCGCGACCGAATATTGCGATCGTGGTACGGGGAAATCGTCCCGTGCCAGATACCAACTCATCCCTGCTCTTTGCCAGCAGAGATTGAGTCGCTCTATGACGTGCAATGGTTTCGCTTTCCGGATGGGTCCCCCAACAATGAGGTGGCATTGGTCCTTTTTCTGCCCCGCGGTCAGCGCGTTCTGAGGTCGTATGGCTTTGGAGCCGGATTGACTTTGGATGCCGCCTGTTCGAAGGCTCTGAGTGAAGCCATGCAAGGAATGGGCTTCTTGTGGGGGGAGAAAGCGTCCGCGGATTTACCCGACTTCGCGCCCACGGCGGAATACCATCAGGAGGTTTTTCTCAGGGAAGAGGGGGTGAGACGACTCCAGCGTTGGCTTGTTTGTGGACACACTCGCTGGGGAAAACCCTCGAAAGCCAATGAACCGACGCCTTCGCTATTCATCGACATCACGCCAGATCAGCTTCGGGGCAGGCTCTCCGTGGTCAAAGCGCTCAATTCCACCTTGATCCCGCTCATCTTCGGCTTGGGATCTTTGGCGGCTCCAGCTGGGTTCCCGGAAGAGCTCCTCATACACCCAATTCCTTGATTATCCTGCCCGACCGTCATTGCGTCCCGAAGATGATAAGTCCCGTCTGAGCAGAAAGAGATTTCCAGGCCAATGCAGCGAAGCTTGCGGCGCAGATGCGATAAATGGACATCGAACGTCTTCCTTGACACAAAAACGCGATCCCAAACCTTCTGAGCCAACCGATCCCTCGACATTCGATTGTGGTCCGCCTGCCCAAGATAGGCAACAATCTGCAGCTCTTTGGGGGTGAGCGGATTCGATTCGAAAGATTTGTATCGAACGGTCAGGGAGGTGGGGAGTATTTCCAAATCATCGTTGAGATTGCCGCTCAGTGGCTTCTTGAAGAGGTGGCGCTCGACCTTCGCAATCAATTCCGATCGATGGAATGGCTTGGTCAAGTAATCACAAGCCCCCAGCTCGAAGCAATGGCGAAGGTTTTGGAGGTTGTCTATCGACGAGACTAGAATAACGGGAAAGGACTTAAAGAGATCCAGGCCATTTCTGGCCATGAACTTGAGAAGTGAACCATCAGGTAACAAAATATCAGCGATGATAAGATGGGGGGCCACCAGGTTCTTTTGTGACAAAGCTGTGCGCAGGGCAAGGAGTGTTCCAAAAGTGACTACCGTGAACCGACAACCCAGGAGTTCCCGATACATGAATTGCATACCGGGATCGTCCTCAAGCACCCAGAGGGTGTACGCCGGGTTCACTGAACCAAACCCCGTGGCTGGTCGACCGATGTCTGGAGCGTGAGGTGAAAGGCTGTACCTGCCAAAGCTGAATTGGCTTGCAACGATAGTTCCCCGTCATACCGCTCCACGAGCCGTCTGACCAACCGCAAGCCTAGTCCATGCTTGGCGTCGCTCGTATGCATGGTTCTATTGAAGTGGGTGAGTGATGTGAGGCTTTCAAATTCTTCAAGAGTGAGGCCGCTCCCATTATCTTCTATCCGCAAAGTCACCGTGGAGGACGTCTCCCTGACGGCAGAGATGACAATCCTTCCGTCATGCTTACCGTGGCGGACAAAATCCTCGTAGCTGTTGCGAAGAAGATTAAGCAGAACATGAATAAAATCGGCCTCCGATATGCGCAGGGAAAGAGCGTGAAGGCTTTCATCTGCCGCCACAACGACTGACTCCAACTCCTCATCGCCGAACTCTGTCGATAACAGTCGGATCACGTGTTGATGGACCTCCCAAAATCGCGCCCCCGACTCCGCAACGTGGGAGTTTCTGAGATACGAACGCAACGAACGGATTAGCTGAAGGGAACGCTCACTGTTCACCTCAAGCTGGTCAATATACTGTTGCATGTTAACGAGCTTTTGATTCCTGCGAATTTCGTCAATGCAAAAATGAATCACTTGTAGCGGGGCGCTCAAATCATGGACGATCAGGGCCGATAGCTCGCCAAGCGCCCGATAACGACTTTCCTCCGTTTTCAAATCTGTCCAGCGAATTAACTCATTCTTATAGATCTGGATCCGCTCGTGCATTGCATTCACTGTCTTCCCAAACTTAGACAGACCGCTTGATGAGTGAAGAGGGAGCGATTTGGCTTGCGGCGCATCGAGGTCGAGTTCCTCGAGTCGTTGTAGCAGGCTCTCCATGCCTCCAACGACATGCTTTCGCCCCAAATACCAGACGCGCGAAACAAGAGCGAGGCCACCGACTCCGACAGCCATCAACTGAAATGTGATGGAAAAAGGGCCGTGAGAGTGGGTCGTCGTGAGCAGGAAAGCCTGAAGACCCAGGGTGAAGAGCCACTGACACAAAACGGCTATGATCTCCGGCGTCTCAAATTCTCTCGCGCGAAAGGGAATTGGCGCGCGCTTAAACGCTTCGGAAAAATCGTAAGTATCATGGAGCAAAGCAATCTTTTGGGAAACGAGAAGGTGATTTTCTATGTAGGCGGCTCCGTACAAGTAAAAGTAGATTACGCTACCGGCCAGGAGAAATCGGAACAGCTGCAGCTGGTTCGAGACCTCATGTTGCCAGAAGAATACGATAACCAAAGCCGCGGGAATCACCTTCAGGTAGCTCATCCAAAGGACATATCCGGCTCGCGCTTCCGGGAAGCTCCTCATTGCTTCATAAACCTGCAGTTTCTCTTCAGGCGTGTAGTTCGCGATTTCAGGTACCGGCCCATTTTCAAAGCAGATGCGTGAGGCAGGGTGGAGGCGTGTAAAAATCGCCTTGTCAGCCCGACTGAAACAAAAAAGCGAGAGCTGGTCCACAATGAAGAACACAAGGAATTCCAGGGGAGAAGGGTTGAATAGGATAACGAAAAGAGGAGCAAACCCTACGAAGATTATCAGCCAGCTCTTGGGGCTAACGATGTCCTCTGCCCTTTTCATGGTCTTCCTCGAAACACCCAGGCCAGAGTACTAGCAAAAACCGCTCCTTCGTGTCCACTGAGAGTCTACACGCCCCATACTTTGATCACCGATTGAACAGACGAGAACTCTACGGTCACTGATTTTCTTGTCTCTCATCATTTCCGTGCGGGATCATCGACCCCAATGAGCGGCATATCGTTTGCAGAAATATGTGGGCAAAAGTTCAATTATTCGGGGGGTATATGGCATTCAATCGGAATACAGTCAGCATCGGGATAGTCCTTGTTTTGGCAGCTTGCAGTCAAGAGGGCGCTCCTCCGCAGGTGCAAATGATTGCACCCCTCTCAGGCGAGTGGGCACTCGAAGATATCCGCTGTGGCGGAGAGCCCAGTTCCATCTTGCCGGACTCAACCTTTAGCGACGGCTCGCCCGTGGCAAGCGGGCTAACGTTAAGCAATGACACGGGATCCCGGTCGTGGAAACTGCCCGGATGCACCATTACCATTCCTCTGGTGTCGATCGTTTATCCCAAGGATGGAGAGATGGTGCTAACAGAATTGGCCGCGAGATGCGAGGGTTCGTGTGAACCCTTCCCGGCATGCAGTTCACCAACGGACCGTCCGAATCAGCATTTCGTTTTCAGCCAGCCAGACGGCGCTGGCTTGCGTATTCAGCTGGACCAAGAGTCCTTAAAGGGTGATTCGTCTCCCTGTGGGACCGATCAGTCGACCGAAAACGTTTACTTAGACTACGAGAAAAAATGACAGGGCCACGTCGCGGTTAAGAATTTTTGGGGTGGCTTGAAACCGCTTTCCGGAGCCGTTTTGAGGGGATAGCTTCCTCGGCGAGATAGGCATGGCTGGAAACGGATCTTTTTGGGAAGTGGAGACGTCTTATTTGATTTTCGCCGCGGATGACCGTTTCACCGTAGTCGCCGCGTCCAGAACGTACTTCGATACATCATCCGTCCAAAAAAGGGCTTTTCTCGGTCTCGGCTTGGCTGAAGCCTTTCCTCGTTCCTCCCATGAGCTCAGGCGATCGCTCGAGCGAGTGATCACGACCCGTCTGCCCGATACGATGAGACCTCCGCAGTGCCGAATCGGTCCCGCAACGACCCAACCTTTGCAGGAGAACAGGCTCTTCCGGTCTATCAATTCACCTGTTTTTGGAAGAAACGACGAGATTCTTTACGTCATACATTGTCTCAGCGAGTTGAAGGGGCTTGGTGGCGAAGAAGAGGAGCGGTCTCGGCGATTGGAGGCGTCCAATTCGGCGCTTTCCGCCGAAAATGCCCAGCTGAAGCATTTGGTTTCATTGGCATCGCACGATCTTCAGGAGCCCTTGCGCACGCTGGTCGCTCATCTCGAGTGGATCGCGTCTAACGACCGGGATCGACTGGGCGATGAAAACCGGCAACACCTGAATTTCGCAATGGAGAGGGCGTTGAGAATGAGCGCGCTCATAAAGGATCTGTTGAATTACTCGACCATTGGGATTGAAAGCGCTTCCTTTCACACGATCAACCTGAATGAAGCCATGGGTGATGCGATTGCCAATTTGAAGGCTACCATAGAGGAAAACAAGGCAACCATTTCGGTCGAACGGCTTCCAACCGTGCTGGCCAATCGACTTCAGATGGTTCAGCTTTTTCAGAATCTCCTTGGCAACGCCGTAAAGTTTCGCGGAGATATGACTCCCCACGTGAAGGTAGCAGTTGAAGTATTGGAGGATGTCTATCTATTTTCCTTCAAGGACAACGGAATTGGCATCGATCCCAGTGACCACCAAAAGGTGTTCGGCGTACTTCAGAGATTGCATTCCGATCGAAAAAAATATCCAGGCTCGGGAATTGGGCTGGCCATTTGTAAGGAAATCGTCGAGCTCCACGGTGGTCAGATATGGGTTGAATCGGCCATCGCAAGCGGCTCAACCTTCTTCGTTAAGTTGCCACGGCGAACGAATTAGCGAGGGCCGTAGCCGCCGGGGGAATTGCCAAAGATCGCGATAGCCCGACTTTGATCACATTGAACAGTGTCCGGAGCCGTATCCATTCTCTGCCCGTCCGAGCTGTAAGAAGGGTAGGCACCTCCGGCACCAATCATTCCGACCATGAAGCAGGGGAGGTCTATGTCCTGGCTGGCCTTGTAGGTCAATGGCAGATGGAGTGTTGCGCTCCCAGAAACCCCGGATGTTCCCCCCGTCTGGATATCCAGCACGATCTCGTTGGCGCTCTTGCGTAGCCCTTCAACCACGAGACGGAGTTGCGATCCGTCCGGTAACTGCCGAATGTGCTCAAGCTTTCCGGACGTGCCCGATGCAGTTGGTTTCAAGGTCAATTCCAGGGGAACCTTTTCTAGGAACTCTTGAACCGTTGTGCAGGCTGTGTTGAACAAAAGAGTCTGGGTGCCACTACCACTGACAAAGCTCTCAGTAGTAGTTTCAGCCACTGAGCGCGATACTCCAAGGTCGGCGGTGAACCTCAGCGTTTCTTCCGGATTGGCAAAGGCGTTGGCGGTCAGCAATACCATTGCGGCAAAGAATTCAGTTCCTGTTTTCATTGGGTTCTCCTTCTGGTTTGGGGGGTTGTTCGCATACCCGAAATTTTCATCACCAATTGCACGGAGCTGTGAGAGACGGAGCTTGAGGCGAGGATGGTCCACTGGTCCTCGCCCTCCTTGGGGGGCACACCGCGCAGATCTCCACTGTCATTGATTTTGAGCCATTTGGGGCCGGTGAGGATATCAAACCGCGCGCCGTCGCCGGCAACGATCCGACTGAGGCTCCACTCAAAATTCTCCTGTGAATGCCCACGAACGATCACAGGACTCACCATGAAGAGGGGCGGCAGCTCCGGCCCAAGATAACTTCTGATCGTGAGCGGAACGATGCTGCCGTCGATGCCGTCATCGACTGTCAGATTGAAACGCTCGGTGCTTTCTTTGGAGGCTGGTGGGGTGACGTTTAGTATTGATTGTGATGATCTGAGTTCCATCCACTTGGGAAGCTTTTCCAGAGTCGACCAATTGAGCTTTCCCGGCGTGCAAAGAAATTGAGACAGCTCGATTGTTAATGGCTCTCCCGAGCGGGCGAAGAGCTCGATGCCGTTGGTGTTGAAGCTTACGGCCTTCGGAGCCGGGAATTGTCTGGCGATAAAATCGTCGTACTGGCTCTGCGTGAAACTCTCGATTTCCTTTGAAGCCAGTAGGCCAACCATCTTTCTTGTCGCGACTGAATCCCGTTGACCTTGCTTCAGCGCCTCTGAGTAGACGACCTCATGGAGCACAAGACCCGCTCGCGAGGTCGTGGGCAATCGGTCCCAAAGCGCCTTGTTGATCGTGTATAACCGGTGGGCCGTGGTTATGGGCCTCTTCTGGATCGCGATTTGCTCGATGCGACACATCTCTGGAAGAGCCACATAGCCGGTGTCTGGGATGAGCTGAAACTCAACATCGGGAATCCAACGCGAAAACTGGGGCTCAAAAAACTCTATCGCTTTCCGACGGAGTACCTGAGCGCGGGCTGGATCGAGACGAACGAGTCGGTTGAGGGCTCGCCCAATTTTTGTCTCTGTAGAATCGTTTTCAGGCCCTAGATCGATTGTGCGGACGGGAGGGAGGAGCGCGGCCTCCGTGAAATCGAGTAATTCGAGTGTCGAGCCGCTACCCGACTTGCAATTGACAATTCCGCCGCCATTCCCCCCTTCGCGACTCCCTTCTCGTGACTGGCACCAATTGAATGCAAAGATTGTAGACCTCGGTCTTGGTTCCGGCGCCGAGGAATCGTGTGAGATCCCGTCGAAATCTTTTGATGAATACCTTGGCCAAGGGAAGTTTCTTGAGATCGATGGCCATCGTCATCATCGTCACATCACGCCATTCGACCGGTACTTCATTGAGGAGTTCGGCATTGCGCAAAAGGGTCTGGTGGTGCAGTTTGCGAAGGGCTTCATTCGGAACATCGGTAGACGTCCTCCGACGTTTCTGTGTGGTGACCAAGGAATTGCCTTTGAGCTTCACCATGCCCACTCGGATGAGCCGTTCGATGGCCCCCTGCGCTTCAACGATAGATATCCCCAGGCGCGAGGCTATCCAGCGCACTTGGCTTCGGGCACCGTGGGTTTCGAGCAAGCTCAAGATCGCGTAATGGTACCAATCCGCAATGCAATTGAATTGGTCGCTCTGAATCAGATGATAGGCGTCACTCGACGGCGCCAGCGAATCAATCCCCAATCGCCTGCTAATTCTTTCGAGAGACCTCTTGGTGAGTGGTCGCTTCCGTGAAAAAACCTGAGACAAAGCGCCTGACGATATTCCAATATCGCGCGCAAACGATCTGAGCGAATACTGTGGATTCTGGCTGCGACGCGCTAAAAATTCCGCCCGCAACCTGTCGATCGGCCCCGACTCCAGAACAGAATCTTCGACCTGCATATAGTTGATTCTTCGCGCGATCGACAGTGGGGTCAATTCGTTTTGAAACAAACCGCTTCAGGATTTGAAGCACACTCCCAAGGAGCTATTTTCCGTTGACGCGCTTCAGGTACATTTGCAGCGCGTGGGCGGCGTGGAAGTACCCGCCTAAGGTCATGAAGCGTTTAAATGCCTGCTGGTCAATGCGTCCCGCTTGGGCTCCAGAGAGGTAATCTATGGAGTCAGCGTCGGAGAATTGAGCCTCGAGCATCGTGCGCGCGACCGAGGCGACCCCGTGCCGCACCCAGGGTTGTCTAAGCTCGCTGTCGGGAAGGACGATCATGAGCCACTCCAGTGTGTGGCCGTTACCGGGAAGGCGAGCGCGCCAATCGCCAGCGCCGTAACCGTGAACAAAGTTGGCGGAGAAGGAGCCATCCAGTTGGAGAGAGGTGCGGCCGGTATTCTTGAGTTCCCTTTCGAGTGATTTCTCCGCTGCTCTTCGCTGCTTTTTGGAAAGATAACTCAGGTCCACAGGAAGATTTTGGAACTCTTTTGCCCGAGCCAGATACTTTCTTTCGGTTGCATCAGCTTCCTGCCAGCACCTAAGGATCCCCTCTGCCATATGTGCGTGGCTCTTGAGGGCCCGGAATTTTTTCAGAGCGCTGCTGATTGCATACAGAGAATGCATGCCTCCGCAGGGCTGTTTCGTAAGGTCCTGTTTGAGCTCAGCGCAAACGAAATCTCCTAACGTAAGGGTCTTTCCTTCCGCCGATCTCCACTCCTCGTCGGCGTCGACGTTGTTGGCGAGCGCCCAAAGCGCCCAACTGGTTTCAAAACCCTCTTTCTGACTATAGCGACTTGGGTCGCCACACTTGATACCGTCGATGATCTCTCTCCAGGTGCGAGTTTCCATTCCGGCCTCTCCGCGTGCTTTGAATGGGGTATCAGGGGGAAGATGGAGCTCTGAAAGATAACCGGCAAATTGGTCCAGGTGGCCCTGAAACTCAGTTTGTGGGCCGCGGGCCCCGATCGTGTCCTTCCCCGTCACCAGAAAGCTCGGCTGATTGCGATATATTCCGCCTTCCTTCACCCACTCGAGTGCAGAAACCCTGTTCGTTTCAGTTGCGTCCAAAAGCTTAAGACTATCCCGGTAAGCCAGTAGTCCATGGACGATATGCCAGGGGGTGTGGGTGTCTATTTTCATCTGCACGGAGGAATCGGTGATTGCGCGGTTCACTGCCCTTTTCGCCAGCGCTTCGAGCGACTCCTCGGCTTCGGAAAGAGCGGACAGTGCAAAAGCGTAAACCAGTAATACAGCTGTCAAAATCTTCATCATTTCCCCGTGCGGTTCCTGGCCCGTTGAGGGAAATACCTGCAAAAATTCGGCCGCTTTGCCAAGCTTGGGAGGGCCGTCGAGACAGAGCAGGAGCCTCTCTACGGAATATCCTGCCGATGAGAGCGAATTCACCCAACTCAATTTCGCACCATGCCATCGATGAGATCTCTGCCAAGAAGCTCGTCGCCACTATCGCGGAGGACTATTATTGAAATCGTGTTCGATCCAATCATCGTTATGAGGATGAGAAATCTAATCGCAGCGTGTCTAATTCTTCCACCCCCTCTCCCCGCCCAGATCCCGCTCCACCGGATTTTGCAAACTCAGTACCAGGGGATCTCACAGACCTTTCTCAAAGAGGTTACCTTCCCCTCCCCAACGGACCAATCGGGGTTTATCGTCTATGGAAATCTTCGGTACGGGTACTTTAAGCTCACCGATTTCCAACGCTCGGATGGGAAAATTCGCTTCTCTTTCCTTCCGCCGGGCTACCAATCTCCCATTGAGTTCTATTTTCGGGCGGAGCGCGACACTCGACTGGGGACGCGGCTCTTTCAAAATCCCACGCCCCGCACCTTTCTTCCGTTGTCTGGTCGAGTGAAGGGGAGGTTATCGACGCCCTACGTTTTGATGGGAAACGGAGTTCAGGTACCGACAAATGGCGATGACTTGACGCAGACGATTCAATTTCAAGCGGTAGTAATCCTCAATCGTTTCGGGGAAATCGTTTGGCGTCACGTCCCGGTGCCGGGGAATCAGTTTTCCGTGCAGGAGATTAACGCAAAACAAATTGGACCAGGGCGCTACGGGCTTATCCAATCCCACGATCACTTCGAGGTCGTCGACTACCGCGGGAAGGTGAGCCACAACATTCG
>JACPWY010000067.1 GCA_016196825.1 Deltaproteobacteria bacterium | reverse complement strand
CTCAGCTCAATCGGATACTTGGGTCGAGGTCCAGGCATGATGCCATTCCTTCCCCTGCTGATGGGGGTATGCCGGAATGGAGTATTCCTGGACCTCTTTCAGTTGTGAACTAGGGGCGTATTTATGACGCCCTGTACTAAGATACTCTCCTTACGCGGTCAAAGGGATAGGCTGCAGCTGACGCAGTTGGTCGAAAGCGGAGTGCAAGGCAGTGACATAGAGCTTGGTCTTGAGGGCAAAGTGGTTGAGGTGGGTCGAGGATTTCAGTAGTTCGAGTTTGACAAACGCGCATAAAGCGGCGAAGAAATGATTGGTCTGAGTGACAATGGTCTGAGTTGGCGATTTGGCCAGCGAAGCATTTTGCTTCAACGACTGGTGATAGCGTTCCACGTGCCATCGTTTCTGATAGATGGTGGTGATGTCGTCGAAGGTCAACGTGGTATCGCTGGTGACCAAATACAACACCCCGGTGCTGCCCTCCTCGTTTGTGAAGACTTGCTTGACCAGCAGGAGCAGGAAGGGCACCCCTTCCAGATACACCTGCTTGGGGGTGGGGTCTGCAAACACCAGCGTGTCCACTCGGACATACTTCCCCTGACGTTTGTCGTCCAGACTGAGCGCCACTTTGCGATTGACTTTGAGTGGCATGACAAAGTCTTTCTGCAAGTTCTGCTTGATGAACCCCATGTTCTCGGCCGAGGCAAACCACACATCAGTGAGCACGTACTGGAACGGAATCTGGTTGTCCACGGCCTGTTGCAACATCTGTCGGGCATATGCGTTCTTCGTCACGGGACTGCGCCGTTTTGTCTTGCCCTCTTTCTTGTCCACATACGACTCGGTCTTGGCAATCAGTGTGAATCCCACCGGCAACGACATGCCTTGACTGTGATACAGGGCTGTCAGGAAGTTGATGCCCTTGACCAGCCGATCTTTGGAGTGGTCGTAATGCCAGCACACGATGTCGTTCTCGTCCGTGTAAGGCTTCTCTTCAATGCTGTCGTCAATGATCATCACCCCCGCGTCGCTTTGCATCTTCCGCACCTGGGGCTTGAGCAGTTGCCACAGCTCGGCAGAGCCTTGCTTCTTGCCTGCCAGCAGCCGCGTGATCTGATCATGGCTCACTTGTCCATCCAACAGCTTCGACAGCCCCGTCGCGGTTGTCGCACCAAACGAGCTGATCAGATAGTCGGCATACAAGTCAAGCAGTTCTTTCTTCATTTGGCCCTGAGTTTAGCTTTCGTGGGTCACCTGCGTAAGGTGAGATCCTTAGTATAATGCACCATCAATACGCCACTGGTTCGCTCGTAGGGGCGAACCTCGTGTTCGCCCTACCGGGCGGGGCAATCACAAGGATTGCCCCTACAGGAAAACTCGTGCCGTAATTGTGGCGGTCGATACTTAGTACAGGGCGTCATAAATACGCCCCTAGTT
>JACPWY010000068.1 GCA_016196825.1 Deltaproteobacteria bacterium | reverse complement strand
TCCCATCGGGAAAGCAAATCTATTCATGGAAATGATCCGACAATGGACGGCGCCGACCATCGTTAGCCCCGAACCGGATCGGACTCTCTCCCGCCAAAAAATGGAGTGGCTCCTCTCCCACGCGACAGCAAGAAGCGTCGCCTAGGGTACCCGCCCCACCTCCACCCCCGAAGAGCCAGCGGCCGATCGTATTTCCACCGAGCCAGTTCTCCGGCAATCACCAATTCACCTCGCGCGACGTCCGTAGCCCTGCCACTAAACTACCACCCAAACTACCGCTATTGCTGGATCGCCAACTTCTAAGAGAAAGAGCCGGCGGATGCATCGGAAAATCTTTACATGTTAGTAAAGTCTCCAGCAGATGACATTGTTCATTAGCTCCAGAGTGTTAGGTTGCCCGCTGCTCATTAGCATCGCTTGCGAGTGCCTTCGCGATTTCCAACCTCTTCCTAATATTTGAGTTCGGTCACTTCCATGCCGACCGCTTGGCTTAGGCGGGCTAACGCCATGTTGTGGGAAAAAACCGTCTCGATGTAGTTCTTCCGCGACAATCCATCACCTTCGAGCGCTTCCATGAGATCCTTGGGCGGCGTGATCCCTACACTCCAGCCCATTCCACTTGAGATGAACCATTTGCGCGAGGTCTGTTTACGACGAGTGGCTACCTCGAGGCCATCAATCGCCTGCTCCAGTTCCCAGAAAGCCTTTTTTACCTGGAGCTCAATTCCAGGTGCCGCGTAGCTTTCCGTCGCCTTAAGCTTCATCATCTCAGCCTCTTGCTCGGCCGCCTCCGCCGAGTGGCGCGCGAACTCGAGATCAAATTTTACCCCGAGCCCAAATCCCCCGACCGTTTGATTGTAGGGGTCATTCGCAAAGATCGAATCCTGCTTTGTCCGGACAGGACACCAGGCCGTTTGGCCAAACGCCCCCAGGAACACAATCGGATAGCTCTGGGCACGCTTCGCATCCCTTAGCGCCCCCCTCGCCTCCTGACCCTTGGCCAGCGCTACAAACTCCGGACGATTCGCCCGCGCGATCTCGAGATATTGCTCCAATGTCTTCTTCTGAAACTTCTCTGGTATCAACTCCGTCACCGCAATTCCCGCCACGCTAGCCTTCGTCACCCACAAGATCGCCTTCTCCGCCGTTTGGCGACCCTGCTTCGCATACAATTTCTTCTGATCCAGATCATCCAACGCCGTTTTCAGATGATAAAGATCATGGGGCTTAATCGAACCCTTTTCCTTCTTCTGTTTTTCCGCCGTGTCGACGGCCTCGCGCAGAAATTTCGACAGCGTCTCCACCAGATTGTAGAGATCATTCGCCATCTGATAGCTGTAGTACATCTCCTTGGCGGTCACGAAGATTTCGGCCCGCTTCACTTCGGTCAATTTCTCCTTCGCCGCAATCTGCCCCTCGGCTGCCTTTTGATAATTCGAAATCATGCCAAAGGTGAAAACGGGCTGGACGATCTGAAATCCGCCCGTCACAAGTGGCCCCCATTTGCCCCAGTCGGATTGCGAATGTACGGCGTCACCCGTCTCCGCAAAGATCGGGGCTCCCAAGACGACCGCCGAGGCCTTCGGATACCACGCGGCATTCGCCTGCTTCAATTGCGCGCGCGCGATCTCCACATCCTGGCGCGCCTCCTCGATTTGGCCGTTAAAGGAGGAGGCCGATTTCAAAAGGTCCCCGAGACTCATCTCGGAGGCTGGCGCCGATCCGGTCACATCGGGCTGCACTTGGGCTAGAATAGAAACGGGGCAGATGAAAAGCCAACTCGCTAAAATACAACGCATCATGTATCAACGCCTCCAGGGCTACGCTCGGGCCCACAGTCCGGGGGCCTCCGGCGAACTGCGTCAATACCACCAGGACTACCGGCGCGATGTCCACCATTTTCGGCGCCTATCGACGAAGCGCGAGCTCATCGAAGAGGCCCTTGAAGCTCCCTTGGTTATTGTGGGAGATTATCACACCCTCCCGCAGGCACAAAGAACGCTGGTCCGCATCGTAAGGGCCTGTCTCCCTCTGCTGCGGGGCAAAAAAATCATCCTCGCCCTCGAATGGCTCCGTCCCGAGGACACCATCACGGTCGGCCGATACTTGCGCTCGCAGATCTCCGAGGATCGCTTCCTGCGCGAGGTCTGCTTCTTCGAACGCTGGGGGTTTGATTGGCACAACTACCGCCCCCTCTTTGAATTCGCCAAGACGCATGGCCTCTGCATCGTCGGCCTCGCGAAACTGGGCGAGAGAAATCTCAAAGCCCGTGATCGCTCGGCCGCCCAGCAGCTCGCCAACCTGCGCCGGCTTGAACCCGACTCACACATTTTCGTGCTCATTGGCGATCTCCACCTGGCCACGAGCCACCTTCCCGCGGAACTGAAGAGAAAACTCCCCGGTACGCCCGTAGTCACGGTTCACCAAAATATCGATAACTTCTACTGGGCCCTCGTCGAGAAGGGGCTCGAACACACGATCGATGTCGTTGAGATTCGCCCTCATACCTTTTGCGTCCTCAACACGCCGCCTTGGCTTAAACTCCAGAGCCACCTCAAGTGGCTCGAGGTCACCGACAGCCAGCGCAACATCAACAATCGTTCCCTCACCGATGCCTTTTCGGAAATCGATTTTTCGCCTGACATCGTCCACATCGTGCGCCATCTCCAGTCTTTTCTTGGCATCCCCAAGCTGCCCGTCGGCACCGATTTTCAGGTGGTGGGGCCAAGCGATTTTCGCCCCAACCGCAAAAAAAGTGTGACCACTCTCATCAATTCTTTTGAGAGCTTTAGCCTTCCGGAAGAAAACACGATCTTTCTCTCGAACCTCAGCGCGAACCAACTCGCGTCGCAAACGACAATCCTCTTCCACTCACGTCTCTCAGGCCTGGTCACCCCTTTCCTCAATCCTCGACGAGACTTTTACACCTACGTCTGGATCGAGGCGCTTGGCTTTCTTGGCTCCAAAATCATCAACCCCAAGCGCAAGTGCAATGGCCCGCAGGATCTCGAGAAAATTGCCGAGGAGCGCTCCGTGCGCCCCCTTCACCGAGAATTTGTGATCACCCCCAACGTCGCCGAATGGTCACTCGCGGCCCTCAAACGCGAACCGCGGCTCGCCGACAGGCTCCCTTCGACCGCCAATCCCGAACGCCTTGTCTTCTATTACAAATGCGCCAAGATTCTCGGCCACCTCCTCGGCCAGGGCCTTTACCAAGGAGTCGTGCTCAGAAAGATTTCGCGCAACGAACTGCGCCGCCTCTTTCTCACCCCCCTCACCGACCCGAAGCTCCTTTACAGGCGATGGACTAACCGGTTAGATGCTCACGAACTCCGTGAGCAAAGTAAGAATGACACTTTCTAGAATCGGGAGCTGTTGAGATGCCCTCACAAGACTGGACCAGAGCCAGTTACGTGGCTGGGCGTTTTTACCCGGATGATCGCGCCAAATTGGAGCGCACCCTTAGCGACCTCATGCCCAATAAGCCGGAAGGCCCCGCCATTGCTCTTATGGCGCCACACGCCGGCTATATCTATTCCGGACGCACGGCGGGGCTCGCCTATTCCGAGACTATTATCACGCCGACCGTCTTTGTTCTTTGTCCCAACCACACGGGAAAAGGGGCACGGGTTTCGGTCTGGAGCAAGGGGGAATGGAACACTCCCCTGGGTTCCGTCAGCATCAACACAGAAATCGCGGGGGACCTTCTTAAGCGAGTGGGCACGCCCGATCGTCAGGCGCACTTACGCGAACACGCGATCGAGGTCCACGTGCCATTTCTTCAGATGAAGCGGCCCGACGTAAAGATCGTGCCCATTGTTCTCGGCGGGCTTTCTCTCGACGAATGCCATGAAGTGGCCAGTGAAATAGCCCATGTTGCTGACGGCAATTTGATTGTGGCCAGCACCGATATGAGCCACTTCATTTCTCGCGCTGAGGCCCGCGAGAAGGATACCCTGGCCCTCGACGCCGTCGAGAAGCTCGACCCCGATCGTCTCTACAACACGGTCTGTGAGCTCGACATCAGTATGTGCGGTTTCCTCCCGACGACAGTGACTTTGCTTGCCGCCAAGAAGGTTGGGGCCAAAGAGGCCCGCATCATTGATTATTCCGACAGCGGAGATGAAACGGGCGACCTCACTTCAGTCGTGGGTTACGCCTCCGCTATTATTTCCTAGCCCAATTCTCGACATTCCGAAAAAAAGCCTTTTGCGGTAGAGTCGCGGGAATGGAACCTCAGAGCCCTACAGCGGACGAGCTCCGACGAGCCACCGAAGTCCTTGAAAAGATCCTTGACGACCGCACCCTTCTCGCGAGTCTGTCCCAGGAGGAGCGAAAGGCCTTTCTCACGGCGGCCGGCCGCGTGTCTCGACCCGAACGGCTAGAGCTCATGAAGGTGACCCGGCGTTACCGCAAAAAGGAGCGCAAGAAGGAGAAGGCCAACGATTGGGCCGCACGCGCAAACACGGAGATTCGGCGAGTCCGAGAACGGTCCGTCTTCGAGGCTCCCAATCAAATCACCTCAGGCACCGAGCCGGCAGGGACCTATGCCAAGCCGGTCTTTTGCTACGTGTGCAAGGCGCCCTTCACGCGGGTGCATTTTTTCTACGACACTATGTGTCCGCCCTGTGCTGAATTCAATTATTCGAAGCGATTTCAATCGGCCTCCCTCGCAGGGCAGGTCGCCGTCATCACCGGCGCGCGACTCAAGATCGGTTATCAAGCCGCTCTCATGATGCTCAGAGCCGGCGCACGGGTCATCGTCACCACGCGTTTTCCCCACGACGCCGCTCTCCGCTACGCCCGTGAAAAGGATTTTCCCGACTGGAGCGATCGCCTTCAGGTCCACGGCCTTGATCTGCGCCACTCCCCCAGCGTCGAGGTCTTCACCCGCTATCTGAACCAGACCTGTGATCGCCTCGACATTTTGATCAACAACGCCGCCCAAACGGTGCGCCGCCCCCCGGGTTTTTACGCCCATCTCATGGAGGGCGAAAACATGGGTTACGCAGCCCTTCCGCCTGACGTCCGGCCCATTCTTGCGCAACACGCCCGTTGCCGTTCGGCCATCCTTCCCCAAAGACTTCTCGGTGAAAAGGGCGCCCAGTGGCTCTCCGAGTGGCACACGAAAAGCATTGGCCTCAGTCTCAGCGCCGCCCTCTCGCAGATCCCCTACGATTACGATGAGAAGGCCCACGCCGATCTCGAGGTGTTTCCCCTCGGACAAACCGATGCCGATCTCCAGCAGGTCGATCTGCGCAAGATGAACAGCTGGCGCATGACCCTCGCCGATGTTCCCACGCCCGAGATGCTCGAGGTCCAGCTGGTGAATTCTGTCGCGCCATTCATTCTGTGCAGCAAGCTGAAAGGCCTCATGCTCAAGCACAAGACATTCCAAAAGCACATCGTCAACGTCTCGGCGATGGAGGGCAAATTCACTCGCTACACCAAGACGGACAAACATCCTCACACCAATATGGCGAAGGCCGCGCTCAACATGATGACTGTCACCTCAGCCCCCGATTATGCCGAGGACGGGATCTACATGAACGCCGTCGACACGGGCTGGGTCACGGATGAGGATCCGATCCAGATTTCCCAGGCTAAGCAGGTTGAACACGATTTCCAGCCTCCTCTCGACATTGTCGATGGAGCTGCCCGCGTTTGTGATCCATTTTTCTCAGGAATCCTCACGGGCGCCCACGTCTGGGGAAAGTTTCTGAAAGACTACAAACCTACTACTTGGTAGTACGGCGCCGTCCGTTGCCCCGGACGCCACTACCACCGATGCGTCATACGGAGGAGCACGCTGATACTGATCGGATTGTAGAAGTCATTGGTCGCTGGAAGCTCCACCACTGACTCAGCCCCCAAGAAGATCCCCTGCCCCAGATCAATGTCCGAGGCGACCACGAGCTGTGTGAGAAAGGCCGCGTAGTTATTCATCTGGAGAAACAAGAACGTAAACCCAAGCCCAAACCCGACGGAAAATGTAAAAGGCTCAAAGCCTTCGCCCGAGGCCAACCAAAAAAACCTTGGCACGATAGACCACTTCGATTTCCCTTCCTGACCAAAAACCAAACTGGAGTAGACACCAATTTCCCACGGAGACTGGTCCATGAAGTTTAGCGCCGAGCTATAGGCGACCGCCAGCAATGCCCCTTCGGTGATCGCTGGAGAAACATCTTCGGTGATCACGGAACCCGTCAGGCCAAAGGACCCAGAGAAGGTTTTGCGGGCAGCAGCAAACGCTGACGGCGCGCAGATCAGGGCGCTTATCACGAGAACGCTATAAAGTCGGGTGGAGCCCCTTTGGTTCGATCCGTTTCGCAAATTCCCTCGATCGGTAGAGAATATCAGACTCGTTGAGGGTCGTCACAACCCGATCCTGCATCAAGACCCGTCCATCTACAATGGTGTGACGCACATCGTGTCCGGAAGAACTATAGACGAGATGGGAATAAGGATCATACAGAGGCACACAATGAGGACGATTGATGTCGATCGCAATAATATCGGCCCGCTTGCCCACTTCGAGCGAACCCACCCGATCGTCGATTCCCAGCACCTTGGCGCCTTCGATCGTGAGCATCCGTACCACACTTTTCACATCGAGCGACCCCGGCCCTTTGCGGAAGCACTGAAGCTTCGCCATCGTCCCTGCTTCGGTCAGAAGATCAAGATTGTTATTGCTCGCGGTGCTGTCGGTGCCCACACCCACCGGCACGCCGCGCTCCCGAAACTCAGGGATCGGGCAAATTCGGCCGCCCAACTTCAAATTGGATTCCGGGTTAGTGATCACTCCCACCCGGTGGGAGGCCATGATCGCCATATCACTCTCGGTTACACAGGTCGCGTGCGCCGCCACAACCGGCACTTCGAATGCACCCAACGCGAGTGCCTTTTCAACGGGCGTCATCCCAAATCGCCGTTTGCACTCCTCGACCTCATCCATCACCTCGGCCATGTGCACATGGATCGAAACACCCTTTCGCTTCGCAAATGCAATGACCTCCTTCATGAGGCCCTCGCTCACGCCATAAACGGAATGGGGAGCGACAGCGGGAATAATCCGTGGGTAATCCTTCAGCTCATCGAAGAATCTCTCAAAGGCCGCGATCGTATCGTGGGTGGGGTTATCCACGCCGCTCATCTCAATCACGGTCTGCCCGCAGATCGCCCGCAAACCCGACTCGTGGGCTGCTCGGGCGGCATCCGCCTCGAAGTAGTACATATCGTTGAAAGTAGTGGTGCCCGAACGAATCATCTCTAACGCAGCAAGCTGAGTCCCGAGATAGACAAAGTCGGGCTTTCCCCATTTCTGTTCGAGGGGGAAAACACGATTCATCAACCACTGCATAAGGGGCAGATCGTCCGCCACTCCTCTCAGAAGAGTCATCCCCGTGTGAGTGTGGCCGTTGATGAGGCCTGGCATCACGAGGCTACCGGCGCAATTCAACGTTTCGTCCCCTGCGGGCGCCTTAAAGCCGGGGCGGGGGGAGACAGAGACGATCTTTCCGTCCGCCACTTCGACCACAGAGTCCTGAACGAGCGTCATCTGGGGATCCATTGTGAGTGCCGTGCCACCAACAAGATAAAGTCTTTTCATGAATGAAGTTGTTTCTTGGAGAATTGCGCTGGAAGAAGTTCATCCATCGTGGATTGTGCAAACTGAGTCATTCGACGATTCACCGTCGTCACCTCGGCGTGTGGACCAAACTCAATGATGATCTGTCGACAAAACCCGCAGGGAAAGACCGGCTCATCACTCGAGGTCACGAGCACCACCCGCCGAATCTCCCGAGCCCCTCGGCTCACCATCTTCACCACGGCCGCCTGCTCTGCACAGGTCGTCCCCGCATAGTTCGCGTTCTCGACATTGCACCCAGCGTGGATCTTGCCGCGCGTGTCTACGATCACTGCGCCAACGAGATACTTCGAATAGGGGGCATAGGCCTTTTTTCGCGCCTTCATCGCGAGCTTCACCAGACGCTGAGTCCTCTTATCGAGTTCTTCTATCGGACGAACGTCGGGAGCTAACGCCTTAACCATGGCTCCTCCCCAGGTTGTCGACGAAATCTGAGAGGAGACTTGAAAAATTATGGTAGGCCTTCCGCCCATTTTCCAAAACCTCGTCGTGCACAAGTGGCGCGGGCGACACGCCAGCCGCATAATTTGTCACGCAACTGATTCCCACGACACGTTTGCCCATGTGGTGAAGCGCAATCGCCTCGGGCACCGTGGACATCCCGACAACATCGCCTCCCAACATTCGGTACATTCGAATCTCGGCCGGCGTTTCATAGCTCGGCCCGTGAAGCCCGACGTAAATCCCCTCTCGTAATGGAACACCGGTCCGCTCAGCCGAGGCCCGCACCTTTTCGCACAGATCGGGATCATAAAGATGGCTCATGTCCGGAAATCGCACGCCCAGCTCATCGTAATTCTTTCCGACCAAAGGGTTTGTCCCCATCAGATTGATGTGGTCAGTGAGCAAAACTAAGTCGGTTGGCTGAATAGACGTGTGGAGTGCCCCCGCCGCATTGGTCAGCACGAAGACCGAGGCGCCCAGGCGGGCCAGAACCCGAAACGGGAAGACCACATCCTCCATCGAATAGCCTTCATAGTAATGAAGACGCCCGTGCATCACCGCCAACCTCGTCTGCCCCAGGCGCCCGATCACGAGCCGCCCCGGATGGCCCTGCACGGTCGAGCTCCTTAAATGAGGAATCTCGCCGAAGGGGATCTCAATCTCCCGGGAGAGGGTATCGACAAGACCGGCCAACCCACTCCCCGTAACCAATACAATCTCTGGGAAATTCTTGACCCTTGCGGCAATCGCCCGCTGGGCCTCTGCGATTCGACTGAGCACATTCATTCCAAACACTCGATAATCATAGAATTTTTCGCCACTGTGTCTTTACCAATTCTCAACGACTCGCGCAATTGTGCTTCCACATCCCTTCGAAACGGCCCATTACCCAGGTAAGCTGTCGCGAGCCGCTGTCCCGTTCGCACCACGTCCCCAACCTTCGCTGCGAACTCGATCCCCACCATCGGATCAATCGAGTCTTCCGCCCGAACCCGCCCGCCACCCCATTCCACAAGGGTGTGGCCCACCTTTTCTGCCTCAATCGCCTGAACAATCCCATCGTCCCAGGCTAAAAGCTCCACCTTCCGTCCCCCGCGCAGTCGGTCGACGGCAAGAAGAAACTCCTGCCAGTCACCCCCTTGGCTCGTGAGCATCTTCTGAAAGAGCGGCAGTGCGGTCCGCGTCTCAAGAGTGCGCTCGATCTCTCCTCGACTCTCATTCTTCGGGGCCCCGGCCTGCGCTAGCATTGAGGCTGCCAGCGCCACCGTTACCTCCCGCAAGCCACCATCAGCCTGTTCAGGGCTTTCCAGGAATCGGTGGCATTCTTCCACCTCGATCAGATTTCCGACCGTCCGCCCCAGCGGTTCTTCCATCCGTGTGATCCAGGTCTCAACCTTCACGCCATGGCTCCGCGCCATTTCATTCAGAGCGGCGCCCAAAGCACGGGCCGACTCGAGCGTCTTCATAAAAGCGCCCCGCCCGACCTTCAGATCGATCACGACGCCATCGAGACCCTCCGCTATCTTCTTGCTCATGATGCTCGACACGATGAGTGGGATGCTCTCCACGGTTGCGGTCACATCACGCAAACCATAGAGCTTGCGATCGGCCGGCACAAAATCCTTCGTCTGGCCCATCATGAAAAAACCCTGGGCCTCAAGAAGCGATAGCGCCTCCGATTCCGCGAGAGCGGTTCTTAGACCCGGCACCGACTCAAGTTTGTCGAGCGTCCCGCCTGTGTGCCCAAGCCCGCGCCCCGAGACCATTGGGATCTTCACGCGGCCCCTCCCCCACAGGCGCTCTGCAGTGGCCGCAATAAGGGGCACCAAGATCAGCGATGTCTTGTCCCCCACTCCACCCGTTGAGTGTTTGTCGACCCAAAACCCATCGCCCGCTTGCCGTAGGAACCGCCGCCCCGACCCAATCATCGCCTGGGTGAGCTCACTCACCTCAGCCGAACTCAACCCGGAGAAAACCACCGCCATCAGCCACGCGGCCACCTGGTAATCGGGGATTTCGCCCTGACAGAAGCCCTCTACAAATTCACTGATCGCCCCAGGAGGATAGTTCCGCCCGTACCGCTTGACCGCCACAAAATCCTTAGGATTCATAAAGAGAAGCTCCCAGATCAGGAAGATCGGCCGTGGGGAGCCTGAACGAGGAGAGAATTGTCGCACCGATGTCGGCGAATGACTTACGAATGCCGAGAGCCTTACCCGGCCGACCAGGCGAATAGGAGAGGCATGGCACGTACTCCCGAGTGTGGTCCGATCCACGAAACGTCGGATCGCAACCGTGATCGGCCGTGAGGATCAAAAGATCCTGGCCGGTCAACTCACCCAGAAGCTGCGGCAGAAAACGATCCAGTTCTTCCAAAGACTTCGCAAATCCGACCGGGTCTCGCCGGTGGCCGTAGAGCTGGTCGAAGTCGACAAGATTCGTGAAAATAAACGCGTCTTTTCCTCGGTACTTCTTCAAGAAGGAGAGAGAAATAGCGAGGCCATCAGGATTGTTGCCTGTGTGATTCGCGTCCGAGATGCCTCGGTGATCAAAAATGTCCTCTATCTTTCCAACTGAGCATACTGGAATTCCGCTGCGGTGAATCGAGTCAAGAATATTAGGCGGGGGCGCAATCGAGAAGTCGCGTCTGTGCTCGGTCCTTTTGAAATTCCCGCGAGCGGAGCCCACAAAGGGGCGCGCGATCACACGCCCAATCTGCAGCGGCAGTGTCAAACGCCGAGCCACTTCACAAATCTGATAGAGGCGTTCCAACCCAAAGCCCTCCTCGTGGGCGGCTATCTGAAAAACAGAATCGGCGGAGGTGTAGACAATGGGTTTTCCACTCTTCAGGTGCTCATCGCCCAGTTCATCGATGATAACCGTGCCACTCGCCGCCCGGTTCCCCAAGACCCCCGGCAGACCTGCCTCCCGCACGAAATCATCCAGCAGCGATTGCGGAAAATGTTCAAACGTCGGAAAGGGTTTGCGAGTCACTAGCCCCGCGATTTCCCAATGGCCTGTCGTCGTATCCTTTCCTTCGCTCCGTTCCTCGAGGCGCCCCACCGCCGCGAGCGGATTTTGCACAACAGGCACACACGGGTTGATAAGGCCAAGCCCCAATTTTTCAAGATTGGGGAGCCGCACCCCCGTTGCCTTCACTACGTGGCCGAGTGTGTCTGAGCCGGCGTCACCAAAGCGGGCGGCGTCAGGCGCTTCGCCTACACCAAGACCGTCGGCCACAAGACAGATCACGCGCACTAGTAATTGCCTCCGTCGACGGGGCGAGAGCCCGACAGCTCATTCACTATCGAAACGCTAGCGCTGCAGCCAAGACGAGTGGCACCGGCCTCAATCATCATCAGCGCATCTTTGAGCGTTCGAATCCCTCCGCTCGCCTTCACGCCGAGCTCCGGTCCAACCACCCGTCTCATCAGACGAATGTCTTCCGCGGTTGCACCGCCCCTGGAAAAACCGGTCGAGGTCTTCACGAACGCCGCCCCGGCCGCCTTCGCGAGAGCACACGCGATCGCCTTTTGCTCATCCGTCAGCTCCGAGGTCTCCAAGATCACCTTGACCGGGACACGGGCCGCGTCCACTACACCTCGAATATCATCCAAGGTTTCCTTGTACCGAGCCGCAGCCAGGAGGCTGCGGTTCAAAACCATGTCGACCTCGCGCGCGCCGAGTTTCACGGCCTCGGTTGCTTCGCGGACCTTCTCAGCACTCGATCGCTCACCACCCGGAAATGAAATGACCGTAATGGGCAGAACCGAACTCTTCGCAAGTCGAGGAGCGGCCACGCTCAACCATTTACTTTCAATGCAGACCGTCCGAAATTGATACTCAATGGCCTCACTCACCACCTGCTCTAGCTGTTCGCGGGTGGCGGTGGGCAAGAGCAGCGTATGATCAATATAACGAGAGAGTTCACGAGCGTTCATAGGCACCCCTACCAGCACCCTATGGAGTTGCCCCAATGCTAGTCAAGGTCCACATCCTAATCCATGGGCAGGTTCAGGGGGTCGGCTTCCGCCATTTCACCGCGAGAAAAGCAAGTCATATCAGGGTGGTAGGGTGGGTCCGCAATCTCCCGGACGGCCGGGTGGAGGTCTTGGCCGAGGGGGATGAAAAGGCTATCGCCGAGTTTGAAAAATGGTGTAGCGAAGGTCCATCGGGCGCCGGTGTCGACAAGACCGAACTAGTCGAGAAAACCCCGATCGCGGCTTTCAGTTTCACTGGATTTGAGATCCGAAAATAGTCACTTCGAGGGCCCCTTTTGGGCCCCCTTTCGTTACCAGCCCACCCGCACACGCACGGTCTGCAATGGCACCTCAGTTGCACTTTCCCACACCGGCTCACGAGATCTGAGCCGCGATGGGGGTACCATGAAGTCAGTCTTGAGTTTAATTGTTTTGAGTCTTTTCGTTGTGAGCTGCGGATCCAATCCGCCCCCGGCACCGCCGGCTCCTCCGCTTCCCGCAAACACAGTTCCGTCCAACACGAAGGGCTGGCTTCAACCACAATGGGACAGAATCGTCTCAAACTGCACCGCGAACGGACCCCGAGCCTACCCGCAATACAACGCGAGTCAGTGGGCGACCTATTGCCCGTGCGTTTCTACTCTCATCGTTAATATCGCGACGCCTCAGCAATGGGACGCCGACCCCTACGGCGTACTCAACCAGATCAACTCTCAGCAAACGGATCAGGCGTGTCAGGATAAGGCGTTCGGACAGAGCTCAACAACCCCACACGATGTTTATGCCGACAACGTCATGCCCTAAATTCGATTTTCGATTCGCACCAAGAATTCGCAAGATGGCGCGCGCGTGGGAAGGCTTAAGAAGCGACCACCCGCGAGCGTGGAAACTCTCCCACCCACTGTGATCACTACCTCATTTCCCCTAGGAATCTGAATCACCTCATGATCCCGTGCTGACTGACACAGATTCAAGGCCCGTGTGCCCCCCTCGAGAAGGACCAATGGCCGCTCCATGCTCTGAGCGAAAAGTCCAATGTGATGGGCCGGATCAAACGGGTGACCGGGAACCGATTTCACCCGCACGGCCCGAAAGTAAGGCGATTCCCGATCGATCCACTGCTCTGAAAATGGGGAAAGGGCCTCGGCCCGCACCTCTTCGCGAAACACAAATAGCGTCGGCTCAAGCTCCACAACACTTTTGCGAAAGTAGGGGCGCGCCAACCGCTCCGAGTAAAGAGGCATATCGAATCGTTCATCAAACCCCTCGAGATAAATCCGATCCTCTGGCGCGGAGATTTCCTTGAGTGACAGCGGCTCCTTTAGGTCGGCTCGATAGTCGTGGTAGATGGGCTCCAGCGTGCCCCCGATGTGAAGCAGCCCACGGACGAGAAGAGCCCCCATGACGATGAAACCCGCCCACTGCACACGCGCGGAACATCTCTTGAACAGATGACTCCACCCCAACCCAACGATCGAGAAGATATATGGGACCTGGTTCATGAGATAATAATCGTGGTGCTGACTGGAGTTGAAGAGCACAACGATCGGCAAGAGAATGATAGCGATGCAGGTGAGAACCAGCGAGCGCGGCCGTCCCCAGAAAACCCCCAACGCGAACGGCAACACCATCCAGTCATGAAGCACTAGGCGCGCGATCCACTGAAACTGAGGAATCCAATTCTGCCAGTGAAGGCGCTGGTCCAGTGTGCCAAAGATCCAGGTGGGCGATACGAGCTTCGCCCACTCCTCACCCCGGATATGACCCGTCCACACCAGCCACGCCACTGTGATCGCGGCCTGGGCTAGAAGGCCCAGTGCAATCCAAAAGGCCGGCCGATTCCGGCGCAGCCAATACTCACGCGCACAATAGAGAAAAATAAAAGTGACCGGAACGAACCAGAGATAGCACTTCACCAGAGCGGCGAGCACCCCGCTGAAAAACGCCATCCCCACAAATCGGCGTACCGAAGGACCTTCTGGATCACGTATCGCACGGATTGTCGCGAAAATCAGGCCCAGCATGAAAAACTGGGCCGTGAAATCGATGAGGCCGGTGCGAGAGTAGATGATATTGTACGGCGACAGGCCATAACAAAGCACAGCCCAGAAGGCGACGCTTCGATCGCAGAGGATCTCTAGAATACGATGGAGAAACCACGCGCCACCAAAGAAAAAGGCGAGTGTCACCAGGCGCGATGCCGCTTCAAGGGAAAGGCCAAGATGAATCAGGCCGACAGCAAGAAACTGAAAGATTGGAAACTCA
This sequence comes from Deltaproteobacteria bacterium, assembly GCA_016196825.1. GTDB lineage: Bacteria > Bdellovibrionota > FAC87 > UBA2466 > UBA2466 > JACPWY01. Next base: position 19,175 of record JACPWY010000068.1, on the reverse strand, counting down.
TGCATCACGTTCCAGAAGAGACCATTGTCAGGCGAACGGTAGTGAAAAAAGCTCACTCCATGCTGCGCGAAGAATTGCGTCACAAGCGCCGACATCGTTTGGCGATAGGGATGGGGTTCGATGAGCGGGTTGCTTAAGTAATGAAAGCGAACCGCAATCGCCGGCACGAGGAGAAGAAGTAGGATCCCACCCACAATGCGCGAGAGCCCTATCTCTGGCACGGTAACAAGACGATCTTTGAACTGGACCCTATCCATTCCCCACTTTTTTCGGCGCAGGGGGAGGGCCGGGCTTCACAGGCGCCTTCGCGGGCGGAGGAGGAGCAGAGGCCTTGGGTGGGGAGGGCGTGGCCACTTTTGTCGGCGCAGGGACGGCGGCCTTCGGAGGACTCGCAGGAGAAGGCGCCGCCTTTGCAGCGCTCGCAGGAGGAGGGGGCGTGGTCTTCGCCGGAACTGGAACAGCGGCAACTTTGGGCGGCGCAACGGCAGGAGCGAGCTTGATCGCCGCTGGAGCCGGTTTGAGGGGAGCTGTGGGGGGGCAAGACTTCGGAACGGTCGCGGGCGGGGCCGCCGGCACCTCTACCGCCACGCTCTCTACGGTTTCCCCCGCTAGCGTCAAAAGCCCTTTGATTTCATCCCCCGAAACGGGGGAGTCGGTCAGCTCCAGGCTGTCCATGACGCTTGGATCGGAAAGCTCTTCCATGTCGAGGGGGGCCGTCTCCTCGAGACCGGCCGACGGAGCCTCGAGCTCTTGGGCAACAGAATCATTCGAGGGCAATTCAGAAATCAATTCGGCGTCGAGACCCAGAACGGCAGGGGCGTCAGGAGGACTTTCAGCCTGCACTGGTGGCGCCTTCGCGAGCGTTGCCGGGGGGAATTTCTTGGCCGGAGTCGGAGGCGCCTGAGCGGCTATAGACGGAGCCGAGACACTGGGGGGAGCCGGTGGCTTCCCGGACATCGGAATCGGTTTGATCGATGGGCTACTTTGGGTCTGCGTGCGAATAGAGATCGAAGGACTCGTATTCCCCGAAGGGGCTGCCCTTAAGAGAGGTCCCAAAATAGCGGGATCGTCGAGATACGGGGCCGCATCCTCTGCGCGGACAATCTTCTTCTGAACAAGCTCCAGGATCGATTGCTCCATCAGCACCATCCCCTCCTTCTTCGAGGTCTGGATAATCGACGGCATTTGAAAGGTCTTTCCTTCGCGAATCAGATTCGCTATGGCGGTGTTGACGATCAGAATCTCGTACGCGGCCACTCGGCCGCGCCCCTCAGCCTTCTTGATCAGACATTGGCTGATCACGGCGGCGAGTGATTCCGAAAGCATCGTGCGGATCATCGCCTGTTGATTCGCTGGAAAAGAGTCGATAATGCGATCGACCGACGCAGCGGCACCGCGTGTGTGGAGTGTACCAAAGACGAGGTGACCGGTCTCAGCGGCCGTTAAAGCGAGGCCGATTGTCTCGAGGTCGCGCATCTCGCCCACCAGAATTACGTCAGGATCTTCTCGCAGAGCGTATTTCAAAGCGTCGGCGAAGGTGTGGCAGCTTGCCCCGATTTCGCGCTGATTGATCAAGGATGAGCGACTCTCATGCACAAACTCCACGGGATCCTCGACGGTCAAGATGTGGTAGCCGTAGGTGAGATTGATGTGGTGGAGCATCGACGCGAGCGTCGTGGATTTGCCTGATCCGGTAGGCCCGGTGACAAGCACAAGCCCTTTCGGCAGGTCGGTGAGCTTACCGATCGCCGGTGGCAGATTCAAATCGGCCATCGTTGGAATCGTCTTCGGAATGGTTCGGAGCACCGCCGCGGGCCCCCGACGAGTGAAAAACATGTTCACTCGAAAATGGGCCTCGGCGATGTTGATGCTCTTATCGAGGTTTTTCCCCTGCTCAAATCTCTGTTTCTCATCGTCGCTCAAAAGCTCGTAAAGTAATTCGGTCACTCCCTGGGGGGTGAGACGTTCAGGCAAGAGCACCTGCAAATCACCGTCTACACGAATGCGGATAGGCTCATCAGAGCTGATGTGAATATCGGAAGCCCTCTCCTTGAGGGCCTGTTTAAGCGGCCCGTCGATCTTTGGCATCCCTGCCCTCATGCGTGACCCGCGACCACCGACGGTGGCGGTAATAGGCGAGCAAACCGGCGAGCGGCACCATCAGCCAAATCAGGAGAACGGTGTAACTCTCCGCAAACTCAAAGATGTGGTGAATAAGCGCTTCCATGGGTGCTCACCTACGCTTATCGGCATCTAAAGAAGGATTGTTGAGTCGGAACTGCGCAGCGCGTTGTTAGTGGCACGCGCCGCGGCCATCCCATTGATTTCCTGCTCGATGAGGTCAAGCTTCTGCTGGATCTCAGTGACAAAAGTGTTCGAACGCTCCGAGGGGGTCTCACTCGCGTGAATCACGTCACCACGGATTTCTTTCAGGTCGAGCTCCAGATCCGATGCAGCCTGACACTGGGTGGAATCCACCCCCGCACACACCATGGCCTTCACACGTTCGAGCCGTTTCTCAAGAACATCAATTCGCGTGAGCTGTGAAGTCATCCGATCATTTGTCGCCGCAAAGACAATGGAAAAGAGAAAGCTCAGTGCAAGGATCGAAAGGGCTGGCGTTTTCATTGGATTAGAGTCCCCCCAATATCAGCTTTGCCTCGTCCGCGTGTTTCTGGAATTCGCTCGCCGCTTCGGCTAGGTAAGTTCTCAGCGCTGAGTTTTTCACCTGGGCAAAGCCATTTTCGCGAATCATTTTCAAGAATCGTTCGTGGTTGGCGAGCTCGATCTTGATAAACGCTTTGTCCGCGGGCCCACCATCCATCATGGAGAGGGCCGCGACCTGAGCATTCTCCGTGGTCACAATCTCGTGACTCACTTCACTGTCCCGGGGTGCAATATGGTTTTTGCCCAGAACATCAATCGTGTTGCGCAGCCACTCCTTATGATCATCCACGACCACTTCAGCAAAGGAGACGATTCTGGCGCTTTGGGCTTTGGCCAACCCTTGCTCTGCCACGGCCAGGCTTGCCTGATGGCTCGCGATCAGGAGCTGGCCCCACTGAGCATCGCTCAGCTGCCGCCTCGACGAATCGAACGCCGCCACCGCGAATGTAATCGACCCAATCAACCCCGCTATGGGAATCCAACTTCTCATGTCCTTTCAAGTGAGCAAGAAGGGTGCCAGCTACGATGGGCTGGTTAACACCATTCGCTGTGCGTAATGCGCTGAGTGCGCACTCACGATCGTTGCAGTTAGAAACGCTCCGGCGATTTCTTTCGGGTTTTTGCGATGGTACCCAACTTGATGACGAAGGGGGAGGCCGCTGAGGCCCCCTCTTCTTTTTGTTTTTTCTTGAATCAATTAATCGAACAGACGCCGTCCCTGAATGAGTCGAATGAGGGCCACGGCGACGGCAATAATCAACAGCAGGTGGATGTAACCGTTAAGCGTGTAGGAACTCACGACTCCCAAAAGCCAACTGACGAGCAGAATAACGAAGATTGTCCAAAGCATATTGTCCCCTTCCTTACGAAAACAGGTAACGAATTCCAATTCCTCCCTGGAAGAAAGCGAAGGAGCTGGGCAATATTCCTACTCCGGGAACGATCTCAGCAAAAACCCCGAGCGGCACGTCTCTCGGAACCCAACTGATACCGACAGGAATCCGCAATCCGGCCCCCACAGCCGCCCCATTGCCCCAGAAGTAGTGATGCCCGATCGGCCCGCCACTTGCCGCCAAGACTACGGCACCGATTCCAATGTAAGGAGACAACTGCCCCACATTGCTCGGCTCTTCCCAGAAGTGGACAAGGTAATCCGAGTAGAAAAGGAGGTAATAGCCCAAGGAATAGGCCAGCCCCATGTCCACCGACCGCCCTCCCCCTTTCCAAACCTTGGCGGTCAGACCGGTGGGCTCTCCGATAATGACGCCGATCCCGGTGCCTCGCTCTTCACCCCGAGCGGCGCCACCGATGACCAGAAGGGCCAGCACCAACACTCTCGCGACGAAGCATCTCATAGTGCACTCCCAAAAAGGGGACCCGATCTCACGACCGGGCCCCCAGTTTTCCTACTAGGTGCGGAACTTCACGAGAGCCACGACGACCGCCTTCGAGGCGTCACCGTTGTTCTTGAAGACCTGGTACTCTTCCTTAAACATCGGAATGTCGTTCGGTCGAGCCATCTCAGCCTTCATTTCGGCTGTCTCGGTGTGGAGTGTGCGAGCCAGCCAATTGGCCTTTTCCGCCATATTGTAGGCCTCGACATCGATGACCTTGTATTTCTTCAGACAGTTCTCGACGGCCACAAGTCGGTTTTCGGCCAACTCACGATCGGCTTTCGATAGCTCCTCGTTCTCGCGCGGAGTCGGGTTGTCCGACCAGGCTGCGATTTTGACCTCGTCGATCTTGCCGAGTTGCTTGGCCTGTCTGACGAGATCCTTGAGACGATTCTCCGACTCCTGCGTCAACTGCGCTCTCCCCGGCTCGAAAGTGAGAGTGGCATTGGGCCCAACAATCACGGCCGCCTGGGCCGCCCAGACCATCAACGATCCAGCTACCAGAATTTGACTCATTAGCGTTTTCATCTCTCTCTCCTTCTCAAAACAGTTAAGCCGTTTTCTTGAACTCACCGGGGAAGTAGTTCAACACCTGAGCCTTGAACTCCTCCTCCGTCTTATTCAAGATGACCGAGTTGCCTTCAATCTTTTCAACCCAATTGCAGGGGATCCAACGATGCGAAGCAGTGGGCGAATCGTCTTTGGTGAGTTTGATATAGTTTTCGCCGTCGATGTGATCGACGGTGCCCACATGCTTACCCTGCTCACCTTTCATGCTCCCGGCCCCTTTGGCGTGGACCATAAGACCGGGACGAACAGTTTCTGTTTGCATATTTCCTCCTGACAGAATCAAAGTCTCTACAGGGGGAGTGAATGCAACAGACGTGCCGGTGAGAGAGGCACAATCGGGGAGGGCTTAGAATGCGCTTTGTTGCACAATGCTACCGACTGTAGTCGTCGCCAATAATATTGCGCAGGAGGAATGGACGGAAGATGAGAAGTGCCGTGATCACGATTACCTCGCGGTTCACCATGATGCCGAGATCGGCAGAGTAGTTCATCATCGGAGTCAGAAGTGAGATGTAAGCAAAAATGTAAGCGCCGCCAAAGATGGCGAACGCCGTCCGCTCAGCGATCGCCAGAATCATTCCAAAGACGAAGCTGATAATATACAGGCCCTCAAAACCATAGTTCATGTAGGCCTCGGCAAACATACTGAAAGACACGCTGGTCTGATCATCATTGGGGGCCAGATAGCCGTACACCTTTCCGAATTTGTGCCAGTGCTTCCAGCTGGGTTTGTCGGGCCAGAGAAATCGGGGGATGAACATATAGAGCATGTTGGTGTAAGTCTCGCCGCCCCAGTACGGAACGCGTGAGGGGGTCATCACGAGAGTTCGCTCGAAGGAATCGTCATGCACACGGGTGAAACCCATGCTCAGAGCCGAAAACGCGCCGCCCTCATCTTCGCCCACATACTCCATCTCATCCTCTGCCTCGCCATTTTCGCTAAGCGCTATCGGAATTCTATCCGGCCCGAGTTTCTTTTGGGACGCCCACCCCTCTTCGGTGAAGTACCGCCACTCGACGAGATCTCCTAGAATGCCTGCCTTTTCGAGAACCGAAAAATCGCCGGCGCGGCTCTGCACTCGGTAAAGACCTTTGATCGGTTGAATAAAAAGACCGATGATCACCACAAACACCACGCCGGCCACGCCACGCACGTTCTTGGCCAAACAGCTTCGCACGAAAAGAATGACTGCAAAGTGGCCGAAATCAACGAGACTCCCGTACTGCACCAGCGTGTGAGACATGTTCAGGAGCGCACCGATGATGAGAGCGGTGTGAAATTTCTTGGACTGTGACGCCTCAGAGCTCAACATGAGCACTAGACACATCACATATGCGAGATCGTGAATCTGGTGGAAAGCGCCAGGCAGATGGCCGGTTAAGATGGAACTCGTTAAAACGATGATGCCGATGATGGCGAGCTGTTTGTTCGGAAGACTTATCGTGATCATGTTCCGGCGACGACCCGCCTGTACCCGCAGCCACGCGAAGGCATTGATGACGACGTAACCGACGATGATAAGCGCCGTGCAAGAAATCAGCTCGTTAATGGCCATCTTCGAATCGAACGGCACCTGATGAAGCCCCATCACGTTGAAGATGGAATTGTACTTGGAGAAGGAATAAGTGAAGCAATGATTCAGCAGTACGAAGGCCAGGAACGTCACATGCATGCGAACGAGGCCGACGAAAAACGGAAGCAGCTGCAGCAACATCAGGAGAATCAGGCTGTCTCGCCCGACATGATCGTCACCCAGAGTCGAGTACAGCATTAGCCCTTGAAAGATCGCCAGACACGAGGCGAGAGCCCCGAGAAACTTTAAGAGATTGAGAAAGGGGTGTACTCGAACAACCTGTTCCATGGCTATTTCGTCAGATGAGAGGCGTGTATACCTTATCGGTAACTCAACGAATAAAAATGAGGGGCACCGCACGAGAAGGTAACAGTGCGTTAAAGCCAAGCCAACTGGGACTAGGCGTCAAGAGGCTCGATTTCGATGAGCATGGCGCCGGTCTCAACGGCTTGCCCCTCTTTCACATTGATACTTAATATTTTACCCGACACAGAGGCGCGAATCTCGTTTTCCATTTTCATCGCCTCCATAACCAGAAGCGAGTCACCAGAACTGATCTCCTGTCCGACTTTGCAGGAAAGCTTGGCGATCCTGCCAGGCATCTTCGCGTAGACATGGTTTTCATTCGTCAGGGACTGCCCGCGGAGAAGCCCTACAATACGACGATACTCGCTCTCCACCTGAAATTGAAGATTGCCCGCCGGAAGAAAGACCGAATACTCGGTCTTTTCTCCCAAAATGTTTGCTGAAAAGACCTCCTGCTCATGGAGCATCACGCACTCATGGCCATAGAAGGAAATATCCATTTCTTTTTCCGGCTCATCGCCAAACCGCACGAAGGTACGGCCATGGCGCGCCTCGACCCGCACTTTGTATTCCGTGGAATTGTGATGGATGTAGAAGAGCATCTGGCTAGTCCCTCAAACCCTCTCGTCGTCCCTGATCCCCCCACAGCGAAGTGGAATCCACATCCGAAGCCCCCTTGTAATCTCGGTGATAGGCGCTCACGGCGACGGCCATGATGTTGAGCTTCGTTTCATTTTCATTCGGGACCGCCGGCTGATAGTGAAATGACTCTCCAATAAGCTTTGTGGTGTAATTGCCGGCCACGAATTTTTCATTTTCAAGAAGTTGGATGTGCAATGGCACATTGGTCTTTACGCCCGTCAGCGTGGTCTCTCTGAGCGCCATGCGCCCACGGTGGATAGCCTCCTGGCGATCCCGACCCCACACCGAGAGCTTCGCAATCATCGAATCATAAAATACCGGAATGTCGTAACCGCGGTAGACGTGTGTATCAACTCGGACACCGAGCCCGCCCGCGAACTGGGCCGTGCGAAGTCGACCCGCTTGCGGAAGAAATTTTTCCGGATCCTCGGCGCAGATTCGAAACTCGATCGCATGCCCCTTCGAACGAATGTCTTCCTGCCGAAAGCTCAGCTTCTCTCCGAAGGCTACCCGGATCTGCTCCTTCACAAGATCGATCCCTGTCACCCATTCGGTGACCGGGTGCTCGACCTGGAGACGGGTATTCATCTCCATGAAATAAAAGTTCTGTTTTTCGTCAACAAGAAACTCTATCGTGCCGACGTTCACATAACCAATGTCCCGAGCCGCGGAAACGGCCGCCTTGCACAATTTTTCCCTGGTATCCGTGGTAAGATATGGGCTCGGACTCTCCTCGATCACCTTCTGATGACGACGCTGCACCGAGCACTCGCGCTCAAAAAGGTGGCAGACGTTCCCGTGCTTATCGGCGATCAGTTGCACCTCGATGTGGTGGGGCGAGGAGACATACCGCTCGAGATAGAGCCGCCCATCGCCAAACGCCTTGGAGGCCTCGGAAAAGGCGCGCTGGAAAAGATTGCGAAACTCACCCTCATTCTGAACAAGGCGCATGCCGCGACCACCACCACCCGCCACCGCCTTAATCATGATCGGAAAGCCAATCTCACGAGCAAACTTGAGCCCCTCGTTTTCGTCGGTCAGGCCCTCTGGCGTACCCGGCACGAGCGGCAGGCCCACCTTGGCCATAGTCTTACGGGCCATCACCTTGTCGCCCATCTTGGTGATCACATCAGCCGTTGGTCCGATGAAAACGATGCCAGCGTCCTCCACCGCACGCGCGAAATTCGCGTTTTCCGATAGAAACCCATAGCCCGGGTGAATGGCGTCGGCCTTCATCGCCTCAGCCGCCTTGATCACATGCTCGATGACGAGATAGCTGTGGATAGAAGGCCCATCGCCCACGCAATGGGCCATGTCGGCCCGGGCCACATGGGCCGAAAGCCTGTCGGCTGTCGAGTAAATGGCCAAAGGTGTGTGCCCCATCTCACGACAGGCGCGGATCACACGGACGGCAATTTCGCCGCGGTTGGCAATGAGAATTCTTTTTGGTGTCACAGCGGTATGTTCCCGTGCTTCTTCGCAGGCATTCGATCCCGCTTGTTCTTCAACATCTCAAGGGCTCGAACCAGTTTCGGACGAGTCAACTCCGGGAAGATCACTTCGTCGACAAACCCCAGTTCAGCGGCCTTGTAGGGCGTCGCAAACTTTTCCAGATAGTCCTGCATCAGACGCTTTTTCTCAACCGTTGCGTCTTTGGCCTTCGCCAACTCATTGCGAAACACGATCGCTACGGCGCCGTCGGGCCCCATCACCGCGATCTCGGCAGAAGGGTAAGCCAGATTGATGTCGGCGCGCAGGTGTTTGGAGGCCATCACGTCATAGGCGCCGCCGTAAGCTTTGCGCGTGATCAACGTAATCTTGGGAACCGTCGCCTCGGAATAGGCATAGAGCAACTTCGCCCCGTGCTTGATGATTCCGCCAAACTCCTGCTCGGTGCCAGGGAGAAAGCCGGGGACATCCACGAAGGTGATGATGGGAATGTTGAAGGCGTCGCAGAATCGCACGAATCGGGCCGCCTTATTGGACGCGTTGTTATCGAGACAGCCGGCCAACACCTTGGGCTGGTTGGCCACCACGCCGACCGAGCGACCATTCAGACTGCCAAAGCCGATTAAGATATTCTGCGCATAGTCTTTCTGGATCTCGAGGAAATAGTTGTCATCGAGCGCGGCTTCGACGACCTCCACCATATCGTAGGCCTGACGCGAGTTTTCTGGGATCAGCGTCCGCAGCTTACTTTCGCTCCGCGTGGGGGAATCCTCGGTCTTAATGATTGGCACGGCATCCAAATTGTTCGACGGAAGGAAACTCAGCACCTCGCGGACGAGAAGCAGACAGGTCTTCTCATCATCACAGGCGAAATGGCTCACCCCACTCTTCGCACTGTGGGTCTGCGCTCCCCCGAGCTCTTCCATCGTTACGTCTTCGTGCGTGACGGTCTTAATCACATCGGGACCCGTCAGAAACATATAGCTCGATTTCTTCACCATGAAGATGAGGTCCATAAGCCCGGGACTGTAGACAGCGCCGCCAGCGCACGGGCCCATGATGACCGCGATTTGCGGAATTACGCCCGAGGCCTGCGTATTGCGGAAAAAGATCTCGCCATAGCCAGCTAGGGATTCGACACCCTCCTGAATTCGAGCGCCGCCAGAATCATTCATGCCGATCACCGGTGCGCCGTTTTTCACGGCGAGGTCGAGTACCTTGCAGATCTTCTTGGCCTGAGTCGCCGAAAGCGATCCTCCGAAGACGGTGAAATCCTGTGCGTAGACGTAGACGGAACGACCGGAGATTCGCCCATAGCCCGTGATCACTCCATCGCCCGCAATCTTCTTCTCTTCCATTCCAAAATCGGTGCAGCGGTGGGTGACAAATTTGTCCAACTCTTCGAAGGTGCCCTCATCGAGCAGGAAGGTGATGCGCTCCCGCGCGGTCAGCTTTCCCTTTTCGTGTTGGCTTTGAATTCTTTCAACTCCACCGGCCAGCTCGGCCTCGTGGTTTCGCCTCCGAAGGTGATCAAACTTCTCTTCTAAATTCATAAGAGGCAAATACCACCACCCCACCCAGAAGTAGTCAAGAACACTCCCCTTTTCTGCATGGTTGCTCTAAGATTACGACACCCACATGCCGCAATTTCGCAGCCAGGATTACAGCGCGTTCGCCCTCGGCCTGATGGCCGTTTTGCTTATCAAGATCATCTACTACCCGAGCCTCACCCTTCACCCCCAGATCTGGGAAGAGGGGGCCACCAACTTTTTCTTCACGGCGCACCACCAGGGCCTGATCAAAAACCTGATTCAATACGACGCCGGATACCTCCCCTGGTTTCCGCGCCTTGTGGCAGTTGTCACTGAGCTCGCCCGCATTCCGGTGGCGTGGGTGCCGGCAGTGTACCAATGGACTGCGATCATTTTCATTGCATCCTCGAGCGCTATCCTGGCGCTCCCCCATTTTCGGGGGGTCGTCCGGTCTGACTGGATTCGTTTGGCCATCGTGCTTGCGCTCGGATTTTTCGAAGAATACCAGAGCCATGTCTTCATCAACTTCGCATATTTTGGCGTCATCCCACTTTTTATCGTCGTTTCGCATCCAGCTATTGTCACGAACCTCGGCCCCTGGATCCTCCCGATCTTGTTTCTCACTGTCTGCTCGAAAGGGGTCTTCATCCCCTTCCTCATTCCGAGTGCCCTGCTCGCTCTGTACCACCACGGACGCGGCCGATGGATGGAGAGGCGCTTTTTTCTTTGGCTCACAGGAGGTCTTCTCATCCAGCTCGGCTACTCGCTCGCTCTCGCTCTGTATTCACACACTCACTCGATGGGGAACGGCTCGCACGGAATGGGGCTCCTCAAATCGCTCTGGAGCGCTTTCAGCCATCTTATATCGGCCGCTGGCAATACTCTGTTTGGCCGGATCTATTCTCCGGGCCACCGGATCTCGGCTCTTCTATCTTCCTTGGCAATTCTTGCGGCGATTGCGATGTCTTGGAGAAGAAAACGGTGGGACGATCTGTGGCTCGTACTCACCGGTCTCACCCTAGTTTTTGGGGTGAATCTTCTGGTAAGTTTGAAAATCGGCGAGTGGTTCGACATTGCAGTTGGCTACTTTCCACCGGAAGGAATCTTTGGCCGTTGGGGTATTCTCCCCAATGCGATGGTATTTCTCACGATTGCCATTCTCCTCGCTCGTCGGATGGTGACGCTCGGACGCGCAGGGAATGCGCTTTTTGTGGCCTGGCTATTCGCTGGGGGAGTTTTCTTTCCCCGCCTTCCAACCGCACGAAATCTTTCGTGGCCCTCGGTGGGCTATGATGCATGGTCGACTCTCTCATCGACTATCGACCGCGAACGCCCGTACTGCGTTCCGGTGAATCCCTATCCCACCATCGTGAATCGCGGCTGCAATTATCTCGAGCCCCCGGCATTTCCGAATAGGTTTGGGACGCGCCAAGCCATTTGGCCGGAAGTCGGGATTCTCAGCCCGGAGAAGTTTTCCAATCAAGAAGTCATGTTGATCGGTCTTCCGCTCTTCGCTCCCACCGATTCTTCGACTCGGCTGGAGGCCTTCGACCGAGAAGGCCACACTCTTGCTTCGGCCACTTCCTCTCAAACGACCGGCGGCCAATTCACTTTCTTTCGATTCACAAGCCCCTTGAGAGGCATTCACCGGCTTCGGCTCTCAAGTCGCCAACCGGTCGCGACGCTCGATGACGGCACGCCGGCCTGGGTCTTTCTCGGCGTCAAATCCGAAAAATCCCCAGCAGGCTACTATCATCAAACGCCATAGCAGCCGCCCCCCTCAAGAAATCGTCCGTCCCAACCGATAAAAAGACTGACATACCCCCAAGTCCAGGACGGACAATGAATCGGCGAGTCATCACCTACACATTCCTATTTTTTCAGCTTTGGGTGATTTCTATCCTCGTTGCGCCGTTTTTTGCGTATGGCCTCACCGACACGCACGAGCTCTACGCCCCGGCGCAGGCATTGGGGATGGGTGGCGCGATCACTGCTGATGCGTATGGCTACCTCGCAAATTTCTACAACCCGGCGGGTATCGCCAAGCAGCCGCGGCGAAAATACGAAATCATTCTCTTTGACCTTGATGCGGTCGGCTCCTTGAGCATGATCGGGAACTATCTTTACAAAAAGAGCCCCGCCAATTTCGAGATGGCCAACGCCCTTCAACTCACCCCGGGTAAATTCGGCTTCGATCAATTCAGCATCGTGCCAGCCTTCTCTATGCGAAACTTCAGCTTTTCCATCTTGGCGTCGAGCTACCTCTCGGGCTTGAGCGATGGAACCAACATCGACATCCGGGCCGGCCAGGATCTCGCTCCCATAGTCGGAACGGCCATGAACTTCGCCGGTAATCTCATCAAGCTCGGTGTTTCAGTTCGCGCGCATATCCGCAATGAGCTCAAAGGCACGTTCGCCCACGATGCGGTCGCGAGTGATGATCAGATCAAAGCGCTTTCCACCGAAGGGGTGGGCTACGGCATCAATGCCGGCCTCCTCGTGACGCTCCCCTTCAAGTGGCTCCCCACGCTCGGCGTAAGTTGGCTCGATGTCTTAGGCACCCGTTTCACCACCGCCAGCCATGTGCTGAATTCCCAGGCGAGCGGGACACCCGATCCGATTCCTCAGTCGATCAATGCGGCCCTTTCCATCCACCCCATTCTTGCAAAGAGGTTCAAATCAACGATTTCAGTTGAGATGAAGCACTGGGAGGACACCACTCTGCCGTGGCAAAAACGCTTCCACGCGGGCCTTCAGCTCGACGACGACAAGACGTTCTACTTTTGGGCGGGCCTCAACCAGATGTATTGGAGCATTGGCATCGGCTACCGCGTGAATGGCGGGAATCTCGAATTGGGATCCTATGGAGCCGACATCGGAGCCGGCTCCACAAGCCAGGAGGATCGACGATTTTTCTTTCGTTACACGATTAGCTACCAATGAAGCGCCTCATTCTCATTCTACTTCTCGCGCACCAGGCCCACGGGTATCTCGTGCGCACTCAGTATGAGGGCATTCGTCCAACCGGGATGGGGAATGCCTATCTGGCGCTCGCCGACGATTCGAACTCCGTCTGGTACAACCCGGCTGGACTCGCGAAACAGAAAAAATGGGGGATGAACCTTCTCGACGCTAACGGAGCGTGGGATTCGCAAGACACCCTCAACCGCTTGAAGAACGCTCTCTTCAACGGGGACAACGCAAACCTTCTCCGCCCCGACACCGAGATGGTGAGATTCGGGATCTTCCCCAAGTTTTTCGCGCCCTATTTCACCTTCGGCCTCTTCGAACAGATTAACAGCTTCACCGACGTAGGCACCGTCTCGACGAACGACATCCTCAACATCACGGCGCCTTCGGTCGACATCTTCACGTTCAACGATCTTGGCGCCATCGCCGGTCTCGGCTTTCCATTTGGACCCTATCTCAACTTCGGCGCTTCGGTCCGCTTCTTCTCCCGGACGGGTATCAACTCCTCCATTAGCCCCAATGATCTTCTCGCCTCCCTCAACCTGACCGATCCCACCCAGTTCAACAGCGCCGTATTCACCTTTCTGAGAAATCTTCTGCGTACCGGTTACGCAATCGGCCTCAATGTCGGCTTTCTCGGTGAGGTCCCCCTTCCCAGAGGCTATCCAAAGTGGACCGTTGCGGCCGCCGCCGAGGATGTCGGTGTCACTACTTTCCGCGGCCTGACCGCCGGCATATTGGCGCCGGAACCGATCATTAGTACTTACAGCGCGGGAACGGCCCTACAATACACCCTCACAAAACATACGGTTCTCAACATCGCTCTAGACCTCCGAAACCTTCTCGAAGATCACCCCGACTTCAAACTCGTCCACTTCGGAGCAGAGGTTCGCCACAAGTTCTTTGCTCTCCGAGGAGGAGTCAGCATGGGCCACCTCACCTACGGCGCCAGCCTCGAGTTTCCGCCCCACACCCGCATCCACTTCTCCAGCTACGCCATTGAGCTCGCCAATAATCTTCTCGAGCGCCAGCAGCGCTACTACATGATGCAATTCATCGTGGGTATGAATCCCTTCTAACGGCAAGAGGTCATGATCATCTGGGGCGCGGTCAGCTCGGAAGGGCGACCGCGCCTCGCTTTTTTGGGTGAGAGAGCCATTCCCACCAGGCCTTGGATCACTCCGCAGCCGTAAGTGAAATGGATCAGGAGCGTGAGTGGAATGGACGCCAACAACCCAATTCCCAACCGCCGGGTTTCACAGCAAATGGCCGCGGAGAGTACTGACGCCAAGGCGTGAATAATCAGGAGCTCTGCCAATATTACTGGCGCCCACACTCCCAGTGCCGCACCTACCAACAGGGCAATCGATGGAATCGCAAACATCCATGAGAAACTAGAGGGGGCCAGAAAGGTTTGTTGGCCGCGACCCACTCCGTAGGAGTGAATCTGTCTCACAAAGCCCGTCAGAGTGCCCCGACGCTCATGATAGACAAAGGCATCCCGATCGAATTCGAGCCGAGTGCCGATGTGAGACAGCTGATGGAGCAACAGATTCTCTTCATTGCTGCGCAAATTGGGAAAGAAACCCTGTGACTTCGCAAACTCACTGCGCCTGAGCGCGAGATTGCACAAAATCAGATGGTGCTCGGTCGCAACAAATCGCCGGGCTGAACCCGCTCCATACCGAAACCGCACCCGTGGCGTTGCAAAAGCCGACGCCATGATGGCGCCACAAAGGCGAGCCAGCCCCTTCGTATCGGGCGGAGTTAGGTTGGGTCCGCCTAAAACCCCCAGACCCGCATCCGAATCAAAACGATCGATCACAAGACGAAAGAGGCCACGAGGCACAATCACATCATCATCGAATACATAGAGAATCTCACCCGTTGTCGCCGATATCGCACGGTTTCGGGCCTGACACCGAGACTCATTTGGAACAGTCAAGAAACTGAGGCGAGGATCGGCCAGCCCCTCAAGCCACCGTAGAGTTCCCGGATGATCCCCATTGACGACAACCCTCACCTCGCTTGATTCGGGCAGATCAATGAGCACCGAGCAGAGAGTGCGCCGAAAAAGCGCCTCTCGCCCCGCCGTCACCATCACCACTGACAACTTCACAGAATCTCCCCCGGCACGCGCGTCTCGAGAGTGCCATTACTGATCCAGGTCTTCAGCTGGTCCGCCGACCTCTCGGCGTCCTCGGCCAGATTCACCTTCCAGGGGCGCGACCGACGTGAAATGGCCCACGCGCAACGCAATCTCGAGACGAGGATTCGGCTCTTCCACCACACGCTCAACGGCGAAAACCGAAGGTAAAGCTGCCACACTTGCGGCGTCTCGTGCCCAATCACAAGCCACCGCAAGAGAAGGACGAAAAGCTCCGCGCGCGTGAGGGATTTGATCTCGATGGAATCGTTTCCCTCGCGCGTCAGGTAGACCACGGCATCGGTGAGAACCGAAGGCTGCACGCGATCCCGAAAATAGCTCGAAGCGATCACAAATTTTTCGCCAAACTCCGTGCGCTTGAATCGTTTGACGTGTTGAGGATTGAGCGAAGGCATCTCCTTCAGCGCAATCCTCTGCGGAAAGGCCATCATCCCCCCCGACTCTTCTACCAGCGGGGTGTCATCGGAGAGAATTCGGCTTGAGTGCTCTTTGAGAAATTCGATGGCCAAGGTGCTTTTTCCGACGCCCGAGGTGCCCAGAAATAGAATGCCCCGCCCATCTCGGCAAAGCCCCATCCCGTGCACACGGTGGAGCCCACGCCTATCCAGCTCCTCGCCCACATAGGAGAGCACCACCAAATAGACAACCTCGAATGAGGTCGGAGCCTCATCGCAATAGACATCGCATTCCCCTGCCTCGAAACGATAGGCCACCCAGGCTTTGTTGAAGAAGCAGACCCGCCGCTCCTTCCCTTTCGAGAGGTAGAGAGTGGACCATTTTGTGCGGAAAAGTTTACGCCAGTTCTGGGTTCGTTCGAACTTGGGGTGGACTCGGATTCTGAAGATGGGGGCGACACTTTCATCGGCGATGAAGTATCCAAACTCCCCTTCGATGCGCGCGGTGAGGGCCGACTCCCCTTCCACCCTCACTCGAATGCCATAAAAATTGAGCGTGACCGCCGTCATCAACCCCCGTGCTCATTATGATTGTGGGTAACGCAGAAGTCTAAGTCAAACCCTTGAAACAAAAAGAGTTTATAGCCCCCCAAGGGCCCTTGTGGGCCCTGTGTTCAGTCAGTGGTCACCAAATATCCCCAAGGAACCAACCACTTAAGCCAGGGGCCTCAAGCGTGTACTGCGCGTGGACAGTGCCCCCAGCGTGGGGGCCGCACAAATCGACTCGGCCCGGCGTTTGCAATTCAATCCCGTAAGACACCTTCTTTGTTAGACGACTTGAGGAGACTGCTATGAGACTCAACGCTTGGTTATTCGCCTTTGGGATTTCGTTCTTCGCCCTTCTCGCGGGCTGTACAGCCAACAACGGCCAATGCCGCGGTTCCATCAGTGGCAGCGCCAACTCAGCCTGCGTCGTCGCCAATACCCAAGCGACACTCCCCACTCCGATTGTTCAACCCGTGGTTTCGACCAGCGCGCTCACCTGCTCGGCCGCGGTGATCAGTTCGACGGGGCAGATCGTGAGTCAGGTTCAGAGCGGACAGCAGCTTTCGATTCAGGTGAACGCCGCGGGCGGCGTCGCCCCTTACTCCGTTCCAACACTCGTGACGAGCTTTGCGAGCCAGACTACCATCGCTGGCAGCTACACCAACAGCGGCTCGACCAACCTCACGGTGACAAAACAGATTCAGGTAACCGATTCGCGCAACGCCTCGGCATTTTGCTCGCTGAATCTCACCATCCTCCCCGCTGGCGTTGTCGATGGCGGAAACAATTTAGCGTGCAACATTGCAGTCAACCCGACGAGCCCCAGCGTCGGTCAGACCACTCAGATCACAGTGAATGTGGTCAACGGTTCGGGCACCACTACCTTCAGCTCGCTCTACCCGCAGATGGGCTGGAGCAACCCCGACTGGGCGGTGCCGGTCACCTCGATTTCCAATAGTCAAGGCGCTGTTTCCGGTGGCATTCAGTACACGCAGCCCGGCAATCGCGTCATGAGCACCTCGATCACCAACAACGGCCAGACTGTCACCTGCTCCTCGCTGGTGAACGTGACCGGCGGCAACGGCGGTGGCGGTTCAGGGCTCATCTCGCTGAGCTCCACTGTGAACGGCGTCGCTGGCCAGGTCGCGCCGATTGGCTCCAATTTCCTCGTCACTGCAATCTCCACGATGACAGCGCCTGTGACCTACCAATTCAGCACCGTCGGCTCCGGCATCCAGATTCTCCCCAACGGCAATTCGGCCACGGTGAGAGCGACAGATAGCCTAAGCCACGATTTCATTCTTTCCGTCACCGCGACATCTGCTTCTGGTCAGACCGCGACCGGCACGATCGAGCTCCTGTTCGGCAACGGCATCAATATCAACCCGCTCGCCTGTAACCTGACCACCGGTATCAACAACACCGCGGCGGCCGGTATGGTCTCCAAGATTCAGGTCACGGTCCCGACTGGGATGGGCGTGGCCCCTTACAGATTGCTCAGAGTCGACAGCTCACTCGATCAGACCAACTGGTATGACGCGAACGTCTACGACCTCTGGCAGCGTGCTTCGTTCCGTATCCCTGGCGCCCACACGATCACCGCTTTAATCGGTGATGCGGCCGGCACCACGGCCACGTGCTCAGCCATCCACGTGACGAAGGCGGCCGATGCGTTTGCGGTCGCGACCGACACCAGGTCTCCCGGCCAAGTCAGCGTCTTCACGGGATACAACGCCACTCTTTCTCGGTCTTTCAAGCCCTTTCCGAGCTACAACGCCGGCGTGACGGTCGCCATGGGTGATTTCGAAGGCGACGGCTCGACCGACCTCGTGGTCGGTGCAGCCCCGAGCAACCTCGCCGGGGTGCGAGTGTTTCACGCGGCCGACCTCAGCACGATGTGGGATGTGGCTCCCTTCCCGGAATTCACGATGAAGCAGGTTTACGTCTCGGCAGGTGACATCAACGGCGACGGCATCGCTGACCTCGTCGTCGGACCGGGCTGCAACGCCTCGACGTCACTCGTGCGAGTATTTGATGGCAAGTCCCACGCGAAGGTCGCCGAGTTCCTGCCGTACCCCGGCATGAAGGGCTCCCACGTCGCGGTCGGTGATGTGAACGGCGATGGTTACTCCGACGTCGTCACCTCACCCTGCACTGGCAGCGATGTGCACATCTACAGTGGCAAAAACTTCCAACTCATCCGCGGCATCATCGCCTATCCGAACGACAACAAGGATTCGCAAATCGCAGTCGGCGATGTGAATGGCGACGGGTTTGCCGATGTGATCGTCGGAGCGCATGACGACTGCAGCGCTCACAAATATACGAAGGTTTTCGACGGTGCGTCGGGCACGCTGCTCTTCAGCATCGCGGCCTTCCCGAAGTTTGATTACGGCTCGCGCGTCGCGGTCGGCGACTTAAACCGTGACGGCATGTCGGAAATCCTCATCGGTGCGGGTGGTAACAACCCCTGCCACGGCGAGGTCAAGACCTTCGACGGCCGCTCGGGCCTCATGATCTCTGGCTTGGCCGGAGATTTCCTCCCCTTCTCCAGCAGCTACAACGGCAACGTGTTCCTCGGCGCCGGCGTCGGCGGGCTATAACTCTTCCCGGCGCGCCGGATCGCGCCACTCTCGGATGAAGTCGAGGCAGGCGCCCTCCATCAGAAAATCGTGAATGGTGATGCCCCGCACGCAGTCAGATTCAAATGGAGTGGTGCAAATAACCGAAAGTTTCTTTCCCGGAAAGGTCTTGGGGAACCAATAAAATTCTTGCGCCGAGGCCTTTCCTAACTTCACTTCAACGAATTCCTCTCCATCCAGTACATAGTGGCTGGCGCGAAACTCCCTGCATAATTTCTTAGTTTATCGACGAGAAACGGCTTGATGTCTGTCTCATGGTGTGGTGATTTGTGTGGCATCAGCATGGGTTTTGGCATCTTGTTTCTACTTTTTCTCCTGCAC
>JACPWY010000066.1 GCA_016196825.1 Deltaproteobacteria bacterium | reverse complement strand
GTGCAGGAGAAAAAGTAGAAACAAGATGCCAAAACCCATGCTGATGCCACACAAATCACCACACCATGAGACAGACATCAAGCCGTTTCTCGTCGATAAACTAAGAAATTATGCAGGGAGTTTCGCGCCAGCCACTATATAGACGATCGGCAGCGACCTATGCTCGCTGCAAAAACCGAACTCCCCCTGGGGCCGGCGACCGATCCGGAACGCTGGCCGTCCAGCCTGCAACAGCTGTGTGGCGAATTGCATTCGCCGTTAAGCGGCATGGAGGCGGGGTATTACCTGTGAAGTGGGTAACCAGGCCAGGTCCCATTCCCGTTTCAGCATCTGTTTCTTCAGGGATGGCCCCAGCATCTTTTGCAGCCTTCCCCAAAGGTGAGGTTCGGCGAATACGATGAGTTGCGAGAACTGTTCTTGATGACTCTTTGTTTCAAGGTACTTGGCGAGTTTGCTCAAGAAAGACTCGACCGCTTGGCCATGGGGGCTCAATCTCGACGATAAAGAGTGCCTCGAAGCCCCCGTCTGTGAGTGCGTGCTACGAGTGTGGCTATCAAAGCTGCGACCGGGCCGATCGGTGACCAGAGTTCTGCCATGCGCCCGCCCCTGGGGATTGGAAATCTCCTGCACCAGAGCGAATTCGTTTTTTCCCGGGCGGCTTGAAAACATCCGGGCCTTAGAACTGTCGAGCACTAGTATCCATATCCGCTTGTTTTTGGCGCGAAGCGATGGGGGCATTAGGAGAGTTTCCCTAATATCCACGCCGCGTTTTGTTTTTCCTTTGAACACACTCCCAAACATATGCACCATCCGTGCCAGAACGGAGTCACCGTTCCAGTGAGGAAACGGAGGATTTCGCCTGGCTGCTGGAGGGGGGAACGAGGCTCATCGAAACGTCAATGCGGTCGTCGGGGTGCAGAAAAAGGCTGGTATCGAGAAAAACAATGTCATTGGATTGCGAATCGTATCGCCAGGAGCCCTCGGGTGCCGTGACCGTATTGATACTCACCGCGATTGTGCTTGGGTCGGGTGGCACTCGTGGCAAATGAATGCGGACCGAGAGCGTCTGGGACACCAGCCCCTGCGAAATGGTGAGGAGGCCCGTGCTAAAATCACTGCAAAGCGGAATCGTGTGACCTTTGGTTGCTTTCATAAAGGCTTCGTAGCGGCTGCCTTTATAGGTCCAGGCGGTGTCCGTTTGTGCACACTGAAAATCACTAGGCCCGAGAATTCCATAGACGCTCACGCTGTTGAGGTTCCCCTTTTTCCCGATGAGGTAATTCACAAAACCTTGCACCGAGATCTCCGTGCTTTGTTCCGCGGCATCGGAAACGATGATGAGGCCAAGCCGAGCCTTCGGCCGGAGAAAATCGGGGTGGTTCCTGATGGCATTCATGATTGGCGTGAAGGCCTTCTCTGTGCCAGCTCCTTTGGTGCCCAGTCGGGCGACCGCCCTCTGGAAACTTCCCACCGGATCGAGAGCGTTCTGGGTGAGCGAGTCTTGAGGGTCGAAGCCGAGATACGGGGCGTTTCGCGTGTCGGTCGAGAGGAGGCCAAAACTGTAATCCAAGCCAGGGTTTTGGGTGAACGCCGCCATAAAGCTCGAAAAATATTTTTGAAGATTTGACTGGTGCGCGGCCATGCTACCGCTGTTGTCGACCACCCAAAGGATGTCGATGGGGGCGGAACTGAGCTCATTGGATTCTATGTCTGCGAGGAGGTAAGAGTTGCTCCAGAAATCGGGCGGGAGCCTGGAATAGAACGTCTCCACCTGATCGGAACAACACGCCAGCAAGGTCGACAGCATGATAAACCACGCGCGGCGCACGAGTGAAATGCCTTTCTGAAAGGGGTGGGATAGCGCTCAAGCATTCTGTTGCAAACAACGGGCCGCTGAAGGTGTGGGGCGCTCTAATGGGGTCTCTCGCCTCAATTCGACAATATTTTGGACAACGTTCTGAGCCTCTTTTCTAACACCTTAAAATGAGAACAGAAACGCGTTGGTCCCTTAGACAGTGAAACTCTGTTAACGCAGGTCTCCGGGGCGCCTTTACTTCGCCCAGCCCGAGGATTAAAGGGGGTAATAGCGCAGTGCTTTAGCGTCAAATAGTAGGTAAAGATGTCCGACGTCACACCGGAAACTCTAGTAAATCTCAATAGATATCCTGTCCTCGAACTCGCGGGCTCGAAAGGCCAGGATTTCCTGGCGACCTGCCGCGAGCAGATCAGATCTGTTGGCTGCTGCGCGCTCAGAGAATTTGTAAACCCGGCCTACATTGGGGCAATGGCGGGAGAGGCTGCGAGGCTCGCACCACGCGCCTATCACAGTACAGTGAATGGAAACGCCTACCTTGAGCCAATCGACCCGACGCTCGAGTCGAACCATCCAAAAAGACGCACCGACACGACCTCCCTCGGTGCCGTCGCCTACGATCAGATCCCCAAGGCGACCCTCATTCGCCAACTCTATGAGTGGAACCCATTGGTCGAACTTCTGGCTCAGATCCTCCAAAAGCCCAAACTCTACCGCTACAACGATTCGCTCTCAGCTCTCAACATTGCTGTGATGAAAGAGGGTGACTATCTCAGATGGCACTTCGACCAGACCGATTTTGTGACCTCGATTGCGCTTCAGGATTCCGAAGAGGGCGGTGATTTTGAGTTTGTACCCATGATCCGCACCGCGCGCGAGGAACGTTATGAAAAAGTTTGCCCTACTTGATGGGTCCCCTGAGGGTGTGGTCCACCTCGAGATGCAGCCCGGGGCGCTCGTACTCTTCGAGGGGCGACATTCAATTCACCGGGTGACCGCGATTGGCGGAAAGACGCCCCGATTGGTCGCGCTTTTGGGGTATGACACCCGCCCCGATGTGAGGGGCACGGAGCATCTGCAGTACATGCGGTACGGCAGGGTGGCGACGGCTCCGGTGAACGTGTGACAATGGATCGTTGGGAAGAGGACAGCCTAGGGCGACTGCCGATTTCGGGCGATGCTCCGTATGGCATTCATACGGCCCGGGCCCTGGCGCTCGGCGCAGTGGGAAGGCGTCCACTGTCTTGCTTCTCTGACTATGTCACCGCCTTGCTTGATGTGAAGGTGGCCTGCGCGCGAGCCAACCGGCAGGCCGGCCATATCAAAGGGCCAGACCTAGAACGGATTGAAGCCCGCGTGAAGACCATCCGGTTGCAAAACCCGGCCGACCTCTTTCCGGTGGATCTCCTTCTGGGCGGAGGCTCGATAGCGATCAACAGGAACGTTAACGAGATCGTGGGATTTCCACAGGCGAATCTATCGCAGTCAACGGCCGATGTGTGCCACACGGCGCTCCGGGTCGCCCTCTACCGGTTGGGCGGGCAGGTTCTCAATCAGGTCGATTCGCTGGTCCTCGTCATCGAAAAGCGAGCGGCCGAGACACAAAACATTCCGACGATTGCGCGCACCTGTCTCCGCGACGCAATGGCGACTACCTATGGCGCCTACTTTTCTGGAGTGGCTGCCGGGCTTAGACGCCAAAGCCAAGAGCTTAAAAGAACGCGTGACACTCTTCTTCAGGTCAATCTGGGGGGGACGGTCATTGGCGACGGCACAGGCGCCTCTGCCGCCTATCGAACTTGCGTGTTGGATCTCCTGAAAGATGTCACAGGGATTGCCTGGGTGGCGCGAGAAAATCTATTCGACGCTGCACAAAATTCAGATGATCTGGGTACTTTTTCGGGGTCGCTCGTCTCCTTGGGTCGACTCTATCTCAAGTTTGCAAAGGATCTCCGGCTGCTTTCCTCCGGCCCCGCAGCTGGACTGAATGAGATATCTCTGAAGTCCACGATCGAGGGTTCCTCATTCTTTCCAGGGAAGATCAACCCCATGATCCCAGAGACCGTGATCCAATGTGCCATCCAGATCATAGGGAACCATGCCGCCGTTCAATCGGCGCTCGAGCAGACGGAACTCAACCTCAATGTTTTTGAGTCGGTGATGGCCGCCAATCTCAACGACAGTCTTAGGATTCTCGAACAGGCCACCCGACTCATTTCGACCTGTGTCGATACCCTTGAGATCAACCGCGCTGTGTGTGAGCGCCACCGGGAGACGCTCTCATGAATAGCCCCAGCGATCACTTAGCCCCTCGCCTTGAGTGGGCTCGCCGTTGGCTCACCCTAGAACCCAAGGGAGCCGTTGTCGGAGGCGCTTGGATGATCCAGGGCGAACGGATCGCCGCCGTGAATCCCGTTGACCAATCGACTCTCACTCATTTTGCCGAGACGCCGCGAGAGACCGTTGAGCTGGCCGTCTCCCGGGCGCACACAGCGTACGCTTCCTGGCGAAAGACGAACCGCAAAGAGCGGGCCCAACTCCTCAACCGGATAGCCAGTGCTATCCGAGAGCACCACGCTGAGCTCGCGACACTGGAGACGCTCAATAACGGGAAGCTCTACCGTGAATCGGTGAAGGACGATCTCCCGGAAGCTGCCGAGGTGTTTGAGTACTACGCTGGATGGACAAACAAGCTCTATGGTGAAACAGCTCCAGTGGAAGGGGATTTTCTCAACTACATCGTTCGCGAGCCTCTCGGTGTGTGCGCTCTGATCGTCCCATGGAATTTTCCGCTTCTGATGGCGTGCTGGAAGATGGCGCCCGCGTTGGCGATGGGAAATACCGTGATTCTCAAGCCGTCGCCCTTCACATCTCTGTCGGCCATTCGCCTCTTTGAGATTCTCGAAGAGAAGAACATTCTTCCCAGCGGCGTGATTAATCTTGTTCTGGGGGGCAGGAGTGTTGGCGAATGCCTCAGCCAGCACCCACACGTGGCCAAAATTGCCTTCACCGGTAGCACGCCCGTCGGGAAATTAATCGCCTCTCAGTCGGCGTTGTCGAATCTCAAGGGTGTCTCCTTGGAACTAGGCGGAAAATCACCCAACATCATCTTCAACGATCCACCCGATCTGGAAGAAGCTATTCAACGGTCCTTCGAAGCCATGTTTTCCCACAAAGGGGAAAAATGTTCAGAGCCGACCCGACTCCTGGTCCATAAGGACGTTGCAAAGACCGTGATTGCTGGCTTGGTAAAACGGGCCGAAGCAGTAAAGTGCGGTGACCCCTTTGATGCGCGGAGCGACCAAGGGCCTCAATGTCACAAGGCCCACTACGATAAAGTCATGGACTACATCCGGATAGGGAAAGAAGAAGGGGCTCGCCTCGCTGCCGGAGGCGTGAATGATCGCAACGGAAGCAATGCCCACGGGCTTTTCATACGCCCGACAATTTTTGCGGATGTTCGCCCGGAGATGAAGATTGCCAAGGAAGAGATCTTTGGCCCTGTCCTGACCGTAACCGAGTTCACCACGGACGACGAAGCCGTCGCGATGGCCAATGACACGGTCTTTGGCCTCGCGGCCGGACTTTGGACCAAGGATATCACTCGCGCCCACCGCATTGCCGAGAGGCTTGACGCCGGTCAGGTGTTTATCAATCGCTATGGTTGCTACGATTTTGCGAGCCCATTCGGAGGCTTCCGCCAGAGCGGGTGGGGAAAGGAAATGGCCATCCACTCTCTCGATAGCTATACGAAGCGGAAATCGGTCTGGGTGAAGCTGTAAATGTTTGAACTTCAGGCGGTCTCGAAACGCTATCATGCAAACCACGCGCTATGGCCGACTTCATTCACCGTAGGATCGTTTGAGACCACCGTGTTGATTGGCGAGAGCGGGTCTGGAAAATCCACTCTACTACGGATCTTCATGGGGCTCATTCCACCCGATGAGGGGAGAGTACTCTTCGACGGAGAGCCACTCACCGAAGAAAATGCCATGATTCAGCGGCGACGGATGGGGTATGTGATCCAGGATGGTGGCCTCTTTCCGCACTTGAACGCCGAAGACAACGTGCTTCTTCTCGCCCGTTACCTGAAAATGGATGAGGCCCAGCTCAAGAATCGATTGGATGAGCTCCTTATGCTAACAAAATTTCCGGGCCGGTGTCTCAAACAGTTCCCATTGCAATTGTCGGGGGGGCAGCGTCAGCGCGTGAGTCTGATGCGCGCGCTCATGCTCAATCCCGAGGTTCTTCTCCTGGATGAGCCGATGGGGGCGCTCGATCCCATGATTCGCAGCGACCTTCAAAGCGATCTCAAGGCCATCTTTAGGGAACTGAGGAAGACGGTCATTCTTGTGACTCACGACCTGGGTGAAGCCTCTTTCCTCGGTGACCGAATCATTCTCATGAAGGAGGGGCGAGTGGTGCAGGACGGAGATTTCAAGACCCTTTCCCAAGAACCCGCGGACGCATTCGTCTCCGCCTTTATCAACGCCCAGCGACCGCCGCATTTTGTGAACTATGTTTAGGATTCTTGCCACATGGGTCGTCGGTGTCACGAGTCTTGGTTGGGCGACTGAAGTCAGGATTGCCTCTAAGGCCAACATCGAAAACGTCACCCTCGGCGAAATCGCCGCTATTCTCGCCGTGCAGAATGGAGCGCGGGCCCATCATAGCGCAGGGCTCGGGGGGACGCGGGTTGTGTGGGCAGCACTTCTCAAAGGAGAGATTGATCTCTATGCCGAGTACACTGGCACCCTATCCCAAGAGCTCTTGCCCGGTCACCCTCGTGATTGGCCTGCCATCGAGGCCTCACTTCACCGTTTGGGATTGCGAGCCACCAAACCCCTGGGCTTTAACAATTCCTACGCCATCGGCGTGACCCAAACGACAGCCTCACAGTTGGGACTCAAGAAGATCTCCGATCTGGCGCGCTATCCCTCCCTGCGATTCGGATTCAGCCACGAGTTTATGAATCGGGCCGAGGGCTGGCCAGCGCTCAAGAGAGCCTATGGCCTCAATCCTGAGGTTGTCCGATCCTTAGAACATGAGGTCACGTACCTTGGCCTTGCTGAAGGCTCACTCGATGTGACCGATCTCTATACAACCGATGCTGAAATCGAATACCACCATCTCGTTGCACTCGAGGACGACGCGCACCTCTTCCCCCGCTACGATGCTCTCTACGTCTATCGAGACGCGCTGGCCAAGACGGCGCCAGACCTCATCAGGGCTCTTGACGATCTCGGGGGCACAATCACGGAAAAGGCGATGGTAGATATGAACGCCGCCGTGAAGTTGCAAAAACGCAACGAACGCAGTGTTGCGGCCTCCTTCCTAGGGCTCAAAGACACCGCTCACCGCGGATCGATCGCGGTCTACACGCGCCACAACACCTCATCCTGGTCTCAATCTCGCTGCTCCTCACGATCTTAGTCGCCGTACCGATGGGTGTGCTGGCGGGCACCGCTACCTTAGGGGCCATCATTGGCGCCGGTGGTTACGGGGAGCCGATTCTGATCGGAATCCGAAAGGATGACGTGGCTCAGATTCTTGAGGGGGCGATTCCAGCCGCACTTCTGGCCGTGCTTGTCCAAGCCTCGTTCAATCTCATCGACAGACTCTTCATTCCCAAAGGCCTTCGGATAAAGATCCGCACCTAGGGCACAGGCTCAAATCTTTTTCGCTGATGTGCCGTTCTTACCACTGTTTGGCGAGCTGAATGAGCGACTTGAGATCGGTGGCCATCTCCCGCAGCGTGCTTGCATAACGGGGGTTGGTTGTCGTTATCTGCGCCGTGGGCGATGGCTTGAGAAGCGCACGTTTCGCTCCTTTGATGCTGAATCTTTCGACGTGAAGGAGAACCCGGATCTTAAATAGCGTCTCCACATCCTTACGAGCATAAACACGGTGGCCCGCTGAGGTTTTCACGGGCCTAACGCTTCTAAACTCCGATTCCCAATACCGGAGCACATAGGGCTCCACACCGACAATCTCCGACACTTCACCAATGCGAAAGTATTTCTTCCCTTCGGGAAGAACAAGTTCACTTGTCGCCTCGGCGCTCTCTCCCACCATCGCTTCGATCGGGGCCGACTCGATCAGCTCCTCGTGGGGCACCTCGGCCGTTCCGCAGAATTCGTGGTTCGGGACCGCTTTTCGATCCCTGATCTCGTCGAGAATAAATTTCAGCGAGAGTTTTTCAAAAGGAGAGGGTGCTACGCTCGAGTTGTCGGCCATGGCGTGTCTCCAGGGTGTGGAATGAATTCATTATAGACACTAAGCCATTGAAACAAAACGGAAGTTAACGAAACAAGCGCATGATGACAACACAGTGAGTCATGATTGAATTGGTCAGCTGACTCTGAATCCCGCGAGTGTATCCGAACAATTGATCAGATTGTCGATTCTCTCCGACGCCAATCGCTTCTCCACCAGGCGAGTGATTTCCGATTTCGCTCGCTCG
Source organism: Deltaproteobacteria bacterium (assembly GCA_016196825.1). Lineage (GTDB taxonomy): Bacteria > Bdellovibrionota > FAC87 > UBA2466 > UBA2466 > JACPWY01. The sequence goes on along the minus strand of JACPWY010000066.1, from coordinate 24,278 downwards.
TATCCGCCCCTCATCGAGAAATGGGCCTCAGTCAACTCCTTGATTTCACTCGCCACGCTTTCTGGTGAGAAGGCCGGAAAACGTTGTGCGAGGTGGTGACGCAGATTCCGAGCAAAATGTTCAGCGCTCGCGGCGGGCCCGACGGGCGTGACGCGTGAGATTTGCTTGAGAAATGAGGGGCTGAATCCATCGCTGATCAAGACCTCTCGCAGCCCTGGATCGCTGAACGCCCTTGATAAACGTGCGGGGTTAGGCCGAAAGCCGAAGCCCCCGCCCCACGCCGCCCGCTCAAGATTGGGCGCAGCAGCCCGGGTTGAGAGAAAGTAGGTGACATCACCCATCCTGACCTCTCTTTTCTCCTTTGTGTCGCCCAAATTGAAGCTCACCGTTGAGGCCTCCAATAGATTTCCAAGGGCGCTTTGAAAGGAGCGAGGGGTCTCGTCAATATTCTCCAGCAGAAAAACGGTCTCTGGGCTCTGCGCCACCTGCTCGACGATTCCCGACATGAGGGCCTTGAAAGCCTTTCGGGGCGAGCGGGGGGCCGCACTGACAATTTCTCCGAGGTCGATGCGCACGGGCTGGCCGAGCCCCATTGCCTGAGCATACATACCTACGATCTGAAAAGAATCACTTTCCGGATGCGTGCATAAGAGAATCCGCATCCTTGCAGCGGATTGATCGGATTCTTCGGCTACCCAATTCGTAGTTTCCTCGAGGAGATCCGCTTGAAGTCGTGCGTGTTCGGGAAAATGCTGCTCGAGAACCGCCGGCAGCGCCTTGAGCCTTTTGACGTCGTCGATGTTGATCTCTCGAGACCAGGCTGCACCAGCGCCAATCAGAGCCCAAAACCCCAGGTAAAGCCACCGACGAGTGCCCATCCCGTTACCCATCTCAAAACCCCCGATACCTCAGGCAAAGCAGAAATTGACCAATCGTGTCAAGATCAAAATCCGATATGGAATACCAACTCGGCGCTACCGGCCGCAAACCCTTTGTCGATCGTGAACTGGGACATATCGCTCGAGATGAGATTTCCAGTCTGGTAAGCAAGGCCCAACTGCAGATTACGATTCACGGAGTAGGTCAGCTCCGGCCATGCCAAGACCGTGTTGGACCAGGTGTCGTTGTTGGTGGCACCGATTTGATAGTTGCTGTAACGCACGCTCTGGAGGATGAACGGAATCGAAAGGCTCCAGCTTTTGGAGAATGTAAACTGGCTGTTCAAGATCACCCGGTTTTCATATTCGGGGTTCGCGCTGGGGGCACCGGTGCCGGGATCGTTGGCTCCTGCCCGATCATAAAAGTGGATTATTGGGGCTTCGATCACAAAGAGAGAAAACCAGCGCGAAAACCGCTGCTCGAAGGTTGTGTTGAGTCTCAAGCGCGAGATCATTCCCTGGAATCTCAGGTTCTCATCGGTGGGAAGATAGACGCGAGGTTCGAAGCTGAGAGACGAGCCACCTCGACGCCAGAGGTTTCTTAACTGCAGTCGAAAGAAACCGTCGCTGAGGGCAAGTTGAGGGCCATCCTCAAACTGAGGATTACTATTCTGAAAATTATTCATGAACATCTGTTGGTAGCCAAGGTAGGTCGCCGCGTTCAGAGTCACCCCCAGCTCGGCATAGTTCTGACCGTAGATTTGGTTCGAATTGGCTAGAAATGAAGGACGAATCTCCAGAGCTCCCGTCCACTGTGAGCTAGAAGACGTGGGCAGTGAAGCCTGCAGGGGTTGAGAAGATACCGATTTCCGAGGCATTTCCGCGCGTGAATGGCCTGAGAACAGCGAAAGCAAGAGACACACAGTCTTGAGGCGCATATCTGGCTCCGATACTGGGCGCCCTCTCAAACCACCCAAGGACAGGGAAAGTTGCAGGTCGTGTGCCAAGTGCTCCGCAGCCTAGGACGAAGACACGCGTGACACTTTGGGGCACCTTTTGTGTAGGTAGAGCGGCGAGAATTGCCAGATCTAACGAAGTGGGGCGAGGAGCCAGATCCTGGCGCCGCTCATGCGTGAGTGCCCGGAGGCCAGAGAGAGCACGTCACCCAAAGACCCCAGAAAACTCTTTTCACTGGGGTCGTCCTCTCCCAAGAAAAATTTCCGTAAGACCCCCCTTTTGGATGATGGGAAATGGACGAAAGCATCAGCAGGCAAGCTCGCCGCCGTCTTTGCCTCAGAGATGGCCTCTTCAATCCCCCCGAGTGTGTCGACCAGCTTGGTCTGGACGGCCTGTTCTCCAGTCATCACGCGACCGTCCGCGGTGCTTGCGAGCTCGGTGTCGTTCAATTTGCGTCGTTCCTTCACCGCCTGGCTGAATTGAGCGTGGATGTTGGTGAGCATTCCCTCAAGAAGGGCTCGGTCCTCTTTCGACATCTCACGGAGGGGACTTCCGACATCTTTGAAGCGTCCCGCTTTGAGAGCGAAGCGCTCGATCTTGGCCCACTGAAATAACTTTTGCGTGTTAGCGAACTCCATGATCACGCCGATGCTAGCCGTGAGCGTGCCAGGGTTAGCGAAAATTTTTCGCGCGCCCAAAGCTGCATAGTAACCGCCACTGGCAGCCAGTGAGGCCATCGAGGCTATCACCGGCTTCTTCTGATCCACCCTCAAAAGCGCGGCATAGATTTCCTGTGAAGGGGCGACCATTCCGCCCGGTGAGTTGATGTGGACAACCAGCGCCTTAACCTGATCATCCTCCTCAGCCTGCTTCAATTCTTCCAAAATCCGCGTGGAGCTCATGATCACTCCACTGAGCTCGATCACTTCAACGCGTGGTCGGTTCTTCGATTTGGTCTCCCAAAGGATGCGAATAAGGCTTACCGAGAACGTGAGGATCAGAAGCAGCCCGAAAACCGCGGCTGCCATCGACAATAGACGCATCAAGAAGCGCATGAGTTAGGTGCTCTATTGGTTTTCGCTGCCACCGCCGTCGTCAGCGGGTTCTTTGGTGGTGGAGGCGGCGGCCTCTTTTAGCTTCTGCGCCAGGCTCTGCTCCAACATCTCTCCCAAGCTTGTCCGAGAACTTGAGCTTGCCTGTTTGGCGTAGTGTTTAATGTTCTCGCGCTCTTCGTGCTTCTCGAGAGCTCTCACCGACAGCCCGAGCTTATGTTCCTTCATATCGACCGCCGTAATGAGGCACTCGATCTCAGTGCCAACCTCGATGGATTTCAGCTTCTCCTTGGAGGTCTTGCCTTCAATGTTCTCCAGCTCAGAGATGTGCAAAAGACCTTCAACGCCGTTCTCAATCTCTAGGAACACTCCGAAGTCCGCCACCTTAGTGACCTTACCCTTCACACGGCTGTAAAGTGGGTAGCGCTCAGCCACAGAGCGCCACGGGTCGTCCGACAGTTGCTTGATGCCAAGGCTAAATTTCTCGGCGGCCTTATCGATCGCAAGGACGATGCACTCAACTTCGTCGCCCTTTTTGAACATCGTATTGGGATCCGGATTCTGCTTATCCCAGGCAATGTCGCTCACATGAATGAGTCCATCCACGCCTTCTGGAACGCCGACAAAAACACCGAAGTCGGTGGTGTTCTTAACGGCGCCCTTGATCTTGCTTCCGACCGGGTATTTCTCGATGAGAATATCCCACGGGTTCGGCTCAATCTGTTTCATGCCCATCGAGATACGGCGGTTGCCGGTGTCGACGTCGAGAACGACGGCTTCAACGACATCTCCTTCGTTCACAAGCTTCGACGGGTGCTTCACGCGCTGGGTCCAGGACATCTCAGACACATGGACCAGGCCTTCAACGCCGGGCTCAAGCTCAACGAATGCGCCGTAATCGGTGAGGCTTACGACCTTACCCTTCACCCGCATGCCAACCGTGTAACGCTCCTGAACGGAATTCCACGGGTCAGGCAGAAGCTGCTTGTAGCCAAGGCTAACGCGCTCTTTCTCCTCGTCATACTTGAGAACCTTGACCTGGATCTTGTCGCCGATCTTAAAGAGCTCGGACGGGTGCTTGAGCCGGCCCCAGGACATATCGGTGATGTGGAGGAGGCCATCCAGGCCGCCGAGGTCGATAAACGCACCGTACTCGGTGAGGTTCTTGATGACGCCCTCTGTTACCATTCCCTCTTCGATCTTAGAAAGCGTCTGCTCCTTCATTCGGGCGCGCTCTTCCATCAGGAGGAGGCGGCGGGAAAGAACGATGTTTCCGCGCTTTTTGTTAAACTTGATGATCTTAAATTTGAAAGTTTTGCCCAGGAACTGGTCGAGATTCTTCGTTGGGCGCACATCTACCTGCGAACCCGGAAGGAACGCCTTGACGCCGATGTCGACCGAGAGACCGCCCTTGACCTTGGCCACGACGGTGCCTTCCACCAATTCATTCTTCTCACAGGCCTCGCTGATCTCATCCCAGGCCCGGAGCACATCCGCCTTTTCTTTAGACAGAATCAAACGACCGTAGTCGTCCTCGACGCGCTCGATATAGACCAGAACATGGTCCCCTTCGGCAATCGTGAGCTCACCTGTATTGTCGAGAAACTCCGAGGCATTGACCTGGCCTTCGGACTTATAGCCAATGTCGATCGTGATGTAGTCGTGACCGATGGTAACCACGAGCCCTTCCACAACCTCGCCCTCTTGAAAACGGATTCCCTTTTGGCTCTCCTCGAGCATCTGGGAAAAGGTCTGTCCATTTTCAGTGAAGGATTCTTTTCGATCCTCGAGATCCGTATCGTCAGTCGGTAATTCGGGGAGGTCGGCTACTGCGAATTTTCTTGTTGGTGCCACCAGTCTACTTCCTCGTGTTGAATCGTGGGCCATTTTGGGGGTGCGTGCACCCAGGGATGAGCCCATTTCAGAATTGTCGAACGCCATCGTGAGTTAACTCCTTCCGCTTGCATCCTGCGGGGGCAAGGCGGATTTAAGCCCACAGTTCTCCTATGAGTTACTGCCTGTGTCAACGCAAAAGAATGGCTCCGGGGGCGTATTGCTGAGTGACTTCTGACACTTATCTCGGGTTCGCTTTCCCGACGCCAGTCCGGATTTTCGGTCCACCCCAAAGAGCTCGGCTAGCCTGGCGCGCCTGGTATCCACGTTGCATCAGTCAGGAGCGTGAACCGACTCATTTGTTACATCCTTATCGGTTTTTTTCTTCAGAGCTGTGGGGGGAGTGGACCGGTTTTGCTCACCCTTCGCCTGCCCGAGGGGCTGGCGAAGGGGAGCAACCGATACGGCCGTTTTCTCAAGCGGGTTCTCCACCTCAAGCTGAAGCTCGAATCCGATGGAGGAGTGCGGGAAGAGTTGGTCTTCGGGCCGGGTGAATGGGACCACCTGGTGATTCCCCCCATCCGGTTCCCAACCGGCCCGAAGGACTCGCTCACCGCCACGGCAGAGGTGTGGGACAACAACCTGGAAGGGGCGCCTCGTTCCTATGCCGTTGCGGCTGGCCGAACGACGGTTGAAGCGGCGGCGCTGAACAAAAAGGGGGTCACAGCGGTTCTTCTGACGCTTTCTTTGAGGGTGGGGGTGAGAGAGTACGACTATTGAGCGGGGGAGGTCTGACGGGCTGTGAGCACGCCTCTGCGCTCTTGGTCGAGCTCGATGGCTTCGAACAGGGCCTGGAAGTTCCCTTCGCCAAAGCCATCGTTCCCCTCTCGTTGTATGAACTCCAGGAAGAAAGGGCCGACGAGGTTTTGCGTGAAGATTTGAAGCAGGTACCCGGAGGCATCTCCGTCAGCGAGAACGCGCTGGTCACGCAGCTCGGGAATTTGGGCGGAGATCTGTGTGACTCGTGCCGTGACCGCCTCGTAATAGGTGTCGGGCACCTCAAGAAAGGCGATGCCTAGTCCACGGAGCTTCTTGACCGATTGGAGAATATCAGGGGTCGAGAGAGCCATATGCTGTACACCCGGGCCGTGGTGGATATTCAGAAACTCCTGGATTTGGGAAGCATCCTCCGTCGGTTCGTTGATGGGGATCTTGATGCGGCCGTCCGGGCTTTCCATGACGAACGATTTAAGGCCCGTTCGATCGGTGCGGATATCGAAGGTGCGAGAGTTTTTGAAACCAAAGACCTTGGCGTAGAAGTCTGCCCAATCCTTCATCCGTCCCTTTTCAACGTTTACCGTGAGGTGGTCGATGCGCCCAAGGCCAAAGCCTGGAGGAGCTTCGCGGACGGGCTCATTGAAGCCATCGTCAAACAGGGCGCCCGTTCTTTGCAAAAAGACGTGGTGCACATCTCCCGGTCCCGCGATCGAAGCGCGCTCAAGCTGGCCGAAGTCTCGCGCGATTTTGCGCGGAGACTCGGTGAGCGCTGCCCCGCGGGCAACAGTGGTTTCCAGCGCCGTGACCGCGTTGCGGCAGGAAAAGGCAATTGTGAGGATCCCATCGCCGTGGTTGGCAACGTACTGACACGCTCGGTCCGATTTCAGGGTAGAGTGCGTGAGAACGATCCAGATCTTTCCCTGACCCAGCAACAATGAACGGAGCCCTCGCTCGGTGATCTCGCGATATCCCATCCTTTCAAACCCGAGGCTGTAGAAGAGAGCGCTCTTCTGCTCAAGATTGCCCACGGCAAACTCGACATGGTCGACTTCCATGATGCCCAGCTGATTGAAATCGTTCATAAGGTGCGGCGATTATCCCGACGGGTTCAATTCTTTGTCAATTTGGAGAAGATCGGGCCGGAGGCGCCGTGTGATGTCGACTGAATGCTCCCGGCGCCAACGATCGACCGCCGCGTGGTCTCCCGAGAGCAGGACCTCTGGGACCGGTTGGCCTTCAAAGACGGACGGCCGCGTGTAGTGTGGGTATTCGAGGAGTTGCCGCCCTTGATCCTGAAGCGAAAAAGATTCATTCGTGGCTCGCCCCTCGGCGAGTGAGCCGTCGCAATGGCGAATCATTGAGTCGGCAAATATGAGGGCTGGCAGTTCTCCGCCTGTGACGATCACGTCGGCTACGCATATCACCTGGTCTACCCAGCCGTCGATGAATCGCTGGTCGATTCCCTCGTAGTGCCCGCAGACGAGGATGAGAGAGGGGGCACCTTTGTTTTGTTCTATCTGACTCAAAGACAGTGGCTCCCCTTGGGGAGCGAAGCAAATCGTGCGGGCCTGCGGCTCCCGACTGCGTATGGCGATGACCGCGCGCACGAGGGGCTCCACTTTGAGGACCATACCTCCACCTCCGCCATACGCCACATCGTCTACAGTTCGATGGCGGTTGGTCGCGTAGTCGCGCAGCTGGTGGCACTCGAAAGAAAACACGCCGCGCGTGTGGGCGCGGCCGATGATGCTAGAGCTCAGCCACGGAGTGATGAGCTCGGGGAACAGAGTGATAAAGTGGAGCCTCATGGGAGTCTATTCGTGTTCTTAAGAAGGACTCGACCTGCGGTCAGCTCGACCTTCTCCACATATTCCTTCACTGCGGGTACCGCTAATTCCCCTCCGGAATCAAGGCGAATCCACCACCGGTCAGGGGCTCCGCCTCCTGGCTCAACGCCGGCGATGACTCCCAGGCGGTTCTCACCCTCAAAGGCGGCCAGTCCCACGAGATCCTCCACGAAATACTCCGCCTTTCCGGCAGTCTTTGGCACATGATCCCGCTCGGCCAAGACCGCAGCCCCCAGAAAGGGTGCAACGGCCTCAAGTGAGGTCAGTTCGTTGAGTTGGATCTTCCAACCACGGCTCAGCGGCGCCGCCTCCTCTACCGTGAACGGTCCCTGCACGCCCGCGGCCGTTGCGAGATATACTCGGCTCAAATGCTGAATAGGGGATTCGGGGCCGCTGTCTTGTCTGAGGACAAATGCCCCCCTTAAGCCGTGCGGCCTGGATATGAGACCCAACTTGAGGTGCTTCACTATTCTAGGATCTCCAGGACCGAGCGCTTGCGGAGCTTTGTGGACACCGCCGCAAGAATGGTTCGAAGCGATCGGGCGGTGCGGCCCTCTTTGCCAATAATCTTTCCCAGGTCCTCCCGTGCGACCTTAAGTTCGATTACCGTTGTCTGTTCGCCCTCAACATCAGACACATTCACCTGATCAGGAAAATCAACCAGCGCCTTGGCCATAACCTCGACGAGATTCTTTAACTCCTCATTCGGTGGCGTCGGGTTTGACACGGTTTACTTGGACTCTTTCTTTGCGGTCTTTTTCTTGGGAGCATCGGCACTGGTCTCTGCCATTTTTTCAGCTTTCTGGGCGGCGGGCGGAGCCGTTGCAACAGCCGGTGTTCCCCGGAACTCTGCAAAGACGCCTCTCAAATGGGTGCGGACCGAGGTGGACGGCTGGGCGCCAACGCCGAGCCAATACTGGAGGCGAACCTTGTCCACTGTGTGGGCCGTTGCGGCGTCCTTGGCCTGCGGGGCGAAGTTTCCCAGATGCTCAATGAATTTTCCATCTCGCGGGGAGGTCTTGTTCTGAACTACGATTCGAAAAACGGGGCGCTTCTTGGTGCCGTGCCGAGCGAAGCGAATGACTGTCATAGAAGAGGTCTCCTAAAAACCCAAATGATTACCATAGAGCCCGCCGTTTGCCCATAGGGGATTTTGTGAGTCGGGTCATCATCTTACGAGCTTCCAGGAACTGCTTCATCAGCCGGTTCACGTCCTCCACCTTGGTGCCGCTCCCCGCCGCGATCCGGCGCCTCCTACTGCCATCGAGAATGTTATGATCGGTGCGTTCAGACGGGGTCATGGAAAGAATGATGGCTTCAATCTTCTTGAGCTCTGTGTCTGGGGGGGCCATCCCCTGGAGCTGCTTAGACACCTGACCCATACCCGGGAGAAACTTGATGAGGTTTTCAAATGAGCCCATCTTCTTGATCTGCTGGAGATGGTTGTAAAAGTCGCCGAGGGAGAAGGCGTTCTTCTTGACCTTTTTAGCCAGTCGTTCTGCCTCTTCCGGTTCGATCGTGCTCTGCGCTTTCTCGGCGAGCGAGAGAATGTCGCCCATGTCAAGGATGCGCGAAGCGAAGCGATCGGGGTGGAAAACCTCAAAGTCCTCAGGTTTCTCACCCGTACCGACAAATTTGATCGGACAGCCGGTGACCGCCTTCACGGAGAGCGCGGCTCCACCGCGCGTGTCGCCGTCGAGTTTGGTGAGAATCACGCCGGTGAGCGGCACCCGTTCCTGGAACGTGGTGGCGACTGTGACGGCGTCTTGTCCCGTCATCGAGTCGACGACAAGGAGCGTCTCGGCTGGATCAAAGAGAGTGTTGAGTTCACCCAATTCGTCCATGAGATTATCGTCGATGTGCAGGCGCCCTGCGGTGTCAACGAGGAGACAGTCATACAGCCCTTTAATGGCCTCTTCCTTGGCGAGAATGGCCCGATCGCGAACGGATGTAACGGAGGTGTTATCGAAAGTCTTGATGTTCACGCCGTCCGCCAAAATCTTCAGTTGTTCGATGGCGGCGGGACGGTAGACGTCGAGCGAAGCGACAAGGATACTCTTTTTCTCGCGGGCGCGAATATACTGCGCCAATTTGATGAGACTAGTTGTCTTGCCGCTGCCCTGAAGGCCTACCACCACAAAAACGGCCGGCGGGCGGACGCGAAAATTGAGCGCGGTCGCCTTGCCACCCATGATGTGAGCGAGTTCGTGATAGATGATGCGAATCAGTTGCCGTTCGGCATCCAAACTTTTCTGAATATTCTGCTGGGCGGCCTTCGATCGAACGGCATCGACAAAATCCTTCACCACCCGCACGTGCACGTCGGCCTCGAGAAGGCTGGTCCTCAGTTGACGGCAGGTTTCATCGAGGATTTCTTCTGAGATTCGACTTTTTCCGTTGAAACTTCGCAGTGCGCCTAGCAGTTTTTCAGTGAGTGAATCGAACATGACTCGTTTTTAAAGGGAGACAGTGCAAACGGCAATGAGCCTTGAGCTATTGGTGGCCCCAAAAAAACTAAGGGACGACCCCGATCTTAAACCGGGATCGTCCCTTACATGGGTTGGGGGCTTACGTACCTTGGGGGTACGTAATCTTCTTTAAGCTCGTCAAAAGCAAAGGGTTTTTATGCCAGGCGTCATTGATCCGCAAGGGAAAAATACACGAAAATAAGAAATACTTTATCGAACTCTCAAATGGCAAGCATATCAGTTGGTTACTTCCCTGAACTCGTTACAGACACACCATCCAGCAGAGCGTGGGGACTGGCTTCGTTTGAGTCGATCACCGAAATCTCCTTCGAAAGACCAACACACTTGCGCAGAACTTCGAAGATATTTCCGGAAATGAGCGTTTCTCGGACGTAGTGGCTGGCTTCTCCGCCCTTGAGCCACTGGGCGCCTTTAGCAACGCCCGAAAAATCTCCCGTCACCGGGTCACTCTGGCCGGAAAATCGGTGCACGAGAAGGAGCTCCGCAGGGGCCGACTCTCGCAGGAGGTCCGTCCATGGTTTTGTTCCACCCTCGAGAGAAAGGCTGTGGCTAGCTACGCCAGGAGGAGTGGCCGGGCCACCGCTCGCGTTGCCGGTGGTCGAAAGACCAAGCCCCAGGCCCGAGTAGTTGTCCAGAAGCAGCCCTTCGAGTTGTCCTTGGGCGATCAGGACGCGGGGGCTTGTGGGAGTGCCTTCTCGGTCAAAGAAGGTGGCGCCTGTGCGACCGGTGTCCCAAGGAGAGTCCTTGAGGGTGAACGCCGTGGCCGTGACCTCACTTCCGATCATGGATTTCTTCCAACGGCTAGTGCCTTCGAGAACGTTTCGGCCGTTGAGATGGTAGTCCAGGGCCGAGACGAAAATATCCATTAGGGCGCGGGGGGCGAAGGCAACGAGCCCTCGGTAGTTGTGGGCGGGGCCGTGGTTGAGGCTCGCCACCATGCCATCGCGAAATTGACGGACCGATTCCTGGATTTCGGCTGGCGCTTTTCCAGCTTTGCGCGCGAGGCGGGAGAAGTAATCAAAGCTTGTAATATTTTCTCCATCGATAGCCATGCCCATCACACTCCAGCCCGCGTCTGTCTGGCTTTCAATCCTGTGAGTGCCGAGGGAGTTCACGAGAAGAGAGGTGCCGGCGGCCACTGAGACCGACGCCTCATTCAGTCGGAAACGTTTGTCCCTTGTGGCTTCGGTGAAAAGCACCTGAGCCCAGTCCTTTTGAGTCTGGAGCGAAAGCTCGGCGAGAGCGTTGTCCCAGAGCTCCTCAACCGGCGCCTCCTTGGGGACATTCGTGCTGCCGAGGATTTTGAAATATTTATTTCCTGGGGAGACCTTCCCGATCTCCACAGCTTTTTGGGCCGTGGCCTTCAAGACATCGGCGCTGAGGGTATTGCAGGAGGAGAATCCCTGTTTGTCACCGATAAGAACCCGAAGACCGACCTGGTAGCTAGACTCGGACGACCCCAGGTGGAAGTCCTGTTTCTCCATCCCAATTCGCGTGGCGCGGGCAAAGGAGGCGCAGACCTCAGCAGAGTCGGCGCCGCCCTTGAGCGCCAGGTCGATGAGGCGTTCCGCTGCTTTTTCTAAGGAGTCGATCTCCTTTTCGAGTGGTTGGCTCATTTCTGCATCCCTCCGATCAGAGCTTTGCAGCGGATGTAGGGGCCTCCGGCGTCAACCTTCGCGGGTTGGCCCTTGCCGCAATAACCCGAGCCAAGATCGAGTCTGAATTCCTGAGAGACTGCATCGACCGTTGAGAGCACATCGAACGCCTGGCCGGAAATCGTGGCTCCGCGGAAAACCTCTCCCAGTTTACCACTCTGAATGCGGGTGACCTTCTGCGCGCCGAACATGAACTCTCCGGTGGCGTCGGCCTGTCCGCCAAGTGCGCCATCCACAAGGTAGCCGTCCGCAGTGGAATTGATGATCTCTTCGAGCGACTGAGTCCCGGGTTCAATATAGGTGTTTCGCATTCGAATGAGCGGCTCATCACTATAGAGCCAGGCGCGGGCATTGCCTGTCGGGGCCACCTGAAAGAGGGCCGCCGACTCCCGATTGTGAAGGTATGAGTTGAGTTTGCCATTTTTGATGATCACGGTGCGCTCGGTGGGGACACCCTCGTCGTCAACCTGGAGTGCTCCGCCGGCGAAGTCGGAGCCGGGCACCAGGCCGCTGTCGCTGAGTGTGACCAGATCGCTTGCCACCCGCTGGCCAATTTTTCCGTTCGCCACGCTGCCCGACAGAACGAAATCGGCCTCAACAGTGTGGCCGATGGCTTCGTGGGAGAGGAGCCCCACCATAGCGGGGGAGAGAATGAGGGTGGAGAGGCCGCCCGGGATGTGCGCCGCTTTTAAGAGATCGACCGCTAGGCGAGCGGCATCTTCGGAGAGCTGATCGAGTGAATTTTCAGAGAAAAGGCAGCTCCAGGGGCCCGTGCGCCCCACATTGTGGTGGCCCTCGGCCATCTCGCCGCGGCCCTCTGCCATCGCCGACAATCGCAATTCATTTCTGGCCAAACGAGTGGTTGCTCGCGCGCCATCACTGGTGGTGACAATCTTGTCTTCGAACATTTCGGAGTAGCCGCAATTGGCCGACTGAATCGTGGGGGATTGCGCGCGAGTTCGGGCCTCGGCCCCAAGCGCGAGCTCAAGCTTTTGCGAGAGCGGCATCTGGTCAAGTTCATCGTACCCGGGGATCTTGAACTCTCCACGCGCCAACGCTACCGCAGGAAGGGCCTTCACGCCCACCTGTTTGAGCGCGCTGATGAGAGAAGCACAACTAATCGCCTGCTTGAGAGCCTTCTCAAGAGAAGCGGGATCAGTCTCTGAGACGGCTGAAAAGCCCCACGCGCCATCGACCAGAACCCGAATGCCAACGCCGCTCGTGGTGTTGGATCTGACCCCCTTCACAAGCCCCTTCTGGACCACGAGGGATTGGGTGCGTCGTTTGTGGTAGCGCATCTCCACCCAGTGGGGGGTGGATTGGGCCAATCGTTCCATGCGTTCGGCTAAATCCTTCATCGTGCCTCCGAAAACCTTCTTAATGTCAGGAAGTACGTCGAAATAATCACATCGACGAGTCCGCCCCCGGCTATGGAGAAGAGACAGCGCAGGGTGAGCAGAAGAAGCCGGCGGCTGAATTCATCAGATCCCCATGCACCCAAGTAGGTGCCGAATTGTTCGCCCAGAAGAAAGAGCAACGTTGAGAGTCCAAACGATAAAAGCACTAGGAGGAAAGAGAGGACGAAGTGGCCAAAGGCGAGGCGCTTCGAGCGCGTGACCACCGCCCAGAGCGACACCGGCGGGTCAGCGATTATGGTGTGCGGGACGAAGAGAAAATAGGTCATCAAAACGAGCCCCGGCAGAATCAGAGCGACGAGTCCAATCCCGGATATGACGCCGACCACGAGGCTCGCCAGAAGCAGGGCTCCTAGCTTGGGGCTCACGCTCTCCCAGATTTCAGCGAGCAAGACGCTTCCTTTGGATTCCGCGATCTGAACTGCGGCGAAGGTGAGGGCGCTCGAAAAAAAAGACATTATGAAAAAAACAGGCAGTACGATAGCGATCGCCACGGCGGAGGGCTGAACCGCATCATTCACACCGAGGAATTCCTGAGTGAACTCACTCACAGCGAGTGGAATCTGCAGAAAAAGAATCAAGAGCCAATTGCGCCTGAGAACCGGAATTGCCAAGGACAAGCTATTTCGCAGAATGGTGAATGGCATAGGCGTTCCCGGAGTTTCTCAATCCCTAGAAAAGCCAGTATACTTCCGGCTGCCCCCTATGTCACACCCGTACCCCTCTCGACCGATTCGCGTTCTCCACCTCTCGGGGACTCCCTATGAGGTTGGGCGTCAACACGCCGAGGCGGTGGGCGAAGAGATCGTGCAGGGGATGGCCGGTTTTTATTCGTCTTTCTGGAACAGGATGATGAACCCCGAGTTAGCCGGAGCCCGCAAGCTCATCTTTTCCATCGTGGGAAAGCTCATCGACCCGCTCCTCATCGGACGGCTTGCCGGGCAGTTGCCCGAAACGGCGCGAGCGCTCATCGCCGGTCTGTCCGGGGGAGATGATCGGCGCTACCGCGAACTTGTTCGCTCGACTGTTCTTCCAGACATGATGCCGATCCTCCTTTCAATGAGCGCCCAGTTGAGGCCGCTTTCAGTGATACCGGCATCGGATCCTCCCCTGTTTGGCTGCTCGAGTTTTTTTGCAAAGGGAGATTCTCTTTTGCATGGCCGAAACCTTGATTTTCCGGGGGTGGCCTATTGGGATCGTTATCCGGTGATTCAGATGACCAAGATGACGGCGGGCCTCAAGTACATTGGGTTTACGACTGCTGGCGTGCCCATGTGTGGAGTGACCGGTGTCAATGAGGCGCAGCTGAGTGTGGCGCTTCACCAACATTACGGGCGCAACTATTCGTTCAGCGGGACTCCTCCTTTTGTGATCGCCGAGCAGATTCTCGAGAACGCTCGAACCATTCAGGAGGCCGAGAACCTTCTGGAAAATGCACGGGTGTCCGCAGCCTGGGCCTTTCTCATTGGCGATGGGAAAACGGGGGAGGCGGCGATTTTTGAATGTGATCCCCGTTCTCGCGGCGTGGTGCGACTTCATGATCGTCAGGGGACGATGGCCCACTCGAACTATTTTCAGACGCCCAACTGTCGACAAGCCGGTTACGCGACGACCAGTCGAATGAACTGGGACAACTATTGGCGTCGTACTCGTCTGGAAAACAACGTCCGTGAGGCGGTGACACCTGAATTGGCGTGCCGTTACTTGAGTGAACATGTCGATGGGTTTTCCGGAAAAGAGAAGATGGCTAATCGGACCGTCTCTCAGGTGTTCAACGTTCAATCGGTGCTGCTCGATCTGGGGGCTATGAAGGCGTGGGTGGCTGAGGGTGATTGCCCGATTCACCTGCGGGGCTATACGGAATTTGATCTCGGTGAGATTTTTCAAGGTCGTGAGGGGAAGACCGGACGAACGCTCGCGGGCTACCAATTCCAGGACTCGAATGTAAAGGCCGCAAAGGAGAACTTTGTTTTGGGTTTCAAGGCCTCCTTTGATGGAGATGACATGGCCGCGCTCGAATACGTTGAGCGAACTTTGACCTCCCACGTATCGACGGAGGCCGCTCTGGTGGGCGGAGTTCTTGCCATGAAACGGGGGAAGTGGGATCTCGCCGAGGCTTGGCTCGAAGGTGGAGTCGCGGCCGCAAAAAAGAATTACGGCGAACATTTGCCGCCCGAGTATTTCGAAACGCTGCTGTTCTTGGCTCGCTGCTGTGATTTGAAGGGGAGTGCCGGGGCCCCGGAGCACTATCGTACCGTGAGAGAGCATCCGCGAAATGGCGACGCCCATTTGAAAAAGCTAGCCAGTCCAAAACGCCCCTACACAATGGGCGATTTGTCCCGCGTTCTCACTCCCTTTTCCAGCTACATCCCGTTTGAATAAAAAGAGCGCTCTAAGACAGTTAAATCAGGTAGATAGATCCAAAGACCTTTTTCACTAAAGCGTTGCATCACGATTGCCGAAGAGTACACGTGAGGCAGTAAGCGTGTTTTTGGCTTTTCAAAAAACTTTCTTTTCCGTGTGGGCGTTGATCGCCATCGTGGCGTTGGCGGAAAGTACGCCCGATGCGATTCCCGCGACTCCGGCCGCCTCTGCCACCCAACCTGTCAGCTCCTCCACCGCCCCAACGATGGCCAGCGCGCCGGCTTCTTCGGACAAACAGTCCGCTGAAAAAATGCTAGCCGCGAAATATCAGCCTGAAGAATCGACGACGATGTTGCCACTCACTCTGGAGAAGGGCCTCATCATCGATTTGGGTGCCACTCCCGTGGCCAAGTCTCAACCCGTGACGATCAAGAACACCGGAAAGAAACCGGTCACGGTGCGTGACGTGAAAATCGGCCCCCCCTTTCTTATTGAAAAAAATGGGTGCGAGGGGGAAATAGCCGCGGGCGGGAAGTGTGAAATCGTGGTTCGGTTTGAACCGAAGAACAAAGGCGGATACTCGGTCGCGCTATCTGTTTCCACATCGAGCAACTACTCCCAAGACCTGTGGTATGTGCCTGTTAAGGCTTTGATGATTTCGGCCGCCACTCTCAAGCTCAAAGGTGATTTCACCTTCGGCGAAGCGGTGACCGGCAAAAAGACGGACCGCAAATTTACGCTCACCAACGATGGCGATGCGAAAGCCGAAGCAGTCGAGGTGAGTTTAGCGAACCCCGGTCACTTTTCCATCTCTAAGTCCGATTGCACGGCGACGTTGGACCCGGGCAAGAGTTGTGTCATGAGCGTAAGCTTCGAGGCCAAGAGTGATGGCATGCACCAGGATATTCTGAAGGTGGGCTACAAGGCTGGGTTGGATGCGATCTCATTTGAGCACGGTCTGGCCGGTGTGGGGTTGAAGCCTGCGAAACTTGCCCTAACCATTCCTGAGGCGGGCTCACTGGGCACGAAAATTCTCGGAATGAAACTCGAGTTCGATTGGATTTTGAGCAATCTCGGGGACGTTGTCGCAGACCGCATTGAAGAGGGGAGCTCAACGAAAGCTCCGTTCTCCTATCGTAAGAGAGGATTCCCCGGAGACGGTGGCAACTGCAAGCGAACTCTCGGTCCGCGAGAGAGTTGCCGGGTTAGCGCTACTTTTGGTCCGCTCTTTCAAGGGGATGCTTTGCAAGAATTCACCGTCAAATATTTTGATGGTCGGGACAATCAGAGCGTGGCGACGACATTCACCGGAAGCGGCCTCACGCCGGCGCGAATCGCGGTGAAAGAGCCGGCCCCTGGTGCGATGCAGCCCGTTTTAGTCACCAAGGGCACGGATCGACGATTCCACATGATCAATGAGGGACAGTCTGAAGCCTCGGATATCTCGTTGGTTCCCAACGACTTTGGAAATCGATTCAAGGTTATGCAGCTCATCCAGGCGGAGGAGGGTGAGTTGTGCAAGGATAAGAAGGTGCTCAAGCCGGGTGAGAGTTGTGAGTTTGCTGTTTCGTTTCTGAGCGACAAGGGTGGCGATTTTGAAGCTTCCGTTGGCATCAAGTTTACTGACGGGTTACGACAGCAGGTGACGAGGTATCCGTTTCGGGCCCGCGCGCTCTCCACTGCACGCGTCGCATTTGAAGAGAAGGCGGGGCTCGTGTTCGGCAAGGTCCTTCCCAACGAGTCGAAGACGATGCTCCTTAAGATCAACAACGAGGGAGAGCACAGAGTTGAGCACCTGACGATTGAGGGCTTGGGCGACAACTACTCACTGAAGGCTCAGGCGGAGGGGGATCTTCCGCATAAGGTGTGCACCGATGAGCTCGATGACGGAAAGGCATGCGTCTACCCGATCGAATTCAAGAACGTGGGTGGCGGCACGGCTGATCGGACCATCAAGTTCAAGTTTTTCGATGGTCTGAAGGATTCCGAAGTGAGTTACCAACTCAAGGCCAACGGTCTGAAATCGGCTCGATTGGATCTGGCCGAGGGAGACAAGGTGGATTTTGGCGAGGTGCTCGCAACAGGTGAGGTCGAAAAAGAGGTGAAGATCAAGAATAGTGGTGACATGGTTGTCCGCGACCTTCAGCTGAAGGTTGTCGCCGACCAGGAAAAATCTCCGTTTGTGAGTGGAAACAACACCTGTGTTGAGACGCTCGATGCGGGCAAGACCTGCGTGGTGAAAATCAAGTTTGCACCGGCTGATCCTGGTGATTACACCGCCAAGATTAAGTTGGGCTACGCCGATGAGCAGTCGGGTGAAAAATCAACCGACTTTCCCCTCGTGGGAAAATCGAAACTACCAGCGAAGCTGACCTTCAGTCCGGATAAGATCGACTTCGGCAACGTGGTGTCCGGAGAGGAGGTCGAGAAGACGCTGACTCTGAAAAACGAAGGGGCCGCCAACGCCCAAAATATTGCGATCAATTTTGGCGGCGCCTCTTCGGGATACTCCTGGAAGGGCGGCCAATTTCCCGGTGATGGCGGTGATTGTAAGGACTCCCTCGAATCAAAGGCCAACTGCACGGTCGTGATTGCCTACAAGGATTTAGCTGGAAAACAGAGCTCGGCGAGTCTCATCACCTCCTACAAGGATGGAATCAAGGCTCAGCGGCTGGAAGTGGCGATGGGCGGCAATAGCGTCGTCCCCGGTAAGGTGGCCTTCGACAAATCGGTGCTGGATTTTGGGCTGAGGGCCATTGGGGGTAAGAATATCGAAACCGTCTCATTGAAAAATGCTGGTGGTGCCGAGGTTGAATTCCTCAGTGACTCGACCGCATTGAGCGGTTTCTCCTTCGTTGGCGGGAAATTTCCTGGTGAGGGCGGCAACTGTGAAATGAAGCTGGCCAAGGATGCTACCTGCAAGATCGCGATCGAGATGAAGGGGGAGCACGAAGAGTCCTTCGATGGAAATTTGGTGATGGCCTATAAAGACATTGTGACTCCAAAGTCGGATCTCGCGCTCCCCATCGCTGGGTCGTTGCGCGCTCCCGCTGTCATCGTGACCGATGGTGAGACCGATTTTGGGCAGGTGTTTGTCGGTGAGACTAAATCGATCAGCTTCGACATCAAGAATGATGGCGGTTTTGACACATTGGTGAAGGTCTCGATGAGCGAATCTACGGTGAAGCTCGATAGTTCCAACTGTCAGACCTTGAAGGGGCACGATCGTTGCACGATAAATGCGGTCTTTGCGCCGAGCGCTGGAAAGGCGCTGGACGCGAAGGTCAGCATCAAGTATCCGACCGGAATTGACCAAAAGGAGCTTGTGGTAGCTCTCAAAGGAACGGCTTCTAAGCTCGCCCGCATCTCGCTGGGCAAATCGGTCCTCGATTTTGGAAATGTGAAGGCCACCGAGAAAAAGAACAAGCTACTAACCCTGAAGAATGAGGGTGACGTCGAAGCCACCGGCATCGAGATCTCTGGCATTAAAGACGAGGTGATCGGTTTTGATGGATCGTACCCTGGTAAGACCGGTAACTGCACCGACACCCTGAAGGCCGGTGCGGAGTGCGTGATCGACATTTCCTTTGCCCCGACCGCGGCCGGCACGAGCGAGCAGAACCTGGAAGTGAAGTACAACAACGGAAAAGATTCGGTTACAGCCCCCGTGATGGTGCGTGGCCTGGCCGACGCCGCCCCGGGCGGTGAGCAGAATCGAGGGATTGCAAGCGATCCCGCTCACTAGAAGTTTAAACTGAAAACTCAAGGAAGATCCATTCCACCTTGCTAAACTGAATAGTGCTTTTCGTTAGATTCCACGTTGGGAGGGGAGAATGCTTCTGAATTGCGACGGGGTTCGAATTACGAAGCTGCACAACTTATGCGCGAAATCGGCAGTGATCGCCTTTGGCAGGTCTTGCCTTAGTTTGTTAATTCTTTCGCCCTTCGCCCTCCCAGCTTTCGCAGAAATCTGTTTTGACGATCCGGTCGGCTGTGGAAACATGTCACAACGGGTTTCAGGGTGTGCAATTGAAGAGATAACATCGGTGGAACAGGCTACCGCAACGGAGAAAAGGTTCGCCAAGTTTTTAGCCGGTCAGCAGAGACGAATCACAAAGGCCGATCTTGATAATCTAAGGGTGAATCAGCTATCCGGTTCGGGGCGCCCCTATTTAACCAATCGTGTAGTTAGCGCTGACCACTTTTTGGTACCGATGGAGTTTTGGCCTGTTGCTGGGCACCACCGCTGGCCCGACGTAACGGCATACATTCTAGAAACACCAAACCATCGCGTCGTCATGTTTCCCGAGCTGGATAACAATCCGCTTGGAGGCGGAGCCTCGCCCCTGCCAACTGGCTATTTTTACATTTATGCTCGTGGCCCTACTTCAATCACAACGGAAACTCTGGTGTCTGGGTTCGAGGGCAGATGGTTTCCCCCTGACGGTCAAAGTTTAGATCTTGCCATTTCTCTAGTCCCGTTTTTGGGGAGTGCAGATCTACTCTTCAACCAGGGTAAGGTGCTGCAAGGAACCCTAGGCCTCGCCGGCGATTTGTCATTTCTCTGTGGAATCGGAGCGGTCAGCACGATGCGGAAAGTCACTTGTCTCACACTTACCTGTGCTGCTAACGCTCCTCGAATCGCCAGTCCCATCTTCTGCACCGGAGACCGGACCTGGAGTGGCTGGGGTCAGGCTGCTCTCGCCAGTTTGGAAATTGTTCTCGAAATGCGAGGCATCCGTGTTCAGGAGATTAGAACGGCAGCTACCTATGCGAAATCTAGGACAGCGTCCGGTTGCAATACGTTAGCAGAAGCGATTGGAATTCGAGCACGAAAGCAGCGGGCGGTCTCCTTGACGGAGAATGTCTGCAATGTTGTCGAAAACAATACCGGTCCAAAGATCTGTCTTTCGAATGACAGGGTAGATCACGCGCACATTTGCCCGGCGACACCGGAATCCGAATGTTTTGACGAGCGTTTGAGCGAGATACTCTATCCGGGGCAACCGGCAAGATCTTTTGGTCTGAGCAATCCCGATTGGGGTTTTGAGGAACAGCTCGCCCAGGCCAATGCCCTTTTGTCTCAACAGCATTTTCGGCTAAGTCAGGTTTCAACCGAGACATTCACTAGCAAATCGGCGGTATACGAAAAGCTGTCCGCCTTGCCGGTCGGCCAAAAAGCGCTGATTACGTCCCATCCCCACGAGGCAACAGGGCACATTTGGGCTTTTCAAAGAAGAAGTGGGCCTGTCTATCCGGCGGATTTTTCTGGCGGCGCTGATTGGTATCCGGATTGCGATGCTCAGTACAAGATTTTTAAGGTCGATAGGAACTAACTGTGGGATTAGCTGATGGCAGTTCGAAAGAATAGACTACTCTTGGCCGTATCAGTCGCCGTACGACTTTCTTTGAGTGCCGCCACGACTAGCATTGCCGAGTCCTCCTGCACCTCTAGCCTGAATCTACCGTTCCAAGCACAGACACTCGGTTCGCCCCATCAGAACGGGAGAGTTTCGCTCGGAGGATGTAGCAGCACATACCAATGCGCATATCTTAATTCACAAACAAACGCTCCCACCGCATTTTTTTTCCTTTCGGAAACGGAGCCCAATAGTTCCACACTAAATGTTCTTTGCTCCAATTTCCTCAATTCTAATAACACTCCGGCTGGTTGGCGCCTACTTGACACGCTTCTGAGAGATTCAAGCTCGAATGATAACTATACGCTATTTTCGGATTTCTCGGCGCCGACCGTCTGTGGTCGCTGGGCTATAGCATGCCTGTCAGGTTGTCCATGCAGTGGCTTCGAAGCCGCGTCAGTCGTGGGAAAGCGTGCCCAAGTGACTTGCAGTACACCTCCGCCTCTTTCCGCTACCCTAAGATTCACCTCCATCACCGGACCAGGCTCAGTCAGAATCGACTCGCCACCGAATCAAGCCACACCAGCCAGCGGATCGACTCACTCGTTTTCTAGAGAAGATACGGTGGTCCTGGGAGCTACGCCGAGGGGTTGCGGCCGGTTTCAAGGATTTAACGGAGCTTGTTCGGGTGAGCAATGCTCTCTTGCCATGACGCAAGATCGGTCTGTTGGAGCGACGTTCACAGCGAGGTCCACGCCACAGGCTTCTCTTGCCGTTACGATAGGAGGTTGGGAACTCACAAGCCGCGCGAAAAATGGGGGGCCGATCTACTTTGGCCAGTCTATTGTCCCGGACCCTCAGAATAGCACGGGAAGTATTCGGGTCACCGGCCTTCGTCCGGAAGACGGGGAGTGTACCGTGAGTGAAACAATAGGGTATTATTACGGCCGAGAACTTTGGCGAGGGAATGGAAACCTGGGATCTTCGCCCGTGGTTCCGTTCGACGCAAATCTCATGGGGGATACAACCCTATATAATTTGCAGTGTTCTGGTTGGTGTTCCTCTTATCTTGTCCCCAGTATTGCGGCGAGAGGCGGACTGTCCTATGCCTCGGCAGAGATTTGCGGTGTGGGCTCATCGGGCTGTTCTATTCCCACTTTCGGGGGGAACTATGGAATGGTTTATGACGATTCTACCAACATCCCCCAAGACACTGAGGGAACGATCGGGGATGGTTCGAAAACGGGAATAACCGGAAGCGGCGGTGCAAACGGCAGCAATAATACAGGTCCGACCGGTAACAGTACAACCGGGACCACGGGAACCACCGGGACCAATTCCGGCACTCCGGCCGGCTGGGTGAGATTGTACCGCGCCTATAACAAGACTCAGGATTATCATTTCTTCACCAAGGGCTTTGGAGAATTTACCAATGCCGTGAACCATGGGTACCGCGATGAAACGACGGGTAGAAATGATGGATTTTGTGTGCAATCCAGTCCGGTGGCCGCAACATCAGCGTCCGGATCTGTGGCCGCGGTCCCCCTGCATCGTCTCTACAATCCCAATAATGGACGCCACTACTATACGATTGGAGACGGTGAAAAGAGTTTTCTCGTGGGAAAGGGCTGGAAATATGAACATGACGAAGGATACATCTATCCCTCTCAGGTAAATGGAACTACGGAAGTGTTTCGGCTCTACAATAGAAATAGTGGAGCCCATCTCTATACCGTGGATCCCGGTGTAAAGAATTCTATCTTGGCGCGGTTCCCGGGAATCTGGGAACAACATGGGAGCCTTGGCTACGCCGCAGCCTATACGATTCAATATGGATGTAACACCCCTACGGGAAGCTATGGCGCAAGCCCTGGCATCCGGTTGCGTGAGTGGGCTAAGCCAGCCCTGGCTGGCTTTACTCATCTCCCGATTTTGCGCTCCATACTTTCTGCTTGGGCCGCACCCTCCGTTGCAGAACCCGACACTCTCTCGGCAACCCCGGAATCTTGTATCATCAATTCAACCGGCACCTGTGCTGTGACTCTCACTCTTTTGAATCCACCTCAGGGCGCCTGCCTCTATTGGCAGGTGGAGGATGGCCCAGCGAAATTGATTAGCTGTTCTCTAACAGCATCCGTGCCGTTTTCCATCACGAGCGGAAGGACCCATTTTGTCCTCTTAAGTTCTGACTCCAATTTTCCGCTACTGGCCTCCATTTCCGTTCGAGGAAAAGCAAACACCCTTCCGATCGGATATTTCGATGGAGTGAATAACGGCCTTGTCCGAGGGTGGGCTTATGATCCCGATGTGGTCCCGGCATCGATATCCGTCCAGCTCTTCATTGGCGGGCCAGCGGGCTCGCCCATACAGCCGCAAGTGCTTTTGGCCAATCAATCCCGCCCGGATGTGAATGCGAATAGGCACGTTGCGGGCAATTTTGGATTTTCATTGCAGCTTCCGGCTTCGGGGCTCAATCGTCCCCTTTACGCCTATGCCATTGACGCGAACGATTCGACTAAGAGCACCTTCCTGGGGAGCTATTTCCCTCCACCGACGGGGTCCATTAATGCCACAGCCATTTCAGGAGTTACGGATGGGACAGGGTATTGTCGAGCGACGATTAATTGGAGTAGCACGGCAGCTCCCGATGCAACCGTGTATTTAAAATGGACCGGGACCAGTGCCGCCCACGAGTATGCCCATAAGAGCAGTGGCTCACAAACAGCTCCACAATTGATGGCGAATAGTTACGTGTTTGAGCTAAGGGCTGAACGCAATGCCGGCTCCCAGCTGCTCAGTTCGGTCAGTGTCGCTTGCGTGGCCAATAAAGCACCCATTGGAAACCTAGATTCTGTTTCAACGCTAGGGGTTGTCTCAGGCTGGGCCGCAGATCCGGATGTTCCAGGAAAGGTCATCCCCGTTCATATCTACGCAAATGACAAATTCATCCAAAGCGTAAGTGCCGACCAATTGAGAACGGATGCAAACAATGCATTCGGACTCTCAGGCGGACACGGCTTTAGTTTTCAACTCCCTCAGTCGTATGCCGGGCAGTCGATTAAAGTCTACGCCATTGATAATGGCGGGAACGGGCCTAATCCGCTTCTGAATGGCTCTCCAAAAACTCTTATAAATCTTCCTCCTATAGGAAACTTCGATGGTATTAGTTCGACAGGAGTGATCTCAGGCTGGGCTGCGGACCAAAACACGCCTTCTTCTCCGATCTTCGTTCACATCTATGCAAATGGTAAATTCATTCAAGACATCCTTGCCGATCGGATGAGTAGCAGTGGAGCAGAAAATCAAACCTTTGGTCTTTCGGGAGGACACCGGTTTAGCTTTCAGCTGCCCCCCAATTTATTGGGGCAGTCGATTTTAATCTACGCCATCGATGCCTCATTCACGGGACCGAACCCTGTGCTTAATGGCTCTGCTAAAATCTATGCCAATCTTCCTCCCATTGGAAACTTCGATGGCATTAGTTCGACAGGAGTGATTTCAGGTTGGGCTGCGGACCAAAATGTTCCCAATACCCCAATCCTCGTGCACATCTACGCAAACGATAAATTCGTCCGAAGTATCGTTGCCGATCAATTGAGAACGGATGCAAACAACGCATTCGGGCTCTCGGGTGGACATGGTTTTAGCTTT
>JACPWY010000006.1 GCA_016196825.1 Deltaproteobacteria bacterium | reverse complement strand
TGAGGCTGTGACCCGCCTCATGTCTCTTGTGAAACCGGAAGCCCGCCGCTAGACTGCCGTTTCCATGGATGCGCCGCTTTCCCTCCACATCAAGACCTTTGGATGTCAGATGAATGTCTACGATTCGGGTCGCATGGGAGAGATTCTAAAGGCCCAAGGGATGACCTACGAAGAGCGACTCGGTGAGGCCGATGTCATCCTCATTAATACCTGCAGCATTCGGGATAAGGCTGAACATAAGGTATTGAGCCTTTTGGGGCAACTGAAGCCGCTCAAGGAGAAGAATCCCAAACGCGTGATTGGTGTCGCGGGCTGCGTGGGGCAACGGATTGGGCGGCAACTTTTGCAGCGGGTGCCGCATTTGGATTTTGTCGTGGGTCCCGATGGGATCGATCATGTGGGCGAGCTGGTCGATGGTGTTGTGAAACGCGGGGAGCGTTGCGTAGACGCGAAACTCGACACCGATGGGCGCAGTTATTCGCAGCCCCTGTTGAGCACGGCTCCGAAGGTGGCGGAGTACATCACGGTCATGAAGGGGTGCGATCATTTTTGCACCTACTGCATTGTTCCCTTTGTGAGAGGGCGAGAGAAGAGCCGATCGATTCAGGAAATTGTAGGTGATGTGGAGCGGCTGGTCGCGCAGGGGACTAAAGAGGTGACGTTCCTCGGACAAAATATCAATACCTACGGCAAAGGGAGCGCAGAGACGCTCGCCCAATTGATTGAGCGGACGCATGAGGTGAGGGGGCTTGAGAGGATCCGTTACGTGACCTCGCACCCGCGCGACATGGGGATGGACCTCATCTCGCAATTTGGAAATCTTGAAAAATTGTGTCCGGCGCTCCATCTGCCGTTTCAGTCGGGGAGCGATGCGGTTTTGAAGCGGATGTCGCGTCTCTACACTTCGGCTGAGTACCTCAAGAAAATTGCGGCGCTCCGTGAAGCGTGCCCTGACATTGCCCTGTCGGCGGATGTCATCGTAGGTTTTCCCGGTGAGACCGACGAGGATTTTGAACAGACGATGACTGTGCTGAGCGAGGTTCGTTTCTCGCTCGCGTTTCTCTTCACCTATTCGCCGCGCCCCGGGACAAAGGCCTATGAGCTGTCCGATGATGTGTCGCGGGAAGTGAAAGAAGAGCGGCTAGCGCGAACGATGAAGCTTACGATGGAGATTATCGAAGAGGAAAATCGAAAGCGCATAGGTGGCATTGAATCGGTGCTGGTGGAATCGATAGACAAGAAGAAGGGACGCTACTTTTTCGGCCGATCGCTTCACAATAAGATTGTGCACGTGCTCAACGCGGGGCCTGCCTGCGTGGGTAAGGTCATCGATGTCGAAGTGACCGAGGCCAACGGATCGAATTTGAAAGGGTACTATGTCGACGCTGAACGCATTGATCGAGTTGCCTCACTTTAAGAAGTCCCCTGTTATCCCCAAATCCTGTTTCATCGCACCCGGGGCCCATGTTGTGGGTGATGTAACCTTTGGCGAGGACTCGAGCCTTTGGTTCAACGCGGTGGTGCGAGGGGATGTAAATCGAATAGTCGTGGGGAATCGCAGTAACATCCAGGATCTATCGGTGGTGCATGTGTCGTCGTACGATATTCCGACCGTTGTCGGGGATGATGTCACCGTGGGGCATGGCGTAATCCTTCACGCCTGCACTATTGGAAATCGCGTTTTGATTGGCATGGGGTCCATCGTCATGGACGGCGCAGTGATTGAGGACAATGTGATTCTGGGTGCGGGGAGCCTGGTGACTCAGGGGACGAAGATCCCGAAAGGTTCGCGGGCGTTCGGGCGGCCAGCGAAGGTGGTGGGGACTTTGACCGATCAGGAGCGCGAGCGAATCCTTTGGAGTTCAACGCGGTACCAGGACATCACGCGTGTGTATCGAGAATCATTTGCCGGACGCTAGTGTCCTGAGTCGTATATTTCGTTACAAATCGCGGGTGCTTCATCCCGGCCTGCTTCGTCAGAAAGGCTTGACGTACAGGCAGTACGCCAGCACCTTTCTTCCTCGCATCCCGGGCGAATCTCCTCGCGAGTATGTAACGAAATATACGACTCAGGACACTAGGCCGAAGCAAAAGACCAGCGGTTCTCCTTTAGCTTCGCGGCGGCGAAGAGGAGGCAGAGGAACGTGAAGGTAATGGGCTGAAGAATAATGATCCCTTTGAGCGAGCTGAGCGAGTAGATCACAATTCCCACAACGAGAGCTGGCCACAGAAGCGAGATGCGTCCTTTGTATGCGTTGATCATTCGTTGATCGAAATAACCGAATGTCATGAGTACGATTGGGTGAAAAGGGGAGAGGAGTGTTCCCGCGGTCACACCGTCAACAAGGGCGGCCTGGACGAGGCTGTCCGAATGGTATTTGGCCAGCAACGGGAGAAGCTGGAAAAAACTGTAGCTGAAGTTGCCGGTCGTGGTCCCCATGAGGAGTCCCGCGAGGAATGTGCACAGCACCACAGTGTTGGGGTGGTAAAGCGGGTTGCAGTATTCCAGAAGGACATCGCCCAGTCCTGTTGTGAGTGTGAAGGCGCTGACGAAAAGCCCCAGGGCTGGCCACCGCAGGACGAGAAGGTTTTTCACAATGGCCTTCCAGTTGAAGCGGCCAGGGGTGGCGATGAGTGCCACATTGATCGCAAGCGTTAGACGCAGGAAGAGGTCGAAGCGGCCGATGGTCGGGATCTCGCGGGCCAAGCCCTCGACGAGGATACAGGCCAAAACCGATCGAATGATGAGCCACAGGCAGACCGGCTGGCGCTCAGTCTTGGCGCTGAGCCAAGATCGGGTGCCGAGAAAGAGAATCACGGCGAACGTGAAGTAACGCGGCAGCATCAGGCTTGTGAGCCAAGGTTGAAGGGCGTCCCACTGAGGAACGAGGAAATAGGCAGAGAGGGTGGCGCAGAGAATCGGTTCGATCCACCCCTTTTCGACGAAGGTCTTGGAGTACTGCAAAGGAAAAACGCCGGCGAGTGAGGAGGGGTGCCACACGCCCAGAAGGACTCCAAGCGGTCGTGGCCAGGTCATGAGTTTACGGGGGATCGAGTGCTTCATGAGGAGTGACCAGAAGTACAAAGCGCACAAAGAGAGGAAATGCTTTTCCGTGATCATCATTCGGCTGGCAGAGCTGACGATGAGAAGGCTCAAGCGAGCTGGGTTAAATGCGGCTGAGGCCGAGACGTAGGCCACTATTGCCCAGACGAGGGAGAACCGAATACCAAAGGCGAGCGCCAGCGCCCAGACGATGAGAGGGGCGAGGGCGCCTGGAAGCGGGAATGAAACGGAGAAGGCCTTTTGGAAGACGAAGCCCTCCTGGTTTTTCAGCTGCACGGTGAAGTTCCACAGCGACTGGAGTCCGAAGCGGGAGAGGTTTTTCGAGGCGACGCGGAGCTGGCAGCGGTTTGAACCGCCTTCCCCCTGGGAGAGATTCACCGCTCGCAAAAAGGCTGCCTCGCCGTCGGTCTGGTCGACGCCTGAGATCATTGAGCATTGCGACTCTACGTTTTCGATGAATTCGCGGTCGGTGGACAGAAGCTGGGTCCAGCGGGAGAGGGCAACACGCTCTTCGTCGAGCCCCGAACGCAGAAGATAGACCACGGCAAAGATGGAACAGAGCGCAAAGACCGCGAAACGGGCTTTCTTCAGAGTGCGGTCGCGCTTCATGGGGAGAGGTCATTATAGCAGGGGATGGGCGGTCTCTCGCGGAAGAGGTTGATAAGAAAAATTATGCGACAATAATGGGTGAGAACCTCTCCATCTGCGGAACCGTCGGCGATTATTCCTTCCGAGTGATCCTGCGGGGATCGGAGCGGCGTTCGTAGAGGGAGAAGAGAGTTTTGGTGGATGGGGATTGGTAGTTGGGGCGGAGGAACTCCATGACGAGTTTATAATGCGTTGCACTGTCGCTTGTAACGACGACATAGCGCGGCTTAAGGCGGGCGATTTCTAAAGTGATCTGATGTTGCCAGGCCAGCCGTGCGGTTTTTTCGACGGGAATCGTGGTGCCGTCGTGATAGTCGAGTGTGGAGTTGAGTGGTGGCCGGGCGAGAGCCAGCGGGAGAAGCGAGGCACTGTTGTCGGTGAGGTAGTAGTCCTCACCGCCGATGCGGGCCAAGAAGGTGGCGAGCGCGGAGGTGCGGGGAGAGACCTCAGCGGTGAGCGGCCAGAGGCTGGTGTTTCGAAAGTCAGTCGATTTGGGCGCTAGCATCCCTCGGTTCTCCATGGTCAGGGCGAGTCCGGAAAGGAACAAAACGGCCAGGGCAATGTGTGCGAATTTCTGTGGCAGGCGATGATGAGTGAGGGCCAGCGCCGCCCCTAAACCGAAAAAGAGATGGGAAAATGTGCGCCCCAAAAGCGCGCCGCAAAGAAGGGTTGTGAGGATAAGGCCGAGCTCGAGGCGAAAACGCTCGGTGCGTTCACGACGATTCTTCAAAAGGTCAAGGAGGACGAAGTAGACTGCGAAGACGGCTGGGAAGAAGACGAGCCGTCCAACGCCGACCTCCTCGAGCATCGCGATCGGGTTGATGCCATACGGAAGGACCACGGCCTTGAAAAATTTCAAAGCGACTGTGCCCACACTCTCCGGGAATGGGCCGAAATAGTCCGCGGGCCTCGTGAAGGTGGCCTGGAAATACCCGTCCCAGTGAAACACAATCGCCCATAGTGCAAGAATTGAACCGTGGCAGAGGAGGATCTTGCCCAAGAGCTTGAGGCTGGAGCGGCTCGAGACGAATATCGCCTCAATGGCGACCAAGATGACGGTTGCAGGAAGGCCTATGGTCTGTTTCGCGTGAAAGGCCAGTACGAGTGAGAAAGCAGGAGCCAATCGGGTGAAGGCTAGAAGGACGAACGTGTAGGCGAGATGATCGTGATAGAAGGCCCCCATGGGGGGGAGAAACCACACGGCCGTGAGCAGGCTGCCAACCAGGATTCGCCTCCGAGACAGCCCGGCCTGCCAGAGAAGAAAAAACACGAGTGCCGTTGAAAACGTATTCAAAAGAGCCGATGAGATGAGAAGCGCCCAGCCCGGTGAGAACAACCGCGCGAGAGGCAGAAGAGTGAGGGCCGGGAGTGGGCCGTTGGGGATAGAAAAATCTTGGTAGAGGCGCTGGCCAGCATTCATCCGCTGTGCGGTTTGGAAATTGACCGAGAGGTCGAAGACGTCGGTCGTGCCCAGCCAGGTGGACAGGGCGGCAAGGCCCAGGGCCGCCCCGCTGACCGCAAGGCCAAGAGTTCCAAAGGATTTCAGTCTGGAAAAGGACATTGGCTGGGATTAACGCTAGAATTGACGTTCACATCTGGTCAAGGAAATGGCGGAGGATTTGGAAAAGGGCATTGTCGAATCGGCGGATGGGACCCAGATCTACTACGAGATCTTTGGCTCGGGGGCGCCGATGCTCCTTTTCAATGGCCTTTTGTGCCAGCGGGCGCATTGGCGCCATCAGATTACGCATTTTTCGCGGTATTTTCAGGTGGTCACCTTCGACTACAGGGGTCACAACGCCTCGGGATTTCCATCGAATGAGGGGCACCTCACCCTGGAGTGGTGCGCCCGGGATGGAGTGGCACTCTGCGAGGCGCTCGGCCTGAAGGGCGTGGTGCTTTTGGGCCACAGCATGGGGGCACCGATCGCTGCGCGTTTTGTTCTCTCACGGCCTGAGCTTGTGAAGGCACTGGTGCTGATTTGCGGCACGGCGAGCAACCCGTTCGAGTCGATGTTCTATTCCAAAAAGGCCGATGTTGTTTATCGAGCCACCGATCGTCTCTACTCCTTAGCTCCGACGCTGGTCGACACGGTCTTTAAGCGGTTTACCCGGCGCAATTGGTTGAGTTATTTTTTGACAAGCCAGTTGGGTTTTAATCCCAATCTCGCCGAGGAGCGCGATGTTTGGACCTACCTCGATGGAGTCCACTCCAACAGTCTCAAGACGTTCTATGGTCTCTTGCGCGACTACAGTCGCCACCCCGATAGCCTTTGGATGAAGGGGATCCAGTGTCCGACTCTCATGATTGCGGGCGAAGAGGATTATGTGACACCGCTTGAGCTCATGGAGACGATGGCCAAGATCGTGGGGGGAGCCCGTTTGGAAAAAATCCCGTCCGGGAGCCACAATGCGCACGCCGATCTGCCCCAGGTGGTGAACAGCGCCATCGATAGATTTCTCAAGGGGCTCGCATGAGGTGGAGCAATGGGTCTATCTTAAGGCAATCTGCAGCAGCCAGCTGCGTGATCTGGTTTCTTTCGGCGTGCGTTTCTCAGCCAATCAAGATCGAGCCCTCGGGGTTGACCGTGGGTGCGTTTGAAGCGGACCAACAAAAGCGCCAGGCTCTCCCCCATTTTTCCGCTCAGGTGAGTTTTCGCCTCGAAGGGGCGTCGGGGAAGGTCTCGGGAAACGGGAAACTCTTTGCTGAGCCGCCGAAGAGGTTTTTTCTTGAGGTGCGCGATATTCTGGGGCGTAGCCAACTCGTGATGGTGCTGAGTGGCGAGCGGTTCTCGGCGCAGTATCCACAGCAGAAAGAGTTTTTTGAGGACGGAAAGGGCGGATCGGAATTTCTTTCGCGGTTTGGCCTGTCGTTAGGCTTGGCTGAGATTCTCGCGTTGGGCGTTGGGGCTTTACCCAGGGCCTGGGCGATCGATCGGAAATCTTGGGAGTGGTCGGAGCCGTTTTATTGTTTTCGGGCTGAGGCAGCAGGGGAGCGGTACCAGGTTTGCGTCGATGGCGTGAACCGATCTCTGACTCGGGTGACCCGAGAAAACGGGTGGACGCTCGAGGTGCAGGACTTTGAACCGGAGCCTCGGCTTGGGTTTACCCTGGGTCGTGATCTCAAGTTCACGGAACGAGGCCACACGCTTTCGCTCACCTGGGAGGAGCCGCCACGTCTCGACGGCGCGATTTCGCCCACTGTTTTCAATGTGGAGCCACCATTGGATTTCAAGCGCCTGCCACAAAATTAAACCCTATTCGGTCGGATGAAAGGGCCAGGCTCTTCGTCCTCCGCGTTCGCCTCCTCGACATGCCCCAAAGGGCATGCCTCCGGGGGCTCACTTGTGCGTCCTCGATCCTGGCCCTTTCACCTCTCCCTCATAACGGGTTTAATTTTGTGGCAGGCGCTAAGCGATTCGGCTCTGCAGCCGCAGGAGCACCGAAATAGTCTCTTCGAGCTCATCCCGAGGGTAGGGATCGTAAATGATATCCGACACGCCACAGGAGTAGGCGTTGCGGATCCAACTCTTTTGCCGGCGCTGTCCAGAGGCGGCCAGCCAGACGACTGGGGTCGCCTCGCAAAGTCGTGGTGTCAGCACAACGGGATCCATCCACTTCACTCGAGCGTCGATGAGGCAGAGCATCGCCCCCTGACGCTGCTCCTCAAGCTGGACCTCAGTGAATATTGGTGTCATTTCCCACGGGCAATCGAGCGTTAAGAGAAGCGAAGAATGGCGATTGGTGACGAGCAGCAGCCGTGCGCCATTGGTTGAGCGATTAATGGCCCGGATATAAGAAAGATCGATAACGTTCAAGCTGCCCCCGAAAACTATTTTAATAACGGTCAAAAAGTTTTCTCAAGAAAAAAAGATGGAAGGGCGTCGATTGTACTTTACGCGGCAAGTCGATCGCGGAGCTCGGGCGCGTACTGGGCCAGGGCTACTTCGTCGAGGAGCGCGTAACCCTTTCCGGCCGATTTGAGAATCTGTTTTTTACAGAATTCGTCGAGGGCCTTCTGGGCGGTGATGGGGTCGACGTTGGTGGCGGAGGTGATCTCATCGACCGTGATCAGGAGTCCCTTGCCAATCTTCTTATTGAACTTGAAATAGTGGATCGTAAATTCACTGATGCGGTCAATTTCGTTCGTGGAGAGCAGAATCTGGGCGAGGTCGCTCGCCTGATCCACGCGCTGCTCAATGGCTTTGAGCATTCGCGGGAAGAGGTCGGGCACTAGAGCTTGAACTACAGCAAACCCGCGACGGTCGGCTTCAATGGTAACGACCGTGGATTTTGTTTGGGCGCTCGTGACGTGTTTGTAGCCAGGCTCGCTGATAATCGCCTTTTCTCCGACGACATCTCCATCACAGGCGGTGAACATGAGTCGCCGGCCGCCCGCCGTTTTCTTGGAGATCCCCACCATGCCTTCGATGATAATGTAGAGTGAATCCCCGAGAAAACCCTCTTCGAAGATGAATTCGCTGGTGGAATATTCGCGAATAAATTTTCTTAGTTTGGGGTTTTTCAGGAGGTCTGAAGGGACCATCAACCCTCCTAGGCTGCCTTTTTCTGGCTGTCGATAGTCGACATTGGGCTCGGATTGAAACGGTAGCCCTCACCGTAGATGGATTCGATGTGATCTTTGAAGGTGCCAAGCTTCTTGCGGATGCTGCGGATGTGGGAGTCGACCACGCGATCGGTGACGAAGGTGTCCACGCCCCAGACGTTGTTTAGGATCTTTTCGCGAGAAAGGACTCGGTCCGGGTTTCTGACGAAATACGAGAGGAGCTTAAACTCCAGCGCCGAAAACGGAATCTCTTTTTCCTCGATATGGACGCGGTGGCCGAGGAAATCGATTCGCATCCCTTGGATTTCAAAATTAGAGAGATTTTCTTTTCGCGCCGTGTTCTGACGAATACGCAGCTTCACGCGGGCCTTGAGCTCTTCCGATTCGAAAGGCTTGGCGATGTAGTCATCCGCGCCGAGATCAAAGCCCATCACCTTGCTGTGGGCATCGTTGCGGCTGGAGAGAAAGATAATCGGCGTGGTCGCTGTTTCTTTTTGATTCTTGAGTAGGTGACAGACCTCAAATCCGTCCACTTCGCCGAGACTAATATCGAGAAGGATGAGGTCCGGTTTGTGTTCCCTAGCCAGGTCCACACCTTGGCGACCGTTGTCTGTGCAGATGACCTTGTACTGGGGGCCCAAAGTGGTCTGCACCAGAAACTGGTAATCCTTATTGTCTTCAATCACTAGAATCTTTTCCATCTCGCCAACTCCAGCCTTCCTATCGGAAGCCCCTTGGGCCCCCTCAAGGGATTCTTTGGTCCCCCCAAAATCCATCGTGGAATCAAGGGGCTAGGTGTCTTCCGAGACCGCTCTAATTCGGCGCATCATGTGCCAATATCAGCGGTCGTCTTCACTTTCGCTGTACAATGAATTCATGTTGAAGCGCCCGCTCCTCATTATCGTCTGCTCTTTATTATTTCTTTACCTCCCGTTTGAATTTGGATGGCAGATGGCTCAGGGGATTTCTCACAATTGGATGGATGTGGTGCTCAATGTAGTGATGCCCGGTCTTGTTTTGTGGGGCCTTATTCGCGTGACCCGCATCGGTTGGTACACATTGGTCGCGATCGTTTCTCTGTGGGGGATTCGCGATCTGGCGCTGTACTACAGCCAGAACCACGGCTCGCCTTCAGCGCTTTTCCTGCATATATTTATTTACGCTATCAGCTTGGCGTATTTCATCAACCCGCGCGTGAGGCGCCTGTATTTTGATCCGAAGATGCGCTGGTGGCGGACGAAGCCTCGCTACGAAACACATCTTCCGTTGATGGTGGGAGTGGGGACAGACTTTCAGTACCGAGTGCTTCGAAATATTTCGGAAGGCGGTTGCTTCGTCGAGACCGATGCGCCGTTTGCGATGAATGAGCGCTTTGATTTGAGTTTGCCGCTGCCGATTCCGCTGAATGTCTCCGTACTGCAGACGACTGGCGAGGTCCGCTGGGTTTCCACCCAGGTGGGCAAGACCGGCATGGGCGTGCTCTTCCTCAATCCCGACAAGAACCAGGTGCGGGCGCTCAAGGAATTTGTCCGCAACCAGCTCTAAGGGCCCGTTAAAGAATTCAACGGGCCCTAACTTTTGGCTCGACCAGCTATGGCGTGTAAGTTATCGCGGCGCTAAACCCGGAATTGCTGTCACCCGGCGAAGCGGGGAGCCGAAACGCTGCCACCATCTTATCGATGGATGACCACGAGGAGGCAGCTGTGGTGAATTTGATTCCGTTTGTCATGGTGATGTCGACCTTAAAGGTATTGGTGTTGGCTGGATTAGTGAGGTCCGATTTCTTCACCTGAATCGTGCTCGAGGTCGGCGACATGAAAAAGGACGGGATGGTCTTGTTGCCGGGATCCGTGCTGGAATAGGAAGCAATGGTCGAATTCGAAATGGGCGTTGTGGGGCGAGTCGATGAACTGCACCCTGAGCCATCGACACACCACATGAAATCACCGGTAGCTCCAGAATGATAAAGGAGATCGCCCTTTTTGAAGTCGGTTCCTGTGATGTCGGCCATCACCTGCCGGATCATATGGATGCCGGCAAACGAATGCCCCTCACTCGAACCCAAGGTCAATTTCGTGTCCACGAAACCAAAGTAAACGTGAAACTGGGTAATGTAGGCAAGCGAGTCGGCTGGGTACGGGATCGGCCCACCCAAGGTTGGGCTTCCGGTGATTGCGAGCTGTTGCGAAAAATCGAACGCCTGGAGGTCGGAATCAGCAAAAGCGGTGGCCGTCGACGGATCTCTTACGCTCCCGATCATCGGTCCAAGGCTCAGCCCGTTCGAAGTTCCCACGATCATGCCTGCATAGTACGCCTTTCCCGTCACCGAATCGGGCGTGATGCAGGCCACATAGCTTCCGCCACACCCGGAGGTTTCCAGGCCCCGAGTGCCGTCCGCTGATGCCAGCGTGGTGCTCACGAGGCTGGTTTTTACGTTCACGGTGGTCCCGTCATCGAAGGAACAGCCGCTGAGCGAAAAGATTAGGCCAGTCGCCGCCAGTATTATGGTGTTTTTCTTCATGATCATGATCCTCCTAGTATCTGTTGAGACAATCTCTGACCGATTGAATGTCGCCCTCAGTCAGTGTGGGGCACATCGGGAGCGAGAGGCCGTGGCGGGCTATTCGCTCAGCCACCGGGAAGGGCCCCCAGCCCTTGTCGCGAAAGGCCTCGAGCTGGTGGATGGCCTTGGGGTAGTGGATGCCTGAGTCGATGCCGTAGTTTTTGAGATGCGCCTGAAGGCGCTCGCGGTTTTCGGTCTCGATGACAAAGAGATGGTAGACGTGGCGCGCGCCGGAGGTTTCTCGGGGCAGTGTGATCGTCTTGATCCCACCGAGGTATTCCCGGTAAAGCGCGGCGACTCTGCGGCGGCGCTCGGTCCATTGATCAATGTATTTGAGCTTCACCGAAAGGATGGCCGCCTGGAGGCCGTCGAGGCGGGAGCAGGCGCCCACAAAATTGTGCTCGTATTTGAGAAGGCCGCCGTGTTTGGCATAGGCCGAACAGTGATCAAGATAGCTCTTGTCGCGCGAGACGAGCGCGCCGCCATCGCCGAAGGCTCCCAGATTTTTCCCCGGGTAGAAGCTGAACGTGGCGACCTTGCCCCAGTACGCGGGTCCATGCCCCTGGTAGGTGGCGCCGTGGGATTGCGCGGCATCTTCCAGAATGGTGCGGCCCTGGGAGGCCTCCTGAATCAGGTCCATTCGGGCCATCTGACCATACAGATGGACGGGGACCACGACTTGAGTTTTGGGCGAGATCGCTTTTTTGAGAAGGACGGGATCCATGAGCCAAGTTCCCGGCTCAACGTCCACGAGCTTCACCGTGAAGCCAGCGTTCATCATGCCTTCTGCCGTCGCAATGAAGGTCATGGCTGGAAGTATGGCCTCGGCCCCGGCGAGAAGACCAAGACCCTTTGCCGCTACGGTGATTGCGTCGGTGCCGTTGCCCACGCTCACTGAGTTTAAGCCCGCCCCACACCAAGCCCCGAAAGCCTTTTCGAAGCGCTCGACGGAGGGGCCGCTGATGTATTCCGTATTGTCGAGGATACTGTCGATGGCTTGCCGAAATTCCTCGCGGTGCTCTTGATAGAGTGACTTGAGATTCAGAAATGGCACACGGCGCAAAGGGGCGTTGTGGGTGAGTGAGCGCGCGGTTTCCATAAGCTTCCTCTTAAACAAACGATGAACAATTATTATAGCCTGCATTTGAATTTGTCGCTGAGTGGCGGCAAAATGACCCGATGCCGTATTCGAAAGAGCTCCCATTGGCAAAGGCCAAGATCGATCGCTGCCGATCGATTGCGCGCGGAATTGGGGATGAGGTGGCTCAAGTCGTTGAGACCCATTCCACAGTGGGGACCGAGCGAGGCGTGCTGAGGCTTCTCGGGTTCAACGATGCCCTCACGCGTGAAGATCTCATGTACCCCGTGGCCAATCTCATTGTGGATCAGCTGGCTGAGTCTGGCCGGCTGGCACGAGGGGTGCTTTTTTGGGTGGCGAGCGCCCTGCTGACGAGAAAATATTCATTAGAGGAGCTGATCACCGCGGTCTCTGAGGGGCTCGTTGATTTTAGTCAAATCGAACCCGGCGAGGAAAAGGCGGTCTATCGACTGGCTGAGAAATTGGCGCGAGATGCTCATACGCGGATGATGCAGATTCGCCAGAACAGGCGGAAAAAGTTTGGAAAGTTGAAAGACCCGGCCGATGAAAAACGGCCGCTCAAATACGTCATCGTGGCAACCGGCAATATTTTTGAGGATGTCTTGCAGGCCAAAGCGGCTGTCCTTGATGGCGCCGATATCATTGCCGTGATCCGCAGCACCGCCCAAAGTCTTTTGGATTATGTCCCGCACGGCCACACGACCCAAGGCTTTGGCGGCACCTACTCCACGCAGGCCAATTTCCGGCTGATGCGCGAGGCTCTTGATGAACTTTCTTTGGAGTCGGGTCGCTACGTGCGATTGACCAACTACTGCTCGGGCCTTTGCATGTCGGAGATCGCGGCCCTGGCCGCTATCGAGGGGCTCGACTGCCTTTTGAACGATGCGATGTACGGGATCTTGTTCCGTGACATCAACATGCGGCGCACTCTCATCGATCAGCACTTCTCCCGTCTCATTTGCTCCAAGGCCGGTATCTGGATCATGACCGGTGAAGACAACTACATGAAGACGACCGACGCCAAGACCAGCGGCGATCAGGTCTTGGCGTCGCAATTCATCAACGAACGAGCGGCGATCAACGCCGGAATGCCGAGCAACCAGATGGCCATTGGCCACGCCATGGAGATGGATCCTTCGTACGATCAGGTGATCTTGATGGAGATCGCCCGCGCGCAGATGACCCGCCAGATCTTTCCGCAGTCGCCGCTCAAGTACATGTGCAACACCAAGTACAAGACAGGCGATATTTTTACGAGCCACGCTATCGACACGATTTTTAACCTCCTGGGAGGACTGACGGGCCAGGGGGTGATTCTGCTCGGCATGCCCACGGAGGCGGTGCACACGCCGTGGCTCGCCGATCGGTCGATGGCGCTGAGAAGCGCCAACTATGTGGTGGGAGGAAGCCGAGGTCTGGCGGACGAGGTGGGGTACCGAAGCGATGGCTTTATCGCCAAATTTGCGGGCAAGGTTTTGGATGATGCTGTAAAGCTTCTGGAGAGGATTCGTCCGATTGGTCTGATGAAGGCGATTGAGAAAGGGACCTTTGCCGGTGTTAAGCGTACCCAAGATGGTGGCAAAGGAGGCTCGGGTGTATTCCCGGTGAAACGGGGCGAGTATCTCAATCCGTTCTTCAAACTCATGGGGAGCCGCATCGGCGTATGAATATCGACGAGCGAAATCTTCTTCCTTACGGCGACACGACTAATGACGGGTATGTTCAGTTTTCATTTACCTTACCCATTGAACCATCGCCGCGTGCCCGGGAAGCTGCCGCGATGCTCGTGCGATCGTGGGGTTTCCATGACGTGCGGGTGGCCCAGCATTCTTTGGTGGGATCGAACTACTGCTTCTTTGTGGTCTTTGCGCGGGCCGAAAAGGGCATCGATTTCACTCGCGTCGAAGCGCCAGCCTTGACCCTTGAGAAGCGGAGTTACAAGGAGATTGATAAGTCAATTTTGAAGGACGTTGGCCGCCCGATTCGGGTGGTGGGGGCCTGCACCGGATTTGATGCTCACACGGTAGGGCTCGATGCCATCATGAACATGAAGGGGTTTGATGGGGACATCGGGCTTGAGCGTTATCGGGGGTTTCGTTGCGTGAATATGGGGAGTCAAGTGCCAGCCGACGTGCTTATTGATCGAGCTTTGAAGGAAAAGGCCGATGCGATTTTGCTTTCTAAGATCATCACCCAGAAGGATATCCACATCTCTGACATGCGGGAGCTCCTCGACAAGCTGCGGGCGCGGGGGCTCGAGAAGCGGTTCATCCTGGTGGTAGGGGGGCCGCGGGTGACCCACAAGATGGCTTTGGAAATGGGATTTGACGCCGGCTTTACCATTGGTACTCGGCCCAGTGATGTGGCAAACTTCCTACTAGAGAAGATGCTGGACAAGGATAAGAAGTGACGAAGGTGATCGGTCGAAAATCGGAGCTGGACCGAATTGAAAGAGCGATCTTGCTCGGGCGAAATATTTTGCTCGAGGGGCCTGTAGGGGTGGGTAAGACCTTTCTGGTCCTTGAAATCTTAAGAAAAATGAAGCGATCCTTTGAGCGCGTGGATGGCGACACCCGTTACTCGGAGCAGAAGCTCACGGGTTGGTTCGACCCGCCGATCGTTTTGAAGAAGGGCTACATCAAAGAGGCCTTTGTAGATGGGCCACTCTCGATCGCGATGAAAAAGGGCGGGGTGCTCTTTGTGAATGAGCTCAACCGGATGCCTGAGGCCGTGCAGAATATTCTTCTGCCCGCGATGGATGAGCGGCTCATCACGATCCCCAAATTGGGTTCAGCCCATGCCAAAGAGGGTTTCCTGGTGATCGCGACGCAAAACCCGAGAGAGTTCACGGCCACCCATGCGCTCTCCGAAGCGCTGATGGATCGATTTGAAATGGTTCGGCTCGATTACCAACCCCGCGATGAGGAGCTCGAGATCCTGTCGATGGCATGGCCCAAGGGTACGCCGCACAAGGAGGAGACGCTCGATCTGGTGCGCGGGACCCGCCAACACCCGATGATTAAGCGAGGGGCTTCGATTCGCGCAGCCATTGCAGTGGGGCGGCTGCTCCAAGGCGGTATGGACATTGAGACCGCGCTTCTCATGGCGCTGCCCGGGCGGATTGAGCTTGTGTCGAGTGACGAGGATGCGGCTCAGATCATCTTTTCTCTCTTCAAGAACCCGCAGAGCATTCAAAAAAAAAAGGGACAAATCTAAACCATCTCCTCTCGTCGCGGATTAGCCAGATATTTATGCCGCCGGAGTTGGCGGCCTCCCACGGGGACACGCCTGAAGCTGGCGCCTGGGGCGATGACTGGTCTCAAGTGCGCAGGCTTCATAGAAAGGCCTTGGAGTCGTCGTTTCAGGACCCCGAGACTGACAAGAAACTCGTTGAGGCAGTGCTCAAGCGTGCTCGCCAAGTGATCGCGCACCCAACGCGTCCCAAGAAGGTCGAGATCTTGCCGTTTGAAGAGTTTCCGCAAGACGAATTTGAACTCGAGCAGTCGTTTGAAAACGATCCTACTTTGAACGACTCCAAGGAGATGGTGGTTGAGGTCGAGAGCGACAAGCCCACCTATTGCGTGGCGATGCTCGATTCGAGCTCCTCGATGTCGGGCGACAAACACCTGCTGGCGAGCATCGCGGTCGCCGTGATGCTCCTTGAGCTGCCCGAGACGAGCTCGCTTGTGACCTTTGCGTCGGATGCCAATGTGATTAAGGGTGTGGACTCAAACCAAACGGTCGAAGAGACCGTATTGAAATTCCTCAAGGTCCGGCCGCGAGGCTTCACCAACATCGGGAGGGGACTTGAGACAGGGCTTCGGCAGAAATACCGAAAACGGGTGGGGCTCCTCGCGTCGGATGGCCGCACGACCGAAGGCGAGGACCCCTTCGAAATCGCGAAAAAATTCGATTCCCTCATCGTCCTGCACCTCCACGGCTCCGGCAGCGACATCGAATCCTCCCGCCAAATCGCCCAAAAGGGCCATGGCACTTGCGTCGAGGTCGAACGCTACGAAGATCTCCCCCGCAAAATGTACGACGCGCTCAGGCTGCTCGCCCGGATGTCGTAGCGATGTTAGAATGGAGTTCGTATGAAAACCGTCGGCAATCGGAAGCCTCCCTCGAGCTTTGAAAGTGCAAATGGGCTCCTCAAGCTTGTCATTGCATTGCGAGGCGATAAGCCATTCATTCCGAAGGGTGTGCACAGATTTCGATCATTTGAAGAGGCGAACGCATGGTCACTCAAAATGGTAACCCGAAAGAGTCCCGTCCCCCGACGCTAGAGGACCTGGTCAGCCTCTGCCGAGCACTCAACACACGAAAGGCCAAGTACATTGTTATTGGGGGAATGGCCGTGATTCAGCATGGCTTTGTGCGAGCTACCGAAGACATCGATCTCCTAGTGGAGACTTCAAGAGAGAACGAGAAAGCCGTGATCGCAGCGTTGTCACAACTCCCAGATGCAGCGGCTCGAGAGCTCAAGCCGGGGGATATCGATGAATTTGAAGTGATTCGAATTGCCGATGAAATTGTTGTGGATGTGATGAAATCAGCCTGCGGCGTCGACTTTGCTCAGGCCTCAAAAAGTGTTCTCAAAGTCAAACTTCAGGGCGTCGAAATCCCGTTCGCGGACGCCGCGCTCATGATCCGTCTGAAGCAAGGTGTTCGATCGAAGGACCAACTCGATTTGGGGTTTTTCATGTCCCTCAGCCAAAAGAAACACTGAACCACCGCTGCTGTAAGCCGAGTGGTTGAGGGCTACGAGGATCTCCCGCGCAAGATGTACGACGCGCTCAGACTGCTCGCCCGGATGTCGTACGCGCGTGCCGTCAGTGGGGCTCCAATAGTTTCTATCCTGCGCGGTCGGGCAGCCTCTTTTCCCAAGGAGGTGACTGAAAGAGCTCAATGGGGGAGAGGACCTTAATCCCGCCCCGCTCGTATGGTTTATCCAAATTGAAAACGACCTGAAAGGCGTTTTGTGGCTGCAGCATTTTCTGATATTTGATCAATGAGGGCGCGATCGTGTCATCCGACAACTTTACTTCATAAAGTTCGATAACCTTTCTGTTCCTGATAATGGCGAAATCAACCTCATTCCCATCCTTGTCGCGGATGAATTGGAGCTCTACGCGCTCACCGAAAGCGTCCTGCAAAAACTGAACCCGCTTGAGCAAATGGCAAGCAACCAGGTTTTCAGCTTTGGCCGCGTCTCCTTGAACCTCGCCAGTATCGTAGAGATAAACCTTTGGTTGCTTGAGGGACGAGCGAGCAATTTTATCGGAAAATGGGCGAAGGACGAAGTTGTGATACATGGCCTCCATCACGGAAAGCCAGTGTTTGGCGGTCAATGGCGATATCTCTAAATCCTGAGCAAGATTGGACACCGCAACCGGAGAACCGACTCGTTCCCTAATCAGATCGTTGAACAATGACAGAGTCTGGACATCTTTGACATGTTCGAGGTCTCGAACGTCCTCCTTAATGAGACGCTCATAGCGGTCGCGCCTCCACCTGGCGGCCTCAACCTTGTCTCGTGAAAGAAACGGTTCCGGGAAACCACCGAACTCCAAAAGTGTTTCAAGCGTTTTCTTGTCGCATCTGTGGCGAGGGTTTTCATCCAGGGTGAATGGATGGAGACGCCAATGATGGTATCGGCCCTGAAGCGAGTCACCGCCCCGACGATAGACGTCCAATCTGGCGCTGCCGGTGACGAGAATTCTGCGGTCTCTTTTTTCCACGTCATAGATCCCTTTAACCCAGGATTTCCAATTCTTTTTCTTATGCAATTCATCAAAGACAAGTAGATCCGTGTTTTGGGGCCAAAGGCCCTTTTGAATGGTACGTCTGTGCTCAGGGTTGTCCCAATTGAGATAAGTGGGTTGGTTGAACCCCTTCATGATTCGCTCCGCGAGAGTCGTCTTCCCGACTTGGCGCGGCCCCGCCAGAAACACCATCTTTTTTTTCAGATCCTTCTCTATTAGGGAATATAAATAGCGCATACGTCAATTTTACAGTTAACTGTAATTTAGACAAGTCAAATTTACAGTTGGGTGTAATTTAGACATCCTACTGACTGAAAAAGTATTTCATTAAGATGTGATTTGGGGGTCAGACTAGCCAAAATGATTTGGATCAGAATGGGAACTCTAAGGCAAATCCTCCCCCCGGACGCTAGAACCGATAGACCACTTCCAAGGTCGGAATCGGTGTAACGCCGAAGACGTCGCGGACCCCTTGGCCGAGGCCTTTTACAAAGAACGCCGAGAAGAAAACGTTGAAACGAAAGCGGTTGCTCCACTGTTGCCCGGTGTAGGCGCCCAGATCGATCTGCGTGATGAGCACCTGGTATGCGACGTGCAGCTGAATGCGTGAAAAGAGGCCAAGCCAGTTGTTTGCGCGCCAGTTCCACTCAAGCCCAGTTTTCAACTCCGGTCCACCGGAATCGTTCCACAACATGTACCCAATTCCAAGGAGATAGGAGAGGTCAGAGTTAGCGCCAAACTCATAGAATTTGGTCTTACGTTCAAGCATCAGCTCATGCATCGTCCCCCCGCTCGAGAGCGAGCTACTCCCAAACCCAAAACTATAAGACTGCCGCGGGTTCACCTCATGCTCCACCCCCAACTCATAACTCAACATCTCCGCCCGAGCGGCAAGGGTGAACAAAAGCACCGCAACAAAAACCGGCCAACGCCTCATAAGGGTCAATCAATCAAAAAAGACGTCGTACTAACATACCTTGTGACGACGGAACCAGGATTTCTGTCTTAAGACAGTAACGACACAGAAAATTACCGTTTATCAGGAGGCTCGTTTTTTAGGAAGGACTGGCGCTGTTCCGGGATCCGCCTCCCGCAAGCGAGAGTGCAGCTTTGCTTCGCTGAGGCCGCGTGGGTGTTACGGGTGGCAGCGGAGGGTTTTTGGTGGCCCGAAAGGGACAGCCAAAAACCCGCAGCTGACAGGACCCGTTACACCCACGCGGCCTCAGCGGCTCAAAACTACGCTATCGTATGTGCAAATAGCATCTCGCGGTACTTCGGCAACGGCCACAGACTGTCCGCTGTCATCGTCTCCGCAGAATCGCAGGCCGCCCGGAGCTTCCGCATGTGCTCCATCAGCTCGGTTGAGAGAGTCTTTGCTTTGGTCGCTTCCGATTTTTCCTCGTGAAGTTTCTCAAGTCCGCTCTTCAGTGTCTTATGCGAAGTGAGGATTTGCTCCAGCGCCTCCTCTAGGGCCTCCATCCGGGCTCCGTGAAGCTTCTTCGCTGTTGTCGTGGAGAGTGTCTTATGAGCCGCGTCCATTGCAACAAGCTGGGATTCGACCGTTGGAATCACATATTGCATCGCCATTTCAAGGCAGGTGCTCATCTCGATCTCGACCGTCTTCACGTAGCGCTCAACGGCGATGTGGTAGCGGCTTTCGATTTCGGGCTTGGAGAGTACGTTATTGTCGACGAGAAACGCGATCGCTTTCGGTGTGTTGAAAACCTCGAGCGCTTCGACCGTCGTGTCGAAGATGGGGAGCTTGCGCGCCTTCGCCTCTTTCTGCCACTCCAGCGAGTAGCCGTTGCCTTCAAAGCGAATCGCCTTGCTCTCCTTGGCGAGTTCCTTAATGAGCTCCATAACGGCCTCATCTCGGCCGCTCTTTTTTGCTAAGAGCTCCTTGAGCCTCGTCGTCGCCTTCTTAAAGGAATCTGCTGCCGCGGTATTTAAGATCGTCACCGGGACTGCGACGTTCGCCGAGGAACCCACCGCGCGGAATTCGAACTTATTGCCGGTGAAGGCAAAGGGGCTCGTGCGGTTTCTATCGGTATAGTCCTTAGAGATGTCGGGGATCTGGGAGACGCCGAGGCTGATGATCTGCTGTTCGGTGGCCTTGGCGGCCTCGCCCTTTTCGATGCTGTTTAAG
Organism: Deltaproteobacteria bacterium; assembly: GCA_016196825.1. GTDB lineage: Bacteria > Bdellovibrionota > FAC87 > UBA2466 > UBA2466 > JACPWY01. Next base: position 24,945 of record JACPWY010000006.1, on the reverse strand, counting down.
ATCTTGTCGAGGAGCGAGCCAAGAAAGACGGAGATGATCGCAGGGGGCGCTTCATTGCCGCCGAGTCGATGATCGTTTCCGGGTGAAGCGATGCTGGCCCGAAGGGCGTCGCAGTGATCAAATACAGCTTTGAGCACCACTGTCGTCACTGCGAGCATGCGAAGATTCTGGTGTGGCGTATTACCTGGATCGAGGAGGTTTTCACCCTTATCATTGCACACGCTCCAGTTGCAGTGCTTGCCGCTGCCGTTGATGCCGGCGAAGGGCTTCTCGTGAATCAAACAGGTGAGGCCATGCCGAATCGCTACGCGCTTCAAAACATCCATCGTAAGCGTGTTGTGATCGCTTGCGATGTTGGCGTTTTCAAAGATGGGGGCGACTTCGAACTGGCTGGGGGCCACTTCGTTGTGCCGGGTCTTGATCGGCACGCCGAGCTTATAGAGCTCGACTTCGGCATCCTCCATGAAGGCCTTCACCCGCGTGGGAATAGCGCCGAAGTAGTGATCCTCCAGCTGCTGGCCGCGGGGCGAGGGGGCACCGAGGAGGGTGCGACCCGTGAGAATGAGATCAGGCCGCTTTGAGACAAAGCTGCGATCGATGACGAAATACTCCTGCTCTGTTCCGAGCGTGGCCGTGACCGTTTTTACGTCGACATCGCCGATAAGTTTTAAGAACTCCGACGCCTCTTTGGAGAGCGCCTGAGCCGATCGCAAGAGCGGTGTCTTATTATCGAGCGCCTCGCCGTGGTAGCCGAAAAACACGGTGGGGATGCAGAGCGTGTGGCCGTGTTCGCCTTCAAGAATAAACATGGGAGAAGAGGGATCCCAGGCTGTGTAGCCACGCGCTTCGAAGGTGGAGCGCATGCCGCCCGAGGGGAAACTCGAGGCATCCGGTTCACCCTGGATGAGCTGACCACCGGTGAATTTTTCCATCACGCCGAGCTCTGAGTGGTAGCTCCTCTGGATGGAGATGAAGGCGTCGTGCTTTTCAGCCGTGAGGCCCGTCATCGGCTGAAACCAATGACAGAAGTGGGTGCAGCCCTTTGCGACTGACCATTCCTTCACCGCTAACGCCACATCGTCGGCCGTCTCTTTCGTGAGCTTCTTGCCCTGCTCGAGCGTGCGGATGAGCCCCTGGTACGCCTCGCGCGGCAACTTGTCTCGCATCTGGCCTAGGCCGAATGTGAGCTCGCCGAAATATTCCGAGATAGGCTGCCGCTCTTTTGCGTGATGGGAAACGGGTTGGGAACGCGTCTTAGCGAACGTGAACTGGTGCATGGTCTCTCTTCTTTTGTGGGTGATGTCGTCGGTGGTGAACATGGATTAGGCTCCTTTTAGATTCCTCAGACGAATCAAAGACTCGTGAGAAAGGTTAAGTTCTCACCTCAAGGCATCGAACTAAAACGCCAGGAAGCGATCGGAAAACAGTATGGAGGAGAAGAGGAATCCTTTCAAGAGCGGTGTGTCGGGGGGCGCTGCTATCGGTAAACCTCGCTCCGGTGGCCGATCTTGATGACCACGATGACAAGGCGATCGTTCAAAACTTCATACAGAACGCGGTAGTCGCCCACACGAAAACGGTAGACGGAGTCGGTTCCCTTCAACTTTTTTATCTGGAGAAGTTCCGAATAGGGGTGGTGGGAAAGCAGGTGGAGGGCCTCGAGAATCTTCGATTGAACAGAGTGCGGCAACCGCTCGTACTCCTTCTTCGCGCTCTTCTTGAAAAGGATTGTGTACAAGTTACCGTTTCAAACCCTTAAGAACGGTCTCGAGCGGCACCATTTCCTCTTCCCGACGCGACCTGAACGCCTCGAGATCGATAGCATCTTCCAACTGTTCAATCAGGCCCCTCTCCACCAGGTACTGGAGCTTCAGACCATTTTTCTTACAGTATTCGGTGGCAGCCTTTTTTACGTTCGCATCAATGACCGTGGAAATAGTGGCAGTGCGTTTCATGACTGCATAATACATGTTTTTTCATGAAAAATAAAGATTCCTAACGGTCGAAGTCGGGAGGGGCGGGGGTGGTGCAGTCAGGGCAGGGGGGGGCGACCTGGCGGGCGAGACCGGTCCAAAGGCCGTAGATGGTGCGATTGGTGTTGCGGATGACGACGGCCATCGTGACCGCGAGCATGACGACCATGAGGATGTACTCGATGATCGCTTGGCCGGAATGTGAGGTGTTTTTAAGATGTGCCCTAGTCATTGAGGAGGGCCCAGCCCTGAATGCGTGAGTCGAGCGCTTTGTACTGGCCCATGGTCATTTCGATGGTGGTGTTATCGGTCAGTGTGAACCTGTGTTTGGCACCTGGGGGCCCCTCTCCATTTCTTCTCACCTGTGAACGGATGTGGTCGGCCTGGATGTTGGGCTTACTTGTCGCTGCGGTCGTCGAAGCGCCCAAGGCGCTGAGAACCTCGGTGGTGGAAAGGTTGGCGATTCTCAATTCCTCTGCTACCACTCCCCCATTGTGAGTGTCGCGAGTTCGATTGGCCTCAACGAGGGTCCCGGTTTCATCGAGGCTGTCGCGCAGGCTCTTTTGGGAAGCAAACGGGGAGAACTGACAATCTTCATCCCAGAGTTCTCGCGGGGTTGGTTTCCCTCCCGGGGGAGAAGGCTCGGAATGAGCGACGAGCGCAAGGCCAATCAAGAGAGTGAGTATTTTCACAATTCTTTTATTATACGCGCGGGCCGAGGCTCAGACTACAAAAGCACCGACGCGAAGTTGAGCAGGACGTGGCCCAGAATGGGGCCAGAGATTTTTCCTGACTGGTAGCGCCAATCGCCGAGCCAGAGGCCGACGAAGAGGGTGTAGAACATTTGGAACGCGACCTCGCCGATCGACCCTGCGTTTTGGATGTGCCACAAGGAAAAGCTGATCGCGCTCACCCAGACGGCGACGGGGAATGGGTTGGTGAAGGTGAGAAGCTTTCCCTTGAAGAGCCTGTCGGTCAGCCCGTAGACCCAGCCGCGGAAGAGGAGCTCTTCACTGATCGGCGCAATGAGTACTGGCCAAAGAAACTGTTGGAGATTCTCGTGGCCTCGCAGCGCCTCGATGAAAGACGGGCCCGAGCGGAAGGAGCCATAAACGAGCGCAATCAGGCACGGCATCGGCACTCTTCGCCAGAGGTCGACCGTACTCACTGGCACCGACGGGCAGGCGAATTGTCTCCGCATCGAGAGGAAGAGCACGAGCGCGAGGAGAGGGAAGGTGTAATTCAAATCGCCAAACCCTCGACAGGTTTCAAGAACTCCCATGGCTAAAGAGAAACCGAGCGAGAGTGAGAGCACAACGAACAGAATCCATTCATTGCGGGTGAGTCTGAGTGGCATTTCCCAACTCTTACGGAATGGGGTAGGAGAAAGTCAATGAAGCGAATCCTGGTGAGGGGGCCAAACTGGATCGGTGACCATGTGATGGCCTTTCCGTTTTACCGGGGCCTGCGTCGGCTCTACCCAAAAGCCCACATCACGCTAACCTCGAATGTGAAGGCGAATGAGATCGATTTTCGCGCATGGGACGAGTTTGTACCGTTTGCGGCGCTGTACAACGCGCAATTTGATCTCGGCATTACGTTGCCAGCCTCGATTTCGTCGGCGTTTTTTCTCTTTCGTCTGGGCGTGCCCATTCGAGTTGGCTTTGCCGAGTTTGGGGCCAATCTCTTTCTGACCGACTCGCTTCGCTGGATAGGGCGAGAATCGGGCAAACACAAATCAGAGCTCTATGGCGATCTTTTGAGGTGGCTCGGAGGCGAGCCGGAGTTTGCGGCACTCACTACCAGAAACGAGGCTCCAACTAAACGAAAGATCCTCGTGGCTCCGCAGGCCTCTTTGGCTCTGAGAGAGTGGCCTCACTTTCCGGAACTGGTGAGAGCGTTGAACGATCGCTTTCCCTTTGACACCGTCACCCTCGTTGGCCCGTCTACCGATTCAGTGACTCAGTACGAACGGCTGGGTGCGCGGTTTGAGAACTATTTCGGCCGCACCTCTGTGACCGAGCTCTGCGCTCTCATCCGGTCGGCCGACCTAGTTATCGCCAACGACTCGGGGGTGGCTCACCTGGCCGGCCACTTCGGCACGCCGGTCGTTGTCCTTTATGGTCCGGGCGACCCCCGCTACATCCGACCAGCAGGCAACCGCGTCATCACTATTCGCGACACCGATCTCCCCTGTAGCCCCTGCGAAAAATCCTACTGCCGTGCCCCCTACGGTTATCAGCGCTGCTTGCGAAATCTCTCTGTCGACGAGGTGTTAAGGGCCATTCAATGACTCCTCTAACGCGCGTTGGCGTGTTGAAGTGTTGGGGAATCGTTAATATTTTATGACACACTATGAAATGGCTACTGCTGATTCCCTCTCTGGCGTTTGCGATCACCATTCCCGAAGAGCCCAAGTACACCGGCGAACCTGAACGGGTCCGTCAGCAGTTCTTGGACCTCTTTGAGTCGTCGAAAAAGGTGAATGCGCCTGACGGAAAAAAGGAGGCGCGGGCCCGGATTGAATCCGCGCTCGATTGGGAGACTGTGAGCCTCAACTGCCTTGGGAAGAAGGAATGGGCCAAAGCGGGTGGAAAGAATCGGTTGGAGTTTCAGAACACACTGAAGGAAGTCATCCTCCGCACCGCCTACGGCCGCCTAGACAAATTCTGGGAAGGGGCGACTCCGCGCTTTGAAAAGATCGAGATCAAGGGCAGTGATGGGCATATCGCGTGCAGATTCTACTTTCCGACAGAGGTCTTTAGCATCGACTATTACGTGCTTAAGAAGGGCGATCGTTGGCTCATCTATGACCTGGCCTACGAGGACATCCGATACAGCGTGAACATCCACGATCAGCTCGAGGCCTTTCTCAAAGAAAAGAAGATGAGCGATCTCCTCGAAAAGCTCCGGAAGCGCCGCGACGAGCTCGCCAAGGGCTAGATTCCTATTCCTTGAAAGGAAGTCCGTACCTTATGAGGAGACGGGGGTTTATTGGGTGGGTGATCTCGGTTTTGGCGGGGACCGCGCTTGTTCGGTGCAGTGATGAGCCCTCAAACGATCGTAGTTTCACGTCGACACTTTCCGGCAGTCACACCCACAATGTGACTATCACCCAGGAGAGTTGGAACCACCCCTCGGTGGACGGAACGAGTTACGCCACGACCAACAACTACCAGCACGTCCACACGGTTACGCTCACGTATGAGCAACTTCTGTCTCTGTCGCAGGGGTACGAGGTCAAGGTTAAGTCATCGCTGACGGACCACGATCACACCTTTACGCTTTTACTGAACGAGACGTAAATCCCAATCTCAAAAAGACCGCTGTTGCGAGGCGCGACCTGCCAGACCTATCTTTGGGCGTTGGCCTTGAAGGTCTTGAGCTTTCCGCTTGAGTCGAAATCGACGAGGATCTCATCGAAGGTGGAGTAGTGGCTCTTCTCCATCTTTTTCTCGCCGAGCCACTTCCTTCCCTTGCTACGATAGAATCGGCAGGATTCGACGCCAAGATCATCGCTGCGGCACCATTCCGGATTGCCAAAATCCTCGATGAGCTCCGATTTTGTAGCCTTGCCGATTTCGTCTTCCCACCGGGAGTCCAATTTCTCGCGCGCCTGTTCGGATGTGGAGTGGTGGGCACAGCCGGCCAAAAAAAGCAGACTCCAGATGTTTATCTTCACGCTGACCTCAGTGATTCGATCTCTTCAATTTCTTTGGGGACGCCGCTCGTGAGAACCCTGCAGCCTTGATTGGTGATAACTATGTCGTCTTCAATGCGAACACCGATCCCTTTGTACTTGGCCGGTGCATCGGAGTCCGCGCCAAAATACAGCCCAGGCTCAATCGTAAACACCATGCCTGGTGCGAGCTTTCGCGGATCCTGGAGTCGCTGAGCGTAGTACCGGCCCACGTCGTGAACATCCATTCCGAGCCAATGGCCCGTGCCGTGGGGGTAGTAGCGCTTGTGCTCGAGCTTTTTGATGATCTGTGGGGTTGGCCCTTTCAGAATCTTCAACTTCTTGAGCTCGTCCACCAGGACCTCTGTGGCGTGATCGTGGAGGTCGCGCATCGTCTTTCCGGGGCGCGCCATCTTGATACAAGACTTCTGGGCCGTGAGCACGGCCGAATAGATCTCGCGTTGTTCCTTTGAGAACACCTGTCCGACAGGAAACACCCGGGTGATGTCAGAGGTGAAATAGTCGAGCTCCGCACCGGCGTCGATGAGAAGAAGATCCTTTTCGTTGAGGCGCTTATTGTTGGCGACGTAATGCAGACAACAGGCGTTGGACCCGCCGGCTACAATGGAGCCGTAACCCAATCGCTCAGCTCCTTGAATGCGAAAAGCGTGGAAGAGCAGGGCCTCGACCTCATACTCATACATATCGGGTTTCACGAGGCGCATGGCGCTTGCGTGCGCATCGGCCGTGATCTCGCAGGCCTTTTCCAAACGCTCGAGTTCGGCGCGTGTCTTCACCAAGCGCTGCTCACCCAACACCTCATTGGGATCAAAGATCGGCCACAGCGATCGCCCAGTGCGGCCGAGGCGTTTCTTCGCCACCTCCAGTAAACGGAAGATGCGAGAATCCCATTCGCGGTCGAGCCCAACCCGATAGTAAAGCCTTTCTGCTTCGCAGATAGCGGTGACAAAGGCCTCATCAAAAGGTATCTCGGTGGCGCTCGACGCGGCCGCATCGGCGCCAAAACGCGATTTCGCCGCCTCAGGGCCCCAGATCTTTCCTTCCCAAAGTTCTTTCGTTTTGTTCCGGGGCTGCACGAAGAACTGAAAAGGCGTCTTCGAATGCGGCGCAAAGAGGGCCACGCAATGTGGCTCTTCAAACCCAGTCAGGTAGTAGAGATTGCTCTCCTGCCGGAAGGGGAATGTGACATCAGGGTTACGAACCTGATGCTCCGCCGAGGGAAGAACGGCAACTGCGTTCTTCACTTCGGCATAAAACTGTTTTCGACGCAGACGATAATCAATGTGAGAAAGGCTTTCCATACGGGATTTCTATTTCAGCTGGGGACCATGATGGCGTCAAGAAAGCTTTTTGGAGAGAGCAAGCTCAATCAACGTCGTGATGAGTTGGGCGTACGAAATTCCGGTGGCTTCCCACATCTTTGGGTACATGCTGATGGGGGTGAAGCCGGGGATCGTGTTGACCTCGTTCAGATAGAGCTTTCCGGTCCCGTCTTCGAGGAACATATCAACCCGGGCCATGCCTTCGCACTCGAGTGTCGCAAAGGCTTTCAGCGCCAAATCTTGAATCCGCTTGACCGTGCCCTCATCGAGGTGCGCGGGGGTGCGGGTTTTTGCGCCGTCATTCATCAGGTATTTGGCTTCATAGGAGTACCAGCCTACGCTCGGGGCGGGGATGATTTCACCTGGGAGCGAGGCCTTCGCCTGAAAGGTGTGCCCCAGCACGCCGCACTCGATCTCTCGCCCCTTGACCCCCTTTTCGATGAGGCACTTCGTGTCGTACTGAAGCGCAACCTTGACTGCTGCCTCGACCTCGGGCCAGGTGTTGGCCTTGCTGATTCCCACGGACGACCCGAGCCGTGCTGGCTTCACAAAAACGGGAAAGCCTAAGTGGGTAAGAGCCGAGCGGTTGAGGGACGTCTCCTTTGAAAGCATCACAAAATCGGCGCCGGGAATGTTGTGGGCCTGGGTCAGGACCTTGGTCAATTCCTTATCCATGCACACAGCTGAGCTCTGGCAGCCCGAGCCGACATAGGGCACCGCCATGATGTCGAATAGCCCCTGGATGGTGCCATCCTCACCGAAAGGGCCGTGCAAAATGGGAAAGACGACGTCAAACACCACCCGCCCGAACTCACCCGTGAGAAGCCCCTGACCACCCACCGAGTACGGACTCAAATTGACAGTCGGTGCCTTCTCATTGAGCTTAATCCGATCTGCGCGAAACGGACCCTCGAAATAGGTCTCTTCATTTTCGAGATACCACACACCCTGGCGCGAGAGGCCGACGAGAACGGGCTCAAAGCGAGTGCGATCGAGCGCCGACAAAATGCCTTTCGCCGAGATGAGCGAAATCTCATGCTCCTCCGACCGGCCGCCGCACAGGATGAGAACATGTTTCCTCATATGAGTTTGATGGCCGAGATGGATTCGGGTTTGAGGATCGTTTTGCCAAGGCGCACGCGCCGCTCCAGATCTTCAATCACGAGCCTTCCAATATTAACATTGTAGAGCTCGTTGATGTTATTGATCCCGCCCGGACAGAAGACGTTGATCTCGAGTAATTTGTTACCGACAATGTCGGCTCCGACGAAATAGAGGCCATCTGAGACTAGGCGGGGGCGAATCGTGTCGACAATTTCCGCCTCAGCACGTGAGAAAGATACCTTCTTGCGGGTGCCTCCGATGTGCATGTTGGCGCGGATCTCGCCTCGCGGCGACATGCGTCGGTAGATGGCGGCGCGATTGCCGTCGAAGATAGGCTGGCCATTCAGAAGCAGGAGCCGCTTGTCGCCCATTTTTATCGCTGGGAGGTATTCCTGCGCCATGATGTAGCCGTTTTTCGCCACGGTGGAGATGATCTGGTTGATGTTGATCTCATTCGGGTTCTTCACGAAAAAAACGTCCTGGCCACCGTAGCCGGAGAGCGGCTTCAAGATTGCGGGGCGTCGGAGGCGGCGGATGAAATCCTTGATCTTCACGGCACTTCGAGTGATGAGCGTCTTGGCGCGGATCTCTTCAGGAAACGCCGAGAGGTACATCTTGCTTGAGGCCTTTGTGAGGCCGCCCGGATCATTCACCACAAAGACGCCATGGGCCTTCAGGAGCCGTGCAAATTCGATTGCAGGGTTTTTGCGATCACGTTCGCTCTCGGTTTCGTTGGGGTTGTAGCGCAAGAATACGACGTCGAAATCGCTGAGAGTCACTTCGGCGCGTTCGGCCTGTTCGCCCTTGAGGCCGTCCAGAAATTGTGTGCGGGAGTTGAAGGGGCCGTCACCGGGGGAGATGACCGTGGCGCGCACGCGTTGATCGTCGCTGTAGGAAAAGCTATTGACCGTGGCGTAGACCACCTCGTGACCTTTGAGATAGGCCTCGTAGGCCAGGTGGGTGGTCGTGTAGGTGATGATCTGTGAGTGGATATTTCGGACGACAAAACAGAGCTTCATGTGTGTGCCACGGGAATCTAACTACAGAGAATGCGATCGCACAATAGCGTCGATGAGCTTGCGCGCCCTGGACGTAAGCTCGTCGAACTCGAGCCCCACCCCCGATTGGTCGCCTGCCCAGACCAGGTTCTTGACCCGGGCGCGGCTGATGGCAATCTCTTCCTCTCCGAAATACTGAATGCGGATCCCGATGAAGTCGTTCACCTTGGGGAGCTTGACCCGATTGTCGGGAGACAGGCGGACATAGCACCCGCCGAGACTCAAAATCGAGAGTTGGGTGTTTACGCGAATATCACCGGCCAGCATGACGGTCGCTGGAATGTGCACCCGGGCGCGACGGTAACGGCGTACCTCGCGGGGGACCTTTCCCTTCTTGGCTCCGAGGTAGGGGAGGGCGACCATGACGGCGGTCCCCTTGCCCTTTTTGGAATCGACCCGGATTTCGCCGCCGTGACTTTCTACGAGTGCTCGCGCTACGGTGAGTCCAAGCCCCTTCGCCGCTTTGGACTTGGTTGTGCGATAGGGCACAAAGAGATTGTGCATTTCTGTGGCGGTCATGCCGTCGCCCGAATCGTGGACACCGATCTCAACGGTATCCTTGAGATGGTGAAGCGAGATGGTTATTTTACCGCCGGTGGGCATGGCCTGGGCGGCGTTGATCAGAAGATTTAAGATCACCTGTTGAATCGCGGCCGCATCGAAATTCATCATGAGGCCAGCCTCAGCCCGGACTGCGATCGTTATTTTTTGAAACTCGAGCTCGCGTTCAAGCAGATCCACGGTGTCGAGAACAGTGGCGGTCAGGTCCGACATCTGGACGTCGAGTTTGGTGTGGAGTGAGAAATAGCGAAGGTTTCGCGCGAGTGCTATCGCGCGTTCGACCGCCGAGACGGCAACGATCATGGAGCGTTCCCGCACCTGCGGCTGGTGGCTGCTGAGCGCGTAGTCAAGCTCGCCGAGCACGGTGCCTAAAGCGTTGCCGAGCTCTTCGCTTGAGACCTCGCAAAACTCACGCAGGTGCTTCTCGATTTCGAACGAATGGTCCCGGCTCTTTTTGGCTTTAGCTGGTGGCATGGTACTCTCCGTATCGGAAGAAAGGGACCCCACATTGATGAGTCCTGTGAGAACTATTGTGCATCGAATCATTGATTGGTTGCTAGCCTCCATTTTCACAAGTCTTTACTGGGTCTTAAGCCACACGTGGCGAGTGACTTATGAGGGGACCCCGGCCCACGACCGGACAAAAGAGCCGCGTATCTACGGCCATTGGCACGGAGACGAGCTTCTTCTCGTGGGGACGCATGGCGGACGAGGTATGGCGGTTCTTTCGAGTCGCAGCCGTGACGGCAGTCGGATGGCGAGAATTCTCAGTTGGCTCGGGTATTTTGTTGTGAGAGGGAGCAGCACGCGCGGCGGCGCTGGCGGTCTTAAGGGGCTCGTCGACGCTGTGAAAAGGCGCAAGCGGGATGCGAGTTTAGCCGTTGATGGCCCCCATGGTCCCCGCTTTGAGGTGAAATTGGGGGTACTGAAACTTGCGCAGGTGACTGGGGCTCCGCTGATTCCAGGGGTTGCGGCCGCGGAGCGGAGCTTAGTCTTTGAGAAAAGCTGGAACAAATGTTTTTTGCCGTTACCATTCACCCGCTGTGCGGTTCTGTACGGCGATCCCATGGTGATTCCGCGGGAGGCGAGTGAGGAAGAGCTCGAGGCGATGAGGCGTGCTTTTCAGACGGCGCTCGTTGAGCTCAAGGGTCTTGCGGAGGGCAAGGTCCGATCTGTCGGTCCATCCGTTGCGGCGTCTGCGACACAATTGCCACACAATTGAACGATAAACTCTCCGGTACGAGGTACGTATGCGGTTTGTCACGCGGTTGTTGGCGCTGCAGTCATTACTTTTTCTCCCAACTCTCCTAGGTGCTGATTCCTTTACGATTTGTGTGGCCGAGCTCAACCGCGCCGGTACCGTCGCGACCGCGCCGAACCTCACGCCTCCCGAGTATTCTCTGCGTGTGCCGAAGGCGGCCGATGAGGTGTGCCCGCGGACCAACCCCGATCGAAGGATGCTGCTCGTTAGATTCATTCAGGCGCTTTTTCCTAGAGGGGCGCGCGTGAGGGTCTCCTGGGGCGGCCAAAACTACCTAGTTCCGTAAAGCAACTAACGCATTGAGTCGATAAGACCGTGTGAGACTGCACACTCGATTCCATCGTTTCCTTGCGGCCACCGGGCTCGTCGTGTCCAGCACTATGTTTGCACTTTTATTAACCGAGGGCGCTCTGTGGACCTTTATTCCCATCGAGAAGATGGCCTACCAGGTGAAGATTCGGCCCGAGCTGCGTGGTGTGAAGGATGAGGTCGTGTTGGATGTCACGCGATTCGGGGTGAGAAGCGCGTCGTTGAAATCCCTGCGCAAGGGGGCGCGGACCATCCGGGTGATGTGCATTGGAGCCTCGACGACACAATCGGAATTCCAGTCGAGTCGCGATGCGTGGTGGGGAATCCTGGAGGCGCAGTTACAGAGGGAATTCCCGGAGAAGAAGATTGAACTCATCGCCTACGGCGAGGGTGGTGCTGGCGCATTCAGAACGGTCGAGTGGGTGCGCCAAAACCGGCAGCGCTACCAGCCCGACGTGGTGGTGACGCTGCTGGGGATCAACGATCTCGTCTGGCACGGAGGTGCGGGTTATCACTACGATCGTGCCGCGAGCCTGGCGCACGTGAGAAACGTGAAAAACGAAATTGGCGTGGGAACAAGGGTGCGGACCTTTTTGTCGGACTACTCACAGCTGTACAATCTCCAGCGGGCGATTCGGCTTAAGCGGTCGCATGATCCTGAGATGCGGGCGGGGCGTGCCCTCGATTGGGGGACCGCCGATAGGAAAGCTCTTCAGGCCAAGTACCAGAGGATGCCGGCTGCCGCCGCCATCGAAAGAGCTCCGGATCCAGTTGAGGAATTTGCCGACGGGATGGAGGCCCTTCTTAAGGAGTTGAAGGATATCCCTGAGGTGGTCGTGATGGGACAGCCCGTCCTTTGGAAAGAGGGACTGTCTGTGGAAGAGAGCCGTTCTCTTTGGTTTCAGGTGCTGACGCCCAAGGGGCCGGTGAGACCCAGCGCCATTTGGGCCGCTCAGGAAATGGCAAAATACAACGAGCGGCAGCGCGGAATTGCCGAGCGATATGGACGGCGCTACGTCGATCTGCCTAACGGCGTGACCCCCTCTTTGGATAACTTTGTCGACGACTGCCACTTCACCGATCTCGGTTCCCACCGGGTCGCTGATGTGCTTCTCCCCACTGTGAGAACAGCCATCGCGAAGATCGCGCGTTTGAGGTCTCATTAGGGTGGCGGTGGCCTAATCGCCAAAGGCAGTGTCGACAGCGTCTTTCACGCGGTCTTTGGCCTCACCATAGCCTTCTTGAGTTTGACCGATGACCTGATCAGCCACGCCCTGACCTTCGAGCTTGCTATTTCGGGTGGCGCGTCCCACGCGCTCTTTGATCTTTCCCTTGGCACGGCGGAATTTTCCCTTCAGACGTGATGCATTCATAGGGCCTCCTGAAAAGAGTTCTCTCTTGTGCAATGCAGATTGCGTGCCGAGCCCAGAAGGCTCGTCTGCCACTGTGCCGCTCGCAGAATCTAGAATCCCGTGATGCGAAGTGCAGCGAAAACTGCGTCGTGGTTGGGCGCCCAAGCTTGGCGTGGCATGGCACTGGGTATGCATCAGCGGTAGAGGGAAAGGAGATCTTATGAACGCCATCGAGATTCTCAAAACTCAACACCGTGAGTTGGAGGAACTCTTTGATCGGATGGACGGGGTCAAGGGGCAGAGCCGAGAGGAGCGCCGGATCTTTCGGCAGTTGGCGAAGGCGGTAGAGGAGCATGCACACCTCGAAGAGCGTTACCTCTATTCAGAAGGGCAGGAGGTGGATTGTGCCGCCACACTTGAGGGCTATGAGGAACACGAGCTAGTTCGGATCATGATTCGCAAGATCAAAAAGACGTCTACGAAAGACGGGGCGTTTGGGGCCAAGGTGAAGGTGATGCGAGAAATCCTGCAGCACCACATCTCTGAGGAGGAGGATGAATACTTTCCCTTGGTTGAAAATTCTCTTGGCGAGGATCGCATGGAGCAGATCGGTTTAGAACTGGAAGGCCACCTGAATCGTCGTCAAAAGCGCGAACACAAACAGGAGCTTGTGTCCGAACAGACCTGGGCCGCGTGATGCGATGGGGATTCGGTTCCGGCTTGATTACGCGGCGATTTTGGTGGTTTCGCGGAGATCCCAGTTGCGCTCGAACAGGAGGTTGGCGAGTGCCTGGTAGTCGGGTCTGCCGGAATTGATCCAGTTTACATATCGACTCAACCCTTCCGAAAGGGGTGTGAAGGAAAAATCGGGCCAAAGGTGTCTGGCTAAGGCGTTGTCAGCTGGCAGACGGAGGATATCGCCCGGCCGCTCCTTGGTGTAACGGGGCTGGAAGGAAAGCTTCAAGACCTGACAGAGTGTTTCCCCGAGTTCGTTGATCGAGACCTCTTTTCCGCAGGCGACGTTGACGCTTTCACCGACGAGGGAGTCGGTTTGGCTGGCTAGGACCAGACCCTTTGCGATGTCTTTGACGTAGGTGAAGTCGCGCGTTTGGGTGCCGTCGCCGAAGATCACGGGTGATCGGCCTGATTGAATGAGGACGGCAAAGCGCGGAATGACTTCGCCATAGGCGCCCAGAAGGTGTGATCGCTCGCCGTAGGCGTTGAACGGGCGCACGGTCATCGAGGAGAGGCCCTTCGTTTCAAAAAATGCACGCGTGTATTGCTCACCCACAAGTTTCGAGGCACCGTAGACCGTACTGGGTCTTTTGAAGGCATCCTCGTTGAGCAGAGTGAGGCCGCTCGCCACCGCGGCATTGCCATAAACCTCAGACGAGGAGCAGTAGACGAATCGAGACACGCCGAGAGCCGAGGCGGCAATGAGCGCGTTGAGGGTGCCGGTCGCGTTCACATCGTGGTTGGTGAGAGGATCCGTGAGGGAGAGGCGGACACAGTGCGTGGCGAGATGGAAAACAAGATCGATTCCGGTGAAGGCTTTTTCAACAAGTTTCAAGTTTCGGACATCGCCCTCAAAGACCCGCACCTTGGGGTTATTCTTGTGTTGCTCGAGGTTTTTTCTATCGCCCGAGGAAAAGTTGTCGATCACGGTGACCTCGCAGCCCAGTGAAACGAGGTGGTCTACGAGATGGCTGCCGATAAAGCCGGCTCCGCCGGTGACCGCTACGCGCTGAAAGCGGAATTTTTCCATTGAGGTGTTTCTCCTGTTTGGCAGTGTCCACCGACAAAGGTGGCTACCCTGGCCTGATCGCTGTCACTCATTTCATGAAAGAGCGGAAGGATAAGGCATTGGTCATTCGCTCTTTCGCTTTCGATGAGTGAACCGGAAATTCTAAAGGTGTTGGGCTGTTCACGGTAGGCTGGCTCGCGGTGGCTGCACATGACGCCTCTGCGAGATGGGATGCCAACATCGAGCATCTTTTGCATGAGATTCTTGAGTGGCACCGTGTCGGGAAGCCTCACACAATAGCTCTGCCAATTGGTCCGTGACCAAGCGGCTTCGGACGGGATTCCCACCTCGGGGTAGGCGGCAAAGAGCTCTCCATAGCGATTCGCCTGAGCTCTTCGGCGCGAGACGATCTCTTCTAATCGGCGCAATTGCTGCCGTCCAACGGCGGCCTGCAGATCGGTGAGCCGGAAATTATAGCCCTGCTCCAAATAGCTCTCAAACTGGATAGTGGCCGACTCATGTCGGGCGCGATCGGTGAGATCCATTCCGTGGTGGCGGAGGCGCTTGAGCCTGCGATCCCATTCGGCGTTTTTCGCGGTAATCATTCCTCCGTCGCCGGTCGTGAGAAGTTTTCGGGGGTGAAACGAAAAGCAGGCGAGATCGCCGTGGGGGGCGCCGATCTTCCGCCAAGTGTTGTTGCAAAGAATCTCGCTGCCAATCGCGCAGGCGGCATCCTCAACCAGAGGAAGGCCGAGTTGCTTTGCGAGCGGGACGAGCTCAGTGAGATTTGAGGGCAGGCCGAGTTGGTGCACCGTCAGGATGGCGCGGGTCTTTTTCGAAATGGCTCCTTTCACGAGCGAGGGGTTCATGTTGTAGGATGTGGAATCGATGTCAATGAAGACGGGAACGGCTCCCAGGGCGCGAATCGCGTTGGCGGTTGCGACGAAGGAATGGCTCACCGTGATCACCTCATCGCCACTTTTCACGCCGACAATCTGCAGGGCGAGTTGCAACGCGACGGTGCAGTTGGAGACTGCGGTAGCGTGCGGTGCACCGACATGGGCCGCAAATTCTTTTTCAAAGGCCTCAACCTCGGGGCCCTGAGTCACCCAGCCCGACGACAGAACGCGACAGACTGCGTCTTTTTCTTCTGCGCCTAACACGGGGCGCATGAATGGCATAGAGGATGACGACAAAAGGAGACTCCAGATTCTTGGTGGGGATGTATTATTAGAATATCACCGATGGTTTCCGAGACCAAAAAAGAGTTCGCTCCCAATCCCTACAATCCCTTCACCTGGATCACGGGTGATCCCAAGATTGGTCGGGGCACCTGGATCGGCGCTTTCACTTTGATCGACGGCCTAGGTGGGCTCACGATCGGCGAGGGGGTCAATGTCTCCTCCGGCGCTCAGATTCTCTCGCATTCGACGTCAAAACGGTGTGTCTCGCAGCGCCGAGTCGATATCGAAAAGGCGCCGACAGTTGTTGGGGATCACGTCTTCATCGGAAGCAACGCGGTGATTCTGATGGGGAGCACGATTGGCCACCACAGCGTGATTGGTGCTGGCGCGGTTGTGCTAGAGAACAGTGTCATTCCGCCCTACTCACTGGTCGTGGGAGTGCCGGGTCGGGTCGTTCGCAATATTAAGGCAGAATCTGAGAAGTGGTGAGGCTGTTCGAGACCTCTTCATAGAGGTCATGAAGGTATTCGCTCCGGTAATTCTTCGTTCGCGTATTTTTTAACATCTCCTCAACGAAGGTCCGGATTCCCCGCCCCGGATAGACCTCTTTTCGCCAGAGCTCTCCGTGTTCCTGATTGAGGAACTTTCTTTGCGTGTAATAGTCGAGCGTGGGGGCGTTCAAACAGAAGATCAGGGGATGGATATTGATGACCTTGAGTCCGGGGGAATCAAAGTGCCTCTGCAACCGATGAAAGTCCAGTTCCGCTTCCCTTGTGAAATGGACATCATCCTCCCAGAACACTGGGAATCGGATGATACCGGTGTGGTGAAATAGAGGCGTGCACAGGGGTTGGAGATGGAGAGCCAGATTGCTGTCGTAGAGAAAACCCCGGCTCGCAAGATCGCGCAGAGTTCGGGAGTCTTCATAAAAGCAGTGCGAGCGAAACCCCTGGGCCTTCGGCCACAGTGCACAGACCGTTTCAATGACCTCTGTTGGATTCTTGCCGTGGGAACTCGGCATGAGAAAGTTGGGGTGGAGGCCAACCCTACGTTCGTTCTCTTTGCCTGGGAAGAATTCCTTCAATGCCATTGAATGGTGCGTGCTGAAGGGGGTGAGGGGGATGGAGCGGTCGCGAAAAAACGACAACATTTCCCGAATCGCCCATTCCGGCGCCCACTCGATGTCGGAGGTGAAGCAGTAAACGGGCTCTTTCAAAAACATCTGCATAAATGAATCCCTCAGCTCGGTTGCGTTTACTCACTGGGCGGGTGCTTTTGGCCGTCCACTTCGTCCTCCGCGCTCGGCTCGGAGATGCCGGAACATGCCCGATGGCATGTTCCGGTTCTTGCAAACACGCCTCCGGGGCCTCTCTTGTGCGTCCTCGTGGACAGCCAAAATCCCCTCGCCGATTGAGTAAACGCAACCGAGCTGAGGGATTAGGAATGCAACGCGAGTGTTGCGGCCACGCCAGCCTCTTCCCAGCGGCTCTCAATGACGTAGTTGGGGCGCTTGCGAGATTCCTGAAGGGTGCGCCACAGGTATTCGCCTAAGACCCCAAGGGCCAGAAGCGTCACGCCACCGAGCACGAGAACCACGATCATGATAGAGGCCCACCCAGGAACGGCGGTTCCGTGAAGGGCATTCCAGAGAATGAAAGAGGCCCAGGCAAGGCCCAGCGCACTCGTCGCAAAACCGATGCACGAAACGACGCGAATGGGGACATGGCTGAAGGAAACAAATGTGTCGATAGCCAAGGTCAGCTTTTTCCGGAGAGTCCAGCCCGATTTTCCGTTGAGTCGCTCCTGCTGCTCAAAAAGGATCGTGGTTTGGCGGTAGCCGAGCCACATGGTGAGCGCCCCGATATTGACTGAGCTTTCACTGAACTGTTTCAGGCCCTCGCGAACCATGTGGTCGATGAGGTAGAAGTCAGCACCTTGCGCGGGCATCTCCGAAATGCCAGAGGCCTTCTTGATGATGAAATGAAAGATTCGGGAAAGCCAAACTGTGGTGTGGGTTTCGCCCACGCGGCTTTGCCGTGCCGCCCAGACAACTTGCGCCCCCTTTTGCCATTCGTTGAGCAGACGGGGAATGGCTTCGGGCGGATCCTGGAGGTCGGAGGCCATGATGACAATTCCGTCGCCCCGCGCCATGTCAAGGCCGCACCGAACGGCCTTGTGGGCTCCGAAATTTCTCGAAAGGCGATAGCCACGCACGCGGGGGTCTGACTCACTCAACCGGCCGATCACGTTCGGTGTTTCATCCCGCGAGTGATCGTCGACGATGATCCACTCCCAATGGACCCCATTGTCTCGCAGCGCTTCCGAAACTCGCTGGTAGAAGACGGGGAGATTCAATGCCTCGTTATAGGCCGGTGTGATAATTGAAAGGGTTTTCATGGGGATCGGATGCTCACCATTATTATGCCTGCTAAACTAGAAGGATGTCTCAAAAAGTATTGATTGATTGGTCGATCGGGTTTCCACTTGTCGGCGTGACTCTCAAGGAGCTAGCGAAGCTGAGCGGAGGCGAACTCAAAGGCGCGGATCGGGAGGTTCGGTATCTGACGCGCCTCGGAGATCCGCGATCTGAGGGAGCCATCACTTATGTCACAAGCCCTGGGTATTGGGAGGAGTTCTTAAGAGGCAGCAAGGACTGCGCGATCGTCTCGCGCGCCGCCTTGCCATCTTCACCGGTGGACACTGGAAAGAGCTATATTGTGACGCCCGGAAACGCAGAGGCCGATTTTTTCGCTCTGCAGGAGACGTTGTTTCACCAGAGCCGATACTCGAAACTGTCTCCCAGAATGGGTGTCGGCTGCATGATTCACCCGACCGTCGCAATCTCGGGTGGCGTTGTGATTGAAGACAATGTGCGCATCGACGCCCATTGCACGATCTATCCCAACTCGGTGCTGGAAGAGGGTGTTTGGCTCAAGGCCGGGACGGTCATTGGCGGCGATGGCCTTGAGGTCAAGTCGATCGCAGGCCGCCGAAAAAAGGTTGTGCACACCGGAGGCGTTTTCGTTGGCAGGGGAGTCGAGCTCGGCTCGCTCATATCTGTCGACAGCGATCTCTTCGGGGGCTTTACGTCGATTGGTGAGGGCACGATGATCGATGATTCGGTCCACATCGCCCACAGCGCCTCGGTCGGAAAGGACTGCTCTATCACGGCCTGCGTCGATATTGGCGGAATGGCGCGCGTCGGAAACGGAGTGTGGCTCGCTCCACGCACGGCTATTCTCAACCAAATTGTGGTGGGAGATCATGTGCTCAGCGGCATCGGCAGTGTCATCATGCGCGATGTCCCCAACCATGCCTTCGTCATGGGCTACCCGGCAAAATCTCTGGGGTGGGTTTGCACCTGCCGAGCCAAGGTCGGTCTTACGCCAGAAACCCCCAAGGCTACCTGCGAAAAGTGCGGCCGATGTTACCAATTAATTGATGGGAAATGCCAACCCTTCACCTAATAATCCTTGAATTCCTTCTCGATCGGTTTCATCAGCCGCTTCAATTCATCGGTATCATCACCGTGCTTTTTCATGAGGTCCTCCACCTGCTTCTGGTGGGTGGGATCCTTTACTCCGACCTCCCTCAGCGCAGCCTTGAGCTCGATAGTCGTAAGCCGATTCTTGATGTATTCCGTACATGCAAAACACATGATTTGTTCCCCTTTCTTTCATCGATTCAGAGTTACTTATGACCTCATTAGTATACGCTCGGCGCTACTTTGTGAGATGGATGGCTAACATGTAGCCCGGTTTTTGGGTGGGGGTGATGCTTTTGTTCCAAAGTTCGGAAAGAGGGATGAAGGCCTTGGGAAGGTAATAGTTGAGGACGTCGGAGCGGTGAAATCGGATGAATTCTATCGAGTGAAAGTCTCGGGCGAAGGGTTCGAGTTGTTCGGGGCTGTTGGCGCGGTAACAGGTCGGATAATTGAGGTAACGATCGGCGCCGCGTTCGCCCTTTAAGAGCGTCAGGTAGAGGTCCTTAATCCGCGTCCTTTCCATCAAGGCGGAGAATTTGCAAAAGAGGTGGCGGGAATCGACTGTGAAACCCCAAAATATTCCGCCAGGTTTGAGGACTTCTCGGAGCTTCTTAAAAAAGAGTTGGGGCTGCGCTACATGCTCCAAGACCATGTTGCAATAGGCGACATCCACTGAATTGGGGGCGATGGGGGCCTCTTCCAGAGGGCACCGGTAGACATTAGAAAAAAAGGATCCGAGCTCAACCGTGGGATCGGGTTCCACACCGAGGACCACGGCGGCCTTCGCTGCGAGCGAGGCCTGCAATTTTTCATCGCCATCGAATCCATTGCCGCAGCCGATGTCCAGAATCGTGGGCTTGTGCCGACCCTCCAGGCTCTTAGCCACCATGTCGCAAAAGACCGGTGAACGCCATTCCCCCGACAGATATCTCTGCGTGAAAGCGTTATTTGTGATCCATTGGTAGTTCATTCTCAGGAGCCTCCCCTGGGAATCGCTGCAACCACTGTGCCAGAGGAGTGGTGCCAAAATGCTTACCGGGCGAGCGCGCGCAGCGATGTCAATGTTCGATTTAGGTCGCGTCGAGTAGCCTCGTCTTCGGCGGAACATTTCTCAATGTAGATTGCCAGTGAAGGGGTGATTTGGGGCAGTCCCCGGCAGATTTGCTGGGCGGCTGCGTCGCCCTTGGCCTCTTTGGGCACGGAGCGCATGAGCGTATCGAGCGCTTTTGCGGCGTTCACGGCTTCTCGAGAAGGGTTCTCGAGTTTGGCCAGGTGTTGTCGCAAAAAGTGGGTGCCCTTGAGGGCCGGTGACATCGATGGGGACACGTCCATGGATGACAGAGCCACATAACGTTCGAACGGGAAGGCGATTCGCAACTGGTTTTCTTGCTTGAGGGCCTGTAGCGCGAGCGAAACTGTGTGTTTGCCGTAGTTGGTGTGGTCTTTGGTGAGATCCATTTCTTGCACGTTAATGTCGACCACCTTGGCGAAGTTGATAAGGGCGTTCTTCAAGTTGGTTTCGCTGCTGTTGAGGCCGTCATGTTCCCAGCTCTTGAGCATCTTTTCTTTGGCTGAGAGGTAGCGGAGTATTCGAGAGGTTACTTCCCCGATTCGGCCCTTGAGCTCTTCCGCCTTCGCTTGGATCTTGGAGGCCCTGACAGAATTGAGGTGATCAACATTGGCATGGAGCCACGCGCACTGTTCATCGAGGAAATCCAAAAACAGCCCATCACTCGTGGAGAGAATTCCCAGCTCTTCGTAATGGGCCATCTGATCGCGGTAGGCCATAATCGGACGGATGACCGCGATGTATTCCGCGGGGACGGTAAGAGTTTTTGAGAAAACTCCGACCCTGAAGGTTCTTTCCCACCCCGAGAGGAATTGGTCGACGTACTGATACTTGGGCTGGACGTTCTTTTGATAAGCCGAGTGCGATAGAGCGCCTCGCGGATTGGGCCCGAGATGTGGATCGGCGAAGATAGGGGCAGCGCCGAAAAGAATGAGAAGAAATGCGACGAACACACCTTGCATACAGCACCTAATCCTAGGAATAGAGGTGCAACCCAAGGGCCGCTGATCTTGGGCTGGGATGAGTGTCCTGTGACGTAACTTGGCACCAGAGGTGTCAATCGCCGGGTGTGCACGAAAGGAAAACGGCGGATCCACGAAACGCCGATTCCCCATTTGACAAAGAAAGCCCCATTCGGCAACTATCGAAAAACTTGTAGCTTTTCCGATGACGGGCTTGCCCAGCGAAGCTGACAGCGAAGACGGGGTGTAGCGCAGGTGGCTAGCGCGCTTGCTTCGGGAGCCAAGGCTGAAGCTAATCGTCGATAGATCAAAACCTAGTAAAAAAGACCAATTAGGAAATATCTCAATAATTTAAAGCAAGAACCGCGTTTTGGTTTACCTATTGCTAAAGTAAGAAAGTAAGATTATCTTACTTATGGAGGTTCGCCATGAAAAAAGTTCTCATGACAAACATGTCTTCGAAAGGGCAGGTGGTAATTCCCAATGAGTTCAGAAAGAGTTTGGGGTTGATTGCTGGAACTCCGCTTGCTGTCTACACCGATGGCAACACGCTATTACTCAAGCCGGTCGAAGTTCCTGAAGCTGATGCGTTTGAAAAGCTTCTTAAGGAGAGTCGAACGGCCGCAAAAGCAGCGGGCTTAAAGAGATCTGAGGTATCAAAGGCTATCAAGAAGGTCCGTAGTGAAAGTCGTTCTTGATACGAACGTCCTGGTGTCCGGAATCTTCTGGGGTGGGCGGCCGTTAAAAGTTCTTACACTTTGGGAGAAGCGAAAAATTGATCTCCTTGTTACAGACTCAATTTTGGATGAATACCTAAGAACGATTCACCGCATAGCGGAAAGACTCGACCGCGCCTCTATTTACAAGGCCTGGGCTTTGGTCCTGCCCGCAAAGGTAACCTTGATAGCGGTCAAAAAATCATTTCGACTCTGCCGGGATCCCAAAGGCGATATGTTCATCGATTGCGCCATCGCTGGAAAATCTCGCTCTATCGTAACGGGCGATAAAGACCTGCTCGTATTGAAGACAGTGTTGGGAGTGCCGATTGTGGACGCGACGCATTTTCTAGCCGAGTTTAAGACGCAGGAAAGGAACGTACACTAGTTTAGCTATGGCAAAGTCTAAGAACACCACCATCATCTTTTCGGCGCCAGCCAGTGTGATTAAGGAAATGCGATGGGTGGCCAAGCGAGATCGTATCCCGCCTCTCAAAGATGCGGGTTACCTTCCCAGCAATTGGGGACACGACCTCCTCGTTTCCGCCATTCACTTGGGCGACGGGGTCTTCAAAGATATTACGGGCCTTGAAACCTACACCGAACAGGAACTCAGACGGGTCGACCCAGAATTTCAACCCAAATGGTTGCCCATCCCAGGGGGACCGCGCTCCGATGGGCGATTCCCCCGTTGACAAGGAAAAGCCAGTTCGGCAACTATCGGAAAACTTGTAGCTTTTCCGATGACGGGGTGTAGCGCAGGTGGCTAGCGCGCTTGCTTCGGGAGCAAGAGGTCCCGGGTTCAAATCCCGGCACCCCGATTTTTCTGTACGACAGACGAACCAGCGACCATCAACTCCCCAAAACCACTTGCACTAAATGCACCGTCATCTGCACTCTCCGGGCTTGCACTTTGAGCCGGTGCAATTTGTGCAAAAGGGATAACTGCGCCTTCAACATTGGCCACCTGAGTCATTCCGCTCGTAGTTGCCTTTGCCCTTTCGCTATGGCGCTCGTGGTACTGGGTCGCCCAGACATCAAGGCGAATTACGTTTTCCGGGTTGATGTGGATCGATTTGAAGAGGCTCTTAACAACATCCTTTTTCCCCGAGATAGGGGCTCGGTCGAAGCCTTGCCCCTTAAATTTCTGAATCCTCTCTATAATGAAGCTTTTGTCCGCTTGATTTTGAGCTGTTTGAAGCCGCTCTATTTTCAAGTCTTCCCTTTTTTCCTCTAGACCTGCGATCTGGTCCTCCAATGCCTTCACCTCGGTAACCAGGCTCTTAATCTGGGAAGCCTCCGGAGTAGAGGCAATCACTGAAACAAGATTCCGCTTTTTGTTATCTGCTTCCTCTATCTGCCTTTTGACCGCTCCCAAGAGAGAATCCACATTTTTTACCCCGTCAGCGGCAAATTGATGGAACCTCTCCACGAATCGCTCAAGATCCCCATTCTCGCCGATGAGAGCTGTCACTTCATTTCGGATTAGGGCTTCGAGCTTGAGAGCAGGATAGTTCTGGATGCGGCAATGCGATTTTTTCGAGGGACTGTGTCCGTAATAATAATGTAGCCCCAGTCTTCCGTGGCCCGTTTTTCCGTTGAGTGGCCGCCCGCATTCATCGCAAAAAAGAATGCCGCTCAGATAAAAATCATAATTCTTACCGTTCCATCCGTTTTCCTTCTTGTTGCTTACGAGTTTGGCTTGAACTTTGGAGAAAAGTTCTTCGTTGATAACCGGCTTCCAAACAGCATCAATCTCAAGGAATTTTTCCTGCTCCTTCAACGTTTCGGTGTCCTTATCCCTGTTTTCGCGGTTAAGCACTTTTTTCGCAATATAAGATTGGTTCGTCAGGATGTAGTGAATGGACGTTAAAGAAAACGGGCTTCCACCTCGCTGTTTTCCCTCCTTGGTAGTCCAAGCCTTGTTGATGAGCCCCTTGCTATTGGCCAGTCGCAAAGTTTCGCTCAAGGAGCCTGACTTAAAATAGGCGTCGAACAGCCAGCGAACCGTATCCGCTTCGGGCTCATTGACCACCAGATTCCCCGACTTTTGGAGATCCCGGTCATAACCGAGAAACGGACTTCCCCCATTCAAGAGACCGCGCAAGGATCGTACCCAGTAGTTGTTTTTGATGCGCTCTACCGTCTGCTCCCGCTCAAATTCGTAGAGTGCTATCATGATGGTCATGATCATTTTTCCAATCGGAGTCGATGTGTCGAGGTCTTGTTGAAGGCTGATAAAATCAGCGTTGTTGTCCTTAAGAAAGTTCATGAAAGACAGAAAATCGAGCACCGACCGGGAGAGTCTCGATAATTCCGTCACCATCACAGTATCGACCCGACCCGCCGACACGTCGGCGACCATTCTTTGATATTCCGGACGGTCGGTATTTTTTCCAGAGAGAGCTTCATCCTTGTAGATGTCTACCAGAGTGCCCCATTTCGATTCACTGAAACGGTTTCTTTCTTCGATGCGCATTTGGATTCGTTGGACCTGCGCTTTAAGAGATCCCTCTTTTCTCTTGGCAGCCTCTTTCGTACTCACCCTGACATATGCGGCTATCTTTTTCATTGGCGTATCTCCCTGGCGGCCTTCACTACTTTATTTAGGCCGCTTTCAAAGGCATCAAAATCGCTTTCCGAAAGCTCTTGGGTGAGGTCCCGTGTAACCTTCCTAATTTTTTCTAGGACATGAACCATTTTTCTTTTCCCCTCTGGGGTAATCTCGACCACCATGCTCCGAGCGTCATCTTTGTTGCGAACCCGCTTTGCCATCCCTTCTCGCTCCAAGCGTTCCAAGATACGCGGTACGCTTCCCTTGTCCGATCCCAAACATTCAACAATGTCCACCTGCCTCAAAGGACCAGCTTCAACGAGACTAAGCAGCGTTTCGTACTGGGTCACTGTCATCCCCTCGGTCTTCAACGCTCGGTTGTAGATCGTATCCACCCACTTTGCGCATCTCATTAGTTCCAGAAACGTCCGGTACGCCGCTCTCGCCATATTTGTTGTATATCCAACCTTAATCACCTCCGTCAAGTCGTTTTTTATCCCATTCTTCCCGAAGCGGGTACTCGATGATCACCTTATAGAGGGCCTCCAACCTTTGCCGCTCCTCGTGCGACTTCATGGGGCTATAGACCTTT
>JACPWY010000065.1 GCA_016196825.1 Deltaproteobacteria bacterium | reverse complement strand
CGGTGATTCTGGCTGCCTTGCGCCGCCACATCACGGACAATATCCATCTCTCTCCCGCAGATGGGCAGCCCATCCTGGTAGATCCGCACCTGGGACACGTTGAAATCAGCCCCATTGAGCTTCTTGGCGATGCCCTCCCACATCTCGTCCACCGCCTTCACGTGCTCCTTCCAGACGTGGACGCCAAACTGCTCAGTGAACTCTTTTTTCAGCGGCTCGGCCATCGATCCCATGTCAGCCTCGGAGTGGATGACCGGCACATACATGAGTTGTCGCATGCGTTAGTCCAGCAACTCGGAGATGAGTCGTTTGATCTCCTCAAGGTTGAACGGCTTGGAGATGTACTCATCGGCCCCCAGCCGCATGGCCTCCTGCGCGCTTTTCAGATCGCCGTAGCCCGTGATCATGACGATGGGGAGCTTGCGCTTGATCTTCCGAATGCGGCGAAGACACTCTAAGCCGTCCATCTTCGGCATCTTGATGTCCAAGAACAGGACATCCGGGGGATCGCGTTTAATCCGAGTCAGGCTCTCCCTGCCCCCGCTGGCCGTGTCGACCTCATAGCCCATCTCCGTCAGGATCTTCTGGAAGAAGTGGCAGATATCCGGGTCGTCATCGACGATTAAGACCTTCGCCGTCATTTGACCGCTTCCTCTCTGGTAATTCCATAGGCCTTCATCTTATTATACAGCGTCTTGTAGTCAATCCCGAGCCGGCGGGCGGCTTTGGCCTTGTTCCAGTGGCAGCTCAAGAGCGTTTTGATGATCAAGTCCCGCTCAGCCTCTTTGGCTGCTTGCTTGGAGGTGGCCTTCAACGCTTCAGTTCGGGAAGCCGTCTGAGGTTGCACAGACGCATTCATCAGCTGGGGAGGCAAATGGTGAGGAAGGATGCGGTCTTCTGCAAGGATCACCGCACTCTTGATGGCATTCTCAAGTTCTCGGACATTGCCTGGCCACGGATAGCGGTGCATGAGCGCCATCGCCTCTTCGGAAAAGGCTTGAGCCTGCTTGCTCAGCTCTCGATTGAACCGATCCAGGAAATACTTGCTCAAGACTTCCAAGTCCCCCTCTCGTTCCCTCAGTGGAGGCAGGACGATGGTGAAGACGTTCAACCGATGGTACAGGTCATCCCGAAAGGCTCCGCGGCTCATCAATCCTTCAAGGCCCATGTTGGTTGCCGCAATCAAGCGCACATCAACCGGGATTGCGCTCTTTCCGCCGAGCCGTTCAACCTCCCGCTCCTGGAGCACCCGCAGCAGCTTCATCTGAACATGGGGAGAGAGATTTCCCACCTCATCCAGGAAGAGGCTCCCTTTCTGGGCCAGCTCAAACCGGCCTGGCTTGCGATCCAGCGCCCCGGTGAAGGCCCCTTTCTCATAGCCGAAAATTTCGCTCTCCACCAAGGTCTCCGGCAGCGTCGCGCAGTCAATCGGGATGAAGGGCTGCTCTCGCCGGGGGCTTTCTTCATGGATGGCGCGGTCAATAAGCTCCTTGCCGGTTCCACTTTCCCCACGGAGCAAGACTGTCACATCGTGCGTGGCGACTTTGCGCACCAGTTCAAAGACACGCTGCATCTGCACGCTTGTTCCGATGATCCGCTCCAGCGTTACGCGCTTGGCGATCTCCTGCGAAAGATTGTTGACTTGGCGACTCAAGGCCATTGTCTCAAGGGCATGCTGGACGATGATCTTGAGCCGCTCGTTGGGCAGCGGCTTGATCAGGTAATCGTAGGCCCCGAGCTTCATCGCCTCCACCGCCGTCTTGACATCTTCATGGCCGGTCAGCATGATCACCAGTTGGGCATGTTTTTCCTCTTTAATCTTGCGCAAGATGGACAGGCCATCCATCCCAGGCAGTTTCACATCGAGGAAGACCAGGCCGGGTTGTTCCCGTTCGATCTTCACAAGCGCCTCTTTGCCGTTCTTGGCTGTGAGAATCTCATGGCCATCTTCGCCCAAGACCTTGGCGAAGGCCCAGCCGATTTCTGGCTCGTCGTCCACGACCAAGATCGTTCCTTTTCCAGTTCCTGGCATTGGTTCTAACCGACTTTTTCAAACTCTCTTTAGTTTTCAGGGGGGGTGACGGGAAGTCGGAGCGTAAAGGTCGTCCCTCGCTTTGATCCACGAGTCTGGCTGGTGCAGGTAATAGCGCCGTGATGGTGATCGATGATCCGGTGGGAAATGGCAAGACCCAGCCCGGTGCCATTTCGCTTCGTCGTGAAGAAGGGCCTAAAGAGCTGCGCCTGGACCTTTGGTGGAATCCCTCGCCCCGTGTCAGCAATGCTGATGACGGCCTGACTGCGTATTTCGTCCTTGTCAAATCGTGTTTCGACTGTCAGGATTCCTCCCTTCGGCATGGCTTCAATCGCGTTGGTCACGAGATTCGTGAAGACCTGGTCCAGGAGGTCGTGATCGCACGTCACTTTAGGCAGCTTCCGGTCAAAGCGCCTGACGATCTTCACCCCTTGAGCCTTGCACTTGGGCATGGCCAGCCGGAGCACTTGGCTGATGTTTCGGTGCACATCTCTGGCTTCGAGTTTCAGTTCCCTGGGGCGGCCATAGCTGATCAGTTGGGTGGTGAT
>JACPWY010000064.1 GCA_016196825.1 Deltaproteobacteria bacterium | reverse complement strand
AACACAAGTTAAAACAGCAACAAGAAAAACTGAGTAGACTACAGGCTCATATCCGGCATGGAGACAGTGTCTCTGCCCAAGAGGAATTCGTGCGCTTTCGGTCCTAGTCTTCGGGACGGCATCTTCTTTCGAGTGCCTCGCAAGCGGTCAGGTTCTCCGAAAGCAGGTCTTACCGTTTTTCTTCTGTCCTATCTGTGTTGTCAGGTAAGTCTTGAAATGCGTTTACAGCGATGGCCTGTACTGCCCCCCGTTCTTAAGTAACGCAAAAAGAGTTCGAGCATTTTGATTTGCTAAAGCGACCGCGGCTTTATTGGCCCCCTTTTTTAGTCGCAATTTTTCAGCCCAAACCAGTCTTCTATCTGTCGGATGGCTCTGAGCTACTCGCAGGGCTGACCTTGCTCCGTGAACGAGTAAGCACCGAATTTTCCCGTCACCTCGTTTGCTGATTCTTCCTAAGCGCTCCCTTTCCCCACTGGCAAAGACCGCTCACGCCACCAACAGCACCCGACGTTATCGCGCAGCGGTAACGTCGGGGCGACAAGCCGCTCGAACACTTCGTGGAACTAGGAAGTGAAGTCGGCGCGTCAGCGGCCGCTATTTCGACCGCCCACGTTCCTGAGAAACAACCCAGACCTTCATGGGCTAGGGAATGCCAACCCCCTCATAGATGCGGCGTAGAATGACCGGAGACTCTGGGCCGGTCAAGGGCTTGAATTGTCGAAGAGGCGCCGCGAATCAAGGCTGCTTTGGATGGAATCAGTTTTCGACGTCGACCTTGGAGGTGCGGCGGGGACGGGGGTTATCGAGGTTGTTGAGCCGCTCTTGATTCTCCTCGAGGATCTGGTCGCGTTTGATCACCTTGTTGGCTTCGTGGATGCGATCGGAGATCCAGCTACAGCGGTTGTCATCTTTAGAAACTTCATAGGTGCAGACAAGATTCTTCGGCTCGCTGGCAGAGCGGGCGGTGAAGACCGCTTCAAAGTGATTGCCGCTGACGTCGCAGTGGCTTTCGCATTTCACCGTTTCGCCAGCGAAAGCGCTCGAGCCCAAAACGACAAGAAGGCCAACTGTCCAGTCATTCATCGGTTTTCTCCTGTGAATCTGGCGCGCAATATGCCAGTGCGCACATAACCGGTGCAACCGGGTAATAAAATAAAGTGGAGAATCAACGATTGTAGGAATGGGTCGGTGGGAAGGGGCGTGGGGCATTGGGGACCGCCCCGGGGTGGGAGCCCATCCAAAAGCCGACGCCCAAGCCCAGGCCAAGGCCTATGACGAGGAGAGCAGCGATGGACCAGCTCCATTCGATGCCGAATATCCGTCGAGACATCTTCCTTTCATCGAGCTCGAGGTAGGGAATGGCGGGCGTGAGAATGGCCTCTTGATCCAGGAAACGAAGGACTAAATCATCGATATGGGAGCTGCGGTAACCGCCCAGATAGCTCTCAAGCTCCTTGATCAGTTCCTTCACGTTCTCGAAGCGATCGTCGGGCTTCACCTTCAGACACCGACGGACGATCCGATCGAGTGCCGCGGGTACGGTCGAGCGCATCTTCTTCAGAGGCACGTACTGCGATTCGCGAATCGCCTGAAAGACGGTCTTCCCGCCCTCTTCTCGAAACGGTCTGACACCCGTGAGCATTTCGTACAAGACGATTCCGATCAGAAAAAGATCCGCGCGGTGGGTGATGGGATCCCCCAAGACCTGCTCCGGCGACAGATAGCTCGGCGAGCCCACCATGAGTCCGGGCCGCGTGAGATTCTCGTGATCGAGATTCATCACGATCCCAAAATCCATGAGCTTCACACCCCCACGCGTCGTGAGGCGAATATTCGCGGGCTTGATGTCCCTGTGAATCAGATTGTGCGCGTGGATATAGCTCACGCCGCGTGCGATACCGAGCGCCACAGCCGCCGCCATTTCAAACGGTAGCTGGCCAAGCTTGGAGAGAATGAACGAGAGGTCGGCCCCCTCGATATACTCCATCAAAATGTAGGATTGAGAGCCCGACTCGACGAAATCGTAAACATGCGCCACGTTCTGGTGCAGCACCGCGGCCAGGGCTTTGGCCTCGCGCCGAAAGCGCTCGAGCATTTCCGGGTTGGAGAAGAGCTCGTCTTTGAGCTGCTTGACGACGACGTAGCGATCGAGCGAAGGCTGGCGCGCACGGTAGATGTGGGACATGCCGCCCCGGGCAATAATCTGCAATTCGTCGATAACACCACGAAGATTGGTGCCTTCGGACTTGGCGAGAATGGCTGTGATGCGCGTCTTGTCATCCATACAAAGGCGTATCAGTCATTTTATCAAAAAAACCCCGCCGCCCCCCAACTAAAGGAGGGCGGCAGGTGAGAGAGGAGTAGTGGTAACCCGTGAGGTCGCCCCCACGACTGCCCCGTTGCCGAGTCAGTCCTTTTTCCCGCTGACGCGAGAATCCTTACCTCCGGCTCTCTCGGCCGGATTCAGGCCATCGACGGTCGCCGGTCCCATTCGGCCAGCCCTGGAAGTCGTGAGACTTCCACGGCCTGGCAGTACGGCTTCCCTCGCCCGTCACCCCGAAAACCTTGGGGGTCATTCATCTTCAAACGGCCACCTCCCCCGAAGTAGCCTCCGAACACCTTTTGCGAAACCGATGCCAGCAAATCGGGAGTGTATTCCGGGAGTCGCCAACACTTGGAGATGATTGAAATCTCGGCCGAATCGAGTGAAAGCGGCGAGACTTCAGGCAACTGTCAAATTGTTAGACACTGCGACAGTTTTGAGGTTCAAAATGCCGCTTCTCTCGACGACTCTCGCACAATGGCCCTGGGCACAAAATTGCATAGGACCCAGTAAGACCTGCGGGTCGCATTCTTGGGGGGTGATGATGAACGCACTGAGATCGAGAGATTGGGAAGTTTTGTTTTTGGTCGCACTATTTGCGCTCTCCGGCTGTTTTGAAAAGGAGAAGCCGGTCGCTTTGGGCTCATCGCCCGGCGCTTCGGTGGCCGACCCCAATTTTTTCGACAGCGGCCATCTCCAGGGAAGATGGGAGGGCCATTGCGTGAGCGATGAGGAAGGCAACCATATGAACATTTTGCTGACCTTTTCCGGAGACACCTACTCGGGCGCCTTCGAATCTTTTGCCGACGCAGCCTGCACCCAGTCCTACTCCGGAATGGCCCAGACTATGCCAAGCGCACGCTATACTTTAGGCGCCGACATCCCCAACCAACCCGGCGTTAAGGAGATCAACTTCGTAATGGACGGCGGATTCACCTTCTACTCAATCATCAGGATCGAAGGCTCCCGCCTCACGATGGGTAAGGAATCCGGCGAGAAAAATGGCATCGACGCTTCGAACCGCCACACTCGTCTCAATTCCTTCTTCCTGGTCAGACAATAAAAGAGGAATCTGTGAAGGCACTTTTTCGCATTATCCATTTGATCCTGGCCCTGTCGAGTACGCCTGCGCTCGCCGATGATCGCATCCGCATCGAAATCGGACCGCCCAATCGCGCGGTCGAGGTGATCTCACCGACGTTCTTCGACCCACGACCCCAATACGAGCCGGTTGTCATGAACCGCTACGGCTACCCCCGATACGAGGGCGAGCCAACATCAACGCCTACTCAGCCCCGCGAAAAATCCGATCAACCGAAGTAACTCCGAAAGAGCCTCTATGGCCGAAAAACGCGGTACTCGCTGCCGTAGTATTGGCCGAGACATAGCTAGAGATTGTCAGGCAGCCATGCGGATCGCAACTGTTGCGTTTTCTCTGGGGCCCGCCGAGAATCCTTCTTATGTCTTTGGCCAAACTCACTGCAGCCAAACTCTCGCAGGACGAGATTTCAGAACTCATCCAGAGGACCGTCGATGGCCTTCAGGGCATTCCCGGTCTGGAACGGGCGATTCTGTTTGGGAGTGCGGCGCGCGGCGAGATGAGCGAAGCGTCGGATCTGGATGTCGTCCTCATCTTCGATAGTGTTTCCCACGCCAAAGAAGGGGCGAGGCTAGCCCAATGGCAGCGAGTCAAACCTCTCTGGCCCACCGACTTTCTGTCCACCGACCGAGCCACCTACGAAACGCGGAGCCACCTGGGTGGTGTGTTCTTCTGTGCGCGAGAAGAAGGAAGGGACATTTTTTGACGCCGACCTCGAAAAAATTTGATCAGGCCTATGCCGGAGTCTTGGTGCGCATCGCCGAGGAAGATCTGAAAACAGCAAAGATCCTCGTCTCGAATCCCGGAGGACGAAAAGAGAACACTCTCTTTATCATCCAACAGGCTCTTGAAAAAACCGTGAAGGGTGTTCTCTGCAAATTGGGGGCGAACATCCCACTGACTCACGATCTCGGTGCGCTATTTTCTGTCCTACCGACGAGCCTTCCGCGACCACCCGGGGAAATCGAACTTCTCGGACTCTCTGAGTACGCCTCAATTCGTCGCTACGAAGAGGGTCACTACAACCCCACGCAGGAAGAAATTCAAAAGGCCTACGATCTCTCCATTCAGGTACTCAGTTGGGGTAAGGGCATCGTCGCTTCGCCCCCGTGATCTTTTTACTTCAGGCGCTCGGTGACGGTGGCGAGTTGGAGGCGGGGATCCATTTCAAAGCGAAAATGGTCGTAGAGCCGCTGGACCTTCTCCTTGGGCCAGTCGGCGGTTTTCACCGCGGCCTCAACAAGCTGGTCGGCAAACGAGCTGCAGGGGAAGTGATCTGTGATGTCGCGGGTTTTGTTCACCTGTGTGCCGACGGCGGGCACGCCGAAATGCAAGCCCTCGACAAGCTTCACCGGGAATGCGCCATCTTGGCTCGGAAGATTACGATAGAGCAAAAGACTCACATCGATTTGCGACCACACCGATGCGAGTTCTGATCGCTTGGCCCAGGGGATGTGCAGAAAATTCGGGTGCCGCTTCAGGCGCTCGACGTCGCCCATGCCACGCGCATCGGTGCGCCCCATGAGCAAAAACCCCCAGTCGGGGAGATTGCGGATGAAATGCTCGAGCATGAAGGTGTCAAAGCCGCCGGAGCGGTGTGAGCCGATGTAACCCATCACCCGCTTGGGAAATCTGGCCGGAAAAATAAAGGGCGTTGATCCAAAATTCCGGTCGCGCAAATCCACCGGCGGCAGGAGCTGCACCCGTCGATCCTCTGGGATCACATCCAGCAAAGATTCCGTAAACCGATTCTGGCAAATAATGAGACGGGCTTTGTGGCACAGCGGATCGTCGGCCGGGTGGCGATAGGGGTCATCAAAGGTCGAAAATACATCGATATACGGCAGTCGCTCCGCCATGCCTGGCTCAAGCCCCGCCTGCACCCACACAACTGGGTTCCCCCCGAGTGCTTGAATCTCGCGCGCGATATCCCTCACCTGGAGGCCAACACTCAAATAACGGATGGGCGGCACGCGCTCGCCCGGAAGGCGCCAGATTTGCCTCACCTTGAGAAGCTCCGACTGCCAGTAGAGCGTCGGCGTATACCGCCGCCAACCCGCCGCGTCGAGCCAGGTCACCCGCACGCCATTTTCCGTCAGAAAGCGTGCCAGACTCTGCTGCACAAAACCGTGCTGCTCCCAATAGCGGCAATAGCTGATGAAAAGCACGCCTCCACGACAACGATAGTATTCGAGCGACGCCGCAAAACGATCCCGCAGGTCACCGAGTGATTCAATGCGTTGGACGGGTTGTCGGGGATTGGCCATCGAGGGAGGCTTGTCTCTCCGTTATCGGCTCAGGCGCTCATTTCCTTGATTGCTCAGCGCCCTCTAGCTCAGCCCATTGATCGGCGGTCATCTTGGCGCAATCGCAGGAAAATGAGATATCGACCTTGATATTGTGTGGAGTGATGTGTAATAATATGTGTGAAAGGCTGGTGTACCCAGTGGCTACAAATCTCGCATTGGATGACAAGTTGATCGTAAAGGCTCAGGAGCTCGGTAAACACTCCTCCAAGAAGGACGCGGTGACCGCCGCTCTGAAAGAATATATCCAGCACCGGGAACAGCTCCGGGTTCTGGAACTCTTTGGAAAGATCAGTTTCGCAAAGGGTTACGATTACAAGAAGCAACGCTCGAGAGCCTGATGATTCTAGTCGACACCCCCATTTGGTCAGAGGCATTCCGTCGTGAGATGGGGGCCCGCGAAATCGTTGATCACCTCAAGAGATTGATTGTGGCTCACCTTGTCGGCATCATCGGGCCTATCCGACAGGAAATACTTTCGGGAGTGAAAGATACCCGGCAGTTCGACCTTCTGAGGTCCGATCTGTCCGAATTTCCAGATTGGGAACTGGTCACTGGAGACTACGAACTGGCCGCCCAATTTTTTAACAAGTGCCGAGGCAAAGGCATTCAGGGATCCAATACCGATTTCCTGATTTGTGCCATCTCCGCCCGTTTCAAAGCCCCCATCTTCACTACAGACAAAGACTTTCACCGCTTCTCGAAAGTCTTAGGCGTTAGACTCTTCGAACCCTAGCCTTTGGATACGCAAAGGCCTTGCATGAGGATCTTGTTGGTCCAGGAGAAGAAGCCGTGGCTCGTCGAGTATTGGGTTGTAATCCCTTTGATCGTGCCGCCGGGGCATTCCTTCATGAGCTTATGGTAGGCCTCTTCGACGTAGTCGGTGTTGCCGGTCATATAGTAAATCACGAATTGCTCGGACTTTGCCTGGATGAGCTTGCCACCGCCGTAAGAGGTGAAGGGCTCAAAGTCGCTCGTGTTCACGAGGTGAATGGAGTGAGTGCAGCCGACAAGCAATAGGGCGATGAGTAGGTAGCGCATTAGCTCCTCCGATGGCAGAAGCCCTTGGCGTGGATCTTGTGGGTCATGAAGAACCCGGGCAGATAGTAGATGCTCTCATCTTTGGTCAGAATGCCACTCACCACACCGCCTTCGCATTTCGCCTTGAGCCTTGTCGCGATCTCATCCACGTAGTCGTTGTCGAAATTAAACGCCATGAAGATGAAACGCGACGCCGTCGCCTCCACCACATGTTGGCGGTCGGCCGGAATCGGGGTCAGGGAAACGGTGTTGAGGGCCGCACAGCCCGATAAGAGTAGAGCCACACCGAGAATCACTGTCTTCATGTTCGCTTCTCCATGCAAAAGGCTTTGATCTTCACAATCTCACCGCTGATCACGGGGTATTTTCTGGTCTCACGAATCGACGTGATGCCGGTGATCCGGCCCGATGGGCATTCCTTATAGATGTCATGAATCATGTTTTCCGCGTACTTGTCGTTGAAGACGGGGTTCCCGGTCCTAGGGCCCTGTTGAAACATCGCGATCGCATTCTTCACATCCTGCATCGCCTTCTGAGACTGAGCATCGTGCGTAAAACTCTGGGCCACGCTCTTGGCCTCATCAAGATTGAGGCCCATCTCACTCACCATAAGAGTGATCGGCCGCAGGTTGTAACGGGCGTCGCAGTCGATGTCGCCCACCTGGGCATGGTGAAGCACAGCACACCCCGACAAAACCATCACCGGCGCCATCAGAAATTTCCGCATGCCCCTGAAACTAGTGATCCACCCCCACCTTGTCAAAAGGTACGGACTTCCTTTTGAGGAATGATTCCGCGAAAGGAAGTCCGTACCTTTTGACGAAATCATTTGGCCTCCGAGTGGGTAATTTCGGGGACGAGGAGGCCGTTCAAGTAGACGGGGTTGAGCTCGGAGTCGGTTTCGGACCAGCAGTCGCTCGAGGATTGGCTTGTTTCGTAGCGGCTCTGGCCGATGGGGCAACCTGGATTTCTGAGTGTGAGTGAGGAAAGTCGGTAATAACGAGAATCGGAGAAACGGTAACCCGAAGCTTGGCAGCGCCAGCGCTGGAAGATCGGGTCGCCGTTTGCCATCAATCGACACGTCGATAGATTTGCGTTTTGGCCGGCCGACTGAAAGGTCACGGCGGCGATCTCGGGGAAGTTCGATTTCGCGTCGATGGCCCGCACCGTAATGATGAGCGCGCTCCCCGACTCGAGCACCTCCTTCTCCACATTGTAGACCGTGGCCACAGTCGCGGGCGTACAGCCCGACGGGTTCGACTCTGACTGCAGGACCATGTCGCGGCGACAGTGCGCGCTTGTCGCGTTCCACACCGGCGACTGCACGCCGCTGTGGTTCTCGGTCACCTGGATCTTGCAGGCCACCACCGACAATCCAATCAATATCAGGCTTAGGTGTTTCATCTTAGTCCTCGTAGTTCGGAGTCTCAGTCACGACCGAAGGGATAGGCATGTCCTTAAGAGAAACGAGCGACAACTGGTCGTGGGAACAAACAATCTTCGACGTTGCTTCGTATCGCACTATTCGACCACAATTGTCGTTGGAGACCGTGATGCTGCTGATGCGAAACTGGCGCCCCTCATCCGACTTGTTGATGGCAAAGAGCCGGCACTTCCACGTCGCCAAATCTGCGCTGCCTCCGGTCCAAACAATACAATCGCCCCACCGTCGCTCAAATTCCCCACTAGTGTCTCGCACGAACTCCACCTGCTTTACGGAAGGAAAGTTCTTCTCGGTGGGCATCTTGCGAAATTTCCAGAGGATCTCGTGAACTCCGTTCGGAGGAGTCCATGGCTCAACCGAGTAAACCAAACTATCCAGATCCGGCCTCTCGCAGGCAACGTTGTTGTCCTCCACCCATGTGAGTTTTAGCGCACAGGAAGGGATTTCAGTCACCGGGTTCTGGCTGCCCTGGTTCTCCGGATCAACCCCGCCACCAAACAGCGCATCGGGATCCGTCTTGCAGGCAGCCACCGCCAGAACAATCACTAAGTAGTAGATGTGTTTCACTGTCATCTCCTCAACCTTAAAAGCGAGTCACAATTCCAGCCTCAAGGTCGACGAACGCCAGGTTCGCCTTACAGGCCCCTACGATGCTGAAATTTGGTCCCAGGGAAAGCGCCGCGGTGACACCACCGTGGAGCGTGCCAATGTTATCCTGGCGGGGCACCAGCGTGGTCCCACCGGCAATGAATCCCAATTGAACCAAATCCCAACTCTCCGTAAACGAGAGACGAAACGGCATCCAGATCAAATCAATCCCGGCATAGGGGTAGCGAAACTTCTGATCGCTATAAAGCGCCTCCCCCACTGCCCCGGCATAGCCATCAATCGCCACGGTCTTAGAGATCTGGTAGCCGAGCCCAATCGACCCGACAGCCCCGTTAACCTTCTGGTTCGCATACCCCGCGGCTAATCGGAATCGGAACTTGTTTTGCCTCGGCGATGCCTCGACGACTCGTTCCTCTGACGTATTGCTCGACACGTCGGGGACAACCGGACCCGTAGACACAGCTGGGGGTTGATAAGCGGGCACCGGCTGCCCCAGGACGTTCTTGTTCGTGTTGTCGTTGTTGTTCACGTTGTTGATGATGATCGGCTCCCGGCCCACTGTTGTTTTCACCGAGTCCGAAGACGGGTTGAAGGGTTCCGACTTCTCATCCGTGCCGGAGTCATCGCTATCGACAGACTCCTCTTTGTGTTTTTTGTTTTTATCGGAAAAGTAAAAATTGTAGGTGCCCGCGAAGGCATCAATTGTGAAGAGTCCGCCACAAACCACAAGAAGAATGATTTTCCACCAACGCATAGTAAAGGTGAGTCCCCGCTTTAAGGCTTGAAAGAGATTCATGTTACCTCCGTAGTCGCCTTCTGAAAATGCAAGGGTGGGGCCAACGCTGGAAAGAGCCTGAAAGGGGGCGATCAGACGCAGCAACCTGTCATGTCAGTCAGTGGTATGCGGCCGGAGACTGTCAGAACTGTCAGACAGGTACCGATAGAGCGTTCTCTCCGAGACACCAAGGCGCTCCGCCGCCAGGCGGCGGTTGCCGCCGACCTGGGCGAGGACGTTTTCCACGTGTTTACGCCGAAACTCATCATCCGCCCGTTCCAGGTTGGTGGCGATACCCGCATTCTTCACCGTGAGCTCGAGGTCGCTCTCTTCGATGGTCGATCCGTTCGCGAGTGCCGCCGAGCGGGCTACAACCTGCTCAAGCTCCCGCACATTGCCCGGCCAGGCGTAATCCACCAAGCGCTCAAGTGCCCTCGGCGAAAAACCGAGCTCGTCGCCCTGCCGCTTGAGGAAGTGGCGAGAAAGAAGCGGAATGTCCATCTTGCGATCCCGCAAAGGCGGAATCACGATCTCGGCGCCGCAGATCCGGTAAAACAGATCCTTGCGGAACGTCCCCTTCTCCACCGCCGTTGCGAGCTCCTGATGGCTTGCGCTCACGACGCGAAAATCGACCGCCTTCCCTTCGTTCGCGCCGACGGGCTCCACAATCTTTTCCTGAAGCACGCGCAGCAGACGCACCTGGAGGTCGAGTGGCAGCTCCGCGATCTCATCGAGAAAGAGTGTACCGCCGTCGGCTTGGGCGATCTTGCCCACAGCATCCCGATTAGCGCCGGTGAATGAACCTTTCACATGGCCAAAAAGCGTGGATTCGATGAGCGAACTGGGGATCGCGCCACAATTGATCGCCACAAAAGGCCCCTTCTTGCGATCACTGAGATCATGGAGGGCATGGGCTAGAAGTTCCTTCCCCGTTCCCGTCTCACCGTGAACCAAAACATTGAGGCCAGAGCCCGCCAGCCGTTGAGTCCTTTCGACCACTCTCACCATCGGCGATGGCGGATTTCCCGAATCATAGAGCAACGCACGCGGCCCCTCTATGAGTTCCGGCGCCGGCCGCTCCCCGCGCACGAGAGAAATTGCGATGGGGCTCAGACAGTAGGAAAGAATGTCCTCATCCTGAAGGCGAATCGCTCGACCCGCCGACTTGGTCGCAAGGTACACGCAACCAAATACCTCGCCCCGCAAGAGGAGAGGAATGCAGGCCACCGAGAATACCTTGCTCGAGATCACCGAATCCTGGGCGCCCAGCGGATGGCCAACCACCGATTCAACCACGAGCGGCTTTCGACTCTTGATCGTTTCATTAACAACTGAGTTGCTGAGAATCCTCTTAAGATCCGGGGATTCGTAGCCCAATGAGGCGACGATCTCCCAGTCGGCATTCGTCTTGAGATTGGTGACGATGGCGCCAAACTCCGCCCCCGCCATCGTCAGAAGTTCGCTCAAAATATTGAGCCACGGCCCCTGCGGCTCCGATTCACTCTCCAAGCACCGGTAAATCCGCCGCACGCCATCGAGCATGTTGTTGGGCGCCGCCCGCGCCAGATCCAGCTGGGCCAAAAAGATGGCCCGCCCCTGGGGCCACTGAACCACATCGCAATCCTGGAGCAGCACCTCGCCTCGAATCGGACGCCCGTTGAGGGTCAGGGATTCGTCGATCGGAAAAACCAGACAGCGATCCTGCACGGTGCGAATCGAAAAGAGCGGACCATTGGCGTTTCGTTCAACGGTGACATCAAAAGCGCCGGCGCCCGATCCCACCGAAAAAATCCCTTCGCTCAAGCTGTAAAAACGATCCCCCGCGATCACGATCCCCTTCATGGCGTACCCACCTCAATCACCGTCGGCTCCTTCCCGGCCACCTTCACCTCGGCCCGGATCGGATCCGATCCATCCCTTTCCAAAAGCAGCGCGTGGGACCCGAGGGGCTCGCGATTCAGCTCGGCCTTGGGATCCACCTTGCGCCCATCCCAGAAGACCCGCGTGCCGTCTGGGACGCTGAACTTCACCACGCCAAAAATTTCTTTCGGAAGCTCAGGAGTATTGGCAAGGCCCTGGGGCGCCACCCCTTTGGGAGACGCGGAAATTTTGGAGGCCTTGGCCAGCGGCTCCTTTCTTACGGTGGTCTTGAGAGCTCCGGGAGCTGCGACCGATCTGACGACCGGCTGCGCCGGTTGCCCAACCGCCAAAATCGGCAACTCGGGTACCGTCTTATCGACGATAGCGGGCACAACCGCCGGCCGGACGGCCAGACTTGCCTGGGTGGCCAGCTCGGTCGGTCGACCAAAACGCCAAGTCACGATGACAACCGCAACTAATACCATCGCAATGGCGGCTGCTCCGGCCACACGACGACCGACCTTCCCGCGTTGGCAGAGCTCATAAGTTTTCATGAGGCGATCGATCGCCGGACTTTGAGGCGCCTTCAATGTAAGATGGGCCACGGCCGAAGAAAAATCGGCCCCCTTCCCGCTCTTCGCCAGAGCTTCCGCGGAAGCCGTGATGTGCTCCGCGCAGATCTCAAGCCGATCCATGATCGCGGCCGAGGGCGACTCGATCCAATTGCGCAGGGTCCAACCGCCAGAGGTGAATCCGATCATTTCAAGATACCGATCCAGGGCCTTCTTCATCTCGCGCGCCGATTGGAATCTCTCATCGGGGCGTTTCGCAAGCGCCCTTTCCATCAAGAGCCAAAGCTCGCGACTCACCTTGGGGTTGCGACGAAAAGCGGGTTCGATCGGATCATTCTGAATGGCATTGAGCGTCGCTGCGACGGAGTGTCGGCCGAAGGGGAGCGTTCCGGTCACGAGGTAGTAGAGGATTACGCCCGTTGCGAAGAGGTCGGTGCGGACATCGATCTGATCACCCGACAATTGTTCCGGCGCCAGATAGTCGAAGGTGCCCACCACTCCTGTAGTCTGCGTGATACGAGTGAGATCGCGCGCCACCGCGAGGCCAAAATCGACGAGCACCACCTTACCACTGGGATCGAGGAGAATGTTGGCGGGCTTCAGATCGCGATGGACCACTCCCTTCCCATGAGCGTATTCGAGCGCTTTCAAAAGCTCGGCGATGATCAGCACGCTCACCTCAGGCAACACGTAAGGCAAGCGGTGATGGAGGGCATCGAGCGTCTCGCCATCGATAAAATCCATAAAGAGCGAGGGCGGTTCCCCGGTGACCGATTTCAAATTGGCGTAACGAAGCCCCGCGATCTGCGGGTGGCTCAAAGCGGAGAGGATCGCTATCTCGCGTTCAAAGCGATCGCGCTGGGTGGATTGCAAGATCTTGCGCGCCAGGAGCTCCCCCGAGGCACGATCACGCACCAATTGCGTGATGGCCGTCCCCCCACGGCCGAGCTCGCGCACGAGCTCAAAATCATGAAACTCCTGCATCCCGTCAGGATATGTGTTCGCCCCCGATTCGGAAACAGGATTGTGCCTAATGCAATGCATTAAGACGGCTGGTTTGGCCCCTCTGTCGGGGGCTTTTCGGGATCTTCGGGCCTCTCCTCGGGTGTGTCGTCCGCGATTTCATCCTCCGACTCCGGGGGGACCTCTTCGTCATTGCGGGGGAGTGAGAGAATGCCGCTCTTAACATTGTAAGAGATGAGCTCACCATAGCGGCCAAAGGCCACGACCGTATCAAACAGCGTTTCCAGGTTTTCATTGGGGAAATGCCCCTGGAGCTGGGAAATCGCGGCCTCGCGGGTGAGCTCCTTCTGGGGGTTTTCCTCGATCCACGCAAGAAGGCTTTGGAAAATGTGGAGCCCCTTCACTTGGCTCGAAAAGAGGTTCTTCCTTTCCGCCGTGTCGGCCCGGATGAAACGACGGCCCAAATCCGTAAAGGCAACCGTCTGTTTCGGCGTTTCCACGAAATCGAGAAGCTCGGCCGTTTTCGTAACGGCAAGGCACTGTCCAAATTCGCTCGCCGTTTCGTTGGCGAGCTTGAAGATGTCCATTTTGCCGCCATTGTTGTCGAGCACCTCGAGAAGACCGATCACTTCACTCGGACCAACGGGCGGCAGATTCTCGAGCCCTTGGTACCAGGCAGCCGGGACCACAAGCGGTTTCTCCGCCTCCTCGGGGATCAGAGCCTCGGTGATGACCGAGTGAATCACGTTCACGAGGTCATTGAACTGGGCATCCTTGGGATTGCGGGGATAGGGCGCCGGGTTATTGAGGACGGTGCGCACATGCCCAGGATCGGCGCCGAGCACGAAGATCCTCTGCGCCATAAAGACAGCCTCGGAGATGTTGTGGGTCACAAGCACCACGCTCCTCACCACCTTGGATTTCTCGCGCCAGATCTCGACGACTTCGTTTCTCAAGTTTTCGGCGGTCAACACATCGAGCGCGCTGAAGGGCTCATCCAGCGCCAAGATCTCAGGGCGCACGGCTAGCGCTCGGGCAATAGCCACACGGCTTCTCATACCGCCACTCAATTCTCTTGGGTAGGCCTCCTCAAAACCGCCGAGGCCCACGAGCTCCACCGCTTCGTTCACGCGCAGTTTGATCTGTCGAGGTGAAAAATCGCGCGGGTGAAGGCCGATGCCGATGTTTTGCTCGACGGTGAACCACGGCAGAAGAGCCGGCACCTGAAAAACCATCGCCATGTGAGGGTTCACGCCGCTTAAGCGCTTGCCGCGTGTGAAGACTCGCCCCTGTGTGGGCTCAAGGAGCCCAGCCATCAGGCGGAGCGTCGTCGTTTTTCCGCATCCTGACGGCCCGAGGAAGGCAACGATCTCGCCTTCATTGATCGAGATGTTCACGTTCTTCAGCACCACCACATCTCGTCCGCGCCCGATGCGAAACCGGTGGGAGACCTTTTCTAGCGCGATGAGAGGCTGATTGTTCATGTTACCGAATCCAGGCGATATTTGGTGTCGGCCAACCGGTAAAGCTGCCCCCAAAAGATAAAGTTAAGGCCAACGACTGTCGCCGTCATGATCACCACGGCCGCCGCCAAACGCGGGTAATCGGCCTGGGTCGCGGCCTGCGTGATCGAGGCGCCAATCCCCGACGCCATAAAGCGCGTCGGCCCATTCTGCACGAGCTCGGTCACGATGCACGCGTTCCAAGCACCACCCGCCGCTGTAATCCAGCCAGTCACGAGATCTGGGAAAATGCCCGGCAGAATGATCGAGCGCCAATAGGTCCAACCCCGAAGGCGAAATATCTGGGCGATATCAAAGAAAGCAAGGGGAATGCGCGTGGCGCCACTAATCACATTGAAGAGAATATACCATTGGGATCCGAGAATCATCAGGGCCACCGCCCCCAGATCAATTTCCACCCCCAGGCTCACCAGAAATGTGGCGAGTAATGGGTAGACCATGGGGTAGGGGAACGAGGCCGTCACCTGCACGATCGGCTGGAGCCGCTGAGTCCATTTCGGGTGGATGCCGATCCAGACGCCGAGAGGAATCGTCCAGAGACTGCCGAGCACAACCGAGACGATCACCCGGAGCAAAGTCAGAAACGTGTCGCGAAGAAGCTCCATGTAGGTCGAGGGGGTGTTCACCCAAAGGAGGCCCAAGAGCTGGCTCGCCCCTCGGACAATGCCGATCACAAGAACAGCAATCAGAAGCCATTTCGCGATTGGCCCCCACCTGCTCGACACACTCGCAACTGTGCGCCCCTGGGCTTTTCGCTCGCGAATCGCGGCTACCGTATCGGGTCGCGTGCGGCGTTTCACCCAGTCGGAAATCTCGGCGAGGAGCCGCAGGATCACACTCTTTCTCGCCCAGGCGGCCCAGTTGCGCCCCAGCTCCTTTTCAGCGAGCGTTTCGAGTCGAAACCGTTCCGACCAATTCACCAGCGGCGCCCAGAGAAAGCGATCCACCACAATGATGATGAGAAGCATGGCAATGAGCCCCGCCACCATGGCGCGATTGTTCTGGGTCTCGTAGGCCACAGCGATGTAAGAGCCGATCCCGGGCAGCCGAAAGTCCTTGTCCCCGAGCGTAAAGGATTCGGCTACCATCAGAAAAAACCAGCCGCCCGCCATAGAGAGCATGCTATTCCAAAGAAGGCCGTTCATCGAAAGGGGGATCTCGACCTTTCTCAACGTGTCCCACTTGCTGAACT
Organism: Deltaproteobacteria bacterium; assembly: GCA_016196825.1. Classification (GTDB taxonomy): domain Bacteria; phylum Bdellovibrionota; class FAC87; order UBA2466; family UBA2466; genus JACPWY01. Next base: position 35,537 of record JACPWY010000064.1, on the reverse strand, counting down.
GATAGACCTGTGTCACTTCCCTGATCTCAAGCGGCACCGTTTTTACCGAGGAGTAGAAACTGAAGATCATGTTCCAGACCTGGCCGTTGAAGATCATGAGGATGGAGGCCGCTTCCAGCCCCACGTTATTGTGAGGAAAGAGCGCTACCAGCGAGAGAACCAGCGCAGGCAATAGCGCCATGATGGGAATGCTCTGGAGAATATCGAGAATTGCGATCAGAATCTTCTCGCCGTGCTTGGAATGGGCGGCGAAATAGCCATAAAACAGGCTGAAGATGAGGGAGAGTCCGTACGCGGTGAACCCGCGCATCAGCGAAAAGAAGGCGTAAAAGGGAAGTGCTCTGAGGCTGAGATCGATCTCGATTTTCGAGCGAAATGGGCCCGTCATTTCGCCGGCCACTCCGGCGAACGAATAGAAGAAGAAGAGAATCCCAAAAAAGAGGAGAAGATCGATGATGGTGAAGGATCGGACGATCCTCACCGGCGCCCGGGTGAAGCTCACCCCTTTAAAATATCAACGGCGTGGAGCGATGACCACCTCAAACTCTCCAAGCCATAGGACCTGAATCCCATTGTGCCGAAACTCCTGCTAAATGTCCTTCCCAGTCCACTCTCCAAGGGAACAAGGCGAAGGTCGGCGGACGCTCCTGAAGCCACATGTGTCAGCTAGGACCCTAAAATTCCAAAATTTCTATTCTTTATGGCGAATATGACGCTTCCTCCAATCAACTAACGCTGTGGGTACTTTCAGGTGAGAGTTTGGAGTTTACAGAATGAAGTTTAGAGTCCGGTTTGGGGACTGACACGCCGTCTTGCAGATAGTGATGGGGCGGTAGCGTGCTGACGTGCAGCTTACTGCCCGGGCAATAGAGGGGGAAATGTTTCCAAGTAAATTTTCTCTTTATCGTCGCTAAATCGGCCCATTTACCATTGACATGCGATCGCGATTTGCTACATCTATCGACGATATAGAGGTGCTTCGTGATAGTTTCTTATGTGATTCTCTCCCTCCACGAGAAGACCCTTGGGGTCGCAAATGCTCCCTCCGCTGGCCACTGCGCTATGAAGTCGCGCTCAGAGACAGACACCGGTGCACACACATTCGCCCCGACGGCACAAGATGCGAAGAGCAGCGCTTCCTCCAGATCCATCACATCATACCGGTGCACCTCGGTGGACAGGATGTTTTAGAGAATCTGACCACACTTTGCTCCAACCATCATAGCTATCTTCATTGGGAGGATCGGTGGCGTGTGAAGAGGAGAACGGGACCGGTGATTACTCTTTAGCGTTCGTCATCACAGCTTACGAATATCGGTCAGCGACTAACGACTATGGGAGATGTTCTGCTAAGGAGAGATGGCCAATACAACCGGAAAATTGTTCGGGACTGTATTGCAGGTTATTTCCTGTTTGGAGTCACTCCGTAGCCCCAGTATCAAAGGCTAATGAATCGGGGGAAGTTTGATCTCTTTTTTTTCATGTTTCTTTTTGTCGTAGATGCGCATTGCTTGACCGAAGGCAAAGAAGAAAAGTGCGATACCGCCAAGGACAAAGAACATGATTTCGGGAAAGTTTGGATTCATTTATCCCTCAAAATAGCTAAGAGAAAACCTACCATAAAACTACCCAACGTTACGAGAGCTACTGCGAAACTGTATAGCAGCTGCTAGCGTCGATTGCCTCGAACAAAGTCCCCTCAGCGCCCCCTGCTTTAGGCACTATTCTCTTTGTTCCGCCGTTTCGTCGCGTTCCACTTCACGCGGCGGTCCCCAACGTCCGCGCCACGTCGAAAGGATCACGCCCGGTGGAAGGTGGGAGCAGTTCTCGTCGAGAAGGCCCGCGAGTTGCTCCATCTGCAGCTTGAGATCGCGCGCCTGCTCCTCGACCAGAGCCAGCTCGACACCTGAGTCGAGCCAGTCCTGATAAGGACCCGAACAAACCTCCGCCAGCACCTGCTCATCGAGATTGGAGTAACGTTTTCCGCAATCATCCAGCGCCTGGCGTTTGTTTTCGAGCGACTGAATTGCGGTCGCGATGAGGCCCCTCGCGCGCTTTTCTTGAGCGCGCGCTCGGGATCCCACCGATCGATAGACGCCACAGTCATCGGCCCGGGCCTGCATCTCATAACTCAGCCGGGTCGGGCGCACCGAAGCGCCCGGCCCGGCCACGGAGGTTCCCATCCCAAAGACTAATGACGCAAAGATAAAGAGTCCCCTACCCCGTTCCATCTCCCCCTCCTCGTCCCCATGACAATTGATAGAGCAAAGAATAGGCCACCGCCCCCGACGGTGTAAAACTTTCACGCTCCTGAAGAACTTCCAGTCACTCGGGTCACGTGATGTCACCATCCCCCGATTCTGCTGAGACTTTCTCTACCCAATCCCTAGACACACCATTCCATTCGCGTCCGTATTCTCCCAGTGGGCCTTGATCCCACTCCCCAAAAGAGAACTTGCTCGGCGTAGTTCCATAAGAACGAAGACGGCCTCCACCCGGTAGGCATTCCTAACAATGCACATCAGAAGTTGTTCGAACGGGTTTGTTTCGCGGGGCATAACGCAGTCGTATGGTGGAAATAGAGGGAATCGATTGGCCACCCACGGTTTGGGTGGCTACAAAACAATTGGAGGATCTATGAAACAACTCGCACTCAGCCTTTTGGCTCTCTCATCAATGACGTTGGCAGCTGGAACGGTGAAGCTCCCCGAGCCCTTCACCTGCCAGAACACCAGCACCGGAGAATTTCTCTACCAGATTCGCGTCGCAACCACGGACGGCGTCTCAACGGCCGAAGTGACCAACGAAAAGGCCGTCACCAGCCTCGCCAAAAAGATCGGAGTCATCAAAGCTGAAGACCCGACCATTTTTGCCAAGGCCGTGGTCGCCTCTGTCGACCCCAATTGCGAAGTGAACGATGAAAACCGGTTTGCAATGCGTTGCCACCCCATCCAACAGCTTTCTCTCTATAAGAAGGATTCCCAGGTCCCTACCACTATCCCCGTCACGTTCCTTTCCCTCTGGAACATCCGCCACATCCACGAGACCCCCTTCACGACCTGGGATGAATATGAAGTGATGATGGGAGTGAGCCTCGAAGGAAAGGCCTACACCCACGAGAAATTCATCATCGACCACCCGCAGTGCGGCTAGCGGTGATCCCATTTCGGACTCCGCGGTGAGAAATCAAGCGCGGCCCTTGCGTCGTCAAGAGCCGCGCGGGTTTCGAGAAATCAGGGTTGCATTGCGGCCGACGTCACACAAAGCGTTTCCTGCTCGCCCATGTACGGCACGTGGTAGCCGCCACCGGGGAGCGCAATATAATCCTGCACCGGCATCGTAATCTCGATCGCGGCGATGGCGTCGGCCTCTAAAGTCACCGTCGCAGCGGTCACCGCCTTATCGCTCTCCGAGCGAACCGAGGTCGTACTTCCCCGATCACTTAGGCCAGTCAAAGAGCTGCGCGTTAGGCAACAAATCGGGCTATACTATTTCGCAAATGGGAGGGGACATGAAACGCACTTTCAAAACACTGGCACTGTTCTTCGGGCTATCTTCAATCGCGTTCGGTGGACTGATCGAAGGGCACTACTCGAGCAACGAGGGATACTTCACCGACCCCGAGATTCGGGCATGGGCTTCCGACTACACACTTCTCACTTCACTTACATACAACTCACGCCTGCGGATCCCCGTCAGCTATCATCTAGTCGCTCGGGGCTTTTCCGGGGAGTATGAAAGATACCGCGCCACCGGGACGATGCTGCTCGAGTATACGAGTGGAATGGTCTGCCCCTATGCGCTCGATGCCGAGATCCTCGCCAAGGGGACTCAGTTTTTCGTGAGAAGCCGCCAACAAGCAAACATTTGCGAATCCAATTGCGTGGCCTGCCAACCCGCCAATTACGTGTGGGTTGAGCACGTGGCTCCCTACGAGTTGATTCAGTAAAACAAGAAATCGGGCTGTGCGATGGAGGTTGCTCTGAGATCCGCCCTAGCCTCTCTCGCGCGAGAGATCGTCACCCCATCTTGCGCTGCAACCCGACGACCTTTCCTTGAATCGAGAGCTGACCGCGCTCAACAGCGATCGGTTTCATCGAAGCATTCGCGGGCACCAGAAAGACCTTTCCACCGCGCTTTTCATAGCGCTTCACCGTCGTCTCTCCCTCCCAGAGCGCGACGATGATGTCGCCGTTGCGAGCATCAGAGCCGCGCTGGACGATCAAGATATCGTCCTCATAGATTCCAGCGTCGATCATGCTGTTGCCCTTCACGCGCAACGCAAATGACGAGCCCTTCACCCAACTTGCGTCGATAAAGGTCGAGCCGAGATCAGTCTGAGGAGACTCCGTGAGCGCGCCGGCCGCAATGCTGCCGACGACAGAAAGGCGCTTTGAGGTGCCGAGATCGTACCCTTTGGGCATGAGCCCGCGGCGTGCCCCCGTTCGCGTCTTCCCCTGCTCCAGAAGACCCGCCGCCATCAGCCGCCTCACGGTGTCCTGGACCGCATTCACCGATTTAAATCCAAAATGCTCCTGGATATCTCGGTAAGTGGGAGGGTGGCCCTCCCCACAACTCTCTTTAATAAATGCCAGCATTTCGCGCTGTGGTTCAGTCAAGCCCATGATCATCACCTCACTAAAAAATACTTCCTAAAAATCACTGTACAATCAGTACAGCTGATGTACAGTCAATATTGTACAAAATGTACAGCGCGGATGAAAACACTAAAATGGTCCACCCAATCAGATTTGTGCCAATCGGTACTTTCAAAGTCGGGCGGACTGTTTCACTTCCAGGGAGAGGCCATCCCCTTTGCATTGTCTTTAGTCACCACCCCGCAGAGGGGCGCCTCTCCCTCCCCCTCCTCTACTTCTGGAGGGCATTTTCTGTGGATTTCCGACGAGGGCTTCCTAAACCCTGCCGCCCTCGTGGCCCGCCGAGTCGAGCTGCCGCTGTCCCGGCTCATCATCATCACTCCCCCCAACGCCAAAGAATCCTGGAGCTGCGCAATCGAAGCGGCTCAATCGGGACTCTTCTCCTACATCCTCTTCCGCCCCTCCCAAACCTGCCAAGGCTCCACCGGCCGCATCTTGCAACTCGCCTCTGAAAAAAGCGCTACCTGCGTTTTGATTCTGGCTCCTGTGGTGCTGCCTCATTGGGTGCTGAAGGCGAGTATTGAGGGGGCTTGAGCCATACATAGAGGATTTACTGTACGTTTTGTACAGTTACGATACAATCGGAATATGGGCGCTTTGAAACGCATTCTCTATATCCAGGAAGGCTCGCAGCCCTTGGGGTTAGCCGAGGCGTGTCTCTCGCTGACCCCTAAAATCAGCTATTCGCCCACCGGCGAGCTGCTGCTCGATGTGGAGGGGACGCAGAAACTTCTAGGTGGTGAGAAGGGGGTGCTTTCCCGGCTTGAAAATATCGCGGAGCATTTTCAGATTGAAAAGACGGTGGTAACCGATCGGCCGGAGTGGGCAAAGCCTCTGGGGATTGAGCCCTATGTCGTGGTGCCCCCCGGGCAGAGCCAAACGCGGCTTTTTTCTCTGAAGATTGAGCGCATTCCGCTCTTAGGTGAGCTTGTGATCGAGGAGGATGAGTGGAAGGAGCGCCATCGGCTGGTGGCCTTCATGCGGCGTGTGGGCTTGGGCCACATCCATGACTTTGCGAAGCTGCCTCCTCTTGCGATCAATCGGCGCTTTGGAAAGATGGGGATTCTACTGCACCAATGGAGCTGGGGGCGGCGCGAGCTTCCCATTCCTATTTTCTCATTGGAGGAGCCCCTCACCGATACGCTCGATGCTTCGGACACAATCTCGATAGATGCTCTCATCCTGGGGCTCACTCCTATTCTCTACCGACTCTGCTCGCGCCTAGAAGGGCGAAGACTCCATGCCGTGAAGCTCACCCTCGACTTTCGGCTCGACAACGGCCAGCGCTTTTCCGAAACGCTCAAGCTCTCCGATCCCACCCACGATCCGCAGGTGCTCATCCGGCTACTTGATGAATTTTTACGACGGTTGACCTGGGACGCGCCTTTGATCTCAGTGGCGCTCTCGATCCCCGAGACGGCCCATGCGGTAGCGGCACAGCTCTCACTCTTCGACACTCTTGAAAATAAGGCGCACGACATCGGTCGCTTTCTCAACCGGATGAAGGCGAAATTTGCAGCGCCCCTCGGCACGCCCGTTCTCACGGAGTCGTATGTGCCCGAGAAGGGGTGGCGGCTGGCCTGGCCTCCAGAAAATTCTCATGGCAGTCCTAATGGCAATTCTCACATCAACTCTCATCGCAATTCTTATGGCGCCCCCGAAAACGCCGCGCCTTTTGCCGATCGCCCCTACTTTATTTTCTCCGCCCCTCGCCCCATTCCACCTCCTCAGGGGCGCATCACCCCTTGCGAAAAGATCGAGACGCAATGGTGGGATGTAGGCCTTATTCAACGCGCGTACTATATCGTCGAGACTTCACGCGAAAAGCGCTGGGTCTACATCACCCCTCAAGGCCAGTGGTTTTGGCATGGAATTTTTTAAAGACTATTTCAGAAACGGGCGGAGCTGGAATGATCACTACTCCTTTTATTGAACTGCTCTGCAAAACTAACTTTTCTTTCCTAGAGGGTGCCTCATTCCCGAGCGAGATGGTCGAGCAGGCGAGACAGCTTGGCTACGACACGCTCGGTGTCGCTGACACTAACGGTGTTTACGGAATCCCCCGATCCTTTCAAGCAGCCCGCACTCACAACTTGCGCCTTCTCATCGGCGCCGAGATCCGTTTCAGCGACATGGCCCTCTTCGCTCTGGCGAGGAATCGCAACGGCTATGGAAACCTCTGCGAGATCTTAAGCGCGTTTCACCAACGAGAGATGCCACCGGCTCTCGCCGAGCTCCCCCTCCTTTTTGAAAAATCGAGCGATCTCTTTTTCTTCACCGGAACGCCCTCCGAACCGCTTCTTAAGCTTCCCGATCTCCATCTCATCGCCTCGGCCTTCTTCGACGCGCGCCAGGGGCGGGCCCTCGCTGAAACGGCCGCCCTCGCCGAACAATGGCACCTTCCCGTCATCGCCAGCAATCAGCCACTCTTTCACACATCCGATAGAAAGCCGCTCCAGGATGTCCTCACCTGCATCCGAAATGGCGTGACGCTCACCAAGGCCGGCTTTCATCTTCTGCCCAACAGTGAGCGGCGACTCAAATCACCCGGGGAGATGGCGATGATTTTTGCAGAACATCCCGAGTGGCTCTCTCAGACGCAAGCGATCGCCGATCAGTGCCGCTTCTCCCTCACTGAGCTCCGCTACCAGTACCCCACGGAGTGGCTCCCCCCCGGAGAGACAGGGATCAGCTATCTCACCACACTCGTCGGAGAGGGGCTCCAAAAACGCTATGGTGATACACCTGGTGAGTCTGTCTTAAGACAGACCGAGCATGAGCTTGCTCTCGTGCGCGATCTCCAATATGCCGATTACTTTCTCACCATCTGGGACATCACCCAATTTGCCGAATCGCAAAAGATCCTTTTTCAGGGGCGCGGCTCGGCCGCCAATTCTATTATCTGCTACGTGCTGGGCATCACCGCGATCGATCCCATCCGCATGGATCTTCTCTTTGAGCGTTTTATTTCCCGCGAACGGCAGGAGCCCCCCGACATCGACATCGACTTTGAGCACGAGCGGCGCGAGGAGGTGATTCAATACATTTATAGACGATACGGCCGCCACCGGGCCGCTATCACGGCTGAGGTCATCTGTTTCCGCAGGCGATCGGCCCTGCGTGAAGTGGGCAAGGTCTTCGATCTTCCGCTTTCCGCTGTTGAGGCCTTTCTCACCCAAACCCACCGTACCCAAGAGCCCGACTGGGAAGCGGCCTTTCAGAAATGCCCCGACGCTCCCCGTCCTCTTCTTGAGCATTACGTCCGCATGACCCAGCTTATCCGAGGCTTTCCTCGCCACATTGGCACGCATGTCGGTGGCTTTGTTCTCTGTCAGGACAATCTCACCCGCAACGTCCCCATCGAAAATGCGGCCATGGAGAATCGGACTATCATCCAGTGGGATAAAAATGACTTGGACGATCTGGGTTTTGTGAGAGTGGACATTCTGGGGCTCGGCATTCTCACCTGCATCCGCAAGGCTCTCTCAATCCTCGAGCCCCATTATGGGAAGCACTGGGGCCTGCGTGACATTCCCTCCGAGGACCCGTGGGTTTATAGAGCCATCGGCCGCGGTGACACCATCGGTGTCTTTCAGATCGAGTCGCGTGCCCAGATGAATATGCTCCCTCGCTTAAGGCCCCAGAATTTTTTCGATCTGGTCGTTGAGATCTCGATCGTTCGGCCCGGCCCTATTCAAGGCGATATGGTTCACCCCTACCTGCGGCGGAGAAACGGGGATGAGCCGGTGGAGTACGCCCACCCCAAATTAGAAGCAATCCTCAAAAAGACCTTCGGTGTGCCACTATTTCAGGAACAGATTATGAAAATGGCGATGGAGGTGGCGGGTTTTACACCGGGAGAAGCCGATGCTTTGAGGCGCTCGATGGGGACGTGGCGCAAGGACGGCTCACTCACCCACATGGGGAACCGTTTTCGCCAGGGGCTTGAGGCCCAGGGAATCGATCCAAGTTTTGCCGAGCGGATTTTTCACCAGATCGAAGGCTTTGCGGAATATGGCTTCCCTGAGTCGCACGCGGCCTCGTTTGCAATCCTGGCCTATGCGACGGCTTACTTAAAAACCTACTACCCCGATGTCTATCTCACGGCGATCTTAAATTCCGAGCCAATGGGCTTTTATCAGAGCCATTCGCTTATTCATGATGCCGAACGCCATGGTGTGAAATGTCTGCCGATCGATCTCAATCTCTCGCAATGGGACAATGAGCTCGAAAAGCCAGGCTCTGTGCGGCTCGGTTTCCGGGAGATCAAAGGGATTTCTAAGAATTTGATTGGGGCTGTAATGAAGGCACGGCCTTTTGTCTCTTTGGATGATCTGGCCACGCGCTTAAGGCCGAGCGGTGTCAATAAGCGGGATCTCATTCTCCTGGGAAGCGCCAACGCACTCGACTCGATCGGCACCTCCCGGCGCCAGGCACTGTGGGAGATCCAGTCCCTTCCCATCCCCGATTCCCTCTACATGCCCACAACGGATGGCGTAACGCTGCCTCAGGAAACATCGTGGGAAAAAATTGTCCTCGATTACGAAACGGCCGGCGTCTCGCTCTTTGCACACCCCTTGAGCTTCCTAAGGCAAGACCTCGAGACACAAAAAGTCGTCAGCTCATCCGGAATCAAGTTCATGCGCAACAAACAAAAAGTGAAGGTCGCGGGCCTTGTGATCTGCCGCCAGATGCCCCCCACAGCCTCGGGTGTTCTCTTCATCACACTCGAGGATGAGTTTGGCTTCTTGAACCTCGTTGTCTGGAACACCATCTACCAGCGCTACCGAGAACCCCTCATTACACAGTCATTTCTGTTTGCTGAAGGAGAGATCCAAAAGACAGAGAAGACCAACGTCACCCACGTAATAGTAGAGTCCGCGCGCCCCATTTACTTGAACGCACAAACGCCACCACAATTGCCATCACACGATTTTCACTGACGGCCTGCTGGGTTACTTCAGAATCGGCGCAACAAACGGAACAGAGCTCGGCACCGGGTGAAACCCCTCCGGATTTCCGAAAATCTCCCCCAGCGTTCGGACGAGATTTTCCGGATAAATGAAGCTCGCCCCTTGGGGGCCCTGGGCGATCGCCTGCTCCCGGTAGTTCCAAGGAGCAGCGATGTGATCAGCGAGTGTACCCGTTTGTTTCCGAGTGACGAGTCGACTCTTGCCGACCACCATCCCTTTTCGAATACCCTTGCCCGCAAAAAGCACCGAATTCGTGAATGGGTTGTGATCCTTCCCCTTCGCGGCGTTGAGATAGGGTGTACGGCTCCATTCCGACGCCACCATGAAAGTAGTGTGGTCAAATAGGCTTCCCTCCCCGCAAGGGATCCTCTTGAAGAGCCAAAAAAGGCCGGCGACACCTTCCCAGATCTGAGTCTGCGCCTGAAGGTGAGTCGTCGCATGGTTCGAATGGGTGTCGAGACTAGCAGAAAGATCGAGCTGGGCGTGCCGAGAGCCTCCCACCGACAAAGCGGCGGCGATCGCATGGCGGGCATCCACGGTCTGCCCTTCCTTTTTAAATCCCTCCACCATCTTCTGCGCCGCCAGGGCAATCTCCTTTCCATTGACGAGTTGCTGCTCGGCGAGCTCAAGCGGCGTACCCTTCTCGACTGCTAGGAATTCGAGCCTTTCCTCAACCCAGTTGGGAAGATTCTCCCCCTCGGCCTGCACCAAGAGATCCTGCGTTGAGGAAACACTGATCGGCTTTCCAGCACTATAGACCCCCGACGAAGACATGATCCCAAACGGCCCCTCCCCGCGGGCCAACGAAAGCTCACCCGGCACGGAGGCCGCCTTCGCGTCTCCACGCCCCGAAATCATGTAGGCCGAATTGACCTCGTGACCGGCATCCCGCCTCATCATGACCCCGTTCACGATGAGGCAATCGGCGGCATGCGTCGCCAGCGACTTCGCCGCTGGCGCCAGCCGCAATCCGCCTGTCTCCGTAATTTCGTCAGGGCGATACTCGACGAACATGTCCTTCTCATCGGCCCCCGGCACCAGAATCTGGGGATCCAGACCCAGCGTCACATCCATTCCACCGAAGGTGCGAACGAGCACAAAGTAGTGTGGCGTTTCCGTCGGTGCAGCCGCCCAGGCCCATCGCGGTAACGTGGTCGCCACAGCATATGCACAGCCCATCTTGGTCGCGTGGGAAACAAATTCTCGGCGCTTCATCATAGAACTCTCCTCAATAGGCCAGAAATTCCTCTTGCATCAACAGAAGAAAGACCATCCGCTTGAGGGCCTCAACCACCGACGCATCTTGCAACTTTTTTGCCTGAAATCGATCCAACGCCTCTTCCACTCTCTGTGGCGAAGCCAATTGCCCCGGATCAACAAACCGACGGATGAGGCTCTGGATAATGGGCCTCACCGAATTCCTGGGAATTCTGCTCCACCGCACCTCTTTGGGCGCTCCGCCCAAGGTCTTCAGCACCTCGGCCCCAAGGTAGCTCGCGGGCCCACTTTCAATATCGGCGGCAGCAAAGTAAGAGACACTTTTTCCAAACTCCTTCACAAATCCCGGCCCTACGTTTTCATAAACCAAGAGGCCATCGAATGGGTTGGGATCCCCAAAGACCGCACGGTTTCTTATCGAAAGAATCTGTAGATCCTCCGCTTTCGGAAACGGCGCGGACGGAAACTTTTCGTGCAACAAACGAAAGATATCCTGACCGGAGACGTACCTTCTAAAGGTCCTCCTAAATGTTCGACGGGGGGTCAGCGTGATCGGCCCGGCGATCTCGAGCCAATCATTGGCCTGCGCCTGCGACACTGAAGGCAATCCTGCCTCATCCATGGCCCGATAAGAGATCCAGGACTTAAGAATCACTATGTCCTCGGCAGAGGGCTGCCACGCCGACTCCTTGGGTGGCATCGTTCTCCCGCGACCATCGTGGGCCAAATCCAACCTTCCCACAATTTTCTCGATCCAGCCCTCATGGGTCTTCTGAGAACCACCGATGGGAAATGCGACAAAAGAGGGAATTGACTGAGAGCCCAGGCCCGTATGGCAGCTAACGCACCTCTGGAGCAGTGGCTTGGCGTGAAGAAGAGTCGCCTGCGTCAGATCGTCCTCGGTGTAAAACTCGGGTTCATTCACAAGGTAGTCGATAAAATCATTCACACGCCGGCCAACGCGATCGAACTCGGCAACCAGCTCGCCGAGGCGCGCTTCGCTCGGCATCTTGTCGGCCCGAATGAACCATTTCCAGAAATGCGTAACCTGACAGCGCACATATTCCGGTTGGGCCAAAATTGTCGAAGCGATTTCGCCAATCCCCCGGCCAGGAATGTTCACGAGTGAGTTATCCGCGCGTCGAAAGACCAGCGCGCCTGGGGCTGGCAGATCGGAAAGAGTGCTTCCACTCGTGATAAAAGCTCCGCCCAAAGGATCCAGCTTGTAGTGACAGGCCATGCAGGACTCTTGCGAACCATGGCGATCGTCATCGGCGAATTTGAGAGAGCGGTGGTACCCATCGGCGGACCCACCTCCCTCGGGAAACGCCTTCTTCAGGAGCTCCCCCTCCTCCTGGACCGATGGTTCCACGACCGCTCGCATATCATCGCAAAGAAAGGTCCGAAACACGGCGGCCGCGCGCCCGCGATTTTTGTTCAGATTCGTAGTGCTGTAACGGCTAAAGAATCGGCCCGACGTCAACACCCCCGCAAACCGCATGTCCGAAGGTTCCAGAGAAAGGAAATTAACGCCAACTGGTTTCTGACTCAGGTCGGAAAACACATTGGCCAAGAAACTGGCGTCCACACCGCTTTGAAACGTGAATCCTCCAGCCGTCACTGACGGGCCCAAATAAACGGGGACCGCTGGGGAGCGAAGGAGTCTGTCCCAACTCTCGTTCCCCTTGACGAGCTCGATGACCGAAAGATCGAACATGTTCAACGCTTCGGCCGCCGGCAGCGAAGGATCGCTCGCATTGACCTCAGGAAGCGCCGACAACGTTCGCAAACGCAAGAGCTCATCTACACGCGTGACCATCTTGCCCACATGCGCGGGGTTCGAGAGGTACCCACGGCTCTTCTCGCGAAAGAAGGCCTCTAGCTCTAAAGCCGTCTTCCCGCCGAGCGCCTCAAACTCGGCTGCCGGGGGGGGAGTGCCTTTGAGATGCATCGAGAGACGACGCAGTCTTTGGGACGGCGATAGCTCGCCGGCCAAGCACAACACCGAGGGAACGACCATGAGAAGCCCGACTCTACTCCACTTCATACTCTTTCCACCGATCCCTATAGTTCTTAAAGTTGTATGGCATGAGGGCGTTCGAATATTCGTCGACTCCAAAGGTGTAAGGTTCGAACGTTGGCTGGACACCAAGATAACCAACGAGCGCCACTTGGAGGTCGGCCAAATTCGCCTTAACACTGATCTGACAATACCGGTCACCATCCTTTAAAATGATGGACCAAATATCGCCGACAAAGAGAAGGAACCGCGAGCCGAAAAAACTCGTTGACCCGGCCGAAAGTTCGCGCAACTCAAAGAAACCGGGAGCAGTCCTTGCCCACTTGGGGTGGGTTGCAATCGTGAGGGTCCGGTTTTCCATGAGCCCAGTCTCTGGATTCGTCTGCATCGCTTCCGTGTCCCATCGAACAAATTTTAAAGAATCGGGAGGTTCCGCACCCCCTCCTGGCAACCACGAAAACTCCTTCGCCTGAAAACCATCCTGGGGGAAGTCCTTGGTCAAAAGGGGAGCGGCGGCTCTTTGATCGTTGGTCAGAAAGGTAAAGTCATCCTTCACGGGTGAGGAGGTGGTACCCCCCTTGGCTCGGATCACAACCGTTTGCCCGACTTTCTTGGGATCGCCATTTTGTTTCCAGCGCAGGTCAAACGCGCTGGACTGGAACGCCAGAAGAAACTCCCCCCGAGCCCCCTCAAAACCCGTGCAGGTATTCTCCGTGATCTGGTAACGGGTGCGAAACTGCTTAACCGGACGCCGACCAATCATCCACTCGGCCACGCGGCCATCTTTATAGACGACCCGAACCGGCTGACCATCCACCAATTGGAAGGAAACGTCTGCCTCTTCATCGGCCCAGCACGCGGCCGCAGCGAGCAAAAATACCCAAGGAAAGAATCGCCCCATAACTCACCCCCAACGCGATTAATAGGCAATGTAGGGAGTGGGACACAACGAGGCAACAAGAAAAGTGTAATGAGCGTGCAAAGAAGAAGGCCGGACCCCGGGCGGGATCCGGCCAGAAAAGATTGGTTTGGTTAGTTTACCCAGATCGCGGGGTCGCCGAAGCGGCCATCGGCACCATTAATATCGCAGTTGAGCTTGAAGAAGAGCGAATCGTCCCAGTCTTTCGGGTCAATACCGCACAGACCTTCCATCGTGTATTCAACGACGCCGTTGTTGGTGAGTTTGCGAAAGATACCCATGTTGAAACCGCCAGCTTCGTCTTTAATGATGAACTGGGTGAAATACGTGGGGTGCTGCTCAACCAGAAGGCGGAGTTTCACATCCTTATCGGCAACCACGCCATCGTTCGGGCAGGCTTCGTTGCTGATCTCAAGATATTTCTTGGGGTCTGCGTCACCTGCGTTGCCAATCGTGACGTACTGAAAACACACTTCTGAGAACTCGATGTCCTTATCGATGAGTCCGGAAGAGAAGCCAGAATCCTGACGAAGGGATTGCACGAGAGCGCGCGCCTTATCGACCGGAAGACTCCCCGTCTTCGGATCCGCATTGACTGAGGCCGGGTTTTTCGGCTCAGCGTGAGTAAGGTTATTGGCGCCCTTTCTCTTCGCACAGGCCACACCTAGAAACAGACACGAGACAACAACAGCGGATAATAGTTTTCGAGACATTCGGAATCCCCCAAATAAGAATGCGCGCTCGCCAGTCGAAACGCTGGCAGGGATCAATGCAAGGGGTGTTCCAGGGGTATACAGGGGCAAATGAGCCTAGAATGATTCGGGAGAACCCAGCGAACGTGCTACCCCATTCCCGAAATTGTCTAGGCCAAGCCGCAAACCGTCACTCTCCCGTTGGGATCGTAAAGGTCGGCAGCGTGATGGCGGCTACGTCGCTTGAGGTCGGTGCCGTCACGAGATCCGTGGACGTCGTCGTTTTCGAGCCGTTCAGGAAGGTGGCACCCGTCGCACCCGACACCGTCCAGGTGCCGCTCTTGGTGCAGGCGTCAGTCGGAGCAAAGTTGATCAAGCTCGAAGTCGCCTTCCACTTGCCGGAGGTCGTATCCTTCGACAGCACCTGCTTCTGCACCTTGGTCTGCGGAGTTCCGTTCGAGAGGCCGTTCAGCCAGTTGCAAAACATCTTGGTTGTCCACGGCGTGTTGGAGCCCGTTAAGCTGGTGATGGCCGGTCCAAAACCGGCGAAGGCCACACCGGTGCCATCAGCCGCGATGTTGAAGGCGAACGTTCGCGTCGCACCGTCGTTGCCGCCCGCTTGCCACGCGTAGTGCATAGTACCATCGCCGGTCACTGAGTTCATCGATCCGACGATCCAGTGAAAGTCTGAGCGATTTGTCGTGAATTTCGAAAAGTCGACTTCATTACCGCTGGTGAAGGCGGCACCAGGGCTCGTACCACTGTCGACCATGATCTTCGCCGAGATCTTGAGCACGTTGTCTGTCTGCGAGTAGACCATGCTCATGTAACGATTGCCCGAATTTTCTGGCAGGGTCGCATAGGCAAGACCCGAAAAGTTAGTGTTGTCGGCATTGGCCGGTGAATGGAAAATGGTCACCGACCCCGTCTTGCTATTCGACGTAAAGTCAAAAACCGTCTTATAGATGGCGTTTGCGTCGGCGGCGACATCAACAGTCTTGAGATCAGCGTTGGTGATCGTCATGCCAGTAATCGTCGGCATCAGGGCGGTGTCGTCCTCAGTCGCCCCTTCAGCGGGAAGACCCTTTCCGGCCTTGTTCTGAGCCGAAAGCATGATCGCCTGAAGCTTGATAAAGTTGTTGAAGAAGCTCGGAGCGCCCGCCATGAGGGCTTCCACCTGGGCCGTGGCACAGGCGCGCAGATCGGTGTCGGTCGCCGTCGCGTAAACGATTCCCAAATCCCCTGACGGACGGTTGACGGAAGACCCCGTTGCATCATCGGTCCACGCGGGGCCATAGCAGAGAGCCTTGAACGACTTCTTTTCGATCGGATTTCCCATGCTCGACGCGAGCGTCGTAGGGTCACCTGTCACCGCCGACTTGATTTCGTTTTTCATGTCGGCCAACGGCTTAATAGTGGTGGGTTGGCCGGTTTCATCCGCCGCTTCCGCAATGCCCATGAATTTGAGCACGAGATTGAGTCCGGTGAACTGCATGAACGCCGTCACCGACCTCTTCATTCCGAAGAGCGAGGCCGTCGTTGAAGAGCTTGACGAGCTCGCCGCCGGGCTAGTGAGCGCCATGGCGGCCATCGCCACCGACAACGAGTTCGAACTACTAGATGACGAACCGCACCGGATCACACTGAAGACCACTATAAGCGCCACAAAAAAAGCCAAACGTGATAATTTCATTCGACACAGCCTCCCAATATTTACGTCTGTGTTTCGACCAGCCGGACCGAAAGCTTAAGCATTCAATTTTGGAGATTTTCCCAAAACGGCATTACCCAAAACCATTGGCAAATCCTTTTCCAGTCCAGGCTCACTATGACGCCGAATACTCAACGAATTCCCGGCACTCCGGGAATACGCCCGCACAAACGGGCCCTGCGGACTGGCCCGACATTTGCTTCTTAGAGAGGGTATGTCACCCACGCGCCTCCTCATATTCTCCATAATCTTGGGGTTTCCAGCCCTCTCTCAGGCCGTAGTGTATGAGACTGCCGCTGGGGAGCTGTACCATCGCTTCGGCCAGCGCCCACCCGAAGAGCAGACAATCCCCTTCAGCACGCTGGTGCTCGCCGCCAAGGCGGACATCGACTCCATATCCTTTCACCAGAGCAACGAATTCGACTGCGGCAAGCGGCTCGCGTGCGAACGAGACGAGGGGTCCAACCACCTTTGGCTTCTACTGCGCTTCAAAGACAACAGCGTAGCCCGCGTGGAACTCTTGGGCGTCGAGAAGAGACGCGTCGACTTTCTCTACAACCACAGCCGGCTCGAATCAGCGGTCACCGCGCGCGTGATCACCCACGGCCCAGATAGAGAGCCCATCTTGGTCAGAACCTTTGCCAGTAATAGCCCTCGGCGCCCGACGGTGCAAAACCCCGAGCTCATCGCCAAGGTCTTGGGTTTCTACTCCGTGCGCGTCTACAGCGGAAAATCGAAACGCCTTAGCCGCGAAAACCACACCATGGTCACCACCGCCATCGACGTCCAGAGTGTCGCGAAATGAGCCTAGCCGATTCGGCGAGTAAACTGCAGTGAATGGCGTTGCCATTCTTCGATGCAGCCGATTCACTGTGGGAAATGCACTGGCGCTACTTCACCCTCGCTCTCCTCTTCTTGCTTGCGGCCTCCTATCTCGACAACGTCCGGGGGCCGCTCCTTCCGTTGCTCACCCACGAACTGGCGCTTCCCTATTCTCAAACTGTCTGGCTTTTTGTCGCCGGCAGTCTCGGAGGCATCACGGCCTCCCTCGTCCTCAAACTCGCCGAGAGGCGGGGCCTGATCTTCGCGAAACGCTTCGCCCTCGCGTGCGGCCTGGCCGCCACCGGAGCCTCGTTTTTCGTCGATTCTGAGAGTACTCTCTTTCTCTTTAGTTTCCTGATGGGCGGCGCAATATCGACCCTCGGCACCATCTCCAATCTACTCATAGCTTTTGGCAGCGATCCGGCTTACCGAGGACGGGGCTATTGCGCGCTCCACGCGATGTATGGCCTCGCCTCGGCCCTTGGCCCCTCGGCTGTCGCTGGATTCTTGGCCCTTGGTCTGAAATGGCCGATCACCTTTCTCCCTTGCACCGCGCTTGTGGTCGCACTTGCCCACACACCCGTGCAGGCGCCGGCGATCGCGTCCTCCCCCACTTCAGCTCATTCGGCTTTTCGGCTGGGGTTTCTCGAATGGATCGCCATCCTCACGTTTGTTATCTACGTCCTCGGAGAGATCCTCGACTCGATCTGGATGGTGGCCTATCTGGTGGAGACCAAGGGCCACACCATCGAAACGGCTTCGTCCTACCTCACCATTTTCTTCCTCGCGATGGCGGCCAGCCGAATCCTTTGCATCATGCGCATAACCGAGAAAATGGAGCGCATTCTGCTGTGGGGATCGCAAATCCTTTTCGTCATCTGCGTCACACTCGGCCAACTCCTCCACCCCGCCTTTTTGTCATTGAGCGGCCTCGTCGGCCCGTTCTTCCCGCTTCTCATGGCGCGCGTAACACGTCACTTTGGCGTAAAATCCCCCAGCCTCCTCCTCAAACTCTATATCGCCATCCCACTCTCAACGGGCGTCGTGAACCTTCTTATGGGCCAGGCCACGAGAATCCTCCCCCTCAACACGCTCTACTTCACAAGCGTCGTCTTCGGCGCCGCGACTCTCCCGTGTCTTTTTCTCTACCTTCACGCCGAAAAACGGGACGCCCTCACCCACCAGAGCGCCTAACTTGCCAACCCACGCCGCTTTTCACATAGTAAGGGTCTAGCCATTCCAAGCTCGCGTGGCGGAATTGGTAGACGCAAGGGACTTAAAATCCCTCGATCGTAAGGTCATGCCAGTTCGATTCTGGCCGCGAGCAGTCTACGTCCCTTCGGGACTACGCCTGCCAAGGCAGCTTGACCGGCGTAGCTGAAAGCGGAGACGGGTCACGCCAAAACTTCTCACCCAAAACCTCCCGCCCCTGCCTAAGCCCTCAAAATACTCCCTTCCCTGAGGAGTTGGGCCTTAGCTCACAAAATGCTCGCGCCAGTTGGAAATTGGAATGGGAAACTCCGGCTGACTGGCGAGCTATTCAAAAGCCGCTAGTTAGCCAACCGATGCACCCGGGGGGTCGCCACTCAGATCGCAGAAGACCGTAGAAAATCTGGTTAACGCGTTTGCCCTGGATGAGGAAGTGATTTCGTAAAACGCCCTCTTGAACAGAACCGATTCGCTCAAGAATAGCTCGAGAGGCGGCATTCTTCTCTGAGACCGTGGCAACAATCCGGTCTAGTTTACTCTCTCGAAACACTTTATCGACAAAAAGTGGCACCATTTTTCCGCCGATACCCCGGCCTTGATGTTTTTGGGAAACGAGATAACCCAGTTCGCCATAGTTCTGTTGCAAGTTGACATCGAGAGAAACGCTTCCGACAGCGACTCCACCGATCTCTGACATCCATCGAAAATCCCACTTACCTCGCTCTTTGAGATTAGAACTCACCTTAGAGAGTCTAGTCTTATACTGAGCGAGGGTAAGATTTGCCGTCGGGTTATGTCGGGCCGTGTTGGGCTCCAACCGCCAACTGTAAAGAATCGCGAAGTGTTTTGGCTGAATCGGGACGAGAGCAACTAACCGAACTCCCTTTTTAAGTTTGGTCTCCTTCATATTTTCGAAGGAGAAGCCTCGCTTGCCCGATATCTTTCGTTTGCCCATTTCTTACGCCGATTTCCGAAGCCGCTCTTCAATATACTTACTCAAACTGGCGCCTTCCATCGACGCTTTAAGCGCAATGTCGCGGTGAAGGTTGGGATCAATTCGCAAAGCAATTTTTCCGGAGAATCGCTTTTCCGCAAGTGGCACGGGGATCGGAAGTCCCTCTTGTTTCAAGGTCTCCACATAACCCTGAGCGGCCTCCTTGGCCATTGCGACAGCTTCCTCCATGGTGTCCCCGTGAGTCATACAATTGGGAAGTTCAGGAATATTGGCAATGTAACACTTGTCCTCCTCACTCCAATTAATATCGACCCGGTATTTAAGAACCATTTCCTTTGCCTTAGTCTTTTTCATCATGCTCTCCTGTATCGGTTCCCAGCAGCACTCCCTGGGCTTGCTTGATCATGTAGTGCCTTAGATCCTTCGAATGGGTCGCTAACGTGTAGAGGGCTTGCCCCCTTTTCCAATGCTCGTGACTCCCAACAGTATTTTTCAGTTCCCATCCATGCTTTCGCAAAAGCGCCCGCAATTCACGGGCGTTGATAGTTCCATGCCTCAGCTTCTCAAGAAGTTTAGCCTTCGATGACACCCTAGTATGATATCAAAATTGATATCAATTTCAAGCCGTTTTTCAAAAGGGGCTTAAAAGCCGAGCAGGCGGCTCAGACCGCCCATGTCCAGATTCCGGCAGGGGGCTTGGATATTGCGGTCACCGCTCACCACTGCCGAGATTGAGGGCTATCGCATTTCCCGTCGATTCGGTCTTGGGGTCCTTACGGATTCAAGCGGTTATGGGTCGCGAGATCCGCGGCCACGTCACCCGTCGGCTCAAACGGCGTCGTGCCGTTGTCGCTGTGGCGGTAGCCCGACATCATCTCGTAAACCTCAGCGCGAATTTCGCTGATGGCTCCGGTCGGAGCGATGTCCACTGAAGAGTGGCCTGGGGTGATCTCGAGGTTTTCACAAAACGCATCAAGCGGCGCGATGTCCTGCTTCGCAATGTGGACCGTCGCCACATTCACAAACGCGGATTCCGGGCCGTGTGTTCCGATGAGATCGGTGAAAATTTGCGGCAGGTGTTCAAGAGCTTCCTTCACCGTAGTATTGGCGCTGTTGAAAAGTTGAGCGAGCTTCAGTTTGGTCTCCCAGATTTCGATCAGGTGGGGCACCGCACCCTCATTCAATCCTTTTTCGCCCATCATCAGCGGCTGCGCCTTCATGGCGTCAAACATGAGCTTCAGGTCGGCCAGCGTCAGATAATCTGGGAGCACAACACCGGGAATCGGTGAGAAATAGCCGGGCTCCTTCCACCACACCTGTGGGTTGTCCGTCGGCATCTTGTCTGCGTTGATCTGCTTTTGGAACGCCAAGCGAAAACAACCGTTCTCAACGGCGTTGGCCGGGCCCTGGGTTGCCAGTTGTTCAGCGAGATTAGTTTGCAAAATATTGTCGACCTTTCCCTTCAAGGCCTTCAGCTCCTGAATGGAGGTGGGAGGATTCTGCTTCAACGTCCTCACCGCAGTGAGGGGCACGGAAAACGCCTTCTGACCACAAGGAATGAGCGAATACTTGGTATTCACCTGGCCCACCCGGAACGCCGCCTGACTCCAATAGCGATTGTTGAGGTATCCCACGGGTGGCATGGCCACATTGGTGAGCACCACTCGACGGGTCATCGGCGTCTTCGCCATAAACGCAAGAAGATCGAATGGGCTGCCCTTCTTAGCTTTGATCGCAGCCTCGAAGAACGGAATGATTGTCTCGTTGTTCGCGACAAAAAGCGGGTAGTTGATACCAATGAAATTCTGGGTCTCTTTCTCCCACCCTTCACCTTCATTCAGTTTCTTCCCCTTCACGCCGGCAACCACCAATCCCGCTCCGCGCACATCAAACATATCGGATCGGCTCACACCGTCGCCATTGGAAAGCCGGAGATAGCCTTTGTAGCTGCCCGCATCCTTCAAGAAACCAACTTTGAACTCATCAGGAACATTCTTATCCACGTCCACCGTGACGGAGGCGCAACGACCCTTGCGATGGAATGTGCGGCCGCGATCCTTCTCGGCGACCTGCGCATTTTGGGCCGAGTAGAGCTGCTCGACCAGATTGATCACTTTGTCGTGCCAGGCCCCGTCAACGGCAGCTACGAGAGCAAAAGCGGCAAGGGCGAAAACAGTGAGACGGACTTTCATCGGAACTCCTTAATGTTGATGTAGAGCCCGGCCTCAGTACCACGTTCGCTGGCCCGATCTCAATACGAAACACCTATTTCCCTTCGCGGAAATTGCCCTCTTGCCAGCAAAAAGGCTAAGAAATCTCGGTACTCCCATGACGTTGAGTCTTTAGCGCCTATCCCAAAATTCCTTCTCCTCGACGCGGCCAAAATGGCCGGGCTCTTCGTCCTCCGCGGTCGGCGTCCTCGACGTGCCCAAGGGCACGCCTGCGGGGCCTCCCTTGTGCGTCCTCGATCCCGACCATTTTGCCTCGCGCCTCCCTACGAAGGGATTTTGGGATAGGCTCTTAGTTTTGGCTCTTGCGATCCAGAATCGTCTGGACGGTGCCGTAGCTGACGAGGGAAGCAATCATGAGTGGAAAAATCGCCTGATGGCGATCGGTCATCTCCATCACGATGACCCAAGCCGTGAATGGGGCGCGAACGATGGCGCTCAAAAATGCACTCATCCCCACCATCACAAGAAGATTGTGGTTCGAATACTCGGTGATCGTGGCAAGCAAAGATCCGATGGCGGCGCCCAGGCCCAGCGCCGGCGCCAAGAAACCGCCCGCGCATCCACTCAGATGGGACGCGACCGTTCCCACGAGCCGTCCAATCACCAAAGACCAGGTCGCCCGGTGACCCTGAAAGAGCAGATCCTCAATCACCGAGACACCACCCCCGAGCGTCCCGGGGTTTACGTAGATCGCCAGCGCCGCCATACAGAATCCAATGACAACGGAAAAGGCTAGGCGCGTTCTCAAATAGTGAGGAAGATGCCGCTTCCAATCGATCCGGAGCATTTTGTGAAAGGGCAGTGCGAAGATTCCGCACAGCACACCGACCAGCACCGCCCAGGGGAGTGAGCTGAGCGTCACACCCCTCACCTCGGGATAGCCAAAATAAAGATACCGGCCGGAGAGCCATTGCGAGATCACACCACCAATGATGGCCGAGGAGATCACAACGGTCTTAAACTGATGGAAGTGGGCCTGCGCCAACTCTTCGATTACAAACACCACTCCTGCCAGTGGCGCATTGAATGCTGCCGCCACTCCCGCCGCGCCTCCGGCGAGGATCCATGAACGGTGCTCGATGAAGGGGAAGAGGTTGCGGAAGCTCCGCCCCACCACATAAAAGACGCATGCGGCCAAATGCACCATTGGCCCCTCTCGGCCCAGTGACCCAGCCCCCAGCACTCCGAGCAACGAGCTCACAACAACGACAAGCGCCACCCGCAAATTGAGAATGCGCCCGACCTGATCCTGCTGTGAGAGCTCAAGATCCAGCGCCTGAATAACCCGAGGAATGCCAGTCCCCGCCGCCTCAGGTGCGAATCGCTCCACCACCCAGGTCGCAAAAAAGAAGCAGATGGGAGACGTGATGAAGAGAAAGTACGGGTGGGCTTGAAAAAGCTGCCTCACCAGTTCGATGCTGCTCGTGAATGCGCCGGAATAGATCACGGCCATCAACCCCACCAGCGCCGAAGCGCTCCAGTAGGGAACTCCCTGCAGGTGCGGCTTCACGGAAACATGGCCGGAAAGAATCTGTGGGACCCTCTGCCAAATATCGACGATAAGCTGCCTCAACTTTTGCATAGGTCGGGGAAAATTATCCTCTGGATCAGGGCGTTAAACACGACTCAGCGCATTGTGAAGTTCATTCCGAGTTCTACCGATACTTAG
This sequence comes from Deltaproteobacteria bacterium, assembly GCA_016196825.1. Lineage (GTDB taxonomy): Bacteria > Bdellovibrionota > FAC87 > UBA2466 > UBA2466 > JACPWY01. The sequence continues at coordinate 12,460 of JACPWY010000064.1, read as the reverse complement.
TTTGGAAAGAGAGGCCTATTGATTCAGTGGCTCCCAACTCGCCTGATGCTCGCGCTAGCGATGATATCGCTCAATGCAACGTCGCTCCTCGCCGAAGGCGGCGCCAAGAAGTGGCATCTTCCGATCTACATGGGCTTTTCCTTCAACGAACACGAATCCACCAACGTCACACCCATCTCGGGTTACACAGGGATCACTTTCGGCCTAGGCCTCGATTATCGTTTTCTGCCAATGTGCAGCCTCAGCGCGGGGATGCTCTTCATTTCGAAGTCCTACGAGCTCAGCACCAACGGCGATCTCACACGCTACAACCCGGCGTTCCTGGAATTCCCCGTCGAGCTCATCTTTCAACCAGCAGGCTGGGTCTATTTCCATGCAGGCCCCTACCTCGCCTCGCTCGTACTCTCCGGCACCAAGGTCGGCGACGGCCAGCTCGAAGCGATCAAAGGCCTTTTCGCGAATGACTACGGCATCACTCTGGGAATGTGGCTCGGCATCTACAACAACCCCAAACTCCACGTCGGCCTCGACCTCCGCTACGACTACGGACTCGCCGACATCCAGTTCGTGAAGTGGCCCAACTACACCATCCACACCCGCACCCTTATGCCCCTCTTCACCGTCACCTGGGCCTGGTAGAGCCCGGAAAAAAAGAGGCCGACCCTTTCGGATCGGCCTCTCGACGCCTTGGTTGAGATGGAGTGGAAACTCTAATGGGTCAGCGTGAATCCGGGCACCGACGCCACCGGCGAACCGTAGTAGTAGCCGCCGGGGTACGACGCACCTCCCGAATATCCGCTGTTGTATCCGTAAAGACCGGGGTACGCCGTCGCCGGGCACATACCACCGACTGATCCGGGACAGGTGCTGCTGCCCACCGGCGAGTACGTGGCGGCCTGCGGCAAGAAGCCGTTACCCGCGAACTGGTTCAGGACCCCAAACTGATTCTGGCTAAACTGATCCGAACAGCCGTACTGACGCCAGTTGAGAAGGTAGGCGTACATGTTCTGGCTGTTGGGATCGAGATTGCGATAGCCGTAAGTCATGAGCGGATTGCCATCGGTGAGCATCCGATTGAGACACCGCGAAAGTGCGGCGACCATCATGCTGTAATACTGAGCTTGGGCAGGAATCGCCTGCACCTGCGCCAAACATTCGGCAGCGTCCACCGCCGAAGTCGGGTTGAAAAGCGCTCCACCAACGAGCGGATAATTCTGGTATCCGCTGCCGACGATCATGGAGCTCTGAGGAAGCGTCCCACCAGCCAAAGGATAGGTCGTCGACACGGGCAGTGTGCCGCCGATGATCCCTGGCGTGGTGCTGCCAGGAATGTAAGTCGATTGTCCCGGAGTCACCGAGCTCACGCCGCGGGGAACCCCGCCCTGAAAGGCCGTGCTCACGCTCGAGGTCATCGAGCTTAAGATCTCTCGACTCTGGGTCTGGTAGGCGCTGTAACCGTACGGATTCTGCTGACATCCGACGAGTAGCGTAGTTACGACGAGTCCCATCTTCACCAATTGCGTCTTCATGTTGCGTCTCCCTAGTTGAAAATCGTGTTGCAATAAAATTTAGAAAGCCTGTTGATACTGTTGCTGCTGCGAGAACCCACTCAGCATGTAGTAGAGGTTCGCGTCCACCTGATTAAACTGGCCGGTCGGAGCGGAGGCCCACTGGGCGACAGCGATCTGACCTCGCAAAACCTGTCGGTAGCAACGAACGAGCGCCATCTTCGCTCCCTGAAAATGAATGGCGAGAGCAGCCGGGTCAGCGCTCGTCGGCTGAACCGCGACAACAGCATTGAAACAATTCTGCATCCCACCGAGTGAGCTCAGCGCCTGCTGCATGAAAATGTCCTGACCATACGGCGCTGACTGCGGCGCCACACAACCGGGGTTCGAACTGCCCGAGAGCAACGTCGCTCCCTGTCCATAATAGGAGTAGGGGGACTGAGTGGTCAGACAAGCCAGAGCCGATTGAGCATAAGGCTGTTGCGCGTAGCCGGGCTGCACCTGCGGCTGCGGATCACTGGAAGTAGAAGTGTTAAAGAGCCCGGAATTGATTGAGCCGGGCAACGGTGTCTGAATGGGAACGGCGGTCGTAGTCCCTGTCGTAGGCAGATAGGCCGAACCGGTCGGAAGTCCCGCCGTGGTCTGCGAACAGGCATTCAAGACTAAAACAATAATGAAAGCGATGCTCAATCCAAGATGCGTCTTCATGGTTGCGTCTCCAAAGTAAAGTCGTCTACCCAATGAATACTGCAAGGGCGGGGCCACGGGGGTGGCGTGCGTAGCGCGGTTTTCGAACGGGGAACTGTCTGTAGACTAGATGGAAACGGGTGTATAACCCCGGGCGGTTAAGGCACATTTAACTATATTATTTCAGCTATTTAGTGAACTTTGCCCAGACCCCACTCGGCTGTCGCCAAACTGGTCAGTCATGCGGCTCTTTCTTTTTTGCAAAAATCCACGTGTTCCAACGCCCGCACCACCGGAAGACCCTTACCCGCACGCGGGGTAGCGGCAAACATCACCGCAAAACCCACCGCTCCACCCATTGCCGCGAATTCACTCCCAGCCACGATAAAATGGCATACCGAACGCCCAGCCCCAAAAAGGCAAAGAGCTCAAGTCTCGCCAGCCCCACACCCGACACGGCCGCGATGGCGGTCACAAAAAACATTGGCAGCGGCAAGAGCGCTGTGATCCCCAAAGACACCGCCCCATACCGAGCAAAGAAAACTTCGCAACGGCTCCACACCGCCGCCATCCCCGCGTCAGCCGCGAAAGCGTGCACCCGTTCGAGCGGAATCTGCGACATCGCGAAGTACACGATGGCGACCGCGATCACCTTACCGCCCACCATCGCTCCCGAAAATCGAAGCCACCGTTTCGGATTCACGAAAAGCGCCGCGAAGAAAATTGGCTCAGTCGGCAAAAAGATGATGAAAAACTCGATGACGACAAAAAGCACCAGCGGCGGAATCACCTCCCAACGATCGGCGGAGCGTGCAATCCATTGGTACCGCTTGTTGTTTTCCCCGTGCATCGAAACGAAAGCCTCACAAGCTCAGCATGATATAATACTTAAGTTCTATCCAATGTAAGTTCGAATCTTTCGGCCAACAAAAACCAGTACCACTCAGGAGGTTTCCATGAGTCGTCCCGTGTTTTTTGGTGTCGCCGCAGTGCTCCTCACTCACGGATTGGTACAAGGCCTCAGGGCCGCCCCCTCGCTTGCCCGAGAGGGGCTCGTAGAATCCGCCTCCCCGGACAACGTCGCTCTCATCGTAGGCGTCTCCCATGGCCTCCTCGGCATCGACATCGATGTCAAAATCGCCGAGTCCATCGCGACCGCGCCCGACTATCAATACCACCCGTTTCATGTGGATGACGAAGGCGCAACGACACAGACGATCCCAAAAGAATTGGCGGAGAAGGCCGCACTCGCCGGCCCCGCGGGGAGCTTCTTCTTCTACTATTCCGGCCACGGCTCTGAAGGCAGCATCTGGCTCCAGGATGACGACCTCAGGGTCGAGGACATGCGCGCAGCGATTGAAAAGGGGCGACAGAATCTCGGCCCTCTCGCACGCCTCGTGATCATGTTCGACTCCTGCTTTTCTGGATCACTCCTCATCCCGTTTTCCATCGACGCGCCCTTCACACACCTCACGCTCCTCAGCGCCTCGACGGCTCTGGCGAATAATTTGGCCCGCGCCTTCACGGACAAAGGACGAAGCTATTGGTCCAACCTCTTCGTCTTCGCCTCCTCTCGCGAAGACGAAAGCTCGATGGCCAGCGAAAACGGATCGATCTTCACGGTTGCGCTGATGAAGGCCTATGATGAAGTCTCGGCAAGTCACGGAAAGATGAGCGAATGGGTCGAGAAGACCAAGACCTACACCATCGGCCACCACCCGGTGGAACGCTTCTCACCCACATCCCTCGCCAATGAATCGGTCCACGCCATCGAGGAGATCAGCGCCGGCGGCAGCTTTACTCATGGCCTCATTAGTAAATAGGCGCTGTAATCTCTTAAATTGGTATAATAATCCCCATGATCGGCATCTGGGGGCTTGTGGCAATCGTCACCACGATTGCAGGAACCGTTTTCAGCCGGGTCTTCCTGGAACTGGCTCTTGAGCGACCGCAGACGCCGCCTTCCCACCTCATCAAATCTTTATTCTTCGCGGCCCGTAGTGTACTTTGACGGCTCATGAAGCCCGTCAAACCCGACACTCATTTTCCGACGCAGGAACGTGAGATCCTCGAGTATTGGCACTCCAAAGACATCGTGAAAAAAGGCCTCAACGCCAACCACGGCAAGGCACCGTTTGTTTTCTATGACGGCCCGCCCTTCGCAACCGGCCTTCCCCACTACGGCCACATCCTCGCCGGCACACTCAAAGACATCGTCCCCCGCTACTGGGTGATGAAGGGCCACTACATCGAGAGGCGTTGGGGCTGGGACTGTCACGGACTGCCCGTCGAGTTCGAAATGGAGAACGAGCTAGGCCTCAATGGCCTCAAGGATGTCGAGAAATACGGCATCGCCAAATTCAACGAGAGCTGCCGATCAATCGTTCAGCGCTACACGAAAGAATGGGAAGCGGTCATCAACCGCACCGGCCGCTGGGTCAATTTCGAAAATCAGTACCGCACCATGGACACTCCATTCATGGAGACCACCTGGTGGGTGTTCAAACAACTTTGGGACAAAGGGCTCATCTACGAAGGTTACCGCGTGATGCCCTACAGCTGGCGCATCGCCACTCCGCTCTCCAACTTCGAAGCGGGCCTCAACTACAAATCGGTGCAAGACCCCGCGCTCACCGTGCGCTTCAAAGAGAAGGGGAGTGAAAACGTCTTCCTCGCCTGGACAACCACCCCTTGGACATTGCCCGCGAACCTCGCGCTGTGCGTGTCACCATCGATCGATTATGTGCGCGTCCTCGACTCAAAAGCCAACGAACATCTCTGGCTCGCCAAAGATCGCCTGGGCGCCTATTTCAAAAGCCCCAAGGACTACATTATCGAGGAAACGGTGAAGGGAAGCGCTCTAGAGGGGCGACAGTACTTCCCTCTTTTTCCCTACGCCAAAGATCAGCCCGGCGCCTTCCGAGTGCTTTTAGGCGATCACGTCACCGCCACGGACGGCACCGGAATCGTACACACGGCCCCCGCCCACGGTGAAGAAGACTTCCACGTCTGCCAAAAGAACCACATCGCTATTGTCGATTTTACGGACAACACAGGCAACATCACCGACAAGGCGCCCGATTTTGCCGGCCTCAACATCAAAGACGCCGACAAAGAGATCATTCAGTTTCTCAAGGCCCAGGGCTCGATCTACCGACACGATACGATCGAACACAACTACGCCTTCTGCTGGCGCAGCGACACGCCCCTCATGAATAAGGCCATATCCACCTGGTTTGTCCGCGTTGAAACGCTCAAAGAGCGCCTGATCGCCAATAACAAACAGACCCACTGGGTGCCGGAGCACCTGCGCGATGGCCGCTTCGGCAATTGGCTCGAGAATGCGCGCGATTGGAACATCAGCCGCAACCGATTCTGGGGGACTCCGCTGCCCGTCTGGCGCTGCTCCTGCGGAGAAAAACTTTGCGTGAGCTCACGCGCTGATCTCGAACAGCTCTCGGGCAAGATCCTCACGGACCTTCACAAGCATTTTGTCGATGACGTGGCGATCCGATGCCCCAAGTGTGCGAGCGACATGAAGCGCATTCCGGAGGTCCTGGACTGTTGGTTCGAAAGCGGCTCCATGCCTTATGGCCAGAACCACTACCCTTTTGAAAACAAGGCGGTCTTTGACGCCAACTTTCCGGCCGATTTCATCGCCGAAGGGATCGATCAAACACGCGGCTGGTTCTACACGCTGAGCGTTCTCTCCACCGCGCTTTTCGACAAGCCCCCGTTTAAGAACGTTGTCGTGAATGGCCTCATCCTCGCCGAAGATGGCAAGAAGATGAGTAAGCGGCTCAAGAATTACCCCGACCCGGTCTTCATCCTCGACACCTACGGCGCCGACGCGCTTCGAGCGTTCTTGATGAACTCCCCGGCCTCGCACGCCGAAGATCTCCGCTTCTCTGAAACCGGGGTCAAGGATGTGGTCCGCTCGGTGCTGCTGCCGCTGTGGAACGCGTATTCCTTCTTCGTCACCTACGCGACCGCCGATCGTTGGGAACCCGCCCACTTCAAAGCCGACTCACTCGACAAACTCGAGAATGACCTCGATCGCTGGATCCTGTCGCGCCTCCAAACCCTCATCCAGCGCGTCGACGACAAGATGAAGGACTACCACCTTCATGAGGTGGTTCCGGCCGTGCTGAACTTCATCGACAGCCTGACCAACTGGCATATCCGCCTCAACCGCCGCCGATTTTGGAGCGAGGAGAAAAGCAGTGACAAGGAGCTCGCCTACCAGACGCTCTATTATGTACTAAGGGAATTTTCGAAAATCCTGGCCCCCATTCTTCCATTCATCACCGAGGCCATCTACCAAAACCTTGGCAACGATGAGAAGGAAAGCGTCCACCTCTGCTCCTTCCCCCGCGTGAACCACCATTGGATCAACGCGGACCTCGAACACGAAATGGAGCTTGTAGATACGGTCGTGAATCTCGGGCGCAATTTGCGCAATACCCACAAGCTCAAGACGCGCCAGCCGTTGAAGGAATTCATGGTGATCACGCGCGAGCCCAAGGATCGCTCGGTCATTGAAAAGCACCAGGAGCTTATCGCTAATGAGCTCAACGTGAAGAAGGTCTCCTTCAGTTCCGATGAGGCCCAGTGGGTCAACTTTCTCGCCAAGCCCAACGCTAAGGTGCTCGGCCCCCGTTTAGGCCCCAAGATGAAAGCCGTCTCCGAAAAGATCCGCGCCCTCTCGGCGCAAGAAGTCGCTACCCTAGAAAGCGTCGGAACCTTTCTCGTCGAAGGGGAAACGATCACAATCGATGACGTCGTCATCGTGCGCGAACCCCGCCAGGCCGGCGTCATCCAGACGGCCGCCTCCACCACTGTATGGCTCGACTCGAAGCTCGACGAAGCTCTGATCAATGAGGGGCGCTCGCGTGAATTCGTGAATCGCGTGCAGAAGCTTCGAAAGGACATGGGCCTTCAAGTCACCGACCGAGTGAAGATCCAATACGCCTGCCCACCTGATCTTGCCACCTCCCTGGAAGCCCACCGCGATTACATCTGCAGTGAAACGCTTTGCGCTGATCTCAAGGCCGTTCAGCAAGCCACCTGGACCGCCGAACAGACCCTCGATGAATTCACTCTTTCGCTCGCGATAGTGAAGCTCTAATGACTTGGGAATTGATTCTCGTTTCCAAACCCAATTTCGCCGAAACGCGCTCGCTCGTCGAGCTCTACCAGAACAGGCTCAGGCACACTCTCAAATTTGAGGAGAAGTTCTTTAAGGATGAAGCGCGACTCAGGGCCCACCTCGAAAAAAAGCCAGGCGTCACGATCCTCCTCGATGAACGGGGAAAATCGATCGATTCAAAAGGGCTCGCGCAAAAGATCCAACGGTGGCGGGAGGGCGGGCACGAAACGGTTCGTTTCTGTGTCGGGAATGCCTATGGCTTTTCGGAAGACTCGAGAAAATCGGCCGACTGGCTCTGGAAGCTTTCAGACCTCACCCTCCCCGGCGATTTCGCCTGGCTACTTCTTTGGGAGCAGGTTTTTCGAGCCTTCTCTATATTGAATAAGACTGGCTACCATCACGACTGACGAGTTTCCTACAGCAGAAGATAAGCTTCCTGGCGTCGGGGTGGTCCAGCGAGACGCGATCCCAATTCCCCCAGACGGCCTCAATTCGAAAATCGTTCGCTAGAATCGCGGCCTCCCATTGCGAGCGAGTGCCCCAGAGCAACGACGTTCGGCAAAGCGTGAACTCACGGCGCCCCACAGCGTGATCCCACGTGAGCCGATTCCCGGTGAGCCGCGTGCGACTCCACAAACGCTCCGGCCCCTCGGGCAACTGGCGCGAGCCTTCATCGAGCCACCGCCACCGCCCCCAAAATGGCAGCCGATGCCAATGCTCGATGTTGTGGACATCCACATAGAGGCGGCCGCCGGGCTTCAGCGCCAGGCGCACCTTCCCCAGCGCCTGCTCCACAGCAAACCAGCTCGTGAGGTGTTCAAAGGCGTTGTTCAGAGATATCGCCGTGTCGAACCTTTCATCAAAAACCATCTGCTCCACACCGCCGTGAACCACCCCGAGCCGCCCCTTCAATCGCGTCGGCATCCGCCGCGCCCGTTCAAAGGCCTTGTTGACCATGGTCTCGGAGTTATCTAGAAGGGTCACGCGCGAGCCCCCATAGACGAGCTTCTCCGCCAGCCTTCCTGAGCCGCCGCCAATATCGAGGACAAAACCAGCCGTCCCCACGGCGTCGCAGACCGAACTCACCTCAGCGTTTCCACCGGTAAAGAGCTCATCGTAATAGTAGGCGTGCCCATAGTCGCCTGAATGGCGCCGCATTCGACGCCCCTCATCCTTGGGCGGGTGCCACCACAGATTGAATCGCGATCCCAAAAAGCCATCTTTGAGCACGTTCCAAAATTGGCGCCGAGTGCTCGGGGCCACGATGAGCCACGGCTTCACCGCAAACGGAAAGAGCTTTTCGAAGATCGGGTAGGTCGTGAGATGGCCGCGAATCTGGCCGATCCATGTCTCAAAGAAAACCTGGTCGAGTCGGTAGCCAAGATAGTTCAAAAGGCCAATGGACCTAGCGAAGACCCGAGGCGCCAGCCGGTCGATGCGCCGGTTGTTCACGCGCACCACCCGCCCGACGATCGCCTCTTCCGCGATCCAGCCATCATCGTTCAGCCGAGAGTCCCCCTTCATCAGATAGGAGCGGCCGCCATCAGTTCTTGTTGCAATGACCCGGTGGCACACCGTGGTGACTCCAACCCGATAGACTCCAAGATCGGAAAAGCGCAGCGACTTCGTCGGCAGATAGGTGATCTGATCACCATCGTTGCACAAAGGCCACTGGCTCGGCCCAATGCCAGTCAGCGTCACTTCCCTAGTTTCTAATTGAGGAGCCATATAGATTGCCATTCACAGGTGACCCTCATTCTACCCCATCCTTCCAACCCACCGCCAAGACCGACTGCTCCGCACCACAACGCTCTGCTCCCAACGGCACAAGGTGCCCAACGGCACAAGGTGCCCAACGGCACAAGGTGCCCAGAGGGGCACAAGGTGCCCATCGTATTTTAGGCCTTTTTGGTAGCGGTCACTTGACCGGCACCAAAAAGGCCTAAAATACGATGGGCACCTTAGGGGCACCTTAGGGAATGATGGGTTGGCGGTTGTAGGGGAGATAGGTGCGTTTGTCTCGCTCTAGAGAGGCGGGGACGCGGTCTTTCACCTTGGGGCGATCGCAGAGTTTTCGGTGAGCAGTGTCGCCTGGGCAGTACCAGGTATCGATGAGCTCCACCTTCGACCACCGATACCCACCATGATAATGCTCGTACTGAAGGTGATCGAGCGTCGACATAACCGATTGGTGCTTCACGAAATTGCCAAAGGAATCGTATTGAGTCACCCGCAGGAGATACACCCGAAAGGCCGCCTCGGCGGGCAGAGTCAGTAAGGATAGGAGGAGAAGCACTCGCACACCTTCCGTTTCGGAATAAGCCCCGCTGCAGTTAACCTTTCGCATCATCCAATTGTGTAAATTGTGAAGGCCGCTCCGGCGCTTGCGACTAAATGCGTTAAGTATTTCTCGCCGTCTTCCGAAACTATTCTCGGAGGGCATCATGGCCGTAAAGAAAACAAAGACCACCAAAAAAGCCACCGCCGCGACTACAACCCGAAAGGCCAAGGTGAACCAAGAGAAAAAGCTCCGGTGCGGCGGTAAGACCTGCAGCATCACGGGCTGCAAGCGCCGCTACAAAGCGAAGAGCTATTGCGCCTCCCACTACCGCGAGTGGCGCCACGGAAAGTTTGGAAGCCGGCGTTACAAGACCTGCCGAGACAAGACATGTTTTCTTCCGGCGACGATGAACCGCCACGGGTTCTGTGAGAACCATTTTCAAAACTACTACGTGAAGGGCATCGAACAGGCGAAAGAGGCCGCTCCGGCCAAAACCGACGCAAAGCCAGCAGCCGCCGCATCGGCCTAAGCTTAAGCCCTTAGGGTTGGCCTTTTAGTTTTTGGATTCGGCGAAAAGAACGTTCGATTCGGGCGCGGGAAATTTCGCCCCTGTTCACAAGACTCTCGATGATCGCGATCGCTTTTTCAGCGATGTGTTCGTCAAAGCTCACGTTGTTTCCGAAAACGAGAACATCGACATCAGCCCCGATGGCAAGCCGTATGGCCTCCTCTAGGCCGAAGTGCTGAGTGATCGCGCCCATCTGCATGTCGTCGGAAAACACGACGCCATCAAACCCCAATCGCTTCCGCAATAGGTCGGGGATGATCGTTGGTGAAAGGGTCACCGGGTATTTCTCGTCCCAGTGGCGGTTAAAAACATGGGCGGTCATCACCGAATCGGTGAGACCACTCTTGATGAGCCCCTCGAAGGGATTAAGTTCATACTCTTGCCAGGTGTCGGTAATGTCCACCATGCCGAGGTGAGAATCCCCCTTCGAGCTGCCGTGGCCGGGAAAATGTTTCAGCGCGGTCAAAACTTTTTGCAAGCGGTGGCGCTTGATAAAGACGTCGGACCGCTCCTCCACCACATCCGGATCACTCGAAAAACTGCGCTCCCACTTTCCTATGATTGGATTTTCCGGGTTCACATTCACATCAACGTCAGGGGCAAAGTTCAGATTGATCCCAGACTTTACCAAGGTATCGACCATCCGATCGGCTGCCCCGACAAAGTCTTCAGGTCCGAGAGCCGCCATCTTTAAAGCGGTCATCGTCTTCGGAAAGCCAAATTTCTCCTTGAGGCGACAGACATAGCCACCCTCATGATCAATGCTCACCCAAAGCGATGATTGCGAAAGGGATTTCGCCTGTGCCGACAGCCGCACGACCTGCTCTGGGCTCTGAATATTGCGGGAGGAGCTCGTCGACAAATCTTTATCAAAGAGGACCACCCCTCCGATATTTCGCCGGACAATGTCCTCGGCCACCACACTGCCTGGCGCAATCTCATAGCCGCGGAAGCCGATGACAACCATCTGCCCGATCATTTCCAGAAGGGCTACTTCCATTTTTGGCCGTCTTTATCCAGGTCAATGGTGGAGGCATCCCGAGTGGGGCGACGCTCAATCTTCATGAAGCGAACCCCAGTCTGCGGAGAGAAGGACGAGATATTCATGATCCAGGAGATAAAACTGACTACCAGCGAAGCCATAAAGGCCGTCGCAAAAGAATCGACCGCAAACCCGGCCACCCAGTAGCTCGTCCACTTCAAAAGAAGCGCATTGATCACAAACAGAAAAAGCCCCAGGGAAATCACCGTGAACGGCAGCGTGATGAACACCAAGAGCGGCTTCACCACGGCATTCAACACGCTGAGGACGGCGGCGGCGGCGAGCGCAGCGCCAATCCCGTCAACCCCCACCCCCATAAAGACGTGGGGCAAAACAAGGATAGACAAGGCAAGGACCAACCACTTCACGAGCAATCGAGGAAAAAACATAATGAAGCAGTTCTAGGCCAAATCCCGGCTTTAGGAAAGCGGAACCGATTTTAGGCTCCTAGGGCAAAAGAGCCCAGTAGCGGGTGCAGGTGACCCAGTCACGCACCGACTTCTCACCCTCCTTCACAACGAACGCAATAATCTCGTAAGTCTCGCTGCCACTAACCTGGGAGCCGGTCGCACCCGTCACCTCTTTCACATTCTCATTGAACGTGACCTGGTATTGTGGCTTCGGGTTCTGTCCCTCGAGGTACTCGATCCTTTCGAGGACCTTCTCATTGATCTGGAGCTCAGTCGTGCGAACGAGTCCCCCGGGCCCCACACCGGCGCCCCCTACATGGTTTTCATCGCGCCAATCCACCAGCGGCCCATGGCACACCACCCCGTTCAGAGGTTGGTTCGCCAGCTCCTTTGAGAGCTTCTCGGCGTCCCCCTCCGAAAACTGGCACTGAGTGATCTCCCCATCATCCAGGCGCGCCAAAACCCGAAGCTTCCCTTCCCGAAACAGCGCACCACTCTTGGCATCACCGACATTAAAATAGATTGCGGTGAACCGAAGTTTCGGTGCCTTCGCCGGACTGAAACCCAAAACACGGATCACGCGGCCATCCGCGCTTGCAAAGGCTCGGCGCAAGGAGGTCTTCTGAGTCGCCGCCAGAATTTGCATTTCACGAACCGGACCCTGCCCCTTGAGATGAGGATGTCGAGTCTTTAGCTGAACTTTTTTTCGGAGCGACTCCCATGGTTGTTCCTCAGGCCGCGCGTTTCTGCTCTACGGCGTCAGCCTGCTCTGCCTCTATCGCCGCCACCACGGCCGCGATATCTGCATAGCCTTT
>JACPWY010000063.1 GCA_016196825.1 Deltaproteobacteria bacterium | reverse complement strand
TCTACTCGGCTGGTCAAAAAGCCCAGGCTCCTCGTCCTCCGCGCTCGGCTGCTCGACGTGCCCAGAGGGCACGCCTCCGCGGCCTCGCTTGTGCGTCCTCGATCCTGGGCTTTTTGACTCAGCCTCGTTACGAAACTATTTATGAGATAGGTTCTAGTAACTTGGTATCTGGGGCCTACCATTGAGCGTAGTGTTCAACTCCATACGCGCTCACTGGATTGAAATAAAAGCAATACATTACTACTACGTCTTTATCCTCGTCGCGTACTGTTGTAACATACCAATTAAGGTTCTTAACGTAGCCAATTCCCCAATAGATTCTTTCTGGCTTGCTCTTCGAATAAGCCATGTAGCCATCAAGATCTTCGTTGGGAAAATGGAAATTTTCCATCTCCGACTCTAACGTATGAATAGCTTCGATATGTTTAGGGGAACGCCGGTATCCTACGGATCCTTCAAGGGTGAGTAAGCTGTCCCAGTAGTTTAATGGAAGGTCATTGCTATGAATAAATGCAATTTTCCTCTTGTCTAACCTGAGACGAAGCCCAGGAGCCCCGTCTGACCCAATAGGTTTCTGAATAATCATTGCAGAACTAGAATATGTTCCCGTTGTAGGATCTACACATCTACCGGTAGAGACTAGAGGAGTTGTTTTTTCCAATGGAAACATTTTTCTTCCCAATGCTTGCCCAAATATTTTTATGGTCTCTGTCGAAACACTGAGTGCATGGGGATGGAATATTTCAAATGCGCGACGATTTTGTCGAGCCGTATCGCTGCTGGAGATTATTCTATTTAGCTGTTCTTGAGCCCTTAGATCCAATTTGGCGGGAACAATATCATCCACAAAGGCGTTAGAGGTTCCCCCAATCAAGACGACCGTTATGGCCGAGAAACTCAATAGTGCGTTCACAAAAGCTCCTTCTTTACGAACGTTGCGAGGGGTTTATCACATTGAAATGATGCGATACAATACTCCTCTTATGCGGGTCGGACGGTTTTGAGAGGGATTTAGGGGGGCCACTGATGCGAGGTTTCTGGGGTGAGGCCTACGGTTGAAGAAAAAAGTGAGCTCCGTGATGGAGCACTCGGATAGAGAATTGACCGGGTTCCTGGCCTTTTTCGATGAAAACCACCTGGCTGTCGCCAATGACCTCGACATCCTTGCCATCTTCAATATAGACGCCGGTGCGTTCGTCCACGCCGATGCCGTAGCGTTCTTGAGATCCCATGAGGACGCTGAGAAGCCGTTGCATACGATTGCGCGTGATGAAGTGGGAGTCCAGCACAGCTAACTCCAAGAGTCCAAAGCCGGGGCGTGTAACGGCTGCGCCGGGGCTTAACTTCATGGGATCGCCTTCACCAGTCAGCATCGTCGCCGACATGATGGCAAGCCCTGCACTGGCACCAGAGAATACTTTTCCCAATGAGAATTGATCGGCAAACGCCTTACGGATTTCGGGGTGGGCATCGCACACATCCATCACGCGGTTTTGATCGCCGCCTGAGAAAACAAACCCAGTATACGAGGGGAGGGAGTCGATGAATTCCTGGACATGGTCTTTGATCCAATCGGGTCGAGGGGCCTGAATCGCCGCTTCTGGGTGGTACTGGTCCATCAGGTCGTGGAAGTGGGCCACCGACTCATCGGGGTCATCGCTCGCCCACGTATTATAAAGATAGCGGGCCTGTGTGCCGCCGGCCAAAATAGAGAGTTTCTCGATGCCCTCGGGTGGGGCTCCACCACCGCCGAAAGCCAGCAGATGGGTTTTCGCCCAGCTAGACGAAGACAGGACAATTAGAAGAAATCCTAATTTGAAAACCACCATCCCCCAAACCCGATTGACACCGCTACAGTACCAAACGGAAGAGGCCCGGCAAGTAACAAGTTCTCACGGGGGAGGGATTTTGTGGCCGGAAGGTCCACGTGAGTGGGGACTCAGCCATCTTTTTTCAGAACGGCGAGCTTCATGTTGACGAAGTCTTTGATGCCGACGGTGTAGAGGACCTTCTTGAGCAGATTGAACTTCAAGTTCTTGTCGGCCTGCAGCACGATTGAGCCGGTGAAGGAGTGCTGGTCGTTCTGCTTTTCAAAATACAGGGACCGGTCCTTCTGCTTGGCCAGCTCTTGGGCGAGCGGCACAATCAAAACGCCACCCTGGACATCCTTTGCCTCGACATCGCCGTTCACGATTTTCGCGATGGGTTTTTCGTCGAGCATGATGCTCGATTGGGTCACTACGAGCTGCAGAGCGCTCGTGGGGATGATGAGCGAAGACGACTGCGGCAGGGAGAGGTCCTTTCCAATGGCAAAGTCTGAGACCACCGAGGAATAGTTTTTCAAAAGGAAGAAGAGGATCGCCATGAGGATGTCGAGCATCGAGGCGAGCATGAGGCCACCACCGGCGGGGGCTCGTGATCGGAGCTTTCTCGTGAGGCGGCCACCCTTAAAACTAGAACCGCTGGAACCGCTGGCGTCCACTAGACTCCTCCAATACTGACGTCCGGAAACAGGCGATTGAATTGCGCACTTTCCGGTTTATGGACCACATCGGGCGGAACGGCCTGGTAGCCCGGATCGCCACTTTCTAATTCTCGCGAGGCGTCCATGACGGAAATCATGACCTCGTACGGCACCTCATCGCTGGGGAGCAGTGTGATTTCATGGTCCGTGGGGCGTTTGGTATGCAGGCCCACCAGATAGGCGTGAAGTTCTTTCGTCGGATACTTGCCATCCACACCGAGGGGGAATGACTTGCTTCCGCCGACACCCCTTACGCTAATCCCTTGGGCGTTGATTGAGATGGCGAGTTCCTGCTTATTCTCGTCTTTCTTGGCCTGCTTGATCTCGTCGGCCGTGGAGGCCACCTTGGGCAGGGGCGCATCGATCATCACAACCGGCATGACGGAGGCGAACATCATGAGAAAGAACATGAGGTTCGTCACCATGTCGATCATAGGGGTTAGGTTTAACCCCTCGAGCGGCTTCATCCGATGAGTTCTGGCGCTAGGCTTATTGGCCATCGGCGTACACCTTAGTCGTTAGCGGCTGCCTCGTCGTCCGAGTCACCCGACTTTTCACCACCGACCTTGTGGGACGCGCTGAGCAGGTTGATGAGCTTCACGGAGTATTGATCGATGTCGGAGATAATCACGTTGATCTTCGATTGGAGAACCGAATGAATGAAGAGAGTCGGAATGGCTACAAAAATACCCAAGGCAGTTGTGTGCATCGCGATCGCGATGGCCTTCTGGAGAAACTGTTGGCGCTGAACGGCGTCCACGGCGTCGCCACCACGGAAGGCCATAATAAGCCCCACGATCGTTCCAAAGAGTCCGATCAGGGTCGCGAGGTTCGCGAGTGTTGGAAGATAGAGTGCTCGGGCTTCGAGCTTGGGCATCACTTCGAGCGTTGCTTCGTCGATCGCGTTCTGGATGTCGGCCGAGGAGTCTTTCGCTCTAGTTAAGCCAGCCTTCAGCACCCTCGGTAGGAGTGCTTGGCTGCGGCTGTTGCAGAGGCTGATGGCGCGGTCGATATTGTCGGACAAGATATATTTTTTGAGCTTCGCCATGAAGGCCCGCCCATTCACCGAATACTGGAATTGGATTTTCACCCAGCGTTCGACGCTGATGCCCAAGCACAGAAACGCCACTATCACCACCATCCAGCTCGCGAATCCGCCCTCGCGGATAAACTCTAGAAGTCCAACGATCTCGCCCATAGATTCCTCCGAATACAATGCGCTCGCCGGAGCGCCTGGGTCTTTCAATGTCTTTTATCGGTGGGAGGCCTGGGAGGGTTTAGCGATATATGTAAATATTTGAAGGTATTGCACTTTCCGATATCAGATATTGGCTACCGGATATCCGATGTCGGAACGGAGCGTTGCGGCCTGCGTTACCAGGAAGAGGGCGGAGAACGTTGTGGCAACGCTCACTGCACCAAGTGGTTTCCGTAGCCTTGGAGATTCTTATCGCCCGGACAGGGAGAAAAGGTTGCCGACAATCAAAAACCCAACGAGCGTTGTCCAAAGAAAATAGATCTTCATGGCTGACTCTCCTACCAACATTGTCCGGCTGCAAAGTGGTGGAATTGTGCCTCTGCGGTGGCACAGTCACACGATGTGGTGGCGCCAACTTCTCAACCACCCGCCGCTACCCTCTGAAAGTTGCTTGATCCCCAATCTCTCTGTCAAAAATGCTCCTGAACAGCTGGCGCAAAGCGCCTTGTTGGGAGTTGGCACATTATGTATATACAAAAGGAGAAGATTGAGGCGGACGAGCGCAAGGCGCGAGCCAATTTTTTTAAGCACGGAATCACGTTTCAGGAAGCCGAAACCTGCTTTGATGATCCGTGCATCCTGATGAGGCACGATGTGCCACACTCCGTTGGCGAAGATCGCTATATCGCCATCGCCAAGTCTTCGATGGGACGTGTTTTGATGATGGTCTTTACTGTGAGGAGGGACCGCGATGGCCAAAAAATCTACCGGATTATCAGTGCGAGGCACGCGAACCAAAAGGAGCGCGAGAACTATCCGCGATGAGGATATCGATTACTCGGATATCCCCGCCCAGACGGATGAACAGCTCAAACAGTTCAAGCCACTCGGCAGGCCCCTAATTGGAAACAAACGGGTCCTTATTTCCATTCGAATTGATTCGGAACTTCTCAAACAACTCAAGCGGAAGGCTGATAAGAAAGGAATTGGTTATCAGACGCTCATACACGAGATGCTGGGAGACGGGCTCAAAAAGAATGTTGCCTAGTCTCCGGTGATTTCCCTGACGGATTCTTAGGTTGCTCCCGTCGGCCAGAGGGGCTCAAAACAGCCAGAAGAGGCCGCTGGCGTAGCGGACTGAGATGGGGCTTCCTGAGTATTGGAAGCTGGGGAATGACGTTGTTCCACTCGGCGTCCACGGGCCGCCGGCGGGGAGAGCCATTACGAAGCCCGACATCTCTAGGCGCAGGCCGACGCGCGATGAAACATAGAACTCGAGACCGGCAATGAGTTGGCCTGCGACGACGTTTTGGGTGATGTCGTCGAATTCGGACGAATACTCGTAGTAAGCTTTTTGGTGCACATTCGCCATGCCGACGCCGGCGCCGAGGTAGGGCACGATGTCTTCCGTCCCGAAGCGGTAGCGCGCGCCGAGGAGGATCGGAATCGCGGTCATGTCAAAATCGTGGAACTGAGGCGGCTTGGCTGTTGACGATGTAGCCGCGTTCTCCTTGCGGGTGGAGTAGTCGTAATAGCCGATGCTCAAAAATGTCTGGAAGTGGTAGCCGAAGCTTAAGAGAAAAGAGACCTCTGCATCAAAGAAGGCGGCGTAGTTGAGCGGCGTGTAGCCCGATCCCGACTCAGAACTCTGTACAATGGAGCCGACCGGCAACAGAGTCGACAGCGAGAAATCCATTCCGAAGTCCGTGCTGCGGGCTTCGTTTTCGGTGAATCGCTCTCTGCGATAGGACCCGAAGAGCCCCTTGAAGTCGCGTTTCGGGGCGGCCATGAGATCGTGGTGCAGACAGAGCACCAAAAGGATCACCAGTAGGCGGCAGGGCATGAAAAATATTATAGCAGCTAATCCGAAAAACTCGCTTCGGATTCCAAAGACTTAGAGCCTATCCCTAAATCCCTTCTACTCGACGTGGCCAAAATGATTTGGTTCGTCGTCCTCCGCGCTCGCCTCCTCAACGTGCCCAGAGGGCACGCCTCCGGGGGCTCACTTGTGCGTCCTCGATCCAAATCATTTTGGCTCGCGTCTCCCTACGAAGGGATTCAGGGATAGGCTCTTACGTGAGAGTTAGGGTTACGACGTCACCCTTTTTGGCGCGGAGGTTCTTCGCGGCTGAGTCTTCGCGGGCTGCCAATTCCCACAGGCCATGGCTCCCCGCGACAAGAGCCACCGAGCCCTCAGGGATCGCGGAGTAACTCGGTGCGGTAAAGACCTGTCGGTGGTTAATCTCGGCGAAGGCCGCTCCTTCCGAGGCGGAGAGGGTGGTGACGAGATTGCCGTAGTGATCGGTGTAGAGTACGTGACCGACCCGCCTATCGCCACGTTTCTCTTCCAGAGGAAACGATCCGCCACTGATCGTGAGAACCGACGTGATTTTCGGCGATTTCCCCTTCAGGCGGTCGCGTATGAATGGCGCAAAGAGATCGCGCCCGTGAAATGTCGTGAGCATTTTTTTGGGCGAAGGAATCTGAAAATATTTTCCGGCCGTTTTTTCTTGGGTCTCCACGTCTCGCACCGCCCATGACAGGAGCCCGTTATCCGGACCTACGAAATGGTGGTTCTTGGTTTTGACGTAGAGCGGGCGACGCTCGCTTCCGACGCCAGGATCGACCACGCAGAGATGCCAGGTCCCAGGGGGAAAATGGCGGTAAGCGCGCCAGAGTTGAAAGGCCCCCGCCTCGATGTCGTAGGGGGGAATTTCATGGGTGAGATCGACTAGCTGCACCTTAGGCACGCCCAGAAGGACCGCCTTGACCTCGGCTACGTAGGAATCTTGCGTCCCAAAATCGGTAAGAAGGGTGACAACGCTCATATTAATCCCTCAGCTCCGTTGGGTTGAGCCACTGGACGGGTGCTTTTGCTCGCCCGCTTCGTCCTCCGCGTTCGGCTCGGAGATGCCGGAACATGCCCGATGGCATGTTCCGGTTCTGGTAAACACGCCTGCGGGGCCTCTCTTGTGCGTCCTCGCGGCCGATCAAAATCCCCTCGCCGATTGGCCCAACCCAACGGAGCTGAGGGATAGGCTATTTTCATTGAATTTCGAGTCGATGGGAATAAGATTTGCGCCGTGTTCTATTTCGCTAAAGCACTGCAGGCGGGCGCCATGGGAGTTGTGGCGTTGGCTCTCTTTGTCGGCTTTCACGAGAATTCCATGACGAAGGAGCTCACGATGTTGGGCATCGGAAGCGTCGTTTTCCTCGTCGCTCGCGCGATAGAACAGAATTCAGGAAGGGCGTAGATGTCGGGCCACAATAAATGGAGCAAGGTTAAGAATATTAAGGGGCCCGCGGATGCGAAACGGGGCAAGCTTTTCACCAAGATCACAAAAGAGATTATCGTGGCCTCCAGGACCGGCGGTGCCCATCCCGAAGGCAACGCGCGTTTGAGAACAGCAATAGCCGCGGCCCGCTCCGCGAGCATGCCGAAGGATAACATCGAGCGCGCTATTAAAAAGGGCTCTGGCACACTCGACGGCGAGATGATCGAAGAGGCGCTGTATGAGGGGTATGGTCCCGGAGGAGTTGCGATCCTGGTCGAGACCACAACCGACAACAAGAACCGCACGGTGAGCGATCTGCGGAGTCTTTTTAAAAATCATGGCGGACACATGGCCGAGGGTGGCTCGGTCGGTTGGATGTTTTCGCAATGTGGTCAGCTCGTCTTTGAGAGAGAAAAATACTCCGAGGACAAGGTGATGGAGGTCGCGCTCGAGTCGGCAGCCGATGATGTGAGCGCGGGCCACGACGCTGTCGAGGTGACGACATCGGTTCCGGAGGTCTACCGAGTGAGAGAGGCCTTTGAGAGAGTGGGGATGCACCCGTTGAGTGCAGGCCTGGGCTACGTAGCGAAGAACACGGTCCCGATCGAATCGAAAGAGACCGGCGAAAAGCTGATGGAGCTCCTACACGCCATCGAAGACCATGACGATGTGCAGAAGGTCCACACCAATTTCACGATGGACGACCAGCTCTTTTCCCAGCTGACGGCGAAATAAAGCAGAAGTAGTTTAGTTCCATGGCCATCTGTCTGGGGATTGATCCGGGTTCGACGCGGCTTGGCGTCGGCTGTGTGGAGAGGCAGGGCGCTCGCTTCAATTTGATATATGCGGAGACCGTGGCGCCACCGGCCTCGGGGGAATTTTTCGAGAGGCTTTCCTTTATTTCGGTGCGGCTGGGTCAGCTGCTCGACGATCTGAAACCACAAGCGGTGGCCATCGAGAGCGCTTTCTTCGGGAAAAACGCCCACTCCGCATTTCAGTTGGGGACCGCGCGAGGCGTGGCGATCGCCGGATGTCTGCAGCGCGGGATCAAGATCTTCGAGTACGCGCCGGCGCAGGTGAAAAGTGTTGTGACAGGTTATGGCCGCTCGGATAAAGATCAGGTTCGCAAAATGGTCGAGGCCACGTTGGGGCAGTCGCTTACCATCGGTCACGACGCCACCGACGCGTTAGCGATCGCGATCTGTCATGCGAGCTCGGTGAACTGGGGGGTACGGGATTGTTAGGGTTCATCCAAGGCAAACTCATTGCGAAGAATCAGGAGGCCTCACAATGTGTGATCCTGGCCGATCGATTGGGGTATGAAGTTTCGACCCCGCGTGACGTGATTGAGGTCCTCACTGTGGGGGAGGAGACCTCCCTTTGGCTTCACACGCATGTGCGGGAGGATATTCTTTGTTTCTACGGATTTCGCACTGATGCGGATCGTCAGTTTTTCCGAGTGCTTCTCGGGGTGAGTGGCCTGGGCCCGAAAACCGCGATGGCGCTCTTAAGCGAACACGGAGTGAACCGGATGGTGCAACACATCGCCGAGAAGAACTTCATCGCAATTGCCGAGGCGCCGGGAGTGGGAAAAAAACTCGCCGAGAGATTGGTGCTCGAGCTTTCCGGCAAGATTGAAAAACTGGCGTTCCTCAGGGATCTGGAAAAGACGCCAGCGGGCCGAAGGGCTGCGGGAGCGAGCGGTCTCAGAAACGATCTCAATTCCGCGATGCTCAATCTTGGTTATCCACCGAACACGGTGAAAAACGCGCTCGATTCTCTGTTTTCGGAAGGGGATTTAGAGGGCGTGAATTTTGAAGATGCGTTGAAGCGGACACTCAAGGAGATGTACCGGAGGGATGCGTGAACGTGCTGGATCGCAATTCTCAAACCGACGATACGAAGGTGGACCTTTCGCTGCGCCCGAAGAATTTGGCTGAGTTTATCGGGCAGCCGGATCTCAAGAAACAACTGCAGATTTTTATTGGCGCCGCTAAGAACCGCGCGGAGGCACTTGATCACACGCTCTTTCATGGTCCACCGGGCCTTGGAAAAACCTCTTTGGCGCATGTCATTGCGCGCGAACTGGGCGTGTCGGTGGTTGCGACCTCGGGGCCTGCTTTGGATAAGCCGGGCCAGCTCGCGGCGATTCTGACTAACCTCTCTCCGCGTGATGTGCTCTTTGTGGATGAGATTCACCGTCTCAATCGCATGGTGGAGGAATCGCTCTACCCCGCGCTTGAGGATTTTCAGCTCGATATCGTGGTGGGGGATGGGCCCGCTTCGCGTGTGATCAAATTGAATCTGCCGCCATTCACTCTGATTGGTGCCACGACCCGAGCCGGGCAGCTCACATCTCCGCTCATGGGGCGCTTTGGAATGTCACTGCGGCTCGATTACTACGCGCCCGAGGACCTGAAGACGATCGTTATTCGATCGGCGGGTATTTTGAACTGTCGAATCGAAGAGGAGGGGGCGCTCGAAATCAGCCGGCGCGGACGCGGCACGCCTCGCATCGCGAATCGCCTGCTCAGGAGGGTGCGCGATTATGCCGAGGTTTGCGCTGATGGCGTGATCACAGGGATAGTCGCGCAGAAGGCGCTCGATATGCTGGAGGTGGATGGCCAGGGGCTCGACCAGATGGACCGAGCACTTCTTCGGGCCATCATTGAGAAATTCTCGGGCGGCCCGGTCGGGATTGAAACGCTATCGACGGCTCTGTCTGAAGAGCGTGAAACGCTCGAGGATATGTACGAGCCTTTTTTGATCCAGAAAGGGTATCTCAATCGCACACCGCGTGGCCGGATGGCGACCGATCTCGCGTACCGGCATCTGGGGCTGACTTTGCCAAAACAACGGCAGGAGAGTCAGCTCACAATTTTTCCGTAGGGTGACTCACGGACGCGGCGGGGGCCGGCATAGCCTGCGCCTGACGACGAGTGCGCCCGCGCATGAGAAGGATTTCCACCCCCAGATAGAGGAAAAGACCGACCGTAAATCCGACCCCTTTGAGGATCGCCCACGCCTCGGTCGACCAATAGAAGGCGGCGTAGCTCGCAAGGATTGCATTCAACAAAAAGAAAACGCCGAGCCGAAAGGTGAGTCCCGAAAATGCCGCCTCCATGACAGGCGCGATGTGGGGTGGCACCTGTGCGAGGGTCCCCTGTTTTTTGGCCATCACCACCATGAGGGGTTTCCCGACGAGGACGGAGCCTATCAGAAAGGCACCCATGCCGATCTCGATGAGCGCAGGCTGGAGCTTGAACCAGATTCCTTCGGAGGTGAGGAGCGAAACGGCGCCGAGAACAAGGAGAAGGCCATTGCCAACCCAAGTGATCATCGAGACGGAGCGGGTTCGAACAAGCTCGAAGATGATTTCACCGAGGCCAAAGGCCATGCCCAGAATGAGCCCCCACAGGGTCCCCCATTTTTCTTCGACAACCGTGAACGCGATCACGGGAATGAGCCCGCCGAAAATCAGCGACTTAAGAGCCTGCGTCTTATCAGGAGTTTTTTGCACTCTTCAAATTTAGAACCTATCTCATAAATAGTTTCTACTCGGCTGGTCAAAAAGCCCAGGCTCTTCGTCCTCCGCGCTCGGCTGCTCGACGTGCCCAGAGGGCACGCCTCCGCGGCCTCGCTTGTGCGTCCTCGATCCTGGGCTTTTTGA
>JACPWY010000062.1 GCA_016196825.1 Deltaproteobacteria bacterium | reverse complement strand
TGAGCGATTTTCAGGCCTATTCACTCGTAGGCATTGCCCGAAAGAGCAGGGAATGTCCCAAGATGCTTGAGCTGATTGATCGAGGTTCATTGTCGGTATCTAATGCCACGCTGCTCCTTAAAGTTATCAACAAGCATAATGAAGAGGAACTCCTAGAGTTGGCCTCCACGCAAACCAAACGGGGCCTTGAATGTGAGCTTAAAAAGCGTTTTCCGGGGAAGAGGCGCGAAATCACGCGCCCCATCTGCAGCACCCACTCGGAGGTCACGCTCTCAGTGCCGCATGAGCTCCTGACCGCTCTAAAGAATCTGCAAAATACTTACTCTTCCAAAAGAAAGCGTAGTTTAACGTTGACCGAAACGCTTCAGATCATCACGGAAGAGTGTACGGCTAAGCACGATCTCATTTCCCGGGCAATGAGAAGTGCCACTCAGAAAAACACCCAAACATCATCGCCTGAGCGGCCTGTGGCTAGTGTTGCGCAGCCCGCTCAGCCGATAATTCAGCACAAGCGTAATCATCTTCGCTGGAAACTACGTTATGACATAGCTCTTAGAGACAAACACCAGTGCACACACATTCACCCTGACGGCACAAGGTGCGAAGAGCGGCGCTTCCTGCATATTCATCACATCATACCTGTGCATCTTGGTGGCGTTGATGTCCTAGAGAATCTGACCACACTCTGCTCCAATCATCATAGCTATCTCCATTGGGCGGATCGCTGGAGTGTGAAAAGGAGGACGGGACCGGTGATGACTTTCTAGCGTTCATCATCGCGGCTTGGGGATATCGCTCAGCGACAATCGACTACGGGAGATGTTCGGTCGGAGAGTTTATGTGAAATTACCCTGTCGCTGCTCTAAGGTAAGACAATTTGCCTGATCAAGCTGTCTTCAAATCAGCGGGATTTGTCACCGAAGGCTTGGATAACCCGACGCGGGGGGATACCAGACGGTTGAGAAATCATAACCGGTGAAGGTGGCTTGGAGTTGCATGTTGGCTGTTGACTGCCCGCTGCCCGCGGCGCTTGAGGCCTGGAGACTTGTCGAGAGATCCCAGAATCCGTTGGTGACGCTTCCCCCGGAGACGCTGCCGATGAGTCCGCCCACGTTGGTTCCGCCCGTTACGGCTCCGGCTGAGAAAACGTTGATCACCACACCGGAATTGTAGCCGATGAGCCCGCCCACCTGATCTGTTCCCACCGCTGCCCCCAACGCAAAGCTATCCTGAATCGTGCCGGTGTTTGAGCCAGTCAGGCCGCCAGAGCCTGAGTTGCTCGCCATGGCTCCAGAGGCTGATGCAGTCGCTTTTCCGAGGGAGAGACTCTGAGAAATGGTTCCGGCGTTGACGCCGACAAGGCCGCCGATGCCAGCGACTCCGTTCACTGCGACGTTGGCGAGCGAGTGGGTGATCGTTCCGCTGTTCAGCCCCACGAGACCGCCGATAAAGTAGTATCCGTTGTCAATTTCACCAGAGGCCTGGCAGTTGATGATCTGGCCCGTGGTGTTGTTGGTGCCCACAATCACCCCGGCTCGTCCGCCACTCGTGCCTATGGGGCGCGAGATCACGGCGTTGGTCACGGAAAGATTTTGGATCGTGCCGGAGTTGAATTCAAACATCGAGTAGGCAGAGGTGAGGTGATTCAGTGTGTGATTGTTGCCTTCAAAGTGACCGGTGAAGTCTCCACCCGTGTGGGGCGTGACGCCAGCGACGTCGACATCCTGTGTGAGCGAGAAATATTTGCTCAGGTCGGTTGCGGACGTGCTCAAGAGCTCAAAGTCACATTTGTTATTGATTGCGTAAGGACTCAGTGAGGAGCCGTTGCCCGAGGAAAAGGTTGATGGGCAATTTGAAGTTGGCCCCTGTTGATTGACGGTGGTGTTGGGATTTTCGGCCGAGGTTGGATTGAATTGAATCTCCGTGCGACCACATCCCATGATTGCGAGTACCAGAATGAGCCCAATGGATCTCATGATGCCGATAGGATCAGCGGAAAGTGTGTAACTATTGGCAGACCAATTGTGGCGAATTTTTCACGGTTTGGAGTTTATATGCCGAAAGACCTCATCTAGGTCGGCGCGAGAGGCCGTGCGGTTGAACGCCGCACTCCCGTATGCGACCTCGCGCTCATTTGACGCCAGCTGGGCAACTATCGAATCCGCGAACTCATCCAGTGGGACACCAAAATCATGGAGTCCCGGGCCGCCAAGATCGGTTTGTACAGCTGGCGGGATGATCTCGATCACCTCAATCTTCCCGTGGTATTGGTGTCTTAAAGACTGAGTGAAGGAATGGAGCGCGGCCTTGGTTGCCGAATACACGGGGACATTCGCCAAGGGTACGAACGAAAGGCCCGAGGTGACGTTGAGAATGGTGGCGGAGGCATTTTTCTTCAAGAGGGGCGCGAAGAGTCTGCAGAGGTGGATGGGGGCTTCAAGGTTGATTCGAAGCTCGGCCTGGACCGCCTCCCAGGGCTCATCATTCTCGAGTTCCATGCGCCGTTGAACACCGGCGTTGTTCACGAGGCAATTGGTGTGAGGGTAATTCTCCCGAATCCAGCGTGCGAGCTCGAGCCGCTCTGAGACGTTTCCCACATCGCACACTCGCCCCTTCAGGCCCTTGTGTATTCCCAGAGCCTCCTGCAGCCGAGCCTGTGATCGGCCGCAGATAATGACCGTGTTGTCACGTTCGAGAAATCGCCGGGCGAGCGCAAGTCCGATGCCTGCGCTCCCGCCCGTGATAAGAAATGTATTTCCGCTCAATTTCAAGGGCATTCCCCGGCAGCCGCCTCGTGACCCATGATCCTGAGAATCCAGTCGCCGCGCACACCGTAAGTTTGAGAGAGATTCCACCCGCCCGGGATCGCATAGATGAGATTGCCCAGCGGGTTTTTCAGCGTCTCAGAGCGGTGGACCGAGGGGGCGCCGTCGTGGGTGAATTCGAGCGCCGCCCCGACGAGCATGCCGCCAGCAGCGCAACCCAATCCACGGCCCCGAGCGCCCTGGGCCGGTATGTCGTTCCAATAGGGGCCGGCGGTGATCTGGGCCGCATTCTCAATTTCCGGAGCGATGGAGGTGGAGTATTTTCCATCCCGAGCGATGGTCATTTGAAAGAAGACCGACAACGGGTCATCCTGGAACTCCCTTTGCCCATTGATCAGCACGCGAAAGGCATCCACCTTCAGCACCTTCACTTTGGCCGGAACCGGTATCCAAACAGCGGCCTTTTCCCCCTTCACGAATCCCAACTGCAGATACGCGGGGCCACCGGCTTCATTATATGAGTCGTTCTTAAGCTCTATTTGTCCGCGGGATAGTCCTTCAGAAAGCGAGGTCAATCGGCTTTGCACAGCAGCCACCACCACGAGACTCCAGCAAAACGATGTTATCACCAGGAATTTTCGCATTTTCGATCTCTCCTTTTTTCCAGATTTCGCTCGGAATGAAACCATGTCCTTTACGCCCACGGCAATTCTCCGCGCGTCAGAGCGAGGAAATGTGGGAATTGTTCGTTGAGTTTCAAAACCCAGTTGACGTTTCGCGTTAGTCTTTGTGATGTGGTGTTGAACTGGCACCGGCGCTAGCCTGTGGGCGGCTGGCCTGGGCCTTGCACTGAGGGGAAACATGGGGGGCGAAATGCACTTAGGACGTAATTTCATTCTGACGGTGGCCTTACTTGCGGCCATTCCGGCATTGGCAGTGGATCTTGATGTGGCGGCGGCCGAGGCCCGGTACCTAGCTCAAAAGAGTATCTCGGATTCGGCGAAAAGCCGACTCGATGCGGAGGAGTCGTTCCTCTCAGCCGCCCAATCCCGGCTGGAAGACGCCCAGCGAAGCGAGTCTTCGGCGCGGGCGCAGCTGAGGCAGGATCAGGCTGAATTGAACGGAATCGATCAATCGATCTCCTCCAACGAACAGGCGGTGACCAATCTCGACGCCCAGATTCGAAGCGATGAGCGGCGAGCGAGTGATCTGGATGATCAGATCGGTCAAAAGCAGCGAGAACGCGGAGCGATTGCCGAACGGGAGCGTGAGGCCAACAGAGAGATTCGAATGCTCGAGCGCAGGATCGTGGAGTTGGAATCGAAACCTCAGACCGGTCCGTGGACCTGTGTGTATGTCGACCACGGGACTGAAGAGCACTCAGGCGGTCACAGGGCTACAAACAATGATCGCTCGGCTGCTGAAGAGGAGGCGAAGAAGGCCTGCTTGGCCGTTCATGGTCGGTGTGATTTGGCCGGCTGCTCACAGCCCCAAGGTCACGAGATCGAGCAGCTCCGTCGCCGCCTGGAAGAGGCGGAGCGGCAGCAGCGGGATCTCCAGTCCAAATTGTCTCAGATCGACCGAGACATTCAATCTTTGCAGAGGGATGTGCGATCGCTTGAGGACGACATGAACAACTGTCGGAATCAGCAGAACGTGAAGCTGAATGAAATTGCTCGGCTCAATAGAGAGCGGGATTCGGTCAGAATTCAGATTAGCAACGACTCTTCTGAGGTCACTCGATGCGCCAACATTACGGCCTCAGCACTTCAGGATGTGAATCGCCAGATGGGGCCGTACAATTTGGCTCTGAGCAATTATCAGACGGAGAAGCTGCGCACCGACGGGCTTTACGGCTACTGGCAGCAGGTGGTCGCCAACTACAACGCGGCTCTCAAGGATGTTTTGAGTCGGTCGGATGCGAAGGCGAGGCGCGACGCCGATGCTGAAGCACAGGGAAGAGCGGCGGGGCCGGGTGACCAAGCTGGCCTTGCTACCGGCAATCAACAGGGCACCGACAAGGGCCTGGGCGATGTGCGTGATCGCGATCGGGCGTCTGGCTACATACAGGGTCGCACGACCGCGTCCACCGAGGCCCAGCTGGCTAACAGCTATGCAGCGGGGACCGCTAGCGGCGATTCAATGGCCGTGGAAAAGGCGCGGTTAGAGAACTTTCCCGTAGGCTATAACCAGGTGCTCGCGGGTCTTTTCAATGCGCCGCCTACTTTGAATCAGACAGTCGACATTTCGGATTCACTGAGCAGCGAGCCGGGGGGCAATGGAGTCCTTCTGCAGCTGAAGAACAAGGCCATTGGGCATGGGGTGGCGCCTTCGGTGATAGCGCCGAAGACACCGGTTCTCAATCCACCCAGCTACCAGGCCCCTTCAGTGAATATCCCCGCGGCTCTGAAGACGAACTACGCTCCCCAGTGCAATGACGTTGTTCTGCCGGAGTTCAAGCCCCGCTGTTTGGACCAATACGAATCGAGCTACGGTTCGGGTTTCGATGCGTCCTACCAGTCGGTGTACTCGAGCCACTACAAAGACAAGTTTGTGGAGGCTTCGCAGACCGCCTACTCGGCGGTCGTGGCGCAGACCAACGCCGAGGCTTTCGAGGCCGGTCGTCAAAGTGGGGCTCAGGATCAGGGTCTTCTGGACGGTTTCTCGAATAATTTGGCCAAGCGGATGGACGAGCAGAAGGCGCTCGGACAGACGCAAGTGGCGACCGACCTGGAAGGGGGAGGGTTGGTGGTCGTGAGAGGGGCGAGCCTGGCTGATAGTAATGGTGACGGCCTCTTGACGACGGGTGAGAGAGTAAGACTTCGCCTGGTGATCGACAACTACGGGAAGCAGGCGACTGCGCTGGAGGCGATCCAATTCCATCTGGCTGGAACTAAGGGAGTCGGAGAGGCGAGTGTTACGCTCAGAACTCTTCCTGCGCTGGTCGCGGAAACGCGCACAACATTGGAAGGCGTTCTCACGGCACCGATCACATCTGAAATGGTAGGAGGCGAGCTCGGCCTTTCGGGTGCGGTTGAGGTGAGTGCCACACCCAAGATTGTTCTCGGATCGGCGAGCGGTGCGGGCGCGGTCCATTTCCCGATTGAGGTCACCGACATCAAGCTTGCAAAGGACCCAGCGGTGAACGAGGTGGTCGACGCTGTTGTGAAGTTCTCCAATCTCACAGCCGTGAAAAGCCTCGAGCAAAAGCTCGCGCTGAAAACGTCGCCGGTCTTTGCGACCGTCGAGGGCACGGTGCCGGCGCTCGCTCCCATCGAAGCTGAAGCGACTGGCGAGGTGAAGGTGAGATTGAAGCCTGGTCCTTGGGTGGGTGAGAATACCTTCACGCGCTTTAAGGCGGACCTCACCAATGGCAGCGACACGTTGTCGCAGGCCTTCCCAAAATACATTCACATAAATCGTTCGGCCTCGCTCCTACTGCTCGATCGGGCGCAGAAGGCGATTCCCGACTCGACCATCGATGTGCAGGCGGGTGGCTGGGCCATCTTTAACGCGCAGATGGTGTACCAGGAGAAGGTGTACCAACGAGGGCCGATGGTAATGAGCTTCTCTAAGGCAAGCGATCCGGGGATTCAGCTCGCCGCGGGGGGCACGACCTCGGTGAACTATGGCTATCTCTCTCCCGGCGCGAAGCAGACCCCGGTTGGGTTTACCTTTTTCGTGCCGCAGTCTCTCAAAGGGAAGACTGCGTGGGTGATGATGCTGGCCACTGAGAACGGGGCTCTGCTTCATTCGATGATGGTTTACTTAAACGTGAAGTAGGTCGTCAGGGGGGGGCTGGGGGCTAGGATCGCAGGGTCGCGCTGTGTTTTTGGGCGAGGCCGTCGATGACTCGCTTCACCAGGCCCGAGACTTCGGCTTCCTGAAGGGTCCGTTCGGGTGAGGAGAAGGTCAGGCGAAATGCAATGCTCTTCTTTCCTTCGGGAACCTTGTCGCCCTCAAAGACGTCGAAGACCGAAATGCCGGTAACGAGCGATGAGCTGTGGGCCCGAATGGTTTCCGTAAGGTCAAAGGCGCTGGCCGTTTTGTCGACTAGAACCGCGATGTCAAATTCGCTGCCCGGAAACTTAGACGGTGACACATATTGCACTCGACTTCGTTCAAACTTTTGGAGGGCGTCGAGGTTCAATTCAAAGGCCGCTACGGTAGAAGGTGCCTCAAGAATCTCAAGAGCGTGCGGGTGGAGTTCACCGACTGTGCCAATCTCAAGTGCACCAATGAAAATATCGGCCGAGCGATTGGGGTGAAACGCCGGGTGTGAGGCCGCGGGAACAAATGAGGGCTTGGCGTTGGTCAATGTCCGCAGGAAGCTCTCGACCGCCCCCTTGATGTGGTAGAAATTGACCGTCTCGCCCTTTGAGCTCCACGAGTTGTCCGTGAGCGTCCCCCCGAGAAGTCCCGCCGCCATCATCGTCTCTTTCGCCTGTGTATCCGACTGAGAACTGGCCTCGTAGCGACTAGCGACTTCAAAGAGGCGCTGGTTTGGGGCCTTGCGATTCTTGTTGTAGGCGTAGGTTTGGATCAAGGACGGCAAAAGGCTGGTGCGCATCGTGCTGAACTGATCGCTGATCGGATTCTTAAGCCGAATTGTTCCAGAACTTCGGCGAGCGAAATGCTCGAGATTCGCATCGGTCGTGAAACTGTAATGAATGCATTCGCTGAAACCGAGCCCCACAAGTGCCGTCTTGGCTCGTTGTGGGAAGGTGTAAGGCGTCTCATTCATCCGATCGAAACAAGCGCTCGTCATGGGCCGTGCCGCAGGAATTTTTTCGAAGCCAAAGAGGCGGGCGATCTCTTCAATGACGTCGATGCTTTCTTTGAGGTCGGTGCGAAAGACCGGGATTTTCACCTGGATGATGTTGATCGACTTCTTTTGCGAATCAATTCCGAGGCCGCTCAGAGTATCGGCCGCCATATCCGATGTGAAATTCGGCATTCCCATGATCCGCCGGACCTCGCGCATGTCCACAGCAATGTTCCGTTCGGTGGCTCCAGTCTCAAGCGTGTCGATGGGTGGGTGGTAAACGTTGGCGGCGTAGGCGTCGCGGATGAGAACCGCGGCACGTTCCGAGGCCATGAGCACAGTATTGGGGTCGACGCCCTTTTCATATCGACGAGAGGATTCGGTCAGAAGACCCAGCCGCTTGGCCGTTCGGCGAATCCGCTCCGGGTTAAAGGTGGCCGCTTCGAGAAGAATGGTGGTGGTGTCAGCTTCAACTTGAGTGTTGAGGCCACCCATAATTCCGGCCAGCGCAATAGGGCGATCGCCGTCTTGGATCAGAATATCGCCAGGCTCAAGCTGAACAATCTGGCCGTTGAGCAAGGTGAAACCTTGAGGCGTCGTGCATTCAGCCACCCGAACGGACCCCGATTGAATTCGTCGGAGATCGAAGGCATGAAGGGGAGCGCCGTACTCAAGCATCACGAAGTTGGTGATGTCGACGATATTATTCACGCAACGCTGCCCGACCGACTTGAGCCGAGCCTGGATCCAATCGGGGGCCTCAAGCACCTTGAAGCTATCGATCACGCGGGCAACGTAGCGCGGACACAAAGCTGGGTCGGGGACCTCCACACTGATGATGGAAGAGGTGCGGTGCGGAGTGCTCTTGAATTTCTGGGCTTTGAGTTCGCGGAGCTGGGTCCCTATCAGGGGCGCGACTTCACGGGCGATCCCCATGATGCTGAGGCAATCCCCCCGGTTGGGGGTGAGCTCAAACTCAAGAAGCGTGTCATCCGACTGTTGCCCCAAAAGGCGCGAAAGGCTTTGGCCGAGCTGACTGTGCTTAGGAAGTTGGAGGATCCCTTCCGTGTCGTCGCTGATCCCGAGCTCCTTGCCGGAACAGATCATGCCCCCGGATTCTACGCCGCGAATCGTGGAGAGCTTAATCTCAAAATTTCCTGGCAGAATTGTGCCGGGAAGGGCGACCGGGACGATGTCACCCGTTGCGATATTCTTTGCGCCGCAGACTATCTGGCGGGGGGTGCCGTTGGGTTCGGTCACGACCTGCGTGACCTGGAGCCGGTCGGCGTTTGGGTGTTTATCAATTCTTTCAATGCGGCCAACTACGACGGACTCAAGGCCCGACGTGCCACACCGTGCGATTCGCCCCACCGAAATGCCCCGCATGGTGAGCTTGTCAGCGAGGACCTTCGGATCCAAAATGGCGTCGGTCTTCGCGAGATAGTCCTTGAGCCAGTTCAGCGAAACCTGCATCAGAATTGCTCCAGCATTCGGTAGTCATTCTCAAAGAAGGATCGCAAATCATCGATTCCGTACTTGAGCATGGAGATTCTCTCGATTCCCATTCCAAAGGCGAACCCGGTGACACGATCAGGATCGTAGTTAACAGAACGGAACACATTGGGGTGCACCATTCCGCAGCCACCGATCTCGAGCCATCCACTTGAGCCGCACATCCGGCATTCCTTCGGCGCGCCCTTGCAGAGAATACAGCGCATATCGACCTCGGCGCTGGGTTCAGTGAACGGGAAAAAGCTCGGGCGAAAGCGCAGCGGCTGATTGCCAAAAAGTTGTTTCACTAAATACTGCAGAGTAGCCTTCAAATCCGCGAGCGAAACTGATTGCTCCACAAAGAGCCCTTCCATCTGATGAAACATGGGCGTGTGGGTCATGTCGTAGTCGCTGCGGTAGACACGACCTACAGAAATAATCTGCAGCGGCGGCTGCCGGTCCTTCATTGTGCGAATCTGAACTGGCGATGTGTGTGAGCGAAGCAGAATGCCCTTATCGATATAGAAGGTATCCTGCATGTCTCGGGCTGGGTGATCCGAAGGCGTGTTGAGGGCTTCAAAATTGAAAAACTCGTTTTCGATCTCGGGGCCGCTGGCGACCTGATAACCAATTCTCTCCATCGCCTCGACCATTTCCTCCATCACGAGCGTGATAGGGTGAAACGATCCGGTCGCGATAGGAAACTGGCCTGGGAGAGTGACGTCGAGCTTGGGCGATTGAGTGAGCTCTTTATCGAGCTGAACGCGGGCCATGTCGCGCTTGCGCGAATCCAGTTGGGCTTCGAAATCGGTCTTCAGTGAATTGAGACTTGCTCCCATCTCCCTGCGCCGCTCCGGATCAAGGTCCCTGAGGCTCGCCATCAGCGACGTGATGATGCCTTTCTTCCCAAGATAGTGGACGCGAAGCTTTTCCAAGGAGTCCAGATCGGACACCTTCGCGAGTTCGCTGCCAACTTCCTTTTGTATGCGCTGGATATTATCGATCATGCGGCTTGCGGCCGCGCCAGGGCCACAAGCTGAGTGAAATGTTCCGGATTGCGAACGGCAATTTCGGCGAGGACCTTACGGTCCAGCTCGACCTTTGCGTTCTTGAGTCCGGAAATAAATCTTGAATAGCTCAGATTGTGGAGTCTGCAGGCGGCGTTGATCCTGATTTGCCAGAGGTATCGCATTTCCCGCTTCAGGACGCGACGATCGCGAAAAGCGTAGCGATCAGCACGGTCTGTGTATTCGCGGGCGACCTTAACGGTCTTGCGGGCGCTTCCATAAAAGCCCTCCGCTCTTTGCAATAACTTCTTGCGTTTGTTTCGGCCGGCCGGGCCTCGTTTTACTCTCGGCATAAAACCCTCACTACTTCAACAGCAACAACCGCTCAATAGACCGGGCGTTGCCGGGATCAACGATCACGACTTTGCGAAGACGTTGGCCTCGTTTTGCCGATTTGTGCTCTAACTTATGATTATGATAGGCCCTTGATCGACGAATCTTGCCTGAACCTGTCACGCGAAAACGTTTCTTCGCGCTGGAGTTGGTCTTCATCTTAGGCATGTCGCTAATTCCCTTCGATATCGCAAACGACAAAGAAAGATTAATACCAAATTGGCGTCTTAAGTCAATGAGTTAACTTGGTCCGTTAGAATCAGCCCTCAGGAGCAGCTCCGACCCCGCCGCCCGTGCCTGGTTTAGCTGGTGCGGCGTTTGAGGCCGTTGCGGCGGGGGCCGCTGGCTTCTTGGGGGCCTTGGCGTTGGGGGCGAAGATCAGAGAGAGCACCTTGCCTTCGAGCTTGGGTGGCGTTTCCACGACGGCCGCTTGGCCGACCAACTCGATGACCTGCTTGATGAGCGCGTGGCCGAGGTCGGTGTGGGCGCTTTCACGGCCGCGGAACCGGACGCTGGCCTTTACCTTGTTGCCCTCTTCGAGGAAGCGGATGATGTGCTTTACCTTGAAATCGACGTCGTGGCTGTCGGTCTGCGGGCGGAACTGAATCTCCTTCAGAGTCACCACAGCTTGATTCTTCTTAGCCATTTTGGCCTTCTTCTTCTGCTGATACTTGAACTTTCCAAAGTCGAGGATCTTGCAGACGGGAGGATTTGAGTTTGGCGAGACCTCCGCGAGATCCAGTCCCTGGGATTGAGCCAGTTCAAGCGCCTTTCTGAGATCCATAACGCCCAACTGGGCGCCATCGGCGCCGATGACTCTCACTTCGCGGGCGCGAATGCGGTGATTGATGCGGACGGTATCATTAGAGCCGCGACTGTCTCGCGGTCGGAATTCACGTGGGTTAATGGGTATCTCCTCCTGTTATGAGTTTAGGTTCTAAGAACTTCATCAATTGATCGAAGGTCATGGGCTCGAGGTTTTCGCCGGTGTGCTTTCGCAAGGTTACTGTTTTCGATTCGACCTCTTTGTTTCCAACGACAGCCATCCAGGGGATCTTCTTGAGCTGCGCTTCTCGGATTTTGTAGCCGAGCTTTTCGTTTCTTAGGTCGGCAGTGGCGCGGACGTTATGCGCTTTGAGCTGGGCGCAAAGTTCCTGGGCATATTTTTCCTGGTCGCCGGTGACGTTAATGATTGTGACCTGGTTCGGGCAGAGCCAGAGCGGGAGGTGACCCGCGAAGTGCTCGATAAGCACACCAATGAAGCGCTCAAAGCTTCCCAAAATGGCTCGGTGGATCATGACCGGAGTCTTGTGGCTGCCGTCGGCCGCGACGTAAGCGAGCTGAAAACGTTCGGGCATCACGAAATCGAGCTGGACTGTTCCACACTGCCAGAGCCGTTTGAGACTGTCGCGGACATGAAACTCAATCTTCGGGCCATAGAAGGCACCCTCTCCGGCGAGGAGCTTGTAAGCAATGCCCTCCGTATGGAGAGACGCCTCGAGTGCCGCTTCGGCACGGTTCCAGTTCTCAATTGTGCCGCCGAATTTTTCAGGACGCAGAGCGATCTTGATCTCCGCATCATTGAAGCCAAAGGCTTTGTAAATGCGCTGGGTGTGCTTGAGGACCCGGCTGATCTCGTCGCCAACTTGGTCTTCCGCGCAGAAGATGTGGCCGTCGTCGATACTGAAATTTCTCACTCGCAGGATGCCGTGCGTGGCGCCGCCCCGCTCGTTGCGGTGGACCTTAGTGAACTCCCCGAAACGAATGGGCAGCTCGCGGTAGCTGCGACGCGACCCTTGGTAGAGGATGATGTGGCCAGGGCAGTTCATCGGTTTGAGCGCGATGCTTGTGTTTTCGTCCTCATTCACAAAGAACATGCTGTTCTTGTAGTGCTCGAGATGGCCACTCGTTTTCCAAAGCTCAGCGTTCATGATCTGCGGACAGATAACCTCGTCGTACCCCTGCGACCGCATCTCCTGACGCATGAACTCTATGAGTGTGTTGTGGAGTATCGTGCCGGCCGGGAGGTAAAAGGGCATCGCTGGGGCAAACGGAGAGAAGGAGAAGAGCTCCATCTCGGGCGCGAGCCGTCGGTGGTCCCGCTTCTTGAGCTCTTCCAAAATCTTCAGGTGCTCGTCGAGCTCCTTCTGGGTGTTGAAAGCCGTGCCATAGATGCGCTGGAGCATCTTATTCTTTTCGTCTCCACGCCAGTAGGCGCCTGCGATGGTGAGGAGCTTGAATTTTCCAAGGCGATTCGTATTGGGAATATGGGGGCCTCGGCAGAGATCGGTGAAGTTGCCCTGCGTGTAGAGGCTGACGCTGCTTTCGGGAATGCTTTGGATGATCTCGGCCTTGTAGTGTTCGCCCTGGTTCTTGAAAAAGATGATGGCGTCGTCGCGGCCCATCTCCTTGCGGGCGACATCAAGATTGCGTTGGGCGATCTCTTTCATCCGCGTCTCGAGCTTTTCAAGGTGCTCGGGGGCGAATTGAGTCGTGCTGTCGACGTCGTAATAGAAACCCTCTTCGGTGACCGGACCGATGGTGATCTGTGTGTCGGGATAAAGCTCCTTAATGGCGTGGGCTAAAAGGTGGGCGGTCGAATGACGAATTACCTCCAGCCCCTCGGGCGTTTGCCGGGTGATCAGGGCGAGTGCGCCGCCCGATTCAATCTTGTGGGTGAGGTCGACGAGTTTCCCGTTGACCTTGGCGGCTATCGAATCCTTCTCGAGCCGCGGGCTGATATCCAACGCAATCTGCGAAGGCGTGACTCCAGCGTCATAGGTGCGGCTGGCACCATCGGGGAGGGTGATTTGGATCTTCATGAATAAAACATCGGGGAGAATTTCATCGGGTACGACGGAGACCAGTGTGGAAATAAGACATCAAGAAACCCAGGGTATACCCAAAACCCCTCCCAAATCAACCCGTCTTCGTTCCGCCCGCGGGACTACGCTGGGGAGGCATTCCGCGCTCAGACGGATGTAACCCAGGCCGAGTAGCGGGGGGAGTCGCCATGGACAGCGGAGAAAAACGCCTCTGAGATGGTTTTGCACACTGGCCCCGGTTTGCTGGCGCCGATGGGGCGGTGGTCGATTTCCCGGATGGGGGTCACCTCAACGGCGGTGCCGGAGAAGAAGACCTCATCGGCCAGGTAAAGCTGGTTGCGGATGATATTTTCTTCGCGGACGGTGTATCCGAGATCGCGGGCGATCTGGATGACACTGTCCCGGGTGATCCCCGGGAGGATGTGGGCAGTCGGCGGCGTGGAGATTATTCTGTTTTTCACTACGAAAATATTTTCGCCGGACCCTTCGGCGACATAGCCATTGGGGTCGAGAAGGATGGCCTCATCGAATCCATTCTGCGTGGCCTCAAGTCGCGACAGCACCGACACGAGATAGTTGCCCGAGAGTTTGGCCCATGGGAGCGATGTCGCCACATCCGGACGGCGGAGCGTGGAGACGCCGACCCGCACGCCGTTCTTGTGGCCGTCATCGCCCATGTATTTGCCCCAATCCCATGTGGCGATCGTGACAGAGGCCTTAGGTTCTTTGGGGAGCCGCAGGCCGCGCACAGCATCATCGATGAAGGCAATTGGTCGCACGTAGCACTGCTGAAATCCATTCACCGTGATGAGAGCGCGCGTGGCCTCGACCAGTTGCTCGGTGGTCCAACGTGTGTGATAGCCGAGCACACGGATCGAATTGAAAAACCGCTCGTAGTGTTCTTTGGCGCGAAAAATTCCGGTTTTTCCCGACGTTAAACGATACGCGCGCATTCCCTCGAAAGCGGCACTGCCGTAGTGGAGGCTATGCGACAAAACATGGATTTGGGCCGACGCGTAAGGAACTGTCTTTCCATCCATCCAAATGAATTGGCTATCTGCATTCAAACGTCGCCCCCAATGTTGAGACTCACCGTATCAGAAACTCAAAAGTCGTGGTTATGACAGCGCGATTACCATATAATAAATTTCTAGAATCACAATAGTTTCTTGGCATGACTCAGGGAGATCGCCGATGAGGGTTGCGCTTCTGATTTGTTTAACGGCCTGCCACCTGATGGCGGCTGAGAGTGTGATTGAAGAGCAGCTGAAGAAGATCGGAAGCGTGCCCAATGATGAGGTAGTGGTTGTCCAGAAGCAGTTTACGACGAAGCACTGGCGCCACGAGCTGAACCCGATCAGTTTTGGGGGGATTCCGTTTGGGACGGTGAGAAGAACGCTGTTTGGTGGAGCGAGTTACACCTTGCATTTTAACGATTGGCTCGCATGGGAGGCCTTTAGTTTCCTCTACTCGCGAACCTTTTTTTCCAGCTTTGTAGATGATATCAATGCGAATCAGTTGGCTGGAAGCA
Source organism: Deltaproteobacteria bacterium (assembly GCA_016196825.1). GTDB lineage: Bacteria > Bdellovibrionota > FAC87 > UBA2466 > UBA2466 > JACPWY01. Next base: position 72,649 of record JACPWY010000062.1, on the reverse strand, counting down.
AGCTTGCGGTGGACTACCAGAAGCTCATCTACTTTTTGACCACCGGTGTCCAGCTCACCCCGACCTACGGCAAGATGTCGACCTTTTCTCGCTGGATCGCCTATCTTGAGCCCTATCTAGTGCTGGGGGCGGGTTACGCGCGCACTGAGACCAGCAGCTACCCCGTCTTCTGTCCGGGGATTGGTGCCCGATTTTTCTTCCGGGAGTGGTTTTCGATGAGGGTGGAGCTGCGTGACTATATTTACACCGAGACCTTCTTCAACCATTCATCTGGTCAAAACGACCAGGCGCTGAGAAACAACTATTCCGTGATGGTCGCGCTGAGCTTTTGGCTGCCGAAAATGCCGGGATAAAAGGGGGACGGGTGAACCTCGGACAAAAGATCCGGTTGTGGGTGACTCCGATCGTGGGGTTCGCACTTTGTGCGGCCTCTATTGCGGGGAAGGATCCGCTTTATGAGCAGGCGAAGAAGGCATACGACGGCGGAAAGTACGCCCGAGCTCTCGATCTTTTCTCGCAGGTGATTGGATCCTCTCCGGAGGTGAGCACGCGCGACAGGAGCCATTATTATTCTGGCCTCATCTTCTTTGAGCAGGGTTACTACTATTCGAGCTACCTTTCTTTCAAGACGGTTTTGCAGTCGCCCGACGAACACAACCGCGAGCTTTTTGAAAAGGCGATCAAGAACGCTGTGACGATCGCGGACAAGCTCGACATTGTTTCTCAGCTTGGAATGATTCTTTCGAAATTGCCCGGCGCTTTGGTGGCGCCCTCTGTGGCTGCGCTCAACCATTTCACCGTTGGGGTTTACCAATTCTCGGCCGGTAATGTCGATGAGGCGCTCAGCCATTTGAAGTCGGTGAGCCCGGAGAATCAATACTATGGCAAGGCGCTCTTCTACCTGGGCCTTCTGTCGACGAAGAAGAAGGAGTATCGGGAGGCGGCCGCGTTCTTTGCCAAATGCATCGAGGTTTCCCGCGGCAACAAGGAAAAGTTTGCTCTGCAGGAACTGGCGCGTTTGAACTTGGCCCGCGTGACCTATTCGGGGGGCGACGTGGAGAGAAGCGTTGAGCTCTACTCCCAATTCTTGAGCTCTTCGCCGCATTGGATCACCGTGCTTCTTGAGGCGAGTTGGCCGCTGATGCGGATGAACGACACGACGATTTCGCTGGGGAACCTCCACACGGTGACCTCGCCCTTTTACCAAGACCGATTGGTGGGCGAGGCCTTCATTCTGCGTTCCACTATTCTTTACAACCTGTGCAAGTACGAAGAGATGCGGCAAACACTCGCGAGCTTTTTTGAAATTTACGATCCTATTATCCGCGGCATGCAGGCCGAAGCGGGCCATTATTCGGGCGGCGAGTCTTATTACAATGGTTTTGTGGGTGGGAAGCTGCAGCCCGCTTTTTTGAGCTATGTGAAGCGTGATGACGGTGTGAGCCGCGACATGAAGGTGATTGAGCTGTTAAGAACAGAAAGGCGGCAACTTGCGAAACTCACGCGCATCAAGCAGGTCGAGCGGATTAAGGCGAAGCTCGACGACGCCGAGAAGGAGCTGGCCGCCGATATGGGGCGCGTGATCGAGAAGCTGCACCAGAGGAAACTCGCTGAGCTGACTGAGCAGCGCGAGCAGGCGAACTATCTCAAGGTCGAGATCGTGACCGGCGAGAAGGAATTGATCGAAGGGCAGAAGGGGCTGCCACCGAAGAGAGTGGTGGATGTCGAGACCACGATTGCGGATGGTTTCGAGTTTTGGCCTTTCAAGGGTGAGTATTGGGAAGATGAAATGGGGGCCTATGTTTACACGACCGAAAGCGCTTGTATCCGCTAGAGTGTTTTGCACTTTGAGTCTGATCCTATCGGCTCAGATCTTCGCCGCGGAGTATCCGCGGTTCAACCTGCAGGTGGGTCCTCGGGCCGAGGTGCCGTCGATTGCGTTTTCTTCAGCGCGTCTTTCGATGAAAGGGAAGAGTGTTGAGATCAAGGGGCCGAGCCTCGATGCTACGACGTTTTTCTCCGCGAAGGAGGCCTTCGTCACTGAAAAGCGGGATGAGGCAATCAAGATCCTGCGTCAGCAGCTCGACGCTGGGTTAACCAATAACCGGGACAATCAGCTTTTGAAGCTCGGGCAGCTCTACGCCGAAAAGTATATGGAGATGAGCTACCGCGAGAATGAGATCTTCACCGCGCAGCTCAATGAGAAGGCGAAAAGGAGGGACGAGAAAGAGGCCCGGCTCGATAACTCGCGGTCGCAGCGCTATCTCAAAGACGCGCTCCATGTTTTCAATACGATGGAGAAGGAGTTTCCCAACCACCCGAAGATCGATGAGGTGGATTTTTTCATTGGTTTCGTCGAGCTCGAGCAGGGGAAAGAGAAACGAGGCGTGCAATACCTCGAACGCGTCGTGCAGCGATATCCGCAGAGCCGCAAGTTCGACGAGGCACTGGTCTATCTTGGCGATTTCTACTTCGAAAAACACAAGCTGAACGAGGCGGTGGTGCGATTTAAGGCGTTGGCCTCGAAGCGCTCCTCTGCGCTCTTTCACTACGCCAAATACAAGCTGGCCTGGTGCGAGATGAACCAAGGCCGGGCCCGGGCGGGGCTGAATACCCTGAAAGGGCTCGTGAGCGAGTTGTCCGAGACGCAGGAGCCGGCAAAGTTCAATCTGCGCAATCAAACGCTCAAAGACATGGTGGTGTTTTTCGCCGAGGTTGAAGCGGTGGATGAGGCTATTAATTTCTACCAGACCAACATCGGAAGAGAGGCCGCGGCGGAGAATATCAAGCTCATCGCCGACATGCTGAGGAGCAAGGCTCGGGATGAGTCGGCCGTTCGGGCGTATGTGAAGGTGCTCGAGTTCTATCCCGACACGCTCGAAGCGCTGAAAGCCGAGAGTGCGATCTTTGAGGCGAGCATTCGGCTGGGGAAGATTGAAAAGGCTGTCTCCCGATTCGTGCAGGCCACCGACCGCTATTCGCCTAGTGGCGAATGGGCGTCGAAGTTTGGGGAAAAGAAGGAGGAGCTCACCGAGGCCATAGGCGATATGCAGGCACAGGCCGAGAAGGCAGCGCTGTTTTTCCACCAGTCGGCCCAGAAGAGCTCGAACAAGAATTCTTACAAGTACGCCCTGATGCTCTACGACGCCATCTTGAAAGACTTTCCCGATCACGCATCATTCAAGAAGATCGCGTTCTATCGGGCGGAGATCCTCTTTAACCAGGCGCGCTGGATAGATGCGGCGGAAGGCTACATGCGGGCCGCCCAGATTGCGCCGAAGGATAAACTCTCGGATGAGGCCGTGTACGATGCGCTTCTGTGTCTCGACCGGATGACGGCAAAGGCCGACTCTATTGAGCGCTATACGAAGGAGCAGCAGCAGAATATCGACACAACGGTCGAAGAGATCCCACCTCACGAGCAACGGTTCATCGAGATAGCCGATTACTATGTTAAGGAGTACCCGCAGGGTGAACGTGTGGTCGATGTGCGTTTCAGGACGGGCGCCATCTATTACCGCCACAAGCACTTCGACCAGGCACTGGATGTCTTCAAGTATGTCGCCACCCACTACCCAAATCACCGGACGGCGACGACCTCGGCCCATCTCGTCCTCGACATCTACAATATCAAGAAGGACTACGCGAAGCTGACGTCAACTGCGACAGAATTTGCTTTAATTAAGAACCTCGGAGACGTCGATTTTCGTGAGGCCATTGGAGAGATCCTGGGTCAGATCGCCTTTAAGGATATCGAGCACTACGAAAAGCAGAATCTGTGGAACGAGGCCGCGGAATCCTATCTTGAGTTCTATAAGAAGAATTCCAAGAGCAATCTGGCAGGGGACGCGCTCTACAACGCTTTAGTGTGCTACGAGAAGTTGAATGACATCGACAAGGTGTCTGAAATGGCGAGGCTCTACCTTTCGAGATTCCCCGGGAATGAGCATTCGAAGCGGGTGATGCTCGTCTCGGCGAAGCTCGCCGAAAGGACATACGACATCGAGCAGGCCGCCAAGCTTTACGAGGATTTTGCCACCCGGTTTCCGAAGGATTCCGACGGGGTCAAGGCGCTCTTCAATGCGGCGGTCTTCAATGAGCTGCTCGAACGAAACAAAGAGGCGCTCGAGCTTTATAGTCGGTATCTAAAAACGGGGGGGCCGACGGCCGAAGAGACGAAATCAATTGCAATCAGCCAGGCGAAACTCTATCGACGACAGGGACACTGGGAAAAGGTGTCGCAGATCTATCGCCGTCTTTCCAAGGAGGCCAAATCGGCCGAGGAGCGAGTGGCGATTCTCGGGGAGCTCGTTCGGCAATACGAGAAGGGTGGCAATGTTCGTGAACGCGAAGGGCTTTTGAAGGAGATGCTAGAGCTTTATGAGAACAACCGTCGGATGCGCACTGGGCCCGGTTTCCAATATGTGGCCGAGGCGAAATTCAAGGCGCTTCAAAAGGCGCGCGAGAAATTCCAGGCGGTGAAGCTTCGGTTTCCGCCGGAGGATTTGATCTATGGCCTCAAAAAGAAGCAGCGGCTTTTGACTCAGATGGTGAAGGACTACGACAGAGTGGTGGAGATGGGGGTGCCTGAGTGGGGTGTCGCGGCCCTATTTGAAAAAAGCGCTGGTTACACGGAATTCGTGAGCGCCTACCGGGCGGTGAAGGTGCCGGGGAAGTACAAGGATCAAGAAAGGGTCGAAGCCGAGAAGGCTTTGAGTGATATTGATGCACAGCTGGTGAAGCCGCTCGAGAGCAAGTCGGGCGATATAATTAAGGCCTGTGCCGACCGGGCGGCGCAATTCCACGTCATCAGCGAGTATGCGACAAAATGTTCGCAGCTGGCGCAAGGTGGAGGCGGCGGCGGCCGGCCGGTGGGGCTCGTGCCTCACCCGAACTATTGGTCCACCCGGTGGCCGGGTGAGGAAGGGGTGGCGAGACGATGAAGACCTCTATGATTATTCTTTCGGTCCTGTTTCTTTCCCTGGCCCGCGCGGATGAGGGGGAGGTAGCTCGTCGATTGGCGTGGGTCGAAGGCGATATTCAAAGCTCCTACCAGAGTGATCGGAAATATGCGCGTGAGCGACTCAAGTCTTTCGAAGGGCGAGAGCCGTCGCCGGAAGATCTCGATCGCTACCTCGAGTACCTGGCCCTTCTCGATATCACCGACCACCCGGAGGCGGTGAAGAAGATGAAGAGCTTCATCGTCGCTCGCCCGTCGGATAAGAGGGCGGCGTTTCTCATGGGGGTCCATTTTCTGCGCCGTGGGAAGAAGGATTTTGCCAAATATCTCTTTACGCAGCTCGAGGCTGACAAGGAGTTCCCGTGGAAATCGTTCGTCCTGAACAACCTCGGGATGCTCGCCCTTGACGACAAGAACGCGGATCAAGCGGTGCATTTTTTTGAAAAGGCTGCGAAAGCGATCCCAAGGACCGCGGCGCCCCTAGTGAATTTGGGGGCTCTGTACTTAAAGAGCCAAAGCTACAAGGACGCCTTGCCGCTGTTTAAGGAAGCGCGGCGGCTCGATCCTGACTTTGAGGACGCGGCGTTGGGATTTGGCGCATCATTAGAAGGTGTGGGGAAATATGCCGACGCCCATGAGGTTTATACGGAGTACCTAGAGGCTCACCCAGAGGCTATTAGCACCCTTTATAACGACTCGATAGTCTTGGGGAATTTTCTCAAACAGCGCGACAAAGCCGCAGAGCTTATGTTGCGCTACATCCAAAAGGGCGGAAAAGAGACCGCGAGGGCTCATGAAATTATTCGAAGCTGGCGATAAGGGAAACGACAGGAGTATTGCCAGTGTTTCGAGTGTTGTCTTTAATTTGCGCGCTCTATTCTTTGGGCGGCATAGCTAAGCCTAAAACTGCTCCGCCAGCCCCTGTTCAACCTTCCAAAGCTGAAGAGGGCGGATTCGTCATCGAAAAACGGGGTGACGGCACTACCGTCAAATACAAGAAATCGACGAAGTACGACTTCGAGGGGGCCAACATCGACGGCCTCTACAACAAACCATCGGGGGCCTACATCTCCAACATCAAAGATGTGAAGGGGAAGAGTGTGATTCGGATCAGGGAAAACTTCGATGGGGAAGTGGCCGACTCAGCTCGGCTGTTGAGGTAATTTATGGAAGCCAAAGACACAAAACTGAAACACATTCGGTTGGATGTGCTCGATGCAAAGGGGCACGTCATTCAAACTGGCGAATTCCTCAAAGACAAGATCGTCCTCGGACGAATCCTTTCCGCCGACTTGCGCATCGATGATGCCCGAGTGAGCCGCATCCACGCTTTAGTCGAGCAAAAGGGTGAGACGCTCATGATCACCGATCTGGCGAGCTCGCACGGCACATTTGTCAACGGCAAGAAGGTAGTAGAAAAGGCGATAAAGTTTGGGGATAAGATTAAGCTTGGGTTCGTCGAGCTTCGGATTGAAAAGGGCTCGGGCAATGTGATCAATGCGTCGCCCGTTCCCGCAACGTCCAATGTGGGTGATGGCGTTGAGACCTTGATCGACATCGACCGTAGTCAAATCGACAGTGAGCGGCGGGCGAAGAAAACCGATCGCCGCGTGAAGAATGCCTTCCCCGATGAGACACGTCTTGATGAAAGACGGGATGGGGAGCGTCGTTTTGAAGATGAGCAGACGAGTACCGGAGCGGCCGGAGGGCTTGAGGTCGAGCGCGAGGACGAAAAGCGAGTCGGCCAGCGCCGGCGCAATGACCGCCGAATCTTCGACATCACAAGTCTTGAGCGCCGGATCGAGGAGCGTCGGATCCGAAAGGGCGACGATGACATTCTGCCCGAGGATCTGGAAAAGGCCTTCGAGGTGCCGAGCCATGCCCGCGAGCTCGAGGTCACGATTCTGTGGGGCGACTACATCATGGATGTGTCGAACTACGTTGATCCCACCGTTCTAACCGTCGGTGAGAGCCCGCTCAACACCTACATCATTCCTAGTGTCGGGATTCCCGATGAGTTTCCGCTCGTCACGATCAATGACGATGGGACGGCCTACCTCGCCCTGACCGAGGACATGAAGGGCACCGTGCGGGCGCGCGACAAGATCTATTCGGTGGCGGAGATTATCAAAGAAAAGTTCGTGAAACAGACGAGCGGATACTTTGTCGTGCCGCTCAAGCAGGATGATTTCGCGAAACTTAGCATCGGCAATATCAACTTCTTCGTGTTGTATGTGAAGCCGGCTCCACGCATCCTTCCGATGCCGCTCATCGACAGGGATCCGCTGGTGATGAGAACCACCATCGGGTCGGCGCTCCTCTTCCTTCTTCTCATGGTCATGACGGCCCTGGTGCCCAAACCAAAGCCCGTTGCCATCGAGATGGTGCCCGAGCGGTTTGCAAAAATTGTAATTAAGCCACGGCCGAAGGTACCGCCGTCAAAAGATGGCCTGCAGGCCAAGAATGAAGACAATAAGCAGGGCGGCTCGGTCGCGGGCGAAGGCGGTCCGCCCAAAGGGCCTGAAGGCGAAGTGGGGCGAAAAGATTTGCCAAGAAAGGCCGATAAGCCTCAGGTGATCCTGCCGAAGTCGAAGCCGAAGGAGCCGCCAGCTGACGTGGCAAAGCCCAAACCCAACCCTGTGCAGCAGCGTATGGCTGACACGAAGCGGGCACGGAGCACGGGACTCCTGAAGGCCTTTAGCCAAGGTGTGAGCAAAGATGTGAAGTCGCTCATTGATAAGGGTGAAGGGCCGGAAGGGCCTGGTGGCTTTGATGAATTTGGAAAAGCGGTCGCGGGATTTCGCGGTAAGACGCTCGAAGAGGTGGGCGGCGCCGGTGGGAAAGGCTTAAAGGGTGTGGACGTGGGCGGCGGCGGCAAGACCGTCGGCATCGATGGGCCCTCCACAAAGGGGCTGGGCAGAGGTTTTTATGGAGATGGAATCGGCGAGGGCATTTCGGGCCCGGGTCGCCTCGGCCAGAAGGGCGAGCACGCGATCAATATCGCCAACGAGAACATCCAGATCCTCTCAGGACTTTCGAAAGAGATCATCAACGCCGTTGTGAAACGGCACCAAAGTGAAATCCGCGCCTGTTACGACTCCGCCCTCCAGAGAAATCCAGGAACCCGCGGAAAGGTCGTGCTCGCGTTTGACATCCAACCCGACGGAATAGTGAGCATGGCGAATGTGAAGGAAAGCTCTGTGGGCGACAAGGCCCTGGAGAACTGCATCACCTCGCGCATACGCTCCTGGCGGTTTCCGACACCGGAGGCCCCGGTCGTCACACAGGTCACCGCCTATCCGTTTTATCTGAGCCCGGCACAGTAAGAGGAACACATGAGGATCAAAGGCCAAAAAAAAGGCTTCCGGGAAATCCTTGTGGCGGGACTGTTGCTATGCATTATGGGATTTGCACAGGAGGGGGCTGATAATCCCAATGGGGTTTTGCCTGGGGAAGGCGACGAGGGAAAGCGCTCGGCCACGGCTGAAGAGTCGGGAACCCCCGAGGTTCGGTCAACGGCCGAGGCTGGCGAATCGAACAATACCTTTGATAAGGCGTTCAAAGAGGCCACCCAGAATCTCGATCGTGAAAAAGCGAAAGCCCTCAAGGAGGCCTTGGGGGGCGACCAAAAGAAATTAGATGCTCTCAAAGAGAAATGCGGCGAGGCACTCGAAAAGTGCCTGGAGAAAACAAGCCCGGGCGACATGAGCGCTGCCATTGAGGCGATACAAAAAGAAGATCAGGCACTCTTTGAAATCTACGATGGGTTGCGCGGTCGTCCCCATGATGAAATGACCGCTGAGGAAAAGGCGGCCAAAGCGGAACTGCAGCGTCGGGCGGAGAGGTTCCCGGGCGTGAAGGCCGTCATGGGTTCCGGCAGCGAAAAGAAAGGTGACCCCATTGATGCTTATCGACGATTTAAACGACTCACCGATCCCGACGTGATCAAAGATCCGAAGAAGTTTGAGGAGGCAAGTCAGAGCGTGGCCCGCCTAGTGGGATCGATGGATCCCAAATCTCGTGCGAAGCTTCTCGATGATCTCAAGAATTCCAAACATCCCAACCTGGAGGCTCTCACGGCCACGGTCGATCTCGCTGAGCAAATGAGAACCAAGGGGGATGCCAGCGGTTTCTCAAACTCCTTCTTCGACCAAAACAAGAATCTGAAGGACTCAGCGGTTAAGGTGGCCAATGATCAGGTCGCTTACCAAAAGGAGTTTAATGTCGCCATGAAGGCTGCCGCCGAGGGAAATACAAAGCCCATGGACGACTTTAAGCTGAAGTATGGCCTTGATCCCAATGAACACCTCATTCACAGATCAGCGGCTGGGGAAGACGTCGCCACCAAGGCCCTTCAAAAAAGCGCGGCCAGAGATGAAAACGGCAATTTGATTCTTTCCTCGCGCGTTGTGGACAGGGACCTAAAGGGGGATACCAGCCCGAATGGAAAGAGGGGGGTAGTGAATCTGGTGGTTAGGGACGACGAGGAGGCGGTAAAGGCCGCCGCGAAGGAGCTTGTCTCGGATCGCTTCCAAGGAAACCAGCTCATCGATGCGAAGAGCGCGGCGGATCTGCGTGGAAAGATTAACGAGTATTTGAAGGAGCACCCAGAGGCTTCGGTAGAGGATGCGGTGGAGGCACTCTCCAAGAATGAGACTCTCCAAAAGGAGCGCAAGCTTGACCAAACTTCATTGAAGAAGGAGCTCGGTGCGGCAGGCAAAGGGAGTTATCTCGGAACAATGAAAAATGGGAAATTGCATTGGGATGCCTATCCAGAACGTGGTGTGAAGGGTCAGGCTCCGGTGGACCCGAGTGATCCCAAAACACACATCGATCCAGATGGCCCCAAGGGCAAGTCTAAAGCTGCGGAGAATGGTGGCAAAGCCGATCCTACCCCATCACAGAAACCTGACCCCAAGCAGGTAGGGCACAATAAGCTGGCGGAGGAGCAGCGGAAAAAAGATGAACAGAAACGCCAAGAGGAAGAGCGCGAAAACCGTCTCAAGAGAGCCAAGCCGGAGGAGAAAGCAGCTGTTGGGAAGCGTGTGGATCGGGAAAAGGCGATCAACGAACGAGAAAAGGCCCTCAAGGATTTGAACGAAAAGTATGAGAGAGAAAGAGATCCAAAAGAGCGGGAGAAGCTCAATTCGAAGATCGTCGCTGAGAAGTATGAGATCTTAGCGGCCAAACACAGCCTCAAGATGGACGATTACGATGAGAAGATTCAAAAGGCTCGCGGCGCCTCCAAGGAGACCGACCAAGCGCTTCTTCTGGCGAAGGAGAAGCAAGCGTATCACAACTTGTATCTTGCTCAACGAGAGCTTGAGCAGGCGAAATGGGGTGAGCGCAACGGTGATGAGAATGCGAAGGAAAGTGTAAAGAAAGCGTCCAAGGCCTTGGCTGCAGCCCAGAAGAGTTACCAGCAGGCCCAGGATACAACCTACGAATCCCGTGATCAGGACGGAAACAAGGTGCAGCGGCAAATCGGTGAGCTAGAGAGAGAGTACCGCTCGCTGGAGACCCAAATTCGTTCAATTGAGCTTCAAAGACACGGTGTGGGTGAGAGAACAAAAGCGGGGGAGGAGCTGAAAGCTCAGATCATTGAATTGAAGAGCCAGGTCACACGGCTCAAGTCGCAGGTCACCAACCTCAAGAACAAACAGTGACAGGCTCTACTCATGAATGCTCGCCGGTTTTTTTTGAATCTTGCCACGGCGGCCGCCCATCTTTTTTGTGGCCGGCTTCCGTTTTTCTTGCGCCCTAGGGTAGTTGTCAGGGGGGACTGGCGCTACGAGCGCCGCCGCTTCTCGGTTGGCCTTCGTGGTTGCCGCGTCGACGGCCCAGACCAGATTTGAAATAAGAAGAATCGCCAAAATGACTCGCATCGCTCCCCCCTTGTACGGATTATACCAGAGGGGTTTCCTATCTGACGAGTTTCCACCGACCATCCATCTTCCCATCCCAGTCGCCGGGCCCCTTGAGGAAATCCTCTGTGAGGGCTTCACGCAAAATGCCGAAGTCCTCGATGAGCGGGACGGAGCTGAAGGTCGAGTAGCCGTCGCCACCACTGGCGAGAAAATCGAAGGTGGCGACCTGGAACTGATCCTGAGCCGGCTTGCTAGTCGGGTGGCTAGAGTCAAAGAGGAGGCCGCCTCTTTCTAACTCCACCGTTCTTATTTCAGCGGACGGATCGGTGGAACCGTTAGCGAGTTCGCAGTGGCGTGTGTAGGTGACCTTGAGCCCGCTCTGCATAATGGCCCCGTAGGCGCCGCAGGTCTGGGCGCTGTGGCGCAGGATCTCTAGCACGGTCTCAAGACCCATCGGCCCAATTGTCACGCCATGGTTAGAAAATGGGAGGGTGCGAAAGAGGGTCTCGTAGGTCACAATACCTGCTGGGATGTCGGCGCGCATGCCGCCCGTGTTGAGCATGACGATATCGGCGCCGGTGACGCGTCGGACTTCATCGGTCAGCATATCTGCGAGCGGGCTTTCGTTGATCCGATCCCGTTTCAGGAGCGCTGACGCCTTCCCCAAGACTCGACCAGCGATGGGGGAGACCTTGGTCTTGGCCTCATTCAAAATGGCCACGATGTCGGCGGCGGGCTCTAGAGCCACTCCGTCATAGAGCACTCGGCCCTTTTCGACCGAGCAGATGTCGGTGGCGAATTTGTCGCAGCTTTGAGTGAAGGTGTGGAGCCCGGCGTAACTCTTGGTTTGGTTGATGAGGAGCTTCTGCCCATCGCCGTCCCAGATGAGCTCGATTCGGCCGAACTGCTCGCCATTGGCCCCCGATTGAATGAAGGGGACATCGTCTATCTTCTCAAAGTTGACGTAGTGGGTGTGGCCAGCCACGACGGCGTCGACGAGACGGCCCTCTTTGTGGCGCACAATCGTTTGGACGAACTGGGAGGTGGAATGTTCGTTGGGTGTGTCGCCGTTATGCATGAGGAGCACGAACACATCAGCCTTACCGGCAATCGCTCGCCGGGTTTCCAGATAACTCTCGAGCTCATCGCGAAAGCACAGGTCAGAGACATTGTCGGGAGTGGTCATGACGGAGGTGCGTGCGTGGTCGATTCCAATGATCGCCACCCTCACGCCCGCCACATTCTTAATCAGATAGGGTGTTGCAAATTGAGGGCGCTCTGCCTGCGCCCAATCGATTTTTTGCTTCGACTCACACCTAATACCGCTTGCCTGAACCGGTTGGCCCTTTTTGTCGACGAGTGAAGCTCTCAAGTAGGTGTTCGCAGAAACGAGTGGAAACTGCGCTGCCTTGACGACTCGATCCCATGCGCCGCGAATATTCTTGTCGGGGTTCGCGGGATTGACCTTGTCCTCGAGCCAGCCAACGGGGCCGAAATCGAAGGCGTGGTTGCCGGGGACGGCTGCGTCGTAGCCAATGGCGTTTAAGACCTTGAAAGCCGTGAGGCCTTCATCAAAATTAGAGAGGAGGGTGCCCTGAAACTGATCGCCTCCGTCGAGAAGAAGCACGCCATCGGCGGGGTTTTTGGCCACTGCCTGCCGCGTGGCTCTGACAATGGAGGCCCAGATGGCCATTCCGCCCGCGGGTTGGTTATTGAAGGTGGCTTCGTCCAGGCCGCCGTGAATGTCGTTGGTGGCGAGTATTACGATTCTGTGAAGGCCCCTAGCCTTCGCGTCCGAGAGTTGTTGAGAGATGAGGTTTTCGCAGCCCGCGGCGAGAACGGAAATCAAGATGAGATACTTCATGCAACCCCCATAACTACGGAGATGCCCTGGTTTTTTGTTAACGGGTAGCTAAATATTTTATGCAGCGAGTCATCAACGTGCGGAGAGCGTTTCAGTCAGGAATTGACCGAGGTCGCTCGTCGGAGTCGTGGGTGCTGGTGGAAGAATCTCGCCCTGCCAGTCGTTAGTCAGGAGGTCGCGGGGGACACGGTAGCCGCTAGAAAAGGCGTAGGAGGCGGGTTTTGGGGATTCTGTGATCTCGACTGCCTCAGGCAAGATCAGCGTGATTGGGGGTGGGGCCGACTGTGCCGAAGGAGTCTTCTGAGGGATCAACGCAGGTGTAGAAGTTGGGCCGCTGAGCGGCGGCGAAACATTGGGCGCAGATTTCTGAGCAATGAGAGGGGGCGTTGAAAAAGGGCCCTTGAGCGCCGACTCATCCAAGGGTGGTAACTTCTGAGCGAGGGTTGGCGACTCGGCGTTTACGGGTCGGCTGACTGCGCCTATTCGCTTTTCCGCCGGCGGCGGATTGGGTCGAGGCTGGGCAAAAAAATCGGACGTGAAGGCGGCGCCGGTGAGAGGTTTGGAGTCCATCGGCAGTGCCGTGCTTGTGGGAAAGCTGACGACTGGCTGTTCCGGCTGTGGAACCGAGGCGATTACCGGCGGACTCCCTACCTCTTCCGTTCCTATGGACGGAAGTGGACTAGACTCCTCGCCCGTTGACATCGAATCCGATCCGGTCGCGTGGCTCGTGGGCTCACTTTCTGTCGGCGTTTCGGTGTCAGGTATGGTTTCTGTGAACGGAGATTTTGATGTCTTGCGAAGCGATCCCATGTTGTCGAGAAGCCCCTGGATCTCCTCGAGGGCCTGGCGTTTGGTGTCGCTCTCGGGTTGGTCTTCGATATCCTTTTGCGCCGTCTTGATCTGATCCTCAATCTCCGTCCAGTCGGCGTCGGAGAGTTGCACCTTGCCCAGAGCCGCGTCGGTGAGCCGCTTCTCAAGGCCCACGAGATCCGGCTCCGCGGCGAGCGCGAGGCTCATGATGAGTAATGCGACTGTTGCCACGATCCTCTCCCTTTTCCACAAGAAAATGCAAAGCGGAGACCAGGCGAACGAGCCTGTATTCTGACGGCAGCCTGTTGGAATACATGTATTTTGTCTGAATCGCGCACAGGGAAGATTATTGGCACTGACGCTACAATTGGGATGCCCGGGTGACTCCCTAAAAAATGATGACCACCATTTAGGGGGATGAGTAGAGTGGGGGGGAATGATTCCTACAATGATTTATGGGACGGCTTGGAAGAAGCAGCAAACGGCTGCTCTTGTTGAGAAAGCGCTTGAGGTGGGGTTTCGGGCGATAGACACCGCCAACCAACCAAAGCATTACCATGAGCCAGGAGTGGGGGAGGCGGTAAGGGCTTATTTGAAGACGCGCCCGCGTGAGTCGTTATTTCTGCAGACTAAATTTACCTCGGTAGATGGGCAGGACGAGAGGGTTCCGTACAACCCCAAGGCACCGCTCATTGACCAGGTTGAGCAGTCTCTGAAAAGCTCGCTCGAACATCTTGGCGTGGACTATCTTGACTCCTTACTGATTCATGGGCCGTGTGGGCATCCAGGGCTTGTCGAGGAAGATGTTGAGGTGTGGCGGGTGTTGGAATCCTTCGTGGCATCGGGGCGGGTGCGTTCGATTGGGATTTCCAATGTGAATTACCTGCAGCTCGAGGAGCTTCTGGGCATTGCGAGGGTGAAGCCGACGTGGGTTCAGAATCGCTGCTTTGCAATGAGGGGCTGGGACGATACGGTCCGGAAGATCTGTCGAGAGGCGGGGATTCTTTATCAGGGGTTCTCGCTTCTCACCGCGAATCCCGAAGTGGTGATGAACACAGGTGTACGGCAGGTAGCCGGCAAGCGCGGGTGTACGGCGCCGGAGGTGGTGTTCGCCTATGCGCGATCGCTCGGCATTTTGCCGCTCACGGGGACGACAGACGAAACCCACATGCGCCAAGATCTGACGCCACTCCTGCTGTCCGAGGAAGAGATCCAGACGCTCGGGTGTCTATGAGAGTGTTAGCTAAGAGCTCTAAGTCTTGTTGCGCCAGGGGAGGCGATTGAGAAACCATTCGGCGCAGCCGCTGCTGACGTGCTTAGCCGTCTCGCGAGTGATAGGCCACCAGATCTTGTGGATCTCTTCGGCCGTGTCGACGAAGAACAGAGAGACGCGTTTGAGAAGCTTGTGCGGCTTGTAGAGATCGCTCCAGACATCGGATTGTTCCGCGCCCAGTTGGTGGTTGATCTTGGTGACCATCTCGATCTCATGCTCCTTCGCGGCGATGAGACTCTCCAACTCGACACGCCTCTCTCCCTCGGAAGCGCCATGCTGAATTTTCAAATGGGCGAGAGAGCTCTTAACCGAGCGAAGACAGAGCTTGCCATACTGGGACACAACCCAAAGCGCGATGGGGATAGACGCCAGAAGAAGCAAGGGACCAGTGTCTATCTGGTAGCCCAGAAAAGGCAGTGTGACCTTGGCCCCGACTCCTACGAGGCCAGCCAACTTTAGCGTGAATGGAATTAGGTAAATGTTCTGGTTGTAGAAGTTGGCCCGGCCAATCTTGACCGTGGCGTCTTTCGTGCCCAGCGTTTTGGAAAGCCAATGCAGAAATCCTTTGGGAGTCCAGCGTTCGAAAAAAGCCGTGAGGTCGTATTCGCCGGCGCTGTATCTGAGCCTCTCCCGGATTTCGGCTACTTTCTGCCAGGAGACGCGTCCTTTTTGATTGCAGGCGTTGTTGAAAGCGATGCTCGAGTGGAGGAGCAGACTGTGTGGGTCGGTGATATTGAATACGACGTTGGCCCCTTTGCTGATGATGGTGATGGCGTAGGCATTGGCAAATCCGACCTCTGAGAGCTTCAAGATTTTTGAGGCCTCGGAGCCGCGGTAGCTCCACGTTCGGTAAAGGCCTACGCGCGATCCAATCAATGCGGCGAAAATCCCTGAGATGACGATGGGCGCGACGTCAAACGAAGTTCCCAGCATCCACCGGGTGAGCCCAAGACAGCTGGCCAGCCCCATCTGCATGACGGTGCAATAGCTCGCCAGAGCATAGTCACCCAACTGCGTCTCTTTGTAAGAGGCGTGGTAGTAATCACCCCACCAGTCAGGCGATCCCGGGATGTGGCGGGGGAGATACTCGGAGACGAGCCTGTCACCCTGACGGCGGACGACGACCGTGTCACGGCCGGACTTACGCCCTTTGGGATCTTCCTCGCCCGCGTCGATGTGCTGGCGGGCGACCACCTGGCGCAGATGGTGGGATTCAGGGGCGATCTTTTCATCGACGAGAAGCACGGAGAGCTTGGTGTCGGCGTGGACGATTCGGAAGAAGGGATGATGATCGATTGCGTTGATCTCCCCTCTTAAACCAGGGAGCTCAAAGGACTGTGTGTTGGTCGTGAGGTATTTCGCGAGGTGATTGCCTTCACGCAACTTGAGAATCTCGAGCTCACTTTCGAGCCTCTCGACCATCGGAATGATATCGGCGAGGACCCGATCCTTGAGACTGTCCCAATCGGGCGGGGCTCGGAAATCTGCTTCGGTGATCTCGATGTGGACGTGGGTCGCATCCGGAAGGGATGGGGATTCAATCTCTAGGTCGGGGGCCGCGCTTCCGGAATCAGACTCAGCAAAGGGCAGGGGCCTCATAGGCCCAGCATCGTGGTGAATTTCTGACTTGGGATCGGCGCCGTAGGCGAGAGGGTTTGTCGAGGTCCAGAAAGCAACAAGAGTTATCAGGGTTGGAAGGGTGCGGCGGCGGCGGTTGGATCCGGTCGCGAACAATCAAGCGTCTCCCTGAAAGTTTGTGCGCCCTAATTACCAGGAATAACAAACCGCAGCAAGGACTATTTCGGAGGATTCTAGTAGAAATAATTAATAATAACAATTGTTTAACTCGAAATGCGCTGCCGGCCCGTGCCTTCACCGTAATTTGGCAACGCCGATCAGCGAGTTTGCGCGAGCTTCGCGTCAGTCGTTGATTTCGCGAATGGCGGTGCTTGAGCGGTGCTCGAAGCGCAGGCCTATCGTTGGGCCGCAGAAGTCGGGCGCTTCTGGGAGATGGAGATAGCTTGTTGCGAATGACAGGCGCCAGCCGCCGCCGAGCCCAATGCCGATAGACGCCGAGGGCTCAAAGACAAAGTGGCTGATCTGGACAGTTGCCGGGTCGCGCTTCAAGAAATGGCCTTCGCCGTAGCCGGAAAGGAAGGAGAGCTCGAAGGTGAGCTTCTTGCCGATCTTGCCGTCCACTCCCACTGTCACTCCACCGTAGTACAAATACTCTTCGGCGTTACTGCGGCCGGTGGGGGCTCCGTAAGATCCAGCCAGCCCCATGAAGACGAGGCTGTTGCCGAAGAAACGGGTGGCGCGCAAACCCACTAGCCAACCCACGTTACTGTCGCCATTGGTTTTCAAGGCGCGCATATCGAAGCCGAGCTTGGAGCGGTAGTTGTAGCCGATCTCACCGAAAGCGGCTGACGCCATCAGGAGGATCGCAAGCAGAGGGATGAATTTAGTAACGCTTTTGGTCATTTGAATGCATGTACTCAAGAGCCTTATCGGCAATTGAGAAGGAAAAACGAAGAAAACTTGCGGTGCGTCGCGCTAAAGAGTTTTCCGAAGATCGGCGCGCAGCTCCATGAGTATTTCGAAGTAGCGCCAGGCCGGAGGCGCGTCCTTTTCCTGGTGATGATCGGGTCTTAAAGTGAGATCACCCGTTGAGAGAAGAATCTCGCGGGCCCGTTGATTCTGGGAGAGCTTGGCCAGAGTGGCCTCTCGAATGATCTGGTAGTGCTCTGCTTTCTTCGAAGTCCAGTACTCCATCTTCTTACCGTCGAGGGTGACCCAATTGATTCCCATTTTTTTCATGTTGGCGGTTGCCTCCTCGCCGGCGGCCTTGGCAGAAAAGGCGGTGAGCTCAGCCACCTCTACGCGGGTGTGGCTCCATTTGAGGCCCTGGAAGAGGGCTCTCTCATCGCGCGGTCCTTCCGGAAAAAGCAGCGACTGCCACAGGCCCTCGAGGCTTGCGAAATGGTGGCCACGGAAATCAAAAGGAGTTGCGGCGAAATTGGAGAGTATCCCAAGCTCATTTCGTTTCGACAGGATCACCTCACCGGCATTTGCGGCCTGCGGGAGAATTTCCCACGCGGGCGCCCCTTCCGAGGGGACCGGCGTCCACCAGTGGGCCGGGTAGCCGAAAGCCGAAAGCGCGAGTGTGGAGATGAGAAGAGCCATCTTCATGGGGCCTCCTTGGCGGTCGTCGCCCATATATTCCACTCATTCCGCACACCCTGCGCTCAAGTCAATTTTTTTGTCGAGTCGACTGGCCGGAGCGAGCGGTGTAGGCTTCAGGCTGTTTTTTCAGAAGGAGAAATCATGGCATCCATTACTTTGAAGGGAAATCCGGTGAAGACGGTGGGGGAGCTTCCCGCGGTGGGGACTCAGGCACCCGACTTTAAGCTGGTGAAAACGGATCTCTCCGAAGTGAAGCTTGAGAACTTCGCAGGCCAGAAAAAGGTCCTCAATATTTTTCCGAGCGTCGACACCGGCACCTGCGCGATGAGCGTGCGCAAATTCAACGAGTTGGCTGCCGGTGCTGCGAACACGGTCGTCTTATGCATCTCGATGGACCTGCCCTTTGCGCAGAAGCGTTTTTGCGGGGCTGAAGGGATTCAGAATGTGGAGATGCTCTCGGCGTTTCGAAGCTCTTTCGCCGATGATTACCACTTACGAATTCTGGACAGTGGCCTGAAGGGGTTGTGTTCGCGGTCGGTCGTGGTGCTCGATGCAAATAATAAAGTTCTCTATACCGAGCAGGTCGCCGAGACTACGAGCGAGCCCAATTATGATAAGGCGCTCGCGGCGTTGAGGTAGAATTAATCCCTCAGCTCAATTGAATTTGGCCACTGGGCGGGTGCTTTTGACCGACCACTTCGTCCTCCGCATTCGGATCGGAGATGCCGGAACATGCCCGGTGGCATGTTCCGGTTCTAATAAACACGCCTCCGGGGCCTCTCTTGTGCGTCCTCGCGGTCGGCCAAAATCCCCTCGCCGATTGGACCAAATTCAATCGAGCTGAGGGATTAGTTACGCGAACCTCGACCGCAGTCCCGGCTCAATGACGCTTGCGACAGTTTCGCGCATGATTGCCAGCGCGTCGGCGCGAGGGAGAATGCCCCACTCTGAGAGATCGGGGCCTTTGGAAAATGGCTTGGCCTCTTCCTGGATAGCTGTTGCGATCATGTCGGCGAGATGCGGAGCTAGCCAATTCACACTGCCTTTGAGGCGGGCGTGGGCGAGCTCGGCCCAGCCGATGCGGCCGTGGAGGATTTCGTCCTCCAAGATTTCGTGAACAACTCGTTTGATGAGCGGGCTTTTCGCCCGGCGCTGGATCTGAAGAAGGAGCGCAGTGCTCAGAGTCTCGGTCACGCAGCCCATTGCGACAGCGGTGTAGAGAACTCTTTTATCTAAAGACAAATTCGTTGGGCCGAGCAGGCCATCGCCAGATGGCGCGTGTTGGGTGTGGTGAGCTGAGCGATGTGAGAGGATCTCTTGGCAAAGGGCCGCGTGTCGTCGCTCATCGCTTGCGGCTCGAAGGCTCAAGGAAGAAACCGGATCATCCTTTCCGCGCAGCCGAGAAATAGTCTGTCCTAGCGCCTCAAAGAGATGGGCGGCTTCCCATTCGACGCGCTCCCGCCGACGCCAGACGGTGAATACTCCGTCTGGCGCCGTGGCAAGAGAGTCGAGAGGGGCGCTACTCTTGCGTGGGATCGTCACAGCTTGTTCCCCAGCAGCATTCAAAACCCGGCTTGGCGTGCGGCTTTCCACCACAGGCCCCGGGCACACACGAGCCTGGCTGGTCGCAAAAAATGGGCTGCAGTTGCTCTTGCTGCGGCGGTTCGTCATTGACGGCGCCAGCAGTCGAGGGACTCAATTGCGGGCCGGCGGCCGTGACGTAATTTCCGAGTAACGCTCCGCCCACCACTAAGAGATTAAACAGTTTTTGTGTTTCCATAACACCTCCTTGAATTCAGTGTCGGGTCGCGTGCGAAATTGCGCCAATCGATGTGGGCTATGTTCGGGATAGGGGGAGGTTATGGGAGGACGCTGGAGCGGGTCACAAATAGTGGTCACCTAGAAGGGGGATGGTCAATCTCAAAACTGACGATTACTCCAGGGGACTTATCCATGGGAGTTCCTTGCCTTGTTTTGCCTTTACCCATGCTTCCTGGATATCACGAGAATTCGCACGGCACCATTTCTTGATTAGACGTGGCGCGGTCGAACTCAGTTTGCCTTCCAAAGGATTCCCATCGAGAGCAAAGACAGCCTCCAGTCCCTGATAACGAGCGTGAAAGTGGGGTTGCTGATGTTTCTGTGTATCAAACAAGTACATGGAAATAGTTATCCTGTGTCCTAGAGTATGAAACCCTGCCTCCTTGATCAGCGCCCGATATTCGGCTACTTTAGAAACAATTATGGGCATTATTTACGCAGACTTAAGGCTGAGTAATTTCTCTGACGCCAAAATTGATGAGATGAATGTGCAAGCCGTAGTGGACACTGGAGCCATTGATCTTGTGATTCCGGAACACGTTGCCATTCAGTTGAAACTCCGCGAGTTGAAGCCAAGAGAAGTTATACTCGCGAGTGGCGAGCGAAAAATTGTGAAATATGTTGGTCCAATCAAAGTAGAAACGATGGGCCGAGACTGCGTCACGGCAGCTGCAGTTATGGGAGATCAGGTTCTTCTCGGAGCCATTCCTATGGAATCAATGGACATGATCATTCATCCTCGATCACAGAAGTTGGTTCCGAACCCCGAAAGTCCTAACATACCTTTGTTTTTGGCCAAGTAAACGGAGCAGCGTCCAGTAAATCTTTTCGGAAGGATTTTCACACCGCCAAGCCGTCAAAGAACCATTGTATTGGACATGCTTTGCCCACCAGGCTCTGGTCACTATGCTGCGTGTTGCCCAACTGCCATTTTGAGAGTCCCATTTTACGGATAGATCCATCGTTGGACCCAGAAGGAACAATTTTGCAAAGGCTGGCCATTTCTTTCGCTGTAAGAACGTACTCAGCGCCAAAATTGGTGGCTATACGGGAACTTTTGATTCCTGTAGACACACGTCCGCCCTGACGCCATTTCGGCGGCTGGCATTTCCTCTTATTTTAAAAAAATTTAGTTCGAACACTTTGACAAATGGAGCGGGAGACGGGGTTCAAACCCGCGACCTGTACCTTGGCAAGGTACCGCTCTATCAACTGAGCTACTCCCGCACAGGAAGGTGCATAATGGTGGAATCCGTATTGGCTGTCAATTTTCGGCCAGGAAGTAGGAGACCAGTTCGGTGAAGGCGGTGAAGGTTTTATGGCCGTGGGCTGTGCCGTAGCCGTAGTTAACATGGAAGTAGGGGACCTGGCAGAGAGTGGCGGCCGCTTCGTCGCTTACTGTGTCACCGATGAAGGCACAGGTGAGCGGCGTGAGCTTGTTGCGCTCGATTACCATTTTGAGGTTGTGGCCCTTGGGGCGGCCGGTGTTTCCCCAGCATTCCCAGTCCGTGAAATGGGGAGCTAGGCCGGAGGCATTCAAAAACTCTTCGATGTAGCCGCTTTGGCAGTTTGAGACGATGAAAAGCGGATGGCGTTTGGCCAGCGCCGGGATGCCCTCATTCACACCGGCGAGCAGTGGCAGTGGGCTTTGCGTGAAAATGCGTTTGTCCTCCTCTTGGGTTTCTCGGTTGAGCAGCTGGATCTGGGTTTCTGAAAGCGCCGAGAAGATCGCGCGCACGCAGCTTTCGTGAGGAAGGCCCGTGACGGCGCGGATGTGGTCGGGTGTTACTTCAGGCCATACGATTGTGTGGCGCCTCAGAACCCGGTTCCAGGCGGCGGCAATGCCGGCGGCGGGGTCCCAGAGTGTGCCGTCGAGATCAAAGAGAAGTGCGGCGGTGCGGGGCGATTGCGCGAGATTCATGTTAGGGAGCAAGGATAGCGACGGATCGCTTCATTCGGCTCCGCAGAGCATCGAGCGCAAAAGTGACCTCCGATTGGGTTCCGAAGGTATAGTAAATACGCGTATGCAGAGCGACAGGGGTGCCCGAGCCTGTTGGTCCTATGTTCGTTGCACTCCAATTCTGTTTGATCGTGGTCGTAGCCCAAGCGTCCGGATTCACGTGAGCGCGCTGATTCAAAAAACGCACCGTCGCTCCCGGAGGCGAGTTGTCGAACCAAGGTTCTTCGGCCATGGTTCCAATGGCGTGGGACCAATTTGCATCGCCGGCAATCACGGGCTGCATTCGGTCCCAAGAAAGAGCCTCCGATTGCTCGGCACACTGAGTACTGTCGGAAACGGTCATGGTGCAGAAATGCGTAAACTGATTCTTATGAGGAGCGGTCATCGCGAGGTAGGCCACCTCTGTACTCTCCATCCTCGAATGAAACATTTCATTCGGCTGAACGTAGATAATGTGATCGATCGTTAGATAATTCGCCCAATCATTGGCCAGAGACCTTCCGTCAGCATCTTTCAGTTTTCCGAAGTTCACCTTCTTCACAGCGTAAAAATTCGAAAGTGGGTTTTTGGTGTGCGCCGTAGGCCAACACTGACCGCTGGCATCAAAACCCATCTTGAAATTCCAAAAATAGGCGTATCGAGTTTTACTGATGAAGGTATCAAACCAATTCTCATTGCCGGACGCGCTGCGGTAGTATTTCCATTCTTGAACTTGTGTCGTGCTCATTCCATGATTCTGCCCACCCAAAAAATGGCTGAGAAGATTGCCGTTAAAATCCCGCTTGTCATCCCAACCAGCCCCTTCTTCGGTTGGATTATAGCACTCGCTAAAGGTATTCGGTGCCATCGGGTTATCTGGGTGTAGAGACAAGGTGAAAGCCGCTCCATGTCCACCCGAGTGTATAAGCTCAGTGCCGTCAGCGGTCCGAATGGAAGCGATGGCCCCCGCCAACGAAGGCACCATTGTCACTCTCGATCCGTTGGGCGAGGGACCCAGCGTCACGTCGTCAAACCAACGAGTCACCTCCCCATCCGAGGCCAAATGAGTTGCGCAATTTGGATCGTAGGGATCATAGAGCCCGCTTTTGCAAACCTGGGAATGAAGTGCTGCCGCGGGGGCTCCCTCTCCAGCACAAGCAAGGGACAACACTGCCAAGCAGAGTCTTGAAAACTTCGCAAAGAGTTTATTGCTATGACGGTTTGTAATGACCACTGGCACCTTCCCAATCGAATTCTGACACTTCACTGACCTACGTTAGCTCCACTACGGCTCCGACGAGGCGGCGTACGCCTTCGAAGAGTTGGTCTAGTTTGGCGTTATCGTACATATAGGCGGGCGTAGTGACGACCTTATTTTTGAGGTCGACGTGGCATTCGTTGACCTGGGTGACTATGTGTTTGTGGCCAAGCCCAGTGATCGCCCGGCTCGCTTCACATTCAGCGCCTACCGAGAGCTCTAACGGTTGTCCCTTGAACGCGAGTGCTAAAATGGCGGGCGCGATGCAGACCGCGCCGATGGGTTTATGGACACGGTGAAAATCCTGGAGAGTCTGCTTGAGACTAGGGATGACCTCGCCCCCCATCCCCTTAAAAGCGAAATTACATAGATTCTTCGCGGCGCCAAATCCACCCGGGAGAATGATGCCGTCGTAGTCCGCCGCTTTCAGGCTCGCGAGAGGGGCGACCTGGCCGCGGGCGATGCGGGCGGCTTCGACCATTTGGTTGCGACTCTCGGGAAGTGTCGCGCCAGTCAGGCAGTTGATGACGTCGCACTGTGGGGCATCGGGGGCGAAGCATTGCCACTGAGCTCCTAAGGTCTCTAGCCCCCAAAGCACGGCGACGCTTTCGCGAATCTCGCTGCCATCTTTATAACCACTGCCACAAAGAACCACGGCTATCTTTTTCATTTCATCCTCTTGAGTCTGTCCATGGTGCGCTTTTCATCCCGCTCTTTGGTGGCGGCGCGCTTGTCATGGAGTTTCTTGGCTTTCCCTAAACCCAGCTCCGCCTTGGCGACACCGTCCTTGAAGTACAGCTTCAGCGGAATTAAAGAATAGCCCCGGATCTGCAATTTACTCCAGAGTTTTGCGAGCTCTTCGCGGTGAAGGAGAAGTTTTCTCGACCGCAGCGGCTCGTGGTTCTCCCTGTTGCCATGGGCGTAGAGGCTGATGTGCGCATTGAGGAGCCACAGTTCGCCGTGCTTCAAAAGCGCATAGGCATCTCGCAGGTTGGCTTTGCCGTCACGCAGCGCTTTCACTTCGGTGCCGAGAAGTACGAGGCCAGCCTCCCAGCGCTCCTCAAACGAATAGTTATGAAAGGCGTTGCGGTTGTCACAGATGATCTTAATTCCGGCCATGCCCTGCTTCGCTTGTGACAAGTCCCATCGAGATGACGATCTTAAAGGCCTCCTGGACCGAGATATCGAGTGCCACGAGCTCGTCTTCTGGAATCAAGAGGTAAAACCCACTGGTTGGGTTGGGTGTGCACGGGACAAAGACACTCGTGAGCTCTTTTTCCTTGGGGAGATTGAGCTTGGGGTCGGGTTTCCCGGTGCGAAAACCGATCGAGTAAATGCCGGTGCGAGGAAAGGGGACGAGGACGACGCCAGAGAACTGATCACTTCGGGGGCTGATGATTGTCTCGAGAAATTTCTTGATGCCGGAGTAGAGCCCACCGACGACATGGACGCGCCTGAGCCACGAGTCCATCTCATTGACCGCCCAGGCTCCGAGGCGGTTTTGAAACAGAAGACCGACGGCGATGACCATTCCCAGAGAAATAAGGATTCCCGAGCCGAAGGGCATCACGGGGAGAAAGCGCGCTACGCTTCGATCAATAGTAGAGATGAACCACAAGAGGATATCGATCGTGGCCACCAGTGGCACGAGGATGAGGACGCCAGTTACGAATGCGCGACGGAGTTGTTTCATTGTTTTAAAGAGACATTGTCAATCAGACGAGTCTGCCCCAATTTGGCGGCAACGAAAAGTCGCGGCTGGGCAATCGTTGAAATAGGGGTGGCGCGGGGGAGCGGCGCGAGCTCGGTCTCTTCACAGACGGCGACGTAATCGATCTGAAATTCTGTTTCGAGGCGCGCATGCACGAGATCGAGTGCCGCCGCGACGGATGTCTGCCAACGGGCGGCCTCGAGCGCCTGATGAATCTGGGGGGCACGGGCCCGGAGCTTGGGGGAGAGATAACGATTGCGCGAGGAGAGGGCTAGTCCATCGGGCTCTCGTACCGTCGCGGCCGGGATGATTGTGAGCGGCAGGTTGAGGTCAGTGACCATTCTTCGAATGAGCGTCAGTTGCTGGAAATCCTTTTCGCCGAAGACTGCGATCGTTGGTTGCATGATAGTGAAGAGTTTGAGGCACACAGTGAGGACGCCGTCGAAATGGCCCGGTCGTGAGGCGCCGCAGAGATGCGTGGCGAGCCTTCCGGCCTTCAGGGTTGTGTCGAATCCCGCGGGGTAGAGATCCTCCGGTGTTGGGTGAAAGAGAAGATCGACTCCCTCCTTTTCAAGGAGCGCGCAGTCCTCTTCGAAAGGGCGTGGGTAGTTCTTCAGATCTTCTTTCGGCCCAAACTGGAGCGGGTTAACGAAAATACTGACGATGACGCGATCATTCGTGCGCTTGGCCTCCCGGACAAGGCTTAAATGCCCCTCATGGAGACAGCCCATGGTGGGGACAAAACCGATGCGCTCAGTTGTCCAGTCTCGGCACTTCGACTGGACCTGTTTTGGCTGGGTCAGCTTTAGCATAGAAGGTGTGCTCGGCCGCCGGGAATGCGCGCGATGTCACCTCTTGGGCATAATGGGTAACCGCGTTTGTGATGGTGGTTTGGAGGTCGGCAAAATGTTTCACGAACTTAGGCTTAAAGTCGTGGTTGAGCCCGAGCATGTCAGGCATGACGAGGATTTGACCATCGCAGGAGCTGCCTGCGCCGATGCCAATCGTCGGAATCGTGAGACGCTGAGTGATCTCCTGCGCGAGTTCGGTCGGAATGCCTTCGAGCACAATCGAATAGGCGCCCGCGTCCTCAACCGCCATCGCGTCTTCTAAGATGGAATGGCGGGCTTTGGCTGTGCGTCCCTGCACGCGGAACCCGCCCATCGCGTTCACGCTCTGGGGGGTGAGCCCGATGTGGCCCATCACTGGGATGCCGACATCCACGAGTTTTGAAATGGTAGAGGCCATCGCTGTGCCGCCTTCGAGCTTGACCGCCTGGGCGCGCCCCTCAGCGAGGAGTCGGCCGGCCGAGCGGACGGCGGTGGGGGTGTCGCTTTGATAGGTCAAGAACGGCATGTCGGCCACAAGGTGCGCACGGGAGAGGGCCCGCGCCACGTTTGTCGTGTGGTAAACCATGTGATCGAGTGTGACTGGTAGGGTGTCGGTGTGGCCCTGGACGACCATCCCTAGGGAGTCACCCACGAGAACGATATCAACGATGGAATCCACAATCTTTGCAGTGAGATAGTCATAGGCCGTAATGGCGACGAGGGGGTCTTGGCCCTTTCTCTGCGCGATATCCGAGATGGTGATTCTACGAGTTTCCATGGCGCGTCGGACTATACCGAAAGTGATCCTAGATAGCTAGATTGAGGGAAAGGCCCCAGGTCCAGGCGTAGCCGCGGATGGTGTAGCCGGGGCCGGCTAAGCCTGTCGGATCGGATTTGATCACCTGGCGTTCGTTGAAGCGATCGTATTGGTTGAATAAAGAAATCGAGCTGCGATTGCCGAGCTCGTAGGAATACCGCAGGAGAAATGAGTGGGTGTCGGCGTCGAGGAGATTGATGACGCCTGTGGTGGCGGTGTCGGTGAGGGGGGTGGGATGGAAGGAGTAATCGAAATACAGATGGTGCTTGAGGAGTCGCCCGTGCCAATTGAGGCCCGGGCTCACGACATTGCGCATCTCGGGGTGATTATCAGGTTGAGAAACTCCACTCGCCTCGATCGTCATGAATGGCGGTTGGTAGGAGCGCCAGTTCTCCCAGGTGGCGCTTGCACCGAAACTCTGGTCGCGGCCCAAATGATAACGATAGGCGAGAGTCGCCGATTCGGGTTCCCAACGGGAAGTCGCCGAGAGGGTCATCGGAATTGTAGCGATCGCTGCGGGCGTTACCTGGACCGAGGCGTTGACGTGCTGGGTGAGACGAGATTCGAGCGATTGGGAATAGTAGGCGCTCATTTCATGGCCCTCGAGCAGTGAGGCCACGCCGAGGAACCAGGCGCCCCGGGGACCGGTTGAGAGCTCCATGCGACCGACGGGATTCTCTCCGACCTGGGCCTCCGCCGTCGCCGCTGCGGCGAAAAGAAACCGGTGGCCGATGCCGACCGAGAGGCGTTCGTTGGCCAAGGATTTTCCCAGCCAGAGGTTGGCTGAGAAATCGCTATCGCTTGAGCGGTAGCGCAGTGGCGTGAGTGTGTCGGGGCGCGGGACGCTCGAAAGGCTCGCGCCGCTTGTGGGAAGACTGAACTCGGTGCCGATCCAAGGGCGGATACCGTCGATAAAATTGAAAGCAACTGGGGCGGTGAGGCGGGTGTTGAAGAGGTCTACGTTGCCCGAAGAGGATGTATTCAAGGCGAGCGCTTGGTAGTTGGCCGCGCGCGAGGAATAGCCAAACGAAATGACTCCCTGTTCGACGAGAGCGGCTGGTTGGGGGGTGGCGAAAATGGGGAGCGACAGAAGGAGGAAAGGTACGGCCGTTGGCCGTCTCATTGCATGGCCTCAACCATCTGCCAATACTGTTCCTTGGTGAGCTCTTCGGCGCGCGCCTTGGGGGGGACGCCAGCGAAGTTCATGATCTCGGTCACGCGCTCGGGTGTGGTCAGCGATTGCAAATTGCTCGAAAGAAGTTTGCGGCGGTGGGCGAACGATGCCCTGAGAATCGTCTTGAGGCGAGCCGGGCTGACAGTAACCGACCGCGGTCTGATGAGGAGCGCCGAGCTCGAGGGGCCGGGCTTTGGGTAGAACGCACCGGCCGGCAGCACGCCAATCGGCTCGATGTCGAAAAAGGTTTGCGACAAGACACTGAGTGCGCCGTAGTCCGGGCTTTTTGGGAGTGCTGCGAGGCGATCCGCAAACTCCTTCTGGAAAGTGAGAATCATGGCATGGGGAAAAATCTGCGCTTCGATGAACGAGAAAAATATGGGTGAGCTGATATGGTAGGGAAGATTCGAGATCACGACCGTCTTGATGCTGGGCGGACAGAGCGCTCTCAAATCCACGCGCAGAACATCGCTCTCAATGAGCGTGACGTTCGGGTGCTCTTCGCGAAGGAAGCTTGCGAGTGCTCGGTCATATTCTATGATTACGCCATCTTTGCACCTCTTCGCCCACCGCGATGTGAGGGCGCCGAGGCCCGGCCCAATCTCAATGATGCGCTCAGGCCGCTCATCGAGCGCAACCTTGGCGAGCTTATCGGCCCAGTAATCTGAAGTGAGAAAGTTCTGGGAGAGGCTCTTGCGGGCGCTGATTCCAAGGCGAGTGAGAATGGCCTGTGGGTGCTGCATGGTGACAAGCCATACCGCGACTTTGCGCTTATAAAAAGGGAAAAGTTCGGTCACGGAGCGTCAGGCAAACGGCACCATTGGGTTCGGAGGAAACATGCGCATCATTACAGTATTACTATCGTTTTATTCGTTGGCGGCGATCGCCGATGTGGCATTCATGCGCGAGGTTGAAGGGAGTAAACAGATCTGGGTCGCAGGTGATGATGGCCACAACCCGAAGGCTGTGACCACCGGCGCCGACTGGCACCTGTACCCCAGTTTTGATTCGAGCGGCGAGAGGATCGTGTTCGTGCGGGGGGATAAAGACAACACCGAGATTGTAGTGAAAACACTGGCTACCGGCGACGAGCGAGTGGTGGCCCCTCGCGGGGGCCTGAAGCTGCATCCGCATTTTTCGGGGGATGGAAAATGGGTGGCCTATTCGGCCCCGCAGGCCGATGGCCGGCCGCAGATTGAGGTGAAGAATCTTGTCGAGGAGTCCACGCCTCGGGTGTTGAAGGAAGAGGGAGCATGCTATTTCCCGAGGCTCTCGAGTGACGGGGCCTTTGTTGTTTTCCAAAGGGATCGTTCCAAAGACGTGCGCGAGATCGTGATCCTCGATCTTGAGAGCAACAAGGAAACCGTGGTGCCGTCAAAAGCCGTAAAGAATATGGCGCCGGCCATATCATTCGATGATCGATTGATTGCGTTTACGGCGTTTGATGGCAAGCGCTGGGATGTCTGGGCCTGGGATCGGTTGAGTGGTGCCAGCCGTCGAGTGACCGAGATGGGGACCTACAATTTTGCACCGACCTTTCAGCGCGATGGCGCTATCGTTTTTGCGAGTGATCGCTCAGGGCACTTCGCGCTCTATCGGGTTAATCAAGCCATTTGGAAGATGCACCCTTCCGATGGCGAAAATTTTCTGGCAATGCCGGGCGATGTCTACGCTCCGAGCTTCAGCGGGCGTAAGGAGATCGGGCTTGAGAAGCTCCCCGATATTCCCCTGCCGGGGCGGAGCTCTTTTGGGGCCATTCGGCATGGAGAGCAGATCTATGTGATCGGCGGACACCAGGGGCCCGAACATACGTACTCTGAGACCAGCTTTCTGGATCGCGCGGATATTCTCGATACTCGTTTGATGACCTGGCGGACGGGGGCGCCGCGGTTGAGCAAGTCCCACGGGTTTACTCTTGCGACGTATGGAAAATTCATCTACGCGTTCGGGGGCTTTGCGTACGCGTTGCCCGAGCAGAAATTTGCGCCACGGTGGCGATCGTTGGACGTGATCGAGCGGTACGACACGGTCGCAAATCGTTGGGAGCTCATCGGCCACATGCCGAGGAAGCGGTCGAGCTACGTCGTGGGAGTTGTCGATGATAAGGCCTATCTCATCGGTGGGTGGGACTCGACTCCGCGATTTGAGGGTGATCTCGACGGGGCCTTTCACCGCAAGATCGATGTCTTTGATTTTGAGACTGAGACGATTTCGGAGGCGCCATTTGAACTGCCCGATCCCTTGCGCCGTGCCCTTTCGGCCGTGGTTTACAAGGGTGAGATTTTCCTTGTGGGTGGGCTCGGGCAGGGTGGTTCACACTTTGCTTTGATAGACCGTGTGACATCGCTCAACCCACTGACCGGGGAATTCCGCGAACGCGCGCGCCTGCCATTTGCGACCTTTGCGCCAGCGGCCGGGATTGTGGGCGATTCGTTGTTTGTCTTTGGCGGAATGTTCAAGACTTCGGAGAAGGAATACGTCTATGTGAACCATCTCTTTGAGATGGAGATTCCCATTGATCTCTGGACCCACACCGGCCGGCATATGCGCGACGCGAAGGGCTTTGCCCAGGTCGTGGACTGGGAGAAATCGCTCGTCGTGCTGGGCGGCCATTCCTATGCCGGTGGTAATGACGCTCCGGTCCCAACAGTCGATCGTTTCTTCCTCAAATAAAGTGAGGGCCCTTAGTAGCTTTTGGATTGGCCGTGGGTTTTCCACTCTTGGAAGAGGGTGTGGCAATCGGTGGCGGCTGGGAGTGCGATGACCTCGAGTTGGCTCTTGCCCATCTCCACCATTTTGGTGGCGGGGATGAAGAGTTCGCGGAAGCCGGCCTGGGCCGCCATTTCAATTGTTGCCCCGTAGACGACGCGGGTGGCGTTGGACCAGTGAATGGCGGCGAGACACATGGGGCAGGGTTCGCAGGTTGTGTATACCGTGCAGCCTTTGAGGTCGACGGTGCCGAGGGTTTTCGCGGCCTCTTTGATGGCGTTCACTTCGGCGTGGGCGGTGGGGTTCATGTCGCGCCAGACGGTGTTGTGGGCGCTCGAGATGAGTTTGTCTGACTTCACTACGCTTGATCCAAAGGGGCTTTGGCCGCTCGCAATTCCGGTGCGCGCGATTTTGACCGCCTCTTTCATCCAGTCGGTGTCTGTCATGGAAAGTACGATACAATGGAATCTCTTGAATTGCAGACGCAAAGTGGGGGCGGTATGGCAAGAATTGGGTTGATCACTCTGGGGCTAAGCCTGATGGTCAGCCCGGCGTTTGGGATGTTGTACCCCGAGCTCAGAATCTGTAACTACACGCGCACGTCGATTGGGTACCAAATCTTGGGGCTTGAGACGAAGCCGATCGAGTGCTCCCGGTGGAATCGTCTTGAGGCCGACAGCCCGTTCCAATGTCAGACCGTGAAGCTCTTCGAAGGGCCCTGTCAGAGCTCGGGCTTTGACTCAGTGCGCGCAGTCTTTGATTCCGATCGGTACGGGCGGTGTGTGATTCCGATGATCAAGGTGACCTCACCGGGGCGAATTGATTTAGTGGTCGAGCGGCAGGAGCCGGATTCGGACAATCCAGGCCGTTTGCCTCTTTACTGCCGTTGGGCCTATCACTGATTTGGGAGATGGGAAAACTCCCGGCGGTCGAGTTTGGCATCTTGGCTTTTGTCTGCGTCGTGGAACCGTTTGACGGCTTCGTCCAGAAACTGTCCCACCGTGAGTGAGAACTTTCCCGCCGTGAGTGCGGGCTTGCACCAATTGTTGTCTCGGCACTCTTTACCGAGATCGATCTTTCCGTTCTTGTCCGTGTCGAAGTAGGCAAATTTAATGCTCATTCTTTCGCGAAATTCCTGAAAATCAATATTCTTGTCGCCATCCTGATCATAGGAATCGAAGAAGAAGGTACGCGAGAGGTTGACGCCGCTTGAGACCTCTTCCTCTCTATCGTCGAGAACGCAGACCCTGCGCACGCATTGCGTGAGACAGGCGAGCGTGATCAGTAAGAGCAGATAGCGTCGCACACGCCCTCCATGCACGGGAGAAAAAGGCTGTCGTCTTTGGTGAGGACGCGATGAATAGGCGTCTTGTCGAGCCCTTCGAACGTCCAGCAGAGAAGTTGAAGGCGAAACGGGCCGAGCTTTTTCTCGATGGTAGCGGCGCCGGGGATCCAGAGTTGAACCCAGTTACGCGGTTTGTACTCACAGCGCAAATAGATGTCGCTCTGACGGATGAAGATGTGGGCGCCGGTGGGAATGGTGGGGTACCAGATATCCTCCTTGGCGGCCTGGTTTTGAGTCGAGACGATCTCCCAACCCGATGGAGGATCATCGAGTGAGATCTCAGTTCGAGACTGTTTGCGGACGTTGAAAAAATTGAGTGCGGGGCAGGTGATCTGTTTGCCGTGGGGGCCTTCCGGCGGGGCGGCCAATGAGAACGTTGCCGAGAGTGACAAGCTCCAGGTGAGCAGAGAGACAATTGAAAAACACCGTCTTTTTGACTGGTCGCGATAGAGATTCATTTCGTAAGCTCAATTTTACTGGGGCACGAAGGATAAAGCTATCGACTCAAGGCGCTGCAGTTGAGGGGCGCAGGGGCGAGCGTGCCGCGCTCATGGTGAAGGGCTCCGAGAGCGGCGACCATGGCGGCGTTGTCGGTGCAGTGGCGTGGCGCCGGGAAGTAGGCCTCAGGCAAAAGTTCGCGCAGGCGGCAGTTGCAGGCGACGCCGCCGGTGACGACAGTGTGGTGGTGGGGGTAGAGAGCTTTTGTGTCGCGGAGCTTCTTGACGAGAGAACCCAAGATGGCTTCCTGCGCGCTCGCGATGAGGGCGAGTGTGTCGGTGGCCTGAAAGTCGGGGCGCTGGGCGATTTGGCGGACGTGGGTCTTTAGGCCCGAGAAGGAAAACGAAAACTCGGAGGTCTGGGGGCGCGGAATCTTAAAACGCGTGCGGTCTTCCCGCGTCGCTTCTTCGCGCACCCATTTGTCGATGACAGGACCCGCAGGGTAGGGGAGGCCGAGGAGCTTTCCGATCTTGTCGAATGCTTCGCCAGCGGCGTCGTCGAGCGTGCCGCCGAGCCAGTGGTGGGTGAGGTTTTCCTCCACGCGAAAAAGTTCGGTGTGGCCGCCGCTCACGACGAGCGCTATCCAGGGGAGCGGCGGCGGGTTCTGATTTTGCGTGCGCGCAAGAAACGGCGAAAGAAGGTGAGCCTCGAGGTGATTGAGAACAGAGAGAGGCTTTCCTAACGCGTAGGCGAGGGACTTCGCATAACTCACGCCGACAAGAAGGGCTCCGATGAGCCCTGGGCGGTGGGTGACCACAATGTAATCGATCTGATTCAGTGTGAGCGAGGCCTGGGTGAGCGCCTCATCGAGCGCGAGCGGCAGAGCTTTCAGGTGTTGCCGGCTCGCGAGCTCGGGCACCACGCCGCCGTAGGCCGCCATCGCTTTGATGTGGCTGTGGACGACATCCGCCAGGAGGTGAAATGTGTCCGTCTCAAGGATCGCGACACAGGAATCATCGCAGGAGGTGTCGATGGCGAGGAGCTTCATGAAGCTCTTATAGGGGCAGCGGCGCCCGCGATCAAGGGGGCAGACATCCTGGTAAAAACGACAAGGGGTTATCGGTTTTACCAGCATCCATCTTTGGTCAGTGATAGATATTTTTGATGTTGTCGTCGCCGGTGGGAGGATTGGCGATGGGGCCTTCGGTGCCGGAGTCATTGAGCCGGACTCTTAATGTGCGGGTAAGGGCGTCCATTCCGATGAATTTGACGGAGTAGCCGATTCTGCCGGGTTTGCCCTCGGGCGACCAGGCGCTGTGGATCATGTCGGGTGTGGCGAAGCCGAAGTCGGCGGCGTTGCCTGTAGTGACGACTCCGCCGGCGCCGATGGCGCTCTTTATAGAATGGCTGCCCACCTTTTCTTCGGCATAGCCGGCGTAGGGGCCGCTCGTTCCTGTGGCATCGGCATTTTCTTGGATCCAGCCTTGGCCTTTATTGCGGGAACCGACACCACTTGGGAGATAGGCCGGTGTACGCGTGTCGGGGATGTCGATCACCGAATTGCTCGCGGGATCGCCGGCCTCTGTGTAGTCGGGAAAGAGGGCGGACGCGTATTGGGGCTCGAGGTAATCGTCGGTGTGGTTGGGATCGGGGAAGACCGTAAAGAACATTGAATCGAAGACATTGGGGGCGCGCACGATGGCGAGCGGTGTGCGAAGATCTTGCGGCCTATCGGGGTCGGGCCAGCCGGTCTGCTGATTACCCTGCGGGCGCCCCACGCCGTTGAAGGGGTGGAGGCTGTCGAGAAGGGCCATGAGTTTGGTGTTCATGATGCCGAGCTGGTCGTTGGGGATCATGCTGAAATTGAGCATTCTGTTATTGGTGCCGGGGCGATTGGGGACGGGGAGACGCTGGTCGGCCGATGTGTCGGGGCCTATGCGGCTGCCGAAGGGTTTGGCGGCGGCGAAGGCCTCAAGCTTGGGGAACGCGGCCTCGGCCCATTTCTCGGGCATAAAAAGCATTTGGGGACGGCTCGTGAGCTTGACCGCGAAGTAAGTGACGATCGATTGCGTTTTGTTGAAGCCCGCGATCATATCGTCGAAATTCTCAAATCCTGGTTGACCGACGCAGCCGTCGCCAGCGACCTGGAAGTTTAGGTAAAAGAGCGTTCCGTTCAAGCGTTGCTCCTCAAGGCGGATCAACTCGCCACCCTCGGGCTGTAAGATCTCCATCCGAAAATCATCGCGATTGGCCATCGCGAGATTGCGCCTGGCACTCTCCATCGCTGTCCGGACGGCGGGGTGGGAGCTGTCGGATGGGTTTTCCTGGACGATCTGATTCACATAATCGGAGAGGAGTCGGACCTGATTGGCGTGAAACTGCGAGCGGCGTGTGTACACATCAATCAGGTGATCGACCAAGATTCGGTTGTCATTCGCGGCGGCCCGGCACTCCTGGTTCGCGGCCTGCTGAATGCGGCGAATTTGGGCCGCGATGGCGACTGCAAAGGGATCGAAACTCGCGATGACGGGCGGTACGACGATGGGCGGGAGACCGCCGGTTGAGGGCGAGGCGTTTCGGCAGAGATTTGTGTCCTGCGCGTAACGAAGGCCTGAAATCGCGGTGTAGCCATGGGCCTGCTGGCACACCCAAGGGTCCTCCATGCCGGGGGCCTGGGCCGGGCCATTGATGAATTGCGAACCGCGTGGGAACCCGCGGTTGTGGCGCAGGTGAGTGACGTTCACCCGCATTGCAAACTCCTTCACATCCTGGCGCATGCGGTAGTTCACCACCGCTATCTTATCGAGGAGCCGCGCCTGCCACGCGGCGCCGGCGTAGGCGGCGCTGTCGGCCGCTATTTGCAGATTGATCTTGGTGTTCACGAGATGGCCGAAGTCGACCACAAATCCAAAAAGAACAAAGAGAAAGGTGAAGACGAGAGCGAAAAGGATCGCAACCTGACCGCTATTTTTCTTCACTGCAATCCCCCTGTGACCGGCACCTTTTAGGCCTAAAAGACGACGGGCACACCTGCTTCTTCGGCATCTTGCGGCCAAACCTGTTCAGCGCCGTAGGCACCGCTGTACAAAGCGTGTGCGGCGTGGGAGAAAAAGATGGAGTTTCAAGGTGTTAGGGAGGGTCTTGGTCCTTAAGAATCTTTGCGGTTGGGTGCTGATGGATTTGTTCCGAAGAGGTTCGTAAGGAGCTATCAAATGAAACGCAAGCTTCATCTCTTCTTTTCCACCTCCGTGGGCGTCCTCATGGGCGCAACCCTGATGATTGGCGTAGGGTTCTACCGTACGAGCGAAGCGGCTCCGAGCTATGAGTTTTTAGATCTCTTTACGAAAGTTTTGCACTTCGTGCAGTCGAATTATGTGGAAGAGGTCGATACGAAGAAGCTGATTGAAGGCGCCATTAAGGGGATGCTTTCGACGCTTGATCCCCACACAGTGTATCTGCCGCCCGAGTCGTTTAAGGAGATGCAGGTCGACACGTCTGGCAAGTTTGGTGGTTTGGGAATTGAAATCAGTGTGCAGGATGGCTACCTCACGGTGGTGACGCCGATTGAGGACACGCCAGCCTTTTTTGCGGGTGTGGAGCCCGGCGACAGGATCTACATCATCGAAGACAAAGCGAAGAAGGTGAAAAAAGACACGAAGGGTCTTTCGCTCCAAGAGGCCGTGGGGCTCATGCGCGGTGACAAGGGGAGCAAGGTCACGATTCATGTGGCTAGGAAGGGCGCGGAGAAATTGGTGCCCATCGAGATCAGGCGCGACATCATTAAGGTGGTGAGCGTGAAGGGCGGTCTTCTTGAGAACGACTACGCCTGGCTGCGCATCACGAGTTTTCAGAGCCACACAAGTCGCGACCTTCGCAAGAAGATAGAAACGCTTGTGAAGGAGAATAAAAAGCCGTTACAGGGTGCGGTGCTTGATCTGCGCTCCAATCCGGGCGGTTTGCTGGAAGAGGCTGTGAACGTCTCGGGGCTTTTCCTCGACAAATTACCTGTGGTGTCGACGATCGGGCGCAATAAGGCCAAGAAAGAGGTTGAGTATTCCAAGGGCGACGCCCCCTTTAAAGATTTCAAGATGGTGGTCCTTGTGAACGAAGCGAGCGCGAGCGCCAGCGAAATCGTGGCGGGCGCGTTGCAGGATCACCACCGTGCGATCGTCGTGGGCAAGCCCACGTTCGGTAAGGGCTCGGTGCAGACGGTTATCGACCTTGAGAATAAGTCGGGGTTGAAGCTCACCGTCGCGCGGTATTACACACCGAGTGGCCGCTCGATTCAGGGCACGGGCATTAAGCCCGATATTGAGGTGGACCGGCTCGATGTGGCGCTCATCGATAAGGCGAAAAAGGGCGGCAGGATTTTGAAGGAAGGTGACCTTGAGGGGCATCTCGTCGGCGAAAATGAGAAGCCGGGCGACGATAAAGACTTCGATGATCCCACCAAGATCTCAAAGGGGGGCGACGACAAGGACGACAACACGAAAGACAAGCGGCCGATTAAGGAGAAGGACGGCAAGAAGCTTCGCGTGGATGATCCCAAGGAGCTCGTGAAGACCGACTACCAACTCCAACAGGCCGTGAGCTACTTGAAAGCCTGGCACATCTTCGAAGTACAAAAGGCTGGTGGTGAGAAGACCGCCATGATCAAAGAGTAGTGGTTGTCTAGAAAAAGATAGATTTAACTATCTATCTCTGTCATACTGTGTCTATGACTGTCCAGCTTGCCACCAAAATCGACGAAAAGGTCAAAAAGACCCTGGAGCTCGTTTGCGAGAGCCGCGGGCTCAAGATGAATCGATTTATCGAGGAGGCCATTGTCGATAAGCTGGAAGAGCTCGAAGACATTGAAGACCTAAGAAAGCTTCGCAAAGAAACCTTTCGCCCACTCAAAGAGATCTTGAAGAGCCTCAAGTGAGCGCTCTTTCGCGCCGCTTTGAAATTCTCGTTTCGCGGACCGCCGAGAAAACATTGAGGACCTTGCCCAAACGCGATCGGGAACGTGTGCTGGCAGCGGTTCAAAGATTGGCTTACGAGCCCTTTCCCCCGGGCTCCAAGAAGATAACGGGAGAGGACGCTACATTTCGCATTCGCGTGGGCGTCTATCGGGTGATCTACGAGGTGGATGGGGAGAGGATTGCGATTTTGATCCTCAAGATCGCACACCGCAAAGATGTCTATCGGTGATGGAGGGGGTCAGTGGGGTTTACTTTTCGATCTCTTGGGCGCAGCTGGCTTTGCCGACTTCGGAGAGGGCGCATTTGCCCGGCGCAAGGTTGTCTGGATTAAGTGCGGCACACGAGGCACTCATCGTGTCCGGTTTCGCTAACACCCAGGGTTTGTAGTAGTAGCGCAGGTCGCCAATGGCGACGCCTTCGGCCTCGGGCCGGGCCGACAGGACCATTTCACCGACGCCACGTCCGATGTCCGGCGCTTTTAACCAAAAATTGTTTAGCCCTTGAGCCACGATCTCACGCGAGTTCATCTCCTTGAGCTCCCCTCCAAAGAAAACGACGGGGCGCTGAGAGACCGCTGCCACGCTAGCTCGAATCGCTGGGGGGATCGAGCCCACCACATGGAGCACTGAGATA
The DNA here is from genome assembly GCA_016196825.1 of Deltaproteobacteria bacterium. Classification (GTDB taxonomy): domain Bacteria; phylum Bdellovibrionota; class FAC87; order UBA2466; family UBA2466; genus JACPWY01. The sequence goes on along the minus strand of JACPWY010000062.1, from coordinate 35,053 downwards.
TCGGCCGGAATCTGGGCCGCCGCTTCTTGGAAGGCGGTGACGGGATCGCTCACCACCCAAGGAGCCTTGGGGTCATTCCATTTCGGATCGGAGAGGCTTAAGAAGGCGAGACGCCTCCCCTTCACCTCGACGATGAGATAAGGCTTAAAGAGGAATTCGTTGTTGCGCCTCTTAAGATTGCTCGAGAGCCGTTCGGTGGCACCCTTGCTGGTGACCGCCTCAAAGAGCTCGAGAGAGGGCGCAAGGTCTTTGGGATCGACCGAATAGAAACGGGCCCCGAGACGTTGCCATTCCGCCCATTGGACTGCGCGCTCCTGTTGCTGCGTGGGGATGTCGAAAACATCCACGAGGGAGGTGACGTGTGTGAAACCTGGCCCGACTTCGAAAAAGAGATCCACGGGCCGCGTGGAGCTGTAGTGGCAGAGCCTGTCGAGTCCGCCGTAATTGAGGATGGAGCAGACACCGTGGCCAAGTGTCATTCCCCCCATATTTTGAAAACGGATCGAGATGCTGTCCGACGAAGTGTTCACGGTCTCCTGGTGGACACAGCCACCGATCATGAGAAGTGCCAAGAGTGCCTGTTTCATTTTTGCTCCTTCGCCTCAATCTTCAGCGCTCTTTCCTGATCGATGCGGCGCAGTACGTCGAGAAGCTGTTCCTTCTCCTGAGGATCATTGGAGCTCTGGCGGGCGTTTACGATCCGCTCGGAGGCAATCTGTTTCGCACGACCGAAACCCACTGCGGGCTTGGTGCCCAGTTGAGAGATCGATGACAATTTGAAGGGGAGATCCGAGAGGTGCGGGACGATGTTTCTTTCTTCGAACGTCCTATACCCATCGTGAAATCCACTCGCAGTTTTCTGGCGCTCGGCCTCGCGCTTAAGAGCCTCGACGGCCTTCGGGTGAGTGCGACCTAAGACCTTTGCCGCGATTTCAGTCTCAGGTGAGAGCACGGCCGAGGTGGCAAGAATCGGGGCCTCAAAGTTGTCGAGCATGTCGAGGCGGGCGATGGCCTGATTGATCAAGGCGCCGTGGTTTTCATACGTTCGAATTGTCTCCATATCGCCCCGCTCGGTGCTGACGACTCTCGCTGGGATGCCCTTAACCATCCGGTTGCGGTACTGCATGCGCCGTTTGGCGGCGTCCGAGGCGTTTTTCTCAGGCTCAAGGCGGGCCGCCATCTCGATGAGAATGGCCTCTCGCTCAGTTTTGAGCGAGCTCAGTCGGTTGGCCTCCTCTGTGGAAAGCTGTTCCTGTGTTCCCTTTCTAGTGAGAGTGGCGATCTCCGGCTCAGTCTCGGTGAGGCGATTGGCCCGCTTTGCAAGTTTGGGATCTTTTGTGGATTTGGCAAAGGCCTCAATGTCTAGGACGGCACTTTCGCGCAGAGACTTGATGATCTGGACGAATTCGGTCTGGACCTCACGCGGGGCTCTGGCCAACTCGTCGGGTGTAATGGTTTTTAAAAACTCAAGCGTCTGTGCTGTATTCCCACCAAACTGTTCGAAAGCCAGACGGCCGATTGGCGAGGCACCCACTGGAGGCCTCTTTCCGGCTGTTGTCGCAGTATTGGGCGTTGCCGGAGTGCCGGGCTCGGCTGGGGTGCCGTGGGTTGCTGGAGTGCCAGGCGTTGCTGGAGTGCCGGGCGTTGCTGGAGTGCCGGGTGTTGCCGGAGTGCTGGGCGCTGCTGGGGTGCTGGGCGCTGCTGGGGTGCTGGGCGCTGCTGAAGTGCCGGGCGTTGCTGGAGGATAGGGTGTTATCGGAGTCTTGCGCTTGCCTTCATACATACCCAAATAGTCCCGTTTCAGACCCTGGTAATAGCTCTGGGTCTGTGCCCCTTTTGCGATGCCGTGGCCGATATATAGCCCCATCGTGAAGGAATGGGCCAGCTCTTCGGGATCTTCCCATGGGAAATGCATCCTCTCACCGCTCTCCACCGAACGAACTCCTGACTTTGTCAGCTCATCGAAGAATAAGAATGTTCCCATGCCGAGAGCGGTGTTGGCGGCGCCGGGCCCGAGGCGTTTCATGAGCATTTGGGTGGGAATGCCCGCGACGCCGAAGCGCGAACCTTCGATGCCACCGCCGAAGAGCTCGCGGCCTGCAATCTCAAAGATTCCTCTTTCGCGGGTCTCGTCGTGAAACTGATCCCACAGGGACGGCTCGGTCGCTGGTTTCTCGGGATCTTCAGGGTCGTTTTTACTCGTATTCTTTTCATTGTGCTTTTCAGCCGCAGATGGTGTGCCGCTCTGGCGGGCCATCTCTAGCCGCTGTTGCTCCGCGCGCCGAATGCGATCGAATCCGGGATCGAGCGGGTGGAACTTTGACCACAATCCTGCAAATGCCATCTCACCCGGAAGTCCGCCGCGCGGGAAACCGCCCTTGGCGAGATTTAGGCCCTGGAAGAATTTGGCATTGCCAGCAAATTGTTGCACGGGTGACCAGGCCAAGTCGGCGAGCGATTTTTGGCCGTTGATCTTCTGCTCGAACGCGGAGTGATCGTTGGGGACACCGTTGCCATCGGGATCCAGAGCCTCTTCGATGGCATATTCGAACGCCGCCGCCTGATACCGTTTGATCTCTTCGGGATCGGGGTTGAAGCGGTTGGTGACAAAGTCGATCATGCGGGGTTCGTGGTCGTAGAACTTCGGATTGCGCCAACCGATATTGCCCTTTTCTTTGGCGAGCGCCAGCTTGTCACGAATCATGCGGGGGCCGCGGCCTGCTAACCAATCGAGGCCGAACTGTCCGGCGGTGTATTGAATGCCTGTGATACCCCACTCCGTAGCCGTTCCCACTCCCGTGAAGATGCCCGCTGTTTTCAAGGCACCGATGGTTGAAGCGCGATAGGCCTTGGCGGCGCGGGCGGTGATGAGAAGGCTCTGGGCCGCGAAGCGAGAGGCGGCTGTCGTGCCCTTAAACGAGGCGGCCGCGGACGCGAGGAGGCCTTCGAGTGGCATTGCCGAAGTGGCGGCGATGACCGCGATGTCATGCATGGTCTCTACCTTCCCTATAAAACTGTCGATCGCAGCCCTTTCATTGTGCAATTTGTCGCCAATGAGGCGCGTGTTGTCGGCGCCGATCTCGATGCCCGATCGGCCGCCGTCTTCGGCGATGTAGCCGGCGTCGATCACATCGTGGAGTTTGCGGACCATGGCATTGTAGGAGTCTCCCATAATCTTGTCCTCACTGGTGATGAGGGGAATGAATTTGGGGTCATAGAAAGGGTTCAGACCGCTCAAGTCCTTCATGGATTCCCAAGTGTTTCCCCAGGCCCTGCCGAATCCGGGGACGAATGGGATGTGGGACAAAATCTCTCCGCCGTATTCTTTCGTGGCGTGCCAGACACCTTTCTCATCGTCATGGGAATCGATCCAGTTTTTGCGAAGGGCCGTGAGTTCCTTCTTGTCCGCCTTCAGCTTGTCTTTGATCAGCGCGGTAGGAGTGAAGATGTAGTGGTAGGTGCCATCCTCGTGTTGGATGACCTTGATCGCCGTCGTTTCGTTGAAGGGGAGGTAAGGCTCCTTGGCTTCGACGGCCGGGGAGTGGGGATCATCGTAGGCATCCCCGCGGCGGTGGGCGAATCGGAGCTGGTGAAACCAGTCTTCGAGCCCCGCGTACCCCACATGCGAAATGCTTTGGCTATTCAGGCCGTCGTCAATGAACAGGTTGAGCTCTCCAATGGCCTTGAGCTTTTTGAGATCGGCCGTCGTCAATTGCGCGTTCTTGTTGAGGATGACGGTGTTGGTGACCGGGTTGTAGGAGATCCCTCGGGTGGGATCGATAGCGGCCTGAATCTTTTCCCGTTCACTCGTGAAGGCTTTGCCGCCGTCTTTGGCCGCAATCTTTTCGAGCAGCTCAAGTTCCCCGTCGATAGCGGCCAAACGTTGATGAATGCCTGGGCCCTCTTTCTCCTCGCTGAATCCTCTTAAGAAGGGACCGACGTGGGAGGGACCGGTCTTCGTCAGTGCGGCCGTGATGGCAGGGAGAGTGCCGGTTTCCCGGAAAATGGTCTGGATCCTCTTCTTCCACTGGGCACTCATCAGATTGGTGGGGCTGCGCCAGCCGGCCCGGGTGAGCCCTGTCATCGCTCGTCGGTAGCGATCCATGTCGCCTAGTACGGTAGTCGCCCACATCTGTTCGTCTTCCGAAGCATTGGGGATCTCGGCGTTGAGGTCGCTCAGCCAAGCTTGGCTGAGCTTCTCCCAAGCTTTCAGTTTCTCGGTGGCGTGTTTCTTAAGGAAGTCGCCCATTCCGGCGCCTGCGAGGTATTTAAGGCCTGCCGCTGCGAGTCTGGCGTCCTGGGCGGGGAGTCCCCTCAGAACGGGTTCGAGGTCGACCTCTTCGCCTTGGAAGAGGTTGACCAAAATATCGGTGATGTGGGCCTTATCGGGCCGGTATAGCGCCTCTTCGAGGACACGTTGGATCGCGGTCTGGACCGTGATCTGATCGGCTTGCTTTAACATCGGCGTGTTGTTGTCCATCTGCTTTTCTTCGCGCAGTCTGAGGGTTCGGGCAAAGTCGAGCATTCGCGCCGCAAGATCATTTCTCAAAGGCGCAACGGCATCTTGGTATTTTCCGCGGAGCTCGATGAGATGGTGAAAGCGTTCAGGTTCAAAAAGGCCTTTGTCAGCCAACGCCATCATAGCGGCCTCAGAGCCTTCATATGAAGGGACTCCCGCGCCAAAATAGGAGGCGTCGGCGCCCGCGAGGCGTTCAATCCACTCATTCGCCACATCGGAGGTCATGGGGCGGAAGATCAATTCATCCAGGGCCTGTCGGGCTTGCCGCTTTTCGTTCTTGGAGAGATTGTACCCATGAATAGAAAGGAGATTGCGTCCGAGCTTGAGCAACTCTGTCTGTTCTTCCCTGTGCAGGGGCTGGAGATCGCCGTGGAAAGGAATGTCGAGAATACGGCGAGCGAGCGTTTGGCGAATATCGGGCGTTAGACCAGTGTTGTGGCCCGAAAAATCCTTGGCGTGGGCCGCGATATTGTGTTCGAGCGTTGAGAGATCCATTCCCGCTTTTGACGCGAAATCCTTCAGGCGATTTGTCTCCACTTCGAGCTCGAGGCGGCGTGTGGCGAGAAGGTAGTGTTCGGGTTTAAAGAGCGGGCTTTTTTCAAGTCCCGTGCGGCCGGTGTCTGAGAGTGTGGAAAAGTCGCGTGGTGTGACGCCGGACAGACCAATTTCGTCTAATAGCGTGATCGCTGTGAGGCTCGCGCGATTTGAATCATCGAGCTTTTCAAATGGAACAGAGAGAATGGAGTCGACCAGTCGTCGGCGCAGCGTCTGGTAGCGTTGCTGCTGCTTGTCGGTCATACCGTCGAAACCGGCAACCTCTTTGAGAAGTGCGGCAGCTTCGGCATCGGCACCGGACTCTTTCAAGACCTCCGCGGCCAGGCGCAACAGGGCCTGGGAATTCAAAAGGGCGCGGACAAGGTCGCTCGAGGCGCCGGTCTGGAGAAAGCGGGTCAGATCTTTCGCCTGGCCAGAGAAGTACTCGTTAGGCCGATAGGCGATCGCATGGACGATGGCCTTCCAGGGGGCATCCATCTTGGTGAATTCGTTGAGCGCGCCGGGCTCGTAATGGGTGCCGGACTTTCGGCCGATCAGAGAAAAACGTTCGCGATCCATTCGCAGGGCGTCCGGGTTGTGAAGGCTCTTGAGATCGAATTCGTCGGTTGGCACCCCGGGTGAGCGCTCAGCGTCGGTGAGCCCTGCCATGGCATGGAGAATCGCCGTGCGCATTCCATGGAGTTCGGGAGAGGAGGAGTGGCCGAGGTCATCATAAGCGATCAGAAGCCTGAGCAGACGATCTTGAACTTCCCGCCGCTTATCGAGCTCCTGGCCGGGGGTCCATTCTTTCTCTTGCCAGGTTTGAAAGATCTCTTTGAGAGCGACGTCGATCTGCTTCATGGGGTTTGGCACCTCCAGGAAGGCTTCGCCGATCATCTCGGGCTTTTCGGGCTTTTCGGGCTTGCCTTTGTCGTCAGAAAAGGCGGCTATCGCGTTCTTGTCGTCCGCTGCGGGTTCGGCGGGCCGCTTCCGGAAACTGATCGTGCCGCCGGCTGCAATGGGATCGGTGAGAAAGGTGAAGTCTTTATTTTTCAAAAGGGTCTGAATTTGGCTCTGGATATATTCGAGCTGGCTCCTGTTGACGATGTGCCCTTTGGAGTCTGAGATTCCGGTGTCGCGGGCGGCCCGCATGTAAGAGGCCACGAGAGGGTTCATGAGGTAGCTGAAGCGAGGCTCTGCTGAAAAGGAGCCCCAAAATGCAAAGAGCTTCTTCTCTTCCTCTGTGCGTTTTTCGTCTGGCTTAGCCATCACCTTGAGGAGCTTTTCGAGCTCTATCAAGAACGGTTTCGTGAAGACCAAAGGCTTCTGGCTCGAGATCTTGTTCTCGTTGGCCTCAATCTGCGTGATCATGCCCTTCAGGAAATCTCTGATCAAAGGATTCTTGGTTTTGAGCGCTTCATTGAGGTCCTTGTATATCTGGAGCATGAGGGCGGACTTGGCGATGGACTCCTCGCTGGGCTGAATCTGCCTACGCTCCGTGGGGCCCCAGGTCGAGAGGTAGGCCTTAAAGAGGTCATCCCTCCCGATGTTCATGAGGAGCTGTTTCGAGAAGCCCGAGTCGGGTGTCTGGGCGTCGCAAAGAAGTGCATAGGCCATGGCGTAGCGAAAGGCCGTGTCCTTAGGCGGAGCATATTTCCAGCCCACTGCCATACTTTTGTATTCGAGGTTGTTGTTGTCGTAGGCGCCGCCCACGCTGCCTACCATCGCCCTTGGGAAACCCATCATTTCGTAGTCCCTTGTGGCCTCAAAAAGGGGAACAGAGGCCTGCTTGGGGCTTTTATTGTTGGCTTCGACGAGGGTGTGAATGCCGAATTTGTTGTGAAACCCTTGGGCGGAGCAATCAAGGCGCTGGCCACCGGAAGGTCTGGCGTTGTCATGGTTACCTGCCGCCGAAAGGGCGAGCGAAAGTGTGCAGAGATAGACACCCAGTAGGCTTGCGGATGCGCGCATGCCCCTAACTGGCTGCAAGGCGTATACCAGTGGGGCAATTGTGTAGACATCGGTAAGTGATGGATTGGGTAGGGAAATGATTTCGGGATAGGGCGGAGAGAATCGTGAGGCTGTCTATCTTTTGATCGGTGTGCGGGAATGGTGGTTGGCTTTTGGGCAAGAAAAAGCAAAAGGCTCTTCTTGAGAACGGCGAACTGTCTTTGACGGCCATCAGTGCTCTTGCTCCCTATCTTGAGATAGGTAATGCGAAGGAAATCTTGCCTCAGGTGGTCAACAAATCGGTCAAAGCGATTGAGAAGGTCTTAGATAAGAAGTTTCCAGAAAGAACAAAGAAGAGAGAGTTCTTTACGGTTGAGATGACGGACGAACTGAGAGTTCTTCTCGAGAACGCTCGGCGGATTGGGTCTGAGAAAGACCCATTGAGGCTTCTTATTAAAATGGCGACGCATTTTGTTAGAGAGAAGAGGCCTCGGGCGTGCGTGGTCAAGCGTCACACCCGGTATGTTCCCAAAGCTATCTCGAAGGAGGTGAGGGAGCGTGATGGGTATCAATGCACCTTTGTGAGCCCGAAAGGCATTCGGTGTAGCCAAACCGCACATCTTCAAGACGATCATGTGCAGCCTTGGGCGCTTGGGGGGAGTAGCCATGACAAAGGCAACATCCGGTCATTGTGCAGGGCGCACAATCTTTTTAAGGCACGGCAAGATTTTCCTCGTTGGCAAAGGCCTGACACGCCGCCCAAAGCACCCGATGTTATCGCGAACCGGTAACTTCGGGGAACAAGCCGCTCGAAGACCGGGGACGTGCAAACAAATCTGCCCGGCGCGTGAGTCGCCTCTCGGGACGCGCGACAGTCTTTCATCGGTGCGGCGGCACCCTGTCGACCCACTGTATTACTTGGAAAGAGCTCAAAAAAAAGCCCGGGCCGCAAGGCCCGGGCTGAAGACTCTGGAACGAGTTACTTCGCCTCGTCCGCATCGGTCGGAGGCGTTACTTCGTCGGGGATCTCGTGTTGGAGCCCCGAAACGTTGACCGTGAATTTCTCCTTGCCGAGGACCGCAGTGCAGGCAACCGAGTTGTTGTTCGGGTTTGCCTTCGTCTGATCCAGGAAGTTGTTGAAGAAGCTCGCGTAGGCCTCAGCCGGGATGGCCACTAGTGCCGCCGCAGAGAGAGCCAAAGCGACTTTGCGGCAAGCTCCTGCGGTCAGACGCGTTCCGCAATTTTTCGTGCAGAAAGCGGCCTGGCAGATGCGCAGGTTCGCCTCGGTGGCTCCGCCCAGCACATCGAGCGCTTCGCGGAGGAGGCCGTCGGTATCCAATTCACCCTTAAAACTCAGATGGCGGGCGATCATGTTGTAGAGGCGATTCATGCCCTCTTCGCTGTTCGTGTCGCCTTCGATCCTTTTGCGGACTGCGGCGAGCTCCCTCATGATTTGTTTAGTCGCGGCCTTGTCGCCCCCGAGTTTCGCTTCGATCATGCCGCCGAGCTTTGTCCAATCCCTCACATCTTCGGTTGTCACCGGCCGGCCGTTATTGAACTCGCCGGTGACCTGCTTGGCGCCCCTGGCGTCATGTTTCCCGATAGTCTCAGGCGCGTTTTTTCCCTCAGGAGCAAAGCCTTCCTTTACGCGGTTGGGCCGGGCGGAATTGCCCTTGTCGGCCTCTTTGGTTGCTCTTTCCATTTCGATGGCCTTGGCTGCCTCTGCGGGGGTCATAGCCTTCGTCTTTTTGCGCCCCTGTTCCTTGCGAGGATCTTCCTTCGCTTTCGGAGCTTCCCGGGCGGGGCCGGCTGCGAACGAAACGCTGACCGAAAGAGTAATGATAAGAGCTGCGAGGAATTGCTTGTTCATGGAAATAGCCTCCAAGCCAATTGTAGCCAGTTACGGGGTAAAAAAAAAACTGTATTGGAAAAGTATACACTGGATTCGGCGAGAATTCTTAGGGGGTAGAGAATTCTTAGAGCGACGCCTCGAAGGCAAACGAGACATAGAGAGGCTCTCCAAGGGGCCCGTAGCCGTGGTAGAGGCCGAGGCGCATTTGGGTGGGGAGGTAGAAGCTTGTGATCCAGTCGGTTTTGAGCTCGATGCCGCTGGAGGCGTAGTAGTCCTGAAAGAGACGCAGTCTGTCGGTGTGGTCGCTCGATTGGTCGACGGTGGAGAGGTCGCTGACAAGCGCGCCGTGGATGCGGCGCAGCTTGAGCGGAAAGAGGCCGTAGCCGCGGTACACTTGCAGAATGGGGAATCGGTATTCGACGTTGAGTCCCACGACTTCGCGCGCGGCGAATTTCACGGGGCTGAATCCGCGGTTCATAAAGAGCGGGCGGTAGGGGGAGATGGTGTATTCGCCGCCGACTTCGAAATAGGAGTTGAGCACCTCCGTGCCGTGAGTCCAGCCGGCGCGAAGGCCTAGGAAAATGGAGTGGCCGGAGAAAAGGGACGGAAGGTATTGGTCGATCGTAGCGACTAGGCGGGAGTATTCTTCCGTGCTGCCAATGGCGGTGGGGAAGTAGGTGCCACCGAAGCCGAAGACCGTGCCGCTCGTTGGGGAAATGAAGAGCGGCTTTTTCTTGAGGCCGAGAGAAAAGGATGTCTCAAGGCCCGCGCCCACCGAGTTGAGGGTCTTGGACGGGATCGGTGGGGTTATCTTGTATTCAAGACTGAGTTGGCTGAAGACGAGTGACGTCTTCACCGCCCACGCTCCGCTTGAGCCATCGAGGATGTTGTAGGTGTGGCTCAAGGTGATTCCATCGCGCGCGAGCTTCACCTCGCCGTTGGTGTAGTAGAAATAGCTGGGGAGATAGCCGGCGTTCAAGTTCCAGATGCTGTGGCGCCTGCGGTAGGAATAGCCGGCATTTGCGAAGAAGCTGCCGCGGGAGTCGTACCCGCCAATGAGGTCGAAGAAGTGGCGTTGGGAGATGTCGAAGCCGGGGATCCAAAAGCCGATTTCAAAACCGAAGGGGACGAAAAAGAAGAGCGGGACCCAGGTTTTCGGCGTGAGGGAGCCGACGGGGGAGTACTCGATGGGTTCGGACGCGGTGACCTCCGTCATCGTAGGGGTGTCGGGCTTTTTCTCGGTGCCCAGAGGCTTTGCGGGGAGCGAGACGGGCGTCACCTTTTCGACGTCATAGCCGCCATGGCGGTAGTTGAGCGCGACTAGCGAGCGATTTTTCCAGTCGAAGCTTGTGACGCCGCCCAGAAAGGCCGCGTGTTTCTGTTGGGTGTTACGGTCGGGATCGATGATCCAAATTTCGTCGCGGCCGTCGGTCTGGGCGATACTGAGGAACGCTTCGCCATCGAGAGGGCGCAGGTTGTAATAAAGACCGTCGGCGGTGCGGGCGAGGGTGGGGGGGGTGCCCCTCTTCCAAATATAGAAATCGGTCTGTACGCCTCTGCGAATGGCGATGGCTATTCGATTGTTTTGAATGGTGAGGCCGCTGACAAATGTACCTGGGGGAGTGGGCCAGCTCTCTATCTTGGTGGCTGTGTGGGTGAGCGGATCGTATGACAATATGGCGACTTCGCCGCGGGTGAGATATTCGGTCGTAACGACAAGCCTATCGAGATTTTCGGTGCAGGCGATCTCCCTCACATGGGTGAGTTTTTGGCCATCCGTGAGGATGGGGGTCTGGTCGCCACTTTTCCAATTCAAGGCAACGAGTTCGTTGACGGCATAGCTCCGCTCTCTGCGTTGGATCGCAACGAGGAGATCGGTTTCCGAGCTGCCCCAACAGAGGCCCGCCGCGCCTCCGATCTTGCCGTCAAGGTCATGGACTTTTGACGAGATGCCCTCGGGGGCGGTCTTTTTTTCTGTCGAGAGGATCTCGAACTTTGCGCCGTCATCGGGTGAGAAGCTGCGGAAGGCTATGAGCTTGCCGCTGGGTGAGAGATGGAGATCGCCCTTCATGAAATGCGTGGTGGTGATGGCTTCGGTGGCGGAAAGCGGAGTCGCCTGGATGCGCTGGATCTCCAATTCATCGAGAAGGCGCGTGGAGTCGAAAATTTTATCCCACACCGACTGGTAGCTCTCGCCGAAGACGGTTTCATAGGAATGGTTCAGGAAATACGGCACGATTTGCGATGTGCTGTAGACGAAATCTTTGATCCCCTCTGCTCCCTTTCTCTTCCACAAGTCCCGGTAGAGGTTGGAGCCCATGAAGTAGGAGGTGGTGCCATGGGGCCAACGGGGGGTGCTTCCGTCCATCTGATCCACCGAGAAGAATTTTTCTGTGCCCCACTCTTTGGCATCGACAGCCATACGGCGAAGCATGGCGAAGTAGGTGCCGCGGCCGCGGCCGCCGCGGGTGAATTCGGTTTCGGTGAAGACGGCGAGGCCCTCGTGGAAATGCGATGGCATGAGGCCGTTGGGGGCCGCTATCGAGCCGAAGAGAAACCTCAATGGCGCCCACAGGCCGTGGGCTGGAAAGAGGTGCACGTTGTGGGTGAACTCGTGGAGAATCACCGAGGAGAACCAATCATCGAGACTGGCGAGCTCGCTGCTCGGCTCAGGCGGTGATGTGTAGATCACCATGTGGGGGTAGAGCACATCGAGCGCGTAGCCGTTGAGGGTGTCGTTGAAATCGGCGAGCACGATCCAGACCCGCTCGGGGAGATCGGCGAAAAGCGGGGTCACGACCGTGCGGGCCCGCTCAGCGGCTTTTATGGCGCGAATGGCGAGCGCGTCTTCGCCGCGCCGGTAGAGGACGTCAAAATGGTCGCTTGATCGCGTGACCCAATCGATGTCGGCGGGGAATGTGATGTACGCCGGCTCAGCGGACAGACTGAAGGCGAGAAGAAGACCCAAGGTGAGGATTCGGCCCATGAATGGCAAATTTTAACACTGCATTGGCACGCCGTCATGCTGGGACAGTTTCCCTCAATGCGGCAGGCCACCTTTTGGGACGGTAGAGGGAGAGGAGTTGGTGGGCGACGCGGTCCCACGTGAGGCTCTGGGCGCGGGTGCGCGAGGGTTTTGGGTCTTGCGTGTGCGCCAAGTTGTGCTTGAGAACCTCTGTGAGTTGGGAGGCATCGGTCGGGGTAAAATAATCCGCGGTGCCACCCGCTATCTCGAAAAAGACTGGGATTTCGGAGAGAACAGGGCGCTTACCGAAGCGAAGAGCGTCGATGACCGGCATGCCGAAACCTTCATCGAGCGAGGGCTGGACGTAAGTGGTGCAGGCCTGAAATAGCGCGGCCAGATCGGCGTCCTGGGCCGAGGTGAGGTGAAGGATGTGGGTTCGGCGCGGGTGAGCTTTGAGACGCGCCTCGATCTCTTGGCCGCCGAAGCCAAGATTCCCGATGAGAGCGAGACGCACGGGGAGGTGCTCAAGTGCCGTCAGGAGCGGAGTTAAGTTTTTTCTCACCTCGAGACACGCGATGCAGAGGATGAACGGACGCGCATCGGAAAGAAAATGGGCAACGGCGGGCGTGGGCGGAGCTGTCGTTTGGGGGGAAAGCTGGTACCCATGGGGCACGGCGTGGACCCGCCCTTTTTTCTCGGGAAATCGCGCGAGAAGGGCCTGCTTCACCGTTTCGCTGGGCGTGACGATGAGATCGGCGCAGTGAATCGCCCGTTTCAAGCGCGGTCCTTGTGATCGTTGATACTCCGGTGGTTGAAACGGATTGGGTTTGAGCGTCCAGAGATCGTGCACAGTCAGAACCCGCGTGAGCCCCAGTGTGAGAGGCAACTTGTGTTCAAAGGAGTGGAGGATCGATCGACCGACGCGTCGCGGCCTTGGCAGATCGCCGGTGCGGGCGACGGCGGTGATCATCTCCTCGCCCGCCACGCGTTTGAGGGCGTCAAAGGTGAAGCGTGCGGTTCTGCCGATCCCGGACTGTGGATTCCTGATGCTAGGTGTAAGGTCCAGCTGAATTTCGAATGGGCTCACCCCCCTAACTTACAAAATAATATTGAATTGTTGCAATGGCTTGGATTAACTTTTTACTTGAAGGCATAAATTCACAATCGAGGATCCTTATGACCACTTCCCGTACGACATTAGTGACCTTTCTGTCCGTTTTTCTGCTTCTTGTTAGCTGCAGCAAAAAAGAGGTGAAGCAGGATGAGCCGCTGATGTCACCGGATTCCTCGTCGGGGCTAGCGCCAGGCGGCGTTCCGGTGGAGACCGATCCGATGGCGGCGGGTGGCGACACCGGGCTCGGCGACACGGGCAGCGAATTCAAGGTTGCCTACTTCGATTATGACTCCTACTCACTGCGAGCCGATGCGCGCGAAGCTTTGAAGGCGAATGCGGCCTGGCTCAAAAGGAATAAGGGCGTGAAGGTTCAGGTTGAGGGCCATTGCGACGAGCGTGGCACAACGGAGTACAACCTGGCGCTTGGAGAGCGGCGCGCGAACGCGGCCCGCGATTTTCTGACGAGGCTCGGAGTGCCGAAGGCTCGTCTGTCGGTGATCAGTTACGGCGAAGAGCGGCCCGCCGACCCTGGCCACAATGACAGCGCCTGGTCGATGAATCGACGGGCTGTCTTTGTGGTGCTGACACGCTAACTTTGATCGCACGCTTATTTCCACTTGTGGCGTTTGTTGTGGTGGCCTGTCATCCGCGTCCCATCGATGATTTGGCTCTAGCCGACGTGGCGATTAAGGCCGCGGGTCGGGCGAAGGCCGATGCGCTGGCCCCCGACACCTATCGCAAGGCGGAGAATTTTTTTCTGCGGGCGAAGAAAGATTATTCCGACGGTTATTTTGAATCGTGCCGCAAGAATTCCGATGAGGCGCGCAAGCAGGCGGAGCTTGCTGAATTCCAGGCCCTGAAGAAGCAGAATCAGATCAAGGCGCCGGGGGATTTTGCGACCCCCGGCGTGGACGCCCAACCGCCGCCGCTAGAGGGGAATTAAGAGTGCGTTGCAAAATTAAACCCGTGAGCGAGGGAGAGAAGAAATGGCCAGGACCGAGGACGCGAACGCGGAGGACGAAGGGCCTCGCCATTTCTTCCGACCGAGTAGGGGTTAATTTTGCAACGCGCTCTAAAATGCGTGGTCTTCTTCTGGCCATTCTCGTCATTCCGGTTTTAGCAATGGTGGGGTGTCGCAGTAAGAGCGATATCAAACGGGATCAGGAGCTTGAGAGACTCAAACTGGAGCTGAACTCGGTCCGCGGCGAAAAGGCGGATGCGTCGTATGCGACGGACGAGCTCAGGCAGGAGATGGCGAGGCTTACAAGTATCGTCGAAGAAAACTCCCAACTTGCACAGCGGCGTTTTGAGGAATCGGTGAAACGTGAAGAGGAGCTGCGCAAAGAGATGGGAGCGCTTCAGGGGCGGCTTGAGATGATGGAGGGCAGGGAGCTTGAAATACCGCCGCCCAAGGCCGAGCCCGAAAAAAAATCTATTCGACTGGACACCGGCAAGAAGCTTTTGGATGCCGGGAAATATGCAGAAGCCGCCGAGGTCTTGAAAGAGGTGGCGATGAACCGAAGCCGAGCCGAAGAGGCGAAGAGGGCTCAATTTCTTTTGGGCGAGGCCTACTTCGAGCTGAAGGATTATGCATCGGCCGCGCTCGAATTCTCCGAATTTAAGAAAAGCTACCCCAAGGACGGCCAAGTTCCGAGTGCGATCTATCGACAGGCGAACTGCTTTCGCCTGATCAACCGTCCCAAAGAGGCCAAGCTGTTCTACCAGGAGCTTCTGGACAAGTTTCCAAAGCACGTGCTTGCGTCGAAAGCGCGGGAAGAGCTGAAGAAGATTAAGTAGTGGCTGGCGCGAAACCCGCTTTTGAGGAGAAAAATGGATCTTTCGAGCGAGACGAGGAGGATGAGCAAAATGCCCGGAGGCGGCCATGGAATGGCCGTCGAGGACATTTTGGGAATCCGACGAAGGCGTAGCCCAAAGAGGCATTTTTCTCCCAAAATGGGGTTTCGCGCCAGCCACTAAGTAGGTGCAGCTAGGTGGAGTTGAAAGCTCAGAAGGGAATGGCCCCACTGATTGTTGCGGTGGGAGTAGTGTCGCTCTTGGCCGTTCGCGATTTTCTCACCCAAACACTGAGCGGGATTAACAGTGCCATGAGCGGGCCGAGATCCACGCCCGCTCGGCTCTGGGGGCCGACAGCAGAGCAGGCGAATGTGGCTGTGGAAGTGGGACTGCAGTCCATCCCTTCATAGGGGGCAGACTTGGGAATCACCATGGGGTAGTTGGCGCGCACGCCTTGGCTATCGGTTTCCTTGGGCGTGCGCTTTTTTGTTTCGAAAAAATCGGCGCTCGCCCACATCGTGGATTCTGGGTCGCCATCGCTTGTTTCGTGGCCGAGACCGAGGAAGTGGCCGATCTCATGAGTGAGAATGTTTTGGACGTCGTGAGCTGATGTGCTGGGGCCGAGGCTGAATGTGTGATCGACACCATTTAAGAGAATGTCGGAGTCGAGGATTTGCCCTGCGTAGCTCGATTCGCAGCCGACGAAAAAGTTGCGTGTGACCGCAATGGCCTCGGGCGCGAAGTCCCAGTGATCGGTCACAAGGATGATGCTGTTGACGCCGTCGTTCTCGTTGGTGCGCGAGCGGGTGCAGCCCATCGGGAGAAAATCGACGCCGAGAGAATCGATGTTGCGCCAGGCCTCAAAGCTGGGTCGGATGCCGTCGAGGAGGTCGGGGTGGGAGCGAAACGAGTCGATGCTGATGAAATAGGGAATGGGCATGAAGCGCGTATCCCAATGGACGTATGCCGGATTACTCCCGGGGCAGCCCACCTGGTTGCGAATCGAGTGGCGCGAAGCGGAGAGTGGCTTCATCCCCTGATCGAAGCCAACAACCCGAAAGGTGAAATGATCCGTGGGTGCGAGAATGGCAGTGTAACGAGTGCGCTCGGTTGGGTAGGTGAGCCCTGAGTAGGCGAGAAATCCGCGCAGCGTGTTGCCGCCGGGAATCTCGATGATGAGAGTGGAGCCTTCAGTGACCTCGGGGAGGGTGCTCTTTTGGATCTCCAGCACGTGGCTCTCGGCAAGTGTGGTAATCGATGGGGACTCGGTGACCGTGAGGCGTGTGACCTCAACTATCGCGACGAGCGGCGCATCCACAATGGCCTGCACGAGTGCCTCGGGCGCAACCGTGACGGCAAAAAGCCGCCCTGAAAGAAGGGCGGCGGCGAAGGGCAGAAGACGGTGGATCCTCACTCTCTCTGTTCGGCGTTTCGGGGCTGTGGATTGAGGGGGGCGTGATGCGTTGTTCCCCGGGCGACAGCGATTCCAGGATATTTGTTTGCGAGCATTTTACGCGGTATAATGATCATGTATGATCATTCATAGGTATCTTACTGACATTATAGAAAAAAGTAAGAAAGGGGTGCTCCTCCTCGGGCCTCGCCAAACGGGAAAATCGACTCTTATTGAGGGTCTCAAACCTGATATCACGATCAACCTGGCCCATGAACCGACCTTTCTGGAATGCGCGGGCAACCCATCTTATCTTGATGAGCGAATTGGTAACGTCAGGAATCGGTCCGTCTTCATCGATGAAGTGCAGCGCCTTCCCAATATTTTGAATACAGTCCAGGTTATCGCAGATGCAAAACGTGGGATCAGGTTTTTCCTCACGGGTTCGAGCGCTCGAAAGCTGAAAAGGGGAAAGGCGAATCTTTTACCGGGTCGAGTGATCAGCTACTCCTTAGGTCCCTTATTGGCCTCGGAAATTGGAGAAGGTCTTGTCATGAAAGATGTACTCTCCACTGGCACTTTACCCGGTGTTTTTTCCGATGAATCTCAAGAAGAACGTCAGCGCGTGCTCGCTTCGTATGCGGCAACCTACCTTAAGGAAGAGATTCAGGCCGAAGGGCTGACAAAGGATCTGGAAGGCTTTGCTCGGTTTTTCAGATACTCAGCTGCGGTGGCTAATCAGTTTCTCGACCTGAGTAAACTCGCAACTGCCGCACAGATCAAACGGCCCGCCGCGATGAGGTTTTTTCAGCTTCTCGAGGATACCCTGATCGTCTTTCGCCTCGATAGCTTCGCCAAAAGCGAAAAAAGACGCCTGGTTCAACACCCTCGTTTCTTCTACTTTGACAACGGGGTACTCAACGGTGTTTTGAGAAACTTTCAGGTGTCTGTAGACCGAATAGGCATGTTGTTTGAGCACTTTGTGATCTCTCAAATCTACCACGCCAGTCTTTACCACCCGACGACAACGCGTTTGTCATCCTACCGTACCGAGCACGGGGCGGAGGTCGACTGCATTTTAGAATCTTCCACGGGTGGGGTCTGGGCCATTGAAATCAAAGCGAGCCAAAACATTGGGCCCAGCGACATTACGGGGTTAAACAGTTTTTCGGAATATTATAAGAAGGCTCACCAAAAGATCATCATCTATCTCGGTTCAACGGAAAGAACATTTCGCGATATTCGTATTGTGCCATTTCATAAAGCCCTCTCAAATTTGTTTCCAACGGATTAATCGAGGGCAGGTGCGAATTGAGTTACCCGATCGCGTAGCGGGCTACGCAGTTGCGGCGGATTTTGAAGCGCGATATAACGCCTTGAACCCATTAGAAACACACATCATTCCAGATATTTAAATAATTTTCAGGGTTTTGTTAGAAGATGGTATCCCAATTGCTCTTCATAAGATTGTCTATGATGCGCGAGTCCATCGCAATTGCGACCCCAGGCGCTGAATCACGGAGCGCTATGCGTCGTCTTAAGTTGCAGGTGCTGGATCAGCACCGGCACTTTCCCCATCTGGAGCGCAAGCTCTACCACATGTGTAACGGCCTCATCTGCTTTGGCCTCTATAACTTTTTCCTCACTGAGGCCCAGGCTCTTCTGGTTCTGGGGGTGGTGGGGGGCGCCGGAATTCTCTTCGATCTCGCCAGACTTAAGATTCCAACGGTGCATCGCTTTGCTCTCGCACACTTTGGTGGGTTGATGCGCCGAGAGGAATTGAGGAGTCTGACCGGGAATTCCTATTTCATTTTGGGGCTCTTTGTAGTGGTAGCCCTTTTCCCGCGGCCCATCGTGAGTCTTTCTGTGCTTTATCTTGCGCTGGGTGATCCCATCGCGGCGCTGGTCGGGACCCGTTGGGGCAAAACCAAGATCAGCGGCAAGAAGAGCGTTGAGGGGGCTATTGCGAATTTCGCGGTCGCGTTTCTCGCGACGGTGCTCTTTGCAGCCGCGACCCAGCTTCCGCACCCGTGGGTGCTCGCGATTGTTGGAGCCACCTGCAGCGTGATTGCGGAGCTCGCCCCGCTGGGAATCGATGACAACCTCACCATCCCGGTCATCTCAGGCGCGCTTCTTTGGTGCGTGGCTCAGTTCGCGCCGCTGATCTAGTGTCCTGAGTCGTATATTTCGTTACATATTCGCGAGGGGATTCGCCCGGTATGCGAGGAAGAAAGGCGCTGGCGTACTGCCTGTACGTCAAGCCTTTCTGACGAAGCAGGCCGGGATGAAGCACCCGCGATTTGTAACGAAATATACGACTCAGGACACTTGCCCTTCCCAGCCTACTATTCGTTTCTCAAATCCAGTCGGCCGGCTTCTCGGCAGTGGCTGTTGAGCGCGTTCTGGGTGCTGGGGGTGCGATCGATGCCGTCAAACCAGACCGTCATTGCCTCAACCGTCTGCTGGATGTCGGTCGTGCTTCCGCTTGCGAGCTCGATGAGGAGCGACCACATTCCGTACTTCCAGTAGACGAAGTCTTCATAGGTGCCGCGGGCTGGATAGACAACTTTGGCCATTGTGCCGTACCGGTAGCCATTCTTTTCTGCGGCTTTCGATGTGACCGCAGTGTACGCGTTGTCATCGAGAGTATGGGGATCGTCTAGGGCTACGCCCCAAGGGTAGGTCATGGAGCTGGCGTAGCCGTGGAGAGTGATCGAACCCGTGTAGACGCGGGTCTTTAAGTGTTCCATCAGAGTGCGAATGCTCTTCAAATGGCCGCCCGGGGATGCGTTGCACGGGCCGGGGTAGTCGCGATTGGGATCCCAGCCGTGTTCTTCGCGGAGTCTAGCATTGTAGCCCGGAATGTTGAGCACCGGGACGATGGTCCATTCGGTGTCGGCTAGACCATTTCTAAAAACCAAATGGCTTTCGTAACTGTCGACGAGGGATTGCAGAAATTTCATCGCAGTGGTGGGCGCTCGCCTTTCGTCTCCGTGGTGAGTGGCAACCACGATGTGGGCGACCTTTCTCGGATCGGGGTTTTCCGGGGTGAGACTCACGCGCACGGCGAAAATATCGGTGCCGTCATCGTTGGTGCCAATGGAAAAGATCTTCGTGACGCTGGTGTGGCTCGACTCAAGTTTGGTCAACGAATCGACGATAACTTTGTAGTTCCCCGTTGGATTTCCGGCCAATGCCACCACCGACACAAGAAACGATAGGATGGCGATCTTCATAACCCCTCCCCTTTGATCCAAAATATATCAAATGCCGACGATAAGAAGGGCAGGAAAGTCGGTTTGAACGGAATAATTGTTACTAATGACCGTGAGCGTCACGTTGGCGTGGCTTTCCATCCCGCGCCCCCGTAGTTAGAATATTGACTGCCGAAGGAGGCGCAATGAACCAAGCCACCGTTGAGACCGTCAGACATCCCTCGGGCCCGTGCCCTGGGCTCGTTGATTTTCTCAATGTGCAGATTCGGCCCAAGGCCGATTTTTCAATCAAGGATGAGTACCCGTCGCTTTTTGGGGAGTACCCCGGAGGTACTTCCCTTGTGGCGCGGATCAACGGGCTCACCGCGGGGCATGTTGGTATTCTTGCCCGGGAGTTTGTCGGACCCAGTGTGCGCTTTAAGATCGGCCTGATCGGCAGCGTGGTGACGGCGCCAGAGTTTCGTAACCACGGCGTGGCGTCGCTTCTCCTTGATCGGGCGCTCAAAGAGCTCAAATCCCGCGGTTGTATCGTGGCGTGTCTTTGGTCGGGCGAGGCCGACTTCTACGAGAAGTTTCAATTCCACCGGGCCGGGCGCGAAGTGATGTTTAAGTTCAATCAGACCGCAATTCCCGAGGATTCGACGCCATCGGTGGAATTCGATGAAAAGAAACACACGCACCTCATCTGGCGCCTCTACCAGAGGCACACGTTGCGTGTGGACAGAAGTCTTGAGGAGCAGAAGCAGCTGGTGCGTATCCCGAAGAGCCGTATCTATCTCACCCTGAAGGGGACCGAAGTGACTTCGTACATCGTGGTGAACAAGGGGGCCGATTTCACCGACTATATCCATGAGTGGGGTGGAGATCTCACTGAAGTGAGCCGGAACATCGCCGGCACGCAGAAGCACCATTTCAAAGATCGGCCACTCACGTTGATTGCGCCTGCCAGCTACGACCTCACGAAATTGCGCGCGCTGGCCTCCGAGGAGGGGAAGGGGGTCTTGGGTCTTATGCATGCGCTTGATCGGACCCTGCTCACCAAGATCTATGCAAGCTTTCTCCGCGGCCAAGGGGTGGAGTTTACGTCGGATGGTCGGATTTTTCGATTCCAAAAAGACGAGTACTTGAGCCAATCGGGGAAAGAGGCGCTCTCCCTCGTATTTGGTGATGCCACTGAGCCCAGACACCCGGTGATGCCGTTTTTTCTTTGGGGCTACGACTCTATTTGAGTCCTGCGCCGGAGCCGGATTCCCACTCGAGGTAGTTCTCAATCGCCGTTTTGACCCGGGCTCCCGCCTCATGCTTCATCGGGTTTTCGGGGAGAAGGCTGTAGAGCAGAGCCGAGCGAAGCCGGGCTTTTCCCTTCAGATAGATCCAGATGCGCCCCTTGCCATTCTCGGCGTCGAACACGGTCATAGTTGCTTGGGCGAGACCCACGAGGGAGGAATCATCGGGAATGGCCGTCCCCTCCAGAACAAAGCGATCATTGAGCTTGGTCTCGTGCATCTGAAAGGTCCGCTCGCTCTGATACTTGAATTTTGCGACCGAGATCTCAAATACGACGGTGAGGCGCTTCTGAGCGGTGTCAGGGCGGACATCGATTATTTTTGTGAAATAGTCGCCGCCACTCGGCTTTCGGTTGATGTTCTTTAAGATCCACTTGGGATAGCTCGCATAATCGCTCAGCATCCGGGTCGCCGTTTTTCGCTCACCCTCTGTCGAGACGTAAGCCTCCATGTCGAAGGTCTGATCCCCCACCCTTTTGAGCGAATAGGAGGTGAAGTCGCCCAAAACTGGCTTCAACATCGCGCGCGTTCTGTCCCAGTCCGCGTCGGCCAGAGCAAGGAGAGTACAGAGGAGGAGGATCATCCCTTATAGGCCTTTTTCAGCCGAGATAGTCCCAGAAGGCCGCTTGCGACGCCAAGACCCAGCGCAATAATGGCAAAGAGCGGAGTGTCAGCAATGAGCGGACCGAACGGATGGAGGATAATTGTGATGGCGATCAAAAAGGATCCGAGCACTAGACCCGTGAGAAGAATCGCGTGCGACAGGGCATGGATAGAACGGGCGAGTAGTTCGATGTCACGATTGCGGTGCTCGAAGGCAAAATTGTTATTGGACCATCGACGCAAGAATCGCGTGAGAATGCGCGGGCTCATCTCGAAGAGCCTTTGGGCGTCTCGGCCGACAACGAGGAGATCACGCACGATCCGCTCCTTGGAATAGCGGCCAGTGAGCATTTGGCGCGCGAGGCGATTGCCCAGCGCTAAGAGATCAAATTGCGTGTCGAGACGTTTGCCGAGAGTTTCAAGGCTGATCATTGCCTTGAAGAGAAGCATCAGCTCGCGCGGCACGATGAGCTGGTGGCGCGCTGCGATCGAGGTGGAGCGCATGAGCACACGTCCAACATTCACATCACCGAGCGCCATCCCGATATATGGCGAGATATTGTCCATCAGATCTTTTTGGAGACGTTGAATGTCCGTGCTGCCTCGGTTTTGACAGATGTTGAGGTATTCGGCCGCGAGTGTTTCAAAATCCTCATCCAGGAGTGAGGTGAAGATGATGAGGATGGAGTCCTGCGTCTTTTTCGAAAGGCGCCCCACCATCCCAAAGTCGATAAACCCCAGACGGTTGTCGTTGAGAATGATGAGATTTCCAGCGTGGAGGTCGGCGTGGAATAGACCATCCTGCATCACCATATGAAAGAAGGCGTCGGCACCCACCTCCACGATATCAGCGGCCGACATCTTGAGCTCGGCGAGCCGCACGCGATCGGAAAACGGCACCCCATCGAAATACTCCAGGCAAAGCACTCTGTGAGAGGTGTGCGATTGATAAGTTGCTGGAATGGCGATCTGTGTTTTTTCAGCGAGATTGTGCCGGATGCGCCGGATGTTGTTGGCCTCGATGAAGAAGTCGAGTTCAAAGATGATTGTGCGGAAAAACTCTTCCACCAGTCCCGTGGGGTTGAAGATGCGCGTCTCAGGGACGTAGCGCTCGAGAAGCACCGCCAGTCCGCGCAGAATCGAGATATCGTTTTGAATTGATCTTTCGATCCCGGGTCGCTGCACCTTCACGGCGACCTGCTCGCCGGTTTTTAGAGTGGCGCGATGAACCTGGGCAATGCTTGCGGCCGCCAGCGGCGTGTCATTGAAGGTGGCAAAGAGATTACCGATGGTGTCACGGAGCTCACCCTCGACGATAGCTCGGATTTCGGGGAATGCGACTGGGCTTACCTGGTCTTGGAGCTTTTCAAACTCTGTGATGAAGTTTTCGGGAATGATGTCTGGGCGGGAGGCTAGGAGCTGGCCGAGTTTGATGAACGTAGGGCCAAGCTCCTCGAAGCAGATGCGAAGCCGGACCTCGATGGGGAGCACTGGCCGTGATTCTTGGGAGCGCTTGGTCATGAACCGCTGCATGCGCATTCGGGTCATGAGATCGGCAAATCCGTTGCGTGCGAAAATGCTCACGATTTCACGCACACGCCCTGCATTCTTGAAGGCACTGGTTAGGGTTGTCGCGGTGGAGAGGATTTTCATCGCAAAAGAGGGGAGTCCCGTACCCCTTATCGGCATTTTGACACGTAAAATTAATAGCGCGGAGCAGCGGCGGAGGCAACGTGTGTCTGGGAGAGGAACTCGCCGCGGCAAGAATCACAGTGGCCACAGCGTTCGCCTTTGGGTTCACCGAAGTAGTCACGGAAGAATTGGGTGCGGCAATCGGTGGTCTGGCCGTATTTCATGATGAGAGAAATACGCTCGCGGTCGGCATTGGTGCGCTCTTCGTAGTGGCGGAGGAATGTTTCAAACTCTTCATCCGTTTTGAAGGTGCGAAGGAGCTTGAGGCCCTTGCGCCGGCGGATGATCTTTTCCTTCTCGAGATAGGCGAGAAGAACAAGGGCCTTTTTCCTGGGCAGGCCCGAACCCTTGATGACCGATTCGAGATTGATGGAGGCGTTGGACTGCGCCGCAATGAGGATCGCTCTGTACAACTCGCCGGCATCGGCGCGCGTGGGATATTTCCCACCGAGAAAGTAGGAGTGAATTCGTTTGTCCTCAAGACGGTAAAGAAGTGCCGCGACTGCCGGGCTGCCATCTCGCCCGGCGCGCCCCGCCTCTTGGTAATAACTCTCAACCGAATCGGGAAAGGTGTAGTGGATGACAAAGCGCACATCGGGCTTGTCGATGCCCAGGCCAAACGCTTTAGTAGCGACCATCACCTTGTACCGATTGTCCATGAAGTCGTGCTGAAAGAGCTCGCGGTCGTTCATGCGCTGGCGGCCGTGGTACTTGCCCGCAACGATTCCGGCTTTCAGCAGGCGGGCATGTAGCTCATCGGCGAGCTTGACCGTGCTCACATAGACGATGCCGTTGCCGTCTGATGCGCTGATGATTTTCAGAAGGTGCTCGAACTTGAGCGTTTCGTTAACCGTGCGGTGAACTTCAAACTGGAGGTTGTCGCGATCGACGCCGGTGCTGAAAAGCGGTGCCTTCTCGATACCCAGCTGACTGCGAATGTCGGCAGCGACCTCGGGAGTCGCGGTGGCGGTGAGTGCGAGAAGGGGCGGATTGCCCAGGGCCTCGCGCGCGCGGCGAATGGAAAGAAAGGCCGGACGAAAATCGTGACCCCATTGTGAGACGCAGTGGGCCTCGTCGACGACAAGAAGTGAGACGCCGCCTTTCTTCAGGGCGCTGTGAAACTCCTCATTTTCGAGCCGCTCGGGCGTGACGTAAATGAGCTCAGCCCGCCCATTTTTGACCCGCTTCACGGCCCTGCGCTCTTCCGATTTTTTGAGCGTGGAATCGACCTTGGTAGACTCCACACCCGCCTCCTCCATCTTCTCCTGCTGGTCCTGCATGAGCGACAGAAGCGGTGAAACCACCACTGTGGCGTGCGGGAGAAATAGGGCAGGTAATTGATAACAGAGGGATTTTCCAGCTCCTGTTGGCATGAGGCCTAGGGCGCTCCCGCCGTTCATCACGGTCTCAATGACGGCCCTTTGGCCCGGCCGGAGCCGGGAGATGCCAAAATGCTCGCGCGCTTTTTGTCTCAGCGGGGCCCAATCAAAGGCCTTCCGCGTGCTCAAACGTCTCACGCCGTCCAACCAGTGCAACCGCTGTACCACTCCCCAAAAGGTACAAACGGTACAAAAGGTACGGACTTCCTTTTGAGGACTTTTTTCCTCGAAAGGAAGTCCGTACCTTAAGACTAGAGGAGGTGGAATTCTAGGCGACCGAGTTCGAGGTCGACTCGGACGAGTTGGACGCGGATGGGGCTTCCCCAGCGGAGGATTTCACCGCCGATCTTGATTCGCATTTTTTTTTCGTCGTATTCGAACTCGCCGGGGATGTAGCCTTCGATGCCATTGGGGAGGGTGAGGGCGATACCGTTGTTGTTCAGGTCACTCACCAACGCGTCGAATTCCTCCCCGACGTGTTTCATCATGTACCAACACGTTTTTCGTTTAACAACGAATCGCTCCGCCTCCATCGCCCGGCGTTCTTTGTCGGACGTCTCGATGCCCAGATCGTAGGTGGAGTTGTCTTCGGTCTCTGCATTCCTGGCCTTGAGTCCCCTCAGCACCTCTTTTAGGAGTCGGTGGTTGTGGAGATCCGGGTAGCGGCGAATGGGCGAAGTGAAATGAAGATAGTCGGGAAGAGCGAGCCCAAAGTGGCCGAGAGGCTCAAACCGATAGCGGGCCTGTCGTTGCATTCTCAAGATCGCCCTGTGCAACAGGGGATTCTTGATCTCCAGTAAAGGGGCGATGTCGGCGTGTGCAAAACCCGTGAGCCGTTTTGAGATTCCAAGGGTCTTGAGAAGTTCGTTGAGATCGCCCAGCTTATCGGGATCGGGTGACTCGTGAACACGGAACAGGGCGGGGTAGTCTTTAAGGCGTTCCGCTACGCATGAATTCGCCGCCACCATGAACTCTTCGATGAGCTGGTGGCTCTCATAGCGAGGGGCGACGGCCACAGATTCGGGCACACCCGCTGCGTTGATCTGAAACTTGATCTCTGGAAAATCAAAATCCAGTGCGCCCCGCTCTGTGCGGCGCTCGCGCATCTTTTTGTAAAGTGAGCGCGCATGGTTCAATGCATCCTTGATTGGCTCAAGGCGGGGCACTGATTCGTGATTGAAAAACTTGTGGACCTCGGTGTAGGTAAGGCGCGCGCGGCTTCGGATCTTCGCCGAAAAAAAACGGGCATGGCGACTGGCGCCGAATCGATCAAAGTGCATCTCGGCCACTAGGACGAGACGCTCCTGATCCGGGATGAGGCTACAGAGATCGTTGGAGAGCGCCTCAGGGAGCATCGGAATGCAATGGCCTGGAAAATAGACGCTCGTGGATCTGAGCCTCGCCTGCTCGTCGAGAGCGGTGCCGGGCCGTACATAGTGGCTCACATCGGCGATGGCGACAGACAGGACCCACGCGGTCTCGCCACTTTGGCTTTTCACATGGATCGCATCGTCAAAATCCTTGGCGTCCTCGCCGTCGATGGTGACGAAGGGAAGTGAAGTGAGATCCTCTCGGGAATCATCGTCATCGGGGGGAGGGCGGCGGGCTTCGAGTTTTACGCTCAAAGGAAATTCGTTCGGAAGGCCAAGCACGGCCACTGCAATGATGGGATCGTCCGACGGGCGAGGTTTTTCCCCAAAGACCTCCTCGATTTCGACCAAAGCCTCATTTCGTTTGGAAGGGTATTCCTTAATGCGCGCGATGACCCAGTTTCCGCTGGGGCAGGGGACCTTCCCCACTACTGCGAGGACATCGCCGGTTGGTGTCACAATGTGGGGGCTGGGGCGTGCCAGCAATTGCCCATACACCGTTTGGGTGCCGCGCTCGAGAACCTCAAGGATTCGCGCACGGACCCGCTTTCCCTCACGAACGAGCGAGAAACGCACGAGATCGCGGTTGAGGAGAAGTGCCGCGTCCCCTTTGTCGACGTAGGTATCGGGTGTCCGGGGATTGAGTGAAAGAAGAAAGGCGAACCCATAGGGGTGCTTCTGCACGCGCCCAATTTGGTTCGTCTCCTTTTGCCGAGCTGGCTTCGAAATGGATTACCCCGTGGTCTTGCAATGTAAAAGGGTGAGTCAAAATCGTAAGGCGAGCAGCTTGAGTTGGCAATGTTGCCAGTTCGTAGGCCTGTTTAGCTTAAAGAGGACTGAGCTACTTCACGGGCGGAAGCAATGCGCCTTCGGTGATCGAGGAAGGCAGCTGCGGAAGACGCGCCCTACTTTTCTTTTTCTTTCTCCTGGGGGCGGGGAAGGGATTGCCGGAATCTTTGGAGGCTTCCTCAACAACTGTGCCGGCGTCGGCTGTGGGCACGGCCGGCGGTGCGGCCACTTCAGCCGACGTAGTGGGAAGATCTTTTGTGGGCATCACGGCGGGCTCAGGCGGTGAAGAGGGCGTGGCCGGTTTCGCGTCGGGTATTTCGGGCCCGACCGAGGTCGGCGTCCGTGTCTCCGGGATGGCAGCCGTCGTGGTGACCGAAGGGGCTATCTCTGCGGGGTGTGTCGGCAAAGCACTGATGGAAGCCGGCGCTGTCGCGGTTGCGGGCGCGGCCACCGGCGTCGGAGCCCTGTCCGGCTGCGGTGCCAAGTCTTGTTGTGACGGCGCCCACTGATGACTCTGCGGCACTGCCACGGTTGCGTTTGGTACCATCATCGGTGGCTCGTTGAAGGTGGGGGCCACACTCACGGGAAGGTTAACGGTGGGGGCTGGCATCGCGCTCGGGGCGCTGTATAACTTCTGACTTCCACCGACGAGGTCGGTCTGGATGCTGCCCGTCGAAATGGGATAGGGCGCAAGTTTATAGGTGATTTGCGGGGTTAGCCGCGAATCCGCGGGGAAGCAGACGATGTTGGAATCATTGAGTCCGCCCTTTTCATCAAGACTGTTGCTGTTGTCACCATCTTTCTTGCCAAAGCCCACGGATGCTTGAAGTTGCGTGTTGGCCGGAAAGCAGTAGACGTCGCCCATCGCGGGTGCGGGCATTGGCGCTTCGAGTTTCGGCTCGGGGGTGTGAGACGCCACCTTCCGCGTCACAGGCTGGGGGTTCAGGGCCGTTCGGTCCATCGGAAACACGTCCACCACAAGTCGCGCCGGCTTATCAAGCCAAAAGGCCTCGACGCTGGCTTTGCGTTTCAAGTTCGTCAAAAGTCGGAACGAATTTTTTTCCGCTGAGATCGCAATTGCGCCGAGAACCTGGCTACTGGTCAAAAACGATCGGTTGATCTCGCTTTCGGGAATGACGCCTGATAGATGGGCCGAGTCGATGGTGATTTTGGCCTCATTGGTCAGAGATTCGACCTTGAGTTCGGGCTTAGAGCCATCGGTACCCAGGTGATCAAACTCGAGCACAAGACGCTCAAACCCCTTACCCGAATGCCGGCTAAAGCGGTACTTGCGGATCTCAAGCTGGTTCCCAGTCTTGAAAAGTGGGGCAGCGACGACCGAGACTGTGACCGTCAGCGCCAAAAGCAGCCAAATTGTTTTCGCCATAGAACTGACCTCGACATACGGCGTATCGGAGGTGCTCCCGCAAAGCTTGAATAGATTTAGAAGATTCCCAGCAAGTGGGGGATTTTCCTGCAGTCTATCCATTGGTTAGCACGGGCGCCAATTTCCTTTCCGCTGGCCACTCGCTTCTGTCGAAAAGGAGTCATGAACCCGCTCGTAGGATTGTTTCGCGACCTCGTCGCGATTCTGCCGGAGAAAAATTTCGAGGCGGATTCCCAGTCGGCCATTGATCCCCGTCGCGAGACGGTGGTTTTTGTCTCGGGGTTTGGGGCTCCCCAGCGCGGGCTTCACATTATGAAACGGCGCCTGCTCAGGGACGGATACAATGTTGTTCTCTTTTCTTTGCATTGGCAGGATTTCTCCGGAGGAATCCCCGATATGGCTCGGGCTCTGGGGCGCGAAATCCTCAGCCTGAAGAAGCTCGCGCCCAGCGCGCCTATTCACCTCGTCGCGCATTCGGCGGGCGGAATCGTGGCGCGCTTCTATGTCCAGGTTCTCGGGGGGAGCCACTACTGTGAAACTCTGACAACGCTGGCGACGCCTCACCATGGGACTTGGTTGGCGCTGCTGGGGTTTTTGTCTCATCTGGCTGTTTTGTGGCGTTGCCTCATTCAACTCTCACCGCGGTCGCGTCTGCTGCGAAAGCTCAATGGTGCTCCGATCCCCTCTGACATGCGACTGGTTTCGATCTACTCTACGGATGACATCGTCTGTCGTAGTGGAAGCACCCGGCTTCCCCTCGAATATGCTGAAAGTCCCAACGTGGCGAGCTTTGCTATCGGCGGACTCTCTCACTCCGATTTTGTGCTCTCGAAGAAGGGCTACCAGCTGATTAGAACCGTGCTGAAAAGCTGGGGCAAGGGCCTACCCAACGATATCCTCGCCGCCATCAACACCTAAGACGTTGCCCGTCATCCAGCGAGCCTCATCGTGGACGAGAAGCTGAATCATGGCCCCGACATCCTCGGGCGTGGTCAGCCGGCGCGCAGGGTTTCGCTCGGTCGCTATCACGATCATCTTCTCATTGCCCGGGATCTTGCGCAGAGCGGGTGTGTCGGTAACGCCGGCCCGGATGGCGTTCACAGCTATGTTCATGGGAGCGAGTTCAAGCGCGAGTTGCCGGCAGTGCGACTCAAGCGCGGCCTTGGCGGCGGAGACAGCGCCATAGGTCGGCCACACTCGAGTGCCTCCCGAGGAGGTCATCGCGAATATATGGGCGCCTTCCCGAAGAAGTTTTTTCTCGAAGAGGTCCTGCGTCCAGTACACAAGACTGTGGGCCATCACGTCGAGCGTCATGTTCATCTGATCTTGAGAGATGCGATCCTTTGAGTCAGGCGTGACAAACGGCTTCAAACTGCCAAAGGCCAGCGAATGGACGAGGCAATGGATGCCATCTGTCTTGGCCGCCACCTCGGCGAGGACTTCAGTGCGCTTTGCAGCATCAGCCGCGTTGACGTTGAAAAAAAGAGCCTTCGAGCCAGTCTTCTCGATCTTCTGAACGATCTCATCCACGTGCGGGAGGGTGCCCTTGCGGTCGAGGTGGACTCCCACGATGTTCAACCCGGCCCCGGCTAGTTTCAGTGAAATCGCCTCACCGAATCCCGAAGAGGCTCCGAGAACAAGAGCCCAGCGGCCCTTCACACTAGACATCATAGCTACCTCTTAGTTTCAGACGGTTTCTTATCCGCGTTTTCAGTCTTCGTTTCTGTTTTCAGCAAAGATTTCTTATCGAGCGTGAGCGCCTTCAAGTCGACACCCTTGATAAAAAACGGAACGGAAAGCCCCGAGCGCTCAACGGCAATTTCGTTCCCGCCCAGTGCGCCGAACTTGAGCACGACCGTCTCGGTCTCCGCCTTATCCTTCTTCTCGAAGAGGCGGATGACGAGCGCTGGCTTCCTGGGCGTGTTGGCGGTCGTGCCGTAGCGCGCAAGCTTCATGTCCTGGATTTTTGTGAGGAGGGTGTCGACCTTCGCGGTGTCGAGCTTCGTGCCCGGCTCGGCCGGCAGCGTCCAATCACTTTCTTTGAGAAGGTCCAGAGGCTCTTGATCCCGCTCGATCTTGATCCTCTTGATATCGAAGCGGTTGAAATGGGCTACTTCCAGACTGCGCAATTTCTCCGAGGCGACGGTGGTCTTGCTCCAGGTGTCGGCGGCGACTTCATAGACCGTGGGTTTGTCATCGCGTTTGGCATAGGTCTTTCCCGACGCTTGGCCCAGGAGCAGCACGGTGCGGGGCTTGTCCTTGGCACTGGTCGACAGAACAACTCTCAGCCCCGCTGGTGACAGTCCATACTGGGCTAAATTTTTTCCATCTTCTGAAGGGAAATCGGTGGCCTTGAGATCGACGAGTGCCCCAACGAGCTTGTTCGTCTCATTGGCGTCGGCAGGGAGATTCTCTCTAGCCAGGAGCCACGCGTCCTTCTCGGCTCGCTTCAATACATAATTGGCCTTTCCCGACACCTCTACCTCATTGACATCGGCGCGCGTGACGGAGGTGAGCGAGCGGTTTCGTAAATCCTTGACCGTCTTTTCAACGCCGGACCGGACGCTCTGCGAAGCTTTGTAAACGGCCTTGCGATCCGTATTCATCACATAGACGCCAAAGCCAACTGGCGTTTTGCGCCCGAACAAGATCTGTTCTTTCTTTGTGCTGTCCTTGATGAGTGTCAGCTTGATGATCGGATCTTTGAGAGAAAAGAGAGAAAGATCCTTCGGGGTGTCATCAACGACGCGATCCTGTTTCGCGGTGATGACAGAAGACAAAAGTGATGAGACGGCGGAACTGTCAGCCGTGTCCTCGATGGGCTCTGTGAGGGCCCAATTGTCTCCCAGTTTTTTCAGATGGATGCGATCGTAGGAAACCGGTCCGGGTGGGGGAGTCGCCTCGGCGTCTTCGCTGGGTGGGTTTTTCATTCGTTCCAGGACGATCTCCTGGACGTCGCTTTGCGTGAGCTGAACGAATTGCTTTGCCGTCTCTTCCTTCTGGGTCGAGGTGACCTTGAATTTTTTCTCGTACAGAAAATACCAGGCGGTGAGAACCGCAAGCGCGGCAAGCATGCTCAAGGTGGTAGAATAACTGCGTCTCATGACGAAGACCTCCCAAAACTGGTGATGAGCAGTCTCGTGTAACAACCAAGTTTCACGAAGCTGCGCGGAGCTAGCTCGTCAGATCGCGATCCGTCTCAACCGGGTCTCGGTCGATAGTGACCGCACCGGCGGCGATCTCTCTGAGCGCCATTACGGCGGGCTTGTTGCGATTGCCCGTGAGAACGGTCCGAGCCCCTTTGGCCATCTGCTTGACCCTTTTTGAGGCACAGTGGATGAGCTCGAAACGGTTCGGAATTTTTTCCAAGCAATCTTCAACGGTTATGCGCGCCATACAGGTACTGCTCCTTCAATTAGGTACTCTAAGCCGCCCTATACTATGGAATTCGTATGGAAAGTCAATGGGTTAAAGAGTGACAGCAATTTTGTCTAAGAGCTGCTTTGGGTCGAAAGAATTTGGCACTTCGGGTGAAGACCGATCGGATGCTTGGTGGAGCGGGCTGAACGTTGGGCGGAGGGCAACAAGGAATCCAACTCTGCATTTGTATTCGAAGGGGCTTCGCCCAAATGGGAGACGCATTCGCAGTGTGCGTTGGGGCTTGAGCGTGCGGGGCGTGTTGGCCATGCGCTTGCAATGAAGATCCCCTAGTAGGTTTGTTAACGTATGCGACGCGGTTTAAGACAATTCGTATTCATTCTAGCGGGTGGGCTGCTTTTGGCCTGTGCCCACAAGCCCGCGAGCTGCTCCACCGGTGGCTTTGGTGGCGGTCGCGACGGCGGTGGTGGGCTTTCCCATATCAGCGATGGCGACGAAAGAGACGGCAAAGGTCTCGGTGAACTGGCGCGCGAACTGAGTCGCAAACGCAGCGGGCTCCCCGACGATGACGGCGGCGGCTCTCATTTACTTGGAGACACCACGGCGCTCGGCGCGGATGAGGACGGCGGCGGCAGAATTCCTGGTGAGATTGCACCGCGAGCCGATGGGGCCGATGTGAGATCCATTAAGTTGAGTGCCGGGACCGAGTTTTTACGTCCCCTTTTGACGGATAAGAAGCACACGGCGGCAACCATTAGCACCGACAACTCGAACGCTGCGATGGAGTACCAAAACCAGTATATGCACAATTTGGGAATCCCCAATATCATGCGTCACTCGACGCCGCAGGGGGTTCTCAAGAATGTGGCGAGCCTTCCTCCGGGCACTACCACTCTCATTATTGGTAGCCATGGATCGCCGGGGCAAAGCACATTCATGCAGTATTGGGACGATAAATCGATTGAGGCCTTCGGCGAGGTGGCTCGCGCGGCAGGGCTTCAAAATATCATTCTCACCTCCTGCAGCTCTGGCGCCGGAGACCAGGGACGACAGCTTTTAGAAAAGATCGCCAAGGCCAGCGGAGCCAATGTCTACGCCTGGGACATCATTCTCGGAGCAAGCCCCGGCTCTCTCTCAAATTACTATCAGCAAAACGGCGACCTGATCGTTGCCACACCCAAGTGGAAGAACTGGGATCCAGGCGACGGCCAATATGCCTACCGTCACGACCCCAACACCGAACGCCACACGCCCGGGGAAAAGACCAACCCCGAAACCGGCCGCACTGCTCATCGTGATGCGGAAGTTTTGTAAGGCGCCAAGAAAAGACACCCTCGACGTGCGGGCTTATTGGAACGTGGGCCGGCGATAAGGGCAAGGATGTGGCGCCGTCCGACGATCGCGGCACAGAAACCAACCTCTTCCACGAGGTGATCAAATTCGAGGGCTTGGGCCCCGTGAACAATCATGAGCAGCTGCTGTACAGCCTGCGCTACTCGACGACGGCCACCCGAATCGGCGAGGCAGCGCCCTTTCACGAAGAGCTCGGGTACTGGTTGTGGGATTTCAAGACAAAGCAGGTCATGCGTTGCTTTATGGTGCCGCGAGGCGTGACGGTCATTGCCGGCGGCACCGTGGAACCGCACGCGACGGAATTTGTCTTAAAGGCCACGCTTGGCAGTCCGACATATGGAATCTGTTCTAATCCGTTCCTCGACAAGGAATTCAAAACGACCGCCTACTCCCTCACCGTAAAGGTCGGCCACGACACGTTTGAGTACGACGAGGACACAGTCATCCAGATCAAGAGCCAGAAGGATCCGTTCCACCACACCGATGCGAATAAGCTCTCGCGGGTGAAGTGAGCTTGCACTGGCTGGTTAGGGTCGTTTCGTTGCTTGGTCTGAGGGGTGACCTTTTATCGTGTCATGAAATCGAGTTGCGCTCTTGTGAATGGTGTCATGGGCTGTTTCAAGCTCGGGAATAACGTTGTCGAGGTGCTTTTGCCCAAAGGTTCGATGGGGAATAGCGAGCACGCTTTCGCGGGGAGCTTTGAGGCTACTCTCACAGAGCGAAAGGTGAGCGGGCAATTCCTTGGTGATTGCGTTCAATTCAGTGATAGCCCTCCGCGAACGTTCGTAGTGATTTTCGACCAGATCTGTGAACTCTGGAACCTCGAGGTACTTGGAGAAGGAGTCGTTGATAAACGTATCTTTCGCGTCGATCTTAGTGTCATCCGACCCGAAGTAGGGGACTGCCCTCTCCCATTTCCAATAGTCCTTGCGCATCTCCTCCAACTGCTTTCGTAAGTTCTCCCGGGCACTTCGGGCTTCTTTGATTCCTTCAAAGGCCAGCTCATTCTTAGACTCCTCAATGGCCTTTCGAACGGCGGTGTCAACAGCCTCGAGGTTGGCTGCCTTGAAATTCTCAACCTTCAACTCTGCTTCGATCTTTTCGGCTCCTGGCACGCGGTGAGAGAGAGTAAACCAACTTCCTGTCCCAAGAGCGTGGTTGAAATACGACCCTCCACTACCCACGTGGTATATCCCGTCTTTGATATAGGCTTTCTCATGTTTTGCGGGAAGGTCCGAAAAACGAGTGACGAGTTCAGTGCTGTACAGCGAATCGGAGCGGTCTCTAAGCCCTTCGTCTAGGATGAGTCGGTCTGCCATATCTTGAAGGCCTTCCGCTTCAGCGATCGATTTCAATGCATCCCCGTCTTTACGACCAAAGTATTGCTCCTTGCCCTCCTTATCATAGGCGTGGGCCAAGACAGACCTCCCCACCCATTCATGGGACGATTTGGTTGCGAAACTCAATCACCAACATGAAAGAGGGGTGGGGAGGGTGCCTCAGTCGATGGTTCTTGCCGTCGCGTGGGAGAGTATTCACTCCATCTTTTGGTTAGAGATAGTCCGATCCGGTTCGGGGCTAACGATGGTCGGCGCCGTCCATTGTCGGATCATTTCCATGAATAGATTTGCTTTCGCGATGGGATCCATATTTTGGCGAAAAATTATTCAGAAATTGTTGACGGAATTTCGGTGTGGCTCGGTTCTGTCGACTGTAAGACTTTGGAATCAGACAATTTTTTGAAGTGATATTTTCTCCTTTTGCAAAACTATCCATTTTCTGTCGCCATATTGCGATTTCATTAGGTTTTTTATCATGAAAAATGCGTCGTCAAAAATCCGGGTTAGAGTCATCTCAAATTGGGAGGCTCTATGTTTGAAAATATTTGTGATGAAGCTCTTTTGGTTGAAACCAAAGCCGCAGTGCTCAAGGAAAAGATCCAGACCAGTTGCGTGCTCGATTATCTGGCTGAAGTGGATCGTCGGAGGCTGTGGCTTAAGGAAGGCTATGCTAGCCTTTATGATTTCTGCATTCGTTATCTTGGGTACTCCGAGGGGGAAACTCACCGTCGCATTCAGGCCTGTCGGCTGAGTCAAAAAGTTGTGGAGGTGAAGCCTCTTCTTGAGAACGGGACTCTGTCTTTGACCTCTCTTACTCTGCTTTCTCCTGTTCTTGAGAAATCAAACGCCCAAGACCTTCTCCCCAAGGTCATCAACAAACCATCCCGAGAGGTTGCTGATATTTTGGCCAAGGAGTTTCCTGAAAAGATCCAAAAGAAAGAAATCCTGAAAATCGTCTTAGATGAGGAGCTCAAGGACCTTCTCGAACAGGCTAAAAGGCTCGCATCGGAAAAGGATGGAGCCGTGCTTTTGAAGAAAGTGCTCAAAGACTTCGTGAGGCAGAAGAAAACCCGAAACACCGTCACGCCACGTCACACCTACCGTGTGCAAGCGCGTACGGCGCGAGAGGTAAAAGATCGC
>JACPWY010000004.1 GCA_016196825.1 Deltaproteobacteria bacterium | reverse complement strand
GTCAATCCCTTCGACGCCCTAAACCGAATCTTCACTGAGATACCCACCGCCTCCACTGCCGATGACTACGATCGAATAGCCTCGTACCTACTCGCCCCCAGCGCAACCTGATTCGAGACGTAGTTTATGAAGCGCTCACGTTACTGAGGCGTCTTCCACCTACCATGCGCGGAGAATCTTAGCGGATAAGCAGAAGTGCGAATAGTTACGCGTGTGGAAAATCCGACACTCTGCGTTCGACTCCGCAAACTAATCGGTACTCTATCCGGTCAAATCTTGAAGTCTATGGATTGCATAAAGTGGAACATTGGCCATTCCGGCTGAGAAATTAAAATTCATTAAATTGGTTCGGTAGAGTGGCGATATCGAGTATCTGTTTCCAAAATAACGCAGGCTCTTGGCTCGTGCATTGATCCCGGCTTTTACCTCGAGCGGCAGAATCCGCTGCTTTTCAGAGTGAATAAAATCCACCTCGGCAATATTCTCGCTGCGCCAATAGTAGAGCCTTCCATCACTCATTGTGGCCAATTGTTGCGCAACGTAATTTTCCGTGATCGCACCTTTAAACTCTGAAAAAATGTTGGTTCCTGAAAGTCCGATTGCGGGGTCGAGTCCCGCCATGGCTGATAACAGACCAACATCAAACACGTAAATCTTAAATGCTCCAGGGTCGCGAAGTCCCGCGAGGGGCAGCTCTGGTTTGGACACCGCACAGGCCTGATAAATTAGCCCTGCGTCAGACAGCCAACGCAAGGCACCCTCGAAGTCTCGTCCTCGCGCGCTCTTTCGCACGGCTGAAAAAACGAATTTCCTGTTTTCTTTAGAAAGCTGGCTCGGAACTTGATTCCAGACTTGTGACACCTTCATCGCCTCTGCGGGGGTGGCGTGTTTCACGAAGTCGAGCTCATACGATTTTAGAATTTCGTTCTGGACCTCCGTCAGGACTGACCCTGGCCTCACCAACGATTGTCCGATCACTTCTGGCATTCCACCCAGCACCAAGTATCGTCTGAGGAGCTCAATCAGTCTCAAATGGATTCCTTCATTAAGAGGCTGAAAATCCTCTTTCTGATCCAATATCGTTCGAAAGCGATCTTCTCCGATCGCAGACAGATATTCAGCAAAACTTAAGGGGTACATGTGGAGGAAATTCACCTTTCCCACTGGAAATGAATCATGGTGTCCTAACTTCACACCCAGCAGTGACCCCGCAGCTGCTATATGAAAATGGTTTGCCTGCTCTTGAAAGTATTTCAGAGAATTGAGAGCTTGAGAGCACTCTTGGACCTCATCAAAAATGATTAATGTTTCCTTTGAATCGATCTCGGTCCGCAGAAACGTCCGTAGCCTCTGCACGATCGCCTCGGGGTCAGCGTCGGAGAATAACGGATGAAGCCTCTTATTCTGTTCAAAATTGCAGTAGACTGTGCGCTTGTAATGCGTTGTACCGAGCCATTGCAGCGAATGCGTCTTTCCGACCTGTCTCGCGCCTTGCAACACCAAGGGCTTTCTTCTGGGTGATGTGCGCCATTCGATTAGTTTTGCATAAATATCCCGCTCCAAGAGCCCGCCTAAAATACATTATATCCTATGATAATATGGATTAGTATACACGTTTATCATATTAAAAACGTGATACTCATCAAGATAAGCTATTGAAAAAATAGGGATTTTAACCTCATGGGTTTTAGATGGTCTTACAGGGCGAGCGCATTCTTGCGGCTCTCTTCTCTCGAAGATGTTTTCAATGACCCGATGGCGGGGTTTTCGTTTGAAAGCTTTGTTGTTGAGGAGATACTAAAAGGTCTTAACGCTCAGGGCATTCAGAATTGGGAAGCGTCGAGCTACCGCACGCGAAATCAGTCAGAAGTCGATCTGGTCTTGAAAGGCCAATTTGGAATCTTACCGATTGAGATCAAAC
Organism: Deltaproteobacteria bacterium; assembly: GCA_016196825.1. Classification (GTDB taxonomy): domain Bacteria; phylum Bdellovibrionota; class FAC87; order UBA2466; family UBA2466; genus JACPWY01. Next base: position 18,647 of record JACPWY010000004.1, on the reverse strand, counting down.
TAGGCACAAAGCTACCCAACAAGAGTACCACCGCACTTCGTTTCTTTATCGAGGCCTACAAGGCGCCATTTGGAATAGTTGTCTATTCAGCAAAGAAGGTCGAGTGGATCGAGAAGGGGATACTCGGTGTTCCGGTTGGGTCTTTGTGAATAAGCGGGTAATCCGCGTTATCCATCGGATACTGTCGTCGGTTAGGTGGGACGGAACACCATCAGGGACTAGGGCAAATGCAGTAGGTCGCAGAGGCGATCAAAGGAAATCACACGCCCCCCAACGTCTGCATCCCCCCAATCAATGGACGACTGAAACACAACCTGAAAAAATTGGGGGACCGGAGTGCGCGTCTGAAAATATCGAATGTGTGGGCTCAGGGACGTATTGGAATACTTGCACTCGACCGCAAAAATGGGCTTACGTTCCTTTAACACAACAAAATCCACCTCTCTTGCGTCGGTGTCCCTCAAATACCTCAGCTCCATTCGGAAACCTTCGGTGTCTTCGACAAAATGGCAATACTTCAAAAGATGACACGCCACCATGTTTTCGAACCGCACTCCTGGCTCTGAGATCTCGCTCCAGTCCCAAAGATACAATTTCGACTCTTTTTTTACGGCCCGTATTTTTGGTGAGCCAAAGGGGTAGATACGAAAAGCCAAATAGAGGCGCTCAAAGATGTCGACCCATCTCTTCACGGTTCTCGGAGCGACATCAAGATCTTGGGCAAGGTTATTGTAGGAAAGCGGCGAGCCAACCCGCGAAGGCAGAGCCGCTACAAGCTCTTCCAAGCGAGAAACCTCTTCCACTCTCTCGAGACTCCGAACGTCTTCCGAAAGAACGCGATCTGTCCGTTCTTTCCTCCAACGACGGGAAAATATCTCTCTGCGTTTGAAAAGAGGCTCGGGGAAACCCCCATAATCGAAGAGATTCTGCAGGGTAACGTTCGGGAAAAGACTCTTCAGCTCAGAAAGCGAGAAGGGGTGAAGCCTGAGAAGGTGATAACGACCTTGGAGGGAGTCCCCACCCCGATTGTAATAGTCTAAACGCGCCGAACCAGTGACCAAGAAACGGTGCCGAGATTTCTGAACGTCGTACGCCCCCTTAATAAGGTTGCGCCATTTCTTATATTTGTGGATTTCATCCAAAACGATGAGACGCTGTCTCGGTGGAAAGAGCAGTGTGCGAATGGCGTCACGCTGTACGGGATAGTCCCAATTGAAGTACCCAGCATGGCTCGATTCCTCGGCACCCAGGAGGCTCAGCGCCTCCGTCGTCTTGCCGACCTGTCTGGGCCCAGCCAGAAACACCATCTTTTCCAAGAGATCGGATTTGATAAAAGGAGTCAAGTAGCGCATGTTGTAATTGTATGACTATTTTGACCTACGTGTCAAATTAGTCATGACTAATTTGACATTATGGTCACATCGCTCACAGGTGCTGCCCACGGTGAGTGTGGCAGAGCTATTTGAAGAACCCGCGGAAAAGGCATCCCTCGGGCTGATCGTGAACGGCGAGCACGAATAGCACGCGACCCGTCTGAGAGATTAGCCCACTGGGTACGGTCGAATCAGGCTCGTATGCAGGAGGGACACGAATTTCCGATGGGGATTTTTTTTTGCCAGGCGATCGGAGCGATGCCGGCATGAGTTCTACGCCGTGGCTAACATGTGAGCAGACTGATCATTCGGTAAGGGGAGGTTCATCAACATTCGGAGGAGAGATATTGAAATTAATCACATCGTCTTGAAGGCCGTTGTTAGTCGTGCCATTCGTCGGTTGAATACTGCCATCAACTATCGAGTCAAAACCGTTGCAACATTCCGTTCCAAATTTTCCAATAGCCTTATCGAATTCATCGGCCGCAGGGAATCCGGCCGCAATATCGGACTTTATGGCGGCGATTTTGGTTTTAAGAGTATTGATGCATTGATTTACTGCGCTCGCACAGCTAGTTGTGACCGTCGGACCACCAACCAATCCCAATATATTGACCCACCCAATGGGCGAAATGGTGACACCGATGTTCAAGGCCTCCATTCCCACACAACAGTAAGTCATCACTGCGCTCCCCATGCATGAGCCGTATTCTGCTAACCGCGCTTGTATTGACGCTTTTGCGCCACCTAGCACTGTTTGTATGGCGGGTCCCTTTCCCATAATTGAGGCCTTGCTTGACGTGCAATAATCAACGACGGATTGGTCGGAATTAGTAGCAGCAGTCGGTGGGATGCAGTTTCTGAGGGGTCGCCCAAGGCTAAGTTGAAGTTTGAAGGTTGAGTGGTTCAAAATCTCTGTTGCGAAACGGAGAACAAACCCACCGGAGATACCTCCGGCGAGACGGTTACATAGCGTAATTTGGACCGGATCCAAGATGATTGTTTGGGGGGGACTGATGATACTGGTACCGATGCAGGAACAGGAGGCATCTATGTTCCCTAAACAAGAACCCCCCAGATTGTTCGAAATTGGGCCACTAAGCCTGCTTTTTAGCCTAAATATGGTCAAAATATATTTATATTTTAGCCATATTTAGGCTAAAATATAAATATGGAGAGAGCGCGTCTAGCTTCACTAAATCGTTGGAAAAGGGAAAAAAAACGCAAACCTTTGCTGATTAGAGGCGCACGGCAGGTGGGTAAGACTTGGCTCATTCGGGAATTCGCAAAATCTTTTCCCTCATTTTGCGAAATTAACCTCGAGGCCCAGCCGGAACTGATCCCCCTTTTCAAAGACTATTTTGGCAAGCCGCGAGAATTGATTAGGTACCTTTCGGCAGCAACCGGGAAAACGATTCAACCAGGAAGCACTCTTCTATTCATCGATGAAATTCAGGAGTCTCCACAGGCGTTGTTATCGCTCAGATATTTTTTTGAGAATTTGCCAGAACTCCATGTGGTTTCTGCTGGTTCGCTCGTTGAGTTTGTGCTCAAGGAACTCAGTTTTCCGGTCGGGCGCATCGAATTCATGCACCTTTTTCCATTGAGTTTTGAGGAATACCTCTGGGCGGTTGAGAAAAAAGAGCTAGCCGAAGAGATAAAACAGAGTTCGGAGAATCGATCCTTGCCTCACGCACTCCATGATGCGGCCATGAAAGAGGTTCGCAGTTATTTGCTCATCGGGGGAATGCCAGCCGTCGTTGAGGCCTACACGCAAAAGAAAGACTTCGCGCACTGCCAAGGAATTCAGCAATTACTCATTGCCAACTATCGCGCGGATTTTAGTAAATACGCTTCCCGTGCCGACGTCCCTCATCTGAGACTGCTGTTTGATGCCATCCCACGAACCATCGGCCAAAAGTTGAAATACAGCCACATTTCAAAGGAGATTCGCTCGCGAGAACTTTCCAAGGCCCTCGGACTGATGGAGCAAGCGGGACTGGTTTATAAATCGGTACACAGCTCAGGAAACGGTGTTCCACTCAACGCAGAGAGCAAGCCCGAAAAGTTCAAAGCTTTTTTGCTCGATATTGGACTAGCGCAAAGAATTCTAGGGCTCAATTTACACGAGCTATTTATTTCAACAACTAGCCCGTTACACCGAGGAAGGATCGCTGAACAATTCGTGGCTCAAGAGCTCGTTGCTCTGACCCCCACCAACGACTCCCCAAGACTCTTTTACTGGCACCGCGAGGCTACTTCATCGCAGGCCGAAGTGGACTTCCTGCTGGAGTCGTCCGGCAAGGTTAAACCGATAGAAGTGAAAAGTGGTGCGACAGGATCGATGAAAAGTCTCCACCTTTTCATCAAAGAAAAGGGCCTCAGCGAAGGTTATAAGATCTCTGAGGCCCCGTTCTCCAAAATCGTTCAAAACGGCGTTACTCTAACCAATATTCCCTTCTACTGTATCGGCTCGTCGTTGAGATAATGGAGTAGCCCCGAATCCCTCAAATGGCCCTTGGGAGCTTTAGCGATCTGCTTATCAGCCCTACTTTCCAAACTCGGCAATTTGCGCCAGAGGAAAGTTCCAGCAGCGATGTCAATGTAGTCTCCAATCACAGGTTCGGACACCTCGACCGCAGAGGCAATCTGAGCTTTGTTTGTGAATTGTCCGGAGAGTTTGGGCAATACGCTGATGAAACGTCTAAACCGAGTCAGATCCAATCGGGGAAAGAGTTTTCGAATATCTCGATTGAGGTAGGTCAAAAAATAGTTTTCCATCCAGACGGACCAAAAACTGGGGTCGTCCGATAGAACCGGTTCGGGGTATCCACCCCGCACCCAAAACTGGTGAGCCTCAGGGGTGGAGATCTGGGGAGCCAGATCGAGAATTGCAGCAGCTGATAATTTTTCTTCGAAGATTTTGAAAAATGGGCTCAAAGGCCTTTGAAAATACTCGCTCATTTTGAGCGTGCCCACTTCAACCAACGCTACCCTACCGGCGAGAGATTCAGAAATGCGCTCGGTGAGAAGGGGGCTGCTCGATCCGGTCAGCAGGAAGCGATTTTTTCTCTTTCGATCAGCATCGATTATCCCTCTCAATGTCTTGAATAGTTCTTCAGATTCCTGAGCCTCATCCAGGATGATCTCCCGCGGGTGGTTCTCAAAGAAAAAAGGGAGGGTCTTTTGAAATCCGGTCGAAGTCGGTGGGCTTTTCGAGGTCGAAATAGGTCCAGCGGGGACGCACCTTCTTGGCCAGACTGGTCTTTCCGACCTGCCGAGCTCCAAGCAAGATAACCACTGGAAATTGCATCAGTAATTTATCAACTTGGGTTTCAAGGTGGCGTGTGACCCCATGCATTTCTAAAGGCTACGCTTAGAATTGCATGGGGTAAAAGAGGCTTCTCATACGATGATTGTGAAGGCTTCGGATTGGGTTTGTGAGCTACAACGTGTGCGCGAGCCACGCCGCCAGGAAAAGAAAGAGCGTGAGAAGCTGTAGAGCGTGCCTCATTCTTCTCTTCCTTCGGCGATTTTCCCCTCTCTCTTGATGGTTAAGTGGCCGATAAGACGGATGTGAAGGTCCTCATTGTAGATGACTCAGTGAGTCACCGGTCGCAATTGCGGCGGTTTCTCGAGGAGTTAGGGAACCAAGTGGTCGAAGCCTCTACGGGCATGGAGGCGCTCTCGATGTATGGTGACCTGCGCCCCGATATCGTCGCGCTGGACCGCGTGATGCCGGAACTGGACGGCGTGACCACATTGGCTCGCCTGCGTCAGGTGGACCCGAATGTGAAGGTCGTCATGGTGAGCTCGAGCAACACCGTGGCGGAGATGCTCGAGGCTCGCGAGGCGGGGGCTAAGGGGTTTCTGCTCAAGCCCTTAAGGCGTGAGAAGGTGGAACAGGCGATTCGAAAACTTCAGGAGTTGGGAAAGTAATGTCGAGCGTCGCGGCCAATTCAATTGCACTTTTGGAAAGCTCGGAAACCCGAGCTTCGCTGCCGGCGGCCAATGTTCTGACCCGCGTCCTCATCCGATCGCTTTGCAACACCCTCAAATCGGAGATCATGTTTCGCGAAATCGAAAACCCCGATTCTTCCGAGGACTATGAGTATTGGATTGAAGGGGTGGTGAAGGGTGAGATTGAGGGTTCCCTGGGCATTGGGGCCGATAAATCGACCCTCCGGTCGCTTGCGGTCACGCTCGGTGCGAAAGACGCGAACGGCAAAACAGATCTCGATGGCGCCCTCACAAAGCTGTACCAATCGATTTCGCTCGAGCTCGAAAAGCAGTTCAGCCAGGACGATTTTCAGTGTCGTCTCGGGCCGATGCGCGGGGTCCAGCACGGATACAAATTCACACCGAAAGCGGGCCCCTGTCTGATCTGCCCCGTCGAGACCAAATTTGGCATCCTCAAGGTCTTCTTCTCCCTAGAGGGATCTACGACCCAGATTCTGACCGAGCTCATGCGACTCGGCGGTGCAGCCTCCGAGCGCAAGGTGCGCGTGTTCGCCTCTCAGATCGAGGCGCTCTTCGCCCACGTCCGAACTCTCGAATCCTTGGAGGGGCGCTTCCTCACGGGCGTTCATATCCGCGGCCAGATGCGCTCCGAGATCAAAAAGCTCAAGCGAATCCTTCACTACATCAAGTGCGAGCCCTTTGAGATGGTCTTTGTGCCCGCTCGTCGGCTCGTGAATGAGCTTTCCAAAGAGCAGGGCAAGCGCGTGAAGCTCGTTTCTCACGGCACCTGGCTTTTCCTCGACAAGGGGCTTTTGAGTTATCTCTACGACCCGGTCCTTCACCTCATTCGAAACGCCGTCGATCATGGTATCGAAGAGCCAACCGAGCGGGAGCGGCGCGGAAAGCCGGCAGTGGGAACCATCCGGTGTCTCGCCGCCTTTGCCGAGCAGGGGCTTCGCATGATTGTGAGCGACGATGGCCAGGGGTTAAACCTCGAACGCATTCGTCGATCGGCCGTCGCCCGCGGAGTCGTGACGAGCGATCAGGCCGAATCGCTCATGGCCTCCGAGCTTTCGAGTTTCGTCTTTGAGCCCGGCGTCACTACTCGCGAAAGACCCGACGCCATCTCTGGCCGAGGGCTCGGCCTCGACAACGTCCGAAAAGCCCTGGCCGACATAGGGGGCTCTATTCGAATTCTTTCGAGCTCTCATCACGGCACCTCATTTGAGATCACGGTGCCGCTCGATGAATCGCTTCAACTCATCCGGCGCGAAAACCCCCTTCACCAGCCGTCCAACTCCAACGAAGGGCCGCGCAACGATCTCTATGATGAATTGAGTGGGTACCTCGATAGACTCGAAAAGGCTGCCAAAGCTCTGGAGCGGGACAAGACCGCCTCGTCCGCGTATGAGGCCCACCGGTTGGTGCACGCCGTAAAGGGCGTGGGCGGCTTCCTTGGCTGGAACCGAGTTGTCTCCTATTGCCACGACCTTGAGGATCTCCTGAAGTGCGCCGCCGATGACAAGTTGCCCCTGAAGGCCAATCTCCTAGAGCTTCTTTCGAGCGCGTGCCACGCACTGCGAGAGTTCTGCGAGGCTTCCTTCAACGGCAGCGCCTACCCGCTCGTGAAGATCAGAAACATTGAGGCCCAGCTCCTGTCACAGCTGTGGGCCTTTTCGCACCCAAACGAAAAGGGTCAAATCTATTTCGGAAAATTTCATCTCAAGGCGGTGCGAGATCTCATCGCTCCAGCCTCTCCACGCTCAGCTCTGGTCGCCAAACCCGATGGCGATTTCGAAAAGGCTGTCGCTCAGCCGCTCGGCGCCATCGTTCAGTTCTCGGGAGATCGCCGGGGCTACGCTGGTATCCTCCTTTCGGAAGACGCCTTTCTGAATGTGGTTCATCCGTTTGTGACCGGCCGCATGGAGATGGCGGGGATCCAGGACAAGCTCTGGGCCCTGAATGAATTTGCGCGCATTATGGGGAGTCAGTTGAGCGGCCTTTCGCAGAAGGAGGGGATTGAATTGCGTTCATCGGCGCCGATCTCCTACATGGGTTGGGGCCAGCCTCTCAAAATCTTGGGGCAACCGACCTATTGCTACCTCTGCGAGATGAATGGCCACGCCTTCTACCTCGTCGGAGATTTTGTGCTTCCCCACGACGCCGTGGAACGTGCGGTGAGGGTGGACAATTTCAGTTACTACCCGCCCGCCGTAATCACCGAATCGATGAAGCTCTGCCGCAAGCGTCTCGGAGATGTCGACCTTTCAGTGCGCTTTGACGAGATCTCCTCGCAGTCGGACCTGGTCGGTTTTGAAGGCGGCTTCACCGCGGTCGTCACCTGCGTTGGCAATCCGTCGACCATTCTTTTCTTCAGCTTTGAGGCATCGCTCGCCAACTTTCTCGTGAGTGTCGCGAAGAAACAAAGGGGCAAGGAGGTTGAGCTCAATGAATACCTCACCCACTTTGCGACCCAACTTGCCGAGGATCTCATTGGCGAAATGCAAAAGAAGGACGTCGTGTTGCAGTCTTCGCTGCCCTCGGTCTTCTTGGGTCAGGCCTACGTAGCCAATTTCAATCGGCTCTTTCTGACCAACAAACTCACCGGGCTCACCCCGCAGGGGCGGTTCGAACTCAACGTGCTCGTCACCCAGATTGCGGACAAATAATGATTTCTCGCTCCCGTCATCTCCAGCCGCACGATTTCCCCACGGTCCCCTGGAAAAATGGGAAGGGCAGTTCCAAAGAGCTCGCCTGCGACACGAATGATCCCTTCCGTTGGCGCCTGACCCAGTCCCCACTCACCGAAGGCGGCCCCTTCTCGCAATACCCAGGCTACGACCGTCACCTAGCCCTTCTGCGCGGCGGCCCGGTCACGCTCTATCAGTCGGATGGCAAGAGCCGCCGGCTCATTCCGTTGGAATGGTTCGCCTTCTCAGGCGATCACCCGATGCGGTCAGAGGTGGTGACCCGCGGTGAAGATCTCAATGTGTTCACTCTCAGAAAGAAGGCCAAGGCCTCGGTATTCACGATGAAGGCCGCCAGCGAAGATGAGCTCCAATTGCCCTTGAACGGCCAAGAGCACTTCATTTATCTTATCGATGGCGACCTGATGCTCCAAGACCCTAACGATGGCAAATCAGGCAAAGAATTTCACGTGGTAGCTGGCGATCTTTTCTGGCTCTCCCGCACCGACAAGAAAGAGCTCCTCAATCTCCGAGTCATCGCGCAGACGAGCATCACGTATGCGTGGATTGTGGTTCGATTATCGGTCTAAAGCGCCGGGATGAAGAAGCCGACCAAGATTTCCGTCTCGGCCCGAGACAGGTTTGTGTAGCTTGAGCGATCGACCGGCCGAGACGCCTGATCGATACGACTCGCGGTTGGGATTGAAACGGCTGCCACCGCTGTGGCTCCGACGAGGAAATTTCTTCCGGTAAAACTGATTGAGCGCTTCATCGGCCCGCTTCACCAGCGCCACGCATTCCTTTTCAGAACGAGACAGATTTTTGTAAAGGGCAAGGCTATCGAGCTGTCCCATGAAGCCATCGAGAACGCCCAATAGAAAATGGCGTTTCTCGCTACGCCGGGCTCCGGGGGAGAGGGCCTGCAGGGAGCCGCTCCCGCTGAGTTTCTTCTCCCAAAGAGTCCTGAGCGTCCGCTCCAGAAACTGAAACACATACTCCGCCATCACAACGTTTTCACGCGTCCCCATCACCTCAAAGGCCTGGTACTCGACGAGATCGCGGGCATCGAACTGGCGAAAGGAGATAGTGCGGACAAAGAAATGGCGATCGAGGATCACGAGAATCAGACTTTGCCATGCCTCGGTCCGCCGACTCTTGAAACTGTGGACCCAAGAGACATAGCGGGGGCGTCTCTCGCATTCTTGTCTCAAGACAGATTCTTTCTGTGGGTTCGGACTCTCTGGTGCGTTCTGTCCCAAGACAGATTCTTCATACGGGTTCAGACTCCCGCGTGGGTTCTGTTTCAAGCCAGAATCTTCGTGCGAGTTCGGGCTCCCGCATGCGTTCTGTCTCAAGACAGAGTCTCTCTGCGAAGACGGCTTTCCGTGCATTGGGTTCTGTCCCACGACAGGGCCATGCGAGTATGGCCTCCCGGCTGTTTGCTCGTGCCCTGTCTCCCAGAGCACAGCCTGATCAAGATTGTACCTCGCATACAGCTCCCGCACCCTCTGCATGGCCAGAGCGGCCTCATGCTCGTTGTCCGACTGAGCCAGCGCCAGGAGTTTGTTCGTCCTCTCGAGAAGTCGCCGCTCCTCCTCACTCAACCCATCTTCCCGCCAATCGGGAATCGCGACCGGCAATTCCCCCGTTGCCCGCGCTGCCCACTCCGGGACGCAAAGCCTCGCGCAGGCCGCGCGAAACTCCGTGCCGTGAGCGGTGTCGTCGCCACCCCACTGCGAGACACACTGATGCGCCATCTCATGCCTCAAGATCGCTACAACCACATGCCAAGCATGATTTCGAATCAAACGCGCGCTGATCGCAATTGTCTGTGACAACGGGTCCCACTGCCCATGCCGACTCTCAAAATCCACCACACAGATATGGGGTTTCAAAAGCCCCAGCCGATAACACTCATTCGCGGCAAGCCACTCCCGCCGCAGCCAAATCCCCCACGCCCTCTCACTCTCGCCACTGCTGAGCTTCATTGGCAGGGGTAAGGGACATAGACGGGCAGGTAAAATGTTTCCAAATCTTTGCTGGAATTGAGCGAATAGGATCCTGTCCCATTCCAAATTGAGCCGCCATTGCTTGCGATTTTCATATTTCGAGTCACTCGATCCACACCTATTTTGTAGACACGATTCAGCGCCACCTTTGCGCTGCATTCCACCTCAGTCGATTGGGTAACTCGCGCCTCGGCCACCGCCCCAAGCGCCAAAACAAGAGCAAATAGGGTTCGCATTGTTTCCTCCCGATGTGACTAATCTATTTGATTGAGTATTCATCGTAAACCAAAGGTGCGCTCTCCGCGGCCCCAGCAAAGCCTTGATCTGGCCCGCGGTTTCTGACACACTATACACATGAAACGTACAAATCTTGTGCTTGATGAGGAGCTCCTGAAGACCGCCACCCGCCTGACGGGCGCTAAGACCTACTCTGCCGCGGTGAATCAGGCTCTCCGTGAGACTATTCGGACCTACACCGCCCGAGGCCTCGTTGGCTTTGTGGGGAAGGGCGTTTGGGAGGGATCTCTTTCTGAAATGCGGGAAGATCGGCCCCCAAAGCGTTCCAGCAAAAAGGCCAAGTAGTTGTGTCTGTGATGGTGGATACCTCGGTGTGGATTGAACTTCTCGGCCTGTCAAAACGATTCCAAATCGACCAGGCCCAGCTCGAGAGTGTTTTTGTTTGTCCGCCGATCATTCAAGAGGTTGTTCAAGGGGTAAGGCCCGGAGCTACTCAGGATGCGATCCGAGAGCACATTCTGGCTATCAATCGGGTCGGAGATCCAGTGAGGCTGGATCACTTCTTGGCCGGCGCCGACATCTACTCCACCGGCCGCCGCAAAGGTCTGACGATTTGCTCCTCGATCGATTGTCTCATTGCCGCCATCGCCGTTGAAAATAAACTGACCGTTTGGCATTGTGACCGAGACTTCGAGGAAATAGCTAAGTTCACCGCCTTAACCACCACCACAAAGACTCGCCTTTGAGATTCCCCGCCCTCCGGAAGAATTAGTCGACCGAGAGCCGTCGGCAGAGAAAACGAAAATCTTGGGAGACAGTTTGCCCAGAGATTTCCTGGGACACACCGTCGATTTGAAACGAGAAATCCGGCAGTTGGACGAAGCCTTTGGGAAGAAGCGCCGAAAAAAATCTCTCCGCGCTGCAATGGCTCTCTGAGAGGGAGAGATGAATTTTATCGGGTCCTGTCGCATCCCAACCGAGTGAGGCCTCATTTCCATCCACTTCCAATGAGAGGACTTCTCCCGGTTTCGCGGAGAATAGACCCGTCTTTTGCGAAACAATGGAGGTTCCGGAGAGATCCCAATGCTCCAGGGTGCATTCGAATTGGGGCGCCGCGGCCTGGACAGTCCGAATGGTGAGAAACAGCGATGTTGCGATGATTAGCGTTGTTTTCATTGTCCGCCTCTTTCCATTCCAGTATCGGTCGTTGAACCTGGGGGCTACTCATAGAAAAGAGCTGTGTGTGCGATAGCCAATTGGCATGGGTCTACCTATTAACCGAAAATTGCGGTACTCCCCGATGCGCACCGGTACGAGTGTTTCCCAGGCCACCGTGACCAGATCCTTAAGCTCCCGTTTATCCCACACGCGCGGGTGGCGGGCGGGGTGAAAATCGTTGGGGTGGGCGGCGACGCGGTCGCGCATTGATGCCGGGTGAGAGTCTTTGTATGGGCGAATTCCGATGTGGTTCTTCAGGCGAAAATCTTCTCCGGGGGATCGGCCCCACCACTGAGTCATGTGAAAGGCCTTCTGTCGCAGAGACTCTGGCGTGCGGACATAGCCGTAATGAAAGATACGCGCGTTCGCCTCCATCGCCTGAACCGGTTCGCCCAGTTTGCGAAAGCCTTGAGCATCTCGAAATGATTGCACCCCTCGGCCGGTCTTGATCAGCCGCACCTCGCGCCGGTACCAGGCCCGGCCAGAGATCGTGTGGCGGTAATCGCCATAAAAATGCAGGTAATCGAAGACAAGCCCATCGACATCAGGTTGACGGTTGGCGTGCAGAATTGCATTGCGAATAGCCTCGAAATCTTCTTCGTGCGCAACCTCATCCGCCTGGATGTAAAACGCCCACGGGTTTCGGCACTGCGACAGACACAGATTGGTCTGCGCGCTCAGCTGAAAGCCATGCTTCTGGTTCTGCGTGTTCCAATGAGTCTCGATGAGCCGGACCTGCGGGAATTTCTCCGCCAGCTCCCGGCAAAGGCTCAGTGTTTGATCCTGCGAATCACCGACGCAGACGATCACCTCATCGCACAAAGGCAAAATCGAGATAATGGACTCCGGAAACGGATAGTCGAGAATCTGGGCGTTGCGGACAATTGTGAAGCCCGAAATCTTCATACATTGAATCGAAACAGCAGCACGTCGTCACTCTGGACGACGTATTCCTTTCCCTCGGTGCGCGCGAGCCCAGCCTCTTTGACCTTGGCCTCGCTGCCAAGACGCAAGAGGTCAGCCGCCTTCATGCACTCGGCGCAAATGAAGCCGCGCTCAAAATCGCTGTGGATCACGCCCGCCGCCTGAGGGGCCTTCGTCCCTTTGTGAATCGTCCAGGCTCGGGCCTCTTTCGGACCAGCCGTGTAATAGGTGATGAGCCCCAGGAGATCAAAGGCTATACGAATAAGCCGATTGAGTCCCGGCTCGGTGATATTCATCGCCTCGAGATATTCCTTTTTCTCTTTCTCCTCGAGAACCGCGATCTCGGCCTCAACGGCACAATCGATCGTGAGGCACAGCGCCTTCTCGCTCTCAGCTATTTCCTTCACCAACTTCACGTACTGCTCCTCGTTCGGCTTCCCGGTTGTATTCGCAACATAGAGCACCGGCTTCGCCGTGAGTAGACACAGTGGCTGAATCCGGGCCTTCACTTCAGGCGTTGTTGCAAACGATCGCGCCGGCTGCCCGCCATTCATGTGGGCCACGAGTGGCTCGAAGATCTCCATGTTTTTCCTGGCCTCCTTGTCGCCGGTCTTGGCGGCTCGGGCCTCGCGTTCCACTCTTTTCTCCAGGGTCTGGAGATCGGCCAGCAGAAGCTCGGTGTTGATTGTTTCAATGTCGCGCTTCGGATCAACCGAGCCCTCGACATGCACAATGTCCTCGTTCACAAAGCAACGCGTGATGTGAAGAAGTGCATCGACCTCTCGGATGTGCGAAAGAAACTGGTTGCCTAGCCCCTCGCCCTTGCTGGCACCTCTCACGATGCCGGCGATGTCCACGATGCGCGTGATCGCGGGCACAGTCTTTTGAGAGGTGAACACCTTGGCGATAGCGTCTAACCTCGGATCGGGCACGCTCACCACCCCGACATTCGGTTCAATTGTACAAAAGGGATAATTCGCCGCCTCCGCCTTGGCACTCCCGAGAGCATTGAAAAGCGTCGATTTACCCACATTAGGAAGGCCCACAATACCGCATTGAAGACTCACTCTTTTGCCTCTTTCGCATTGAATTGATTCATGGCCTTGTCGATGCCGTCTTTGAGAATTGATTCCACCGCATCGGCCGCGCGTGTGATGGCTTCATCAAATTGGGCCCTTTCGGCCTTGGAGAATTCGGACAACACGTGATCGGCCGCCTCGCTCCCCCTCCCGATTCCAATCCGCACGCGCGGAAAGCGATCGCTCCCCAAAGATTCAATAATGCTCGTGACGCCGTTGTGGCCACCGGGGCCGCCAAACTTGCGGATGCGCAGTTCAGTCGCCGGCAGATCAAGGTCGTCATAGATCACAATGACCTTCTCGGGCTCAAGCTTGTAAAAGCTCGTCACCTCTCGCACCGCCTGACCCGAAATATTCATGAATGTTTGTGGCTTTACGAGCAGGACGCGGATGCCGGCCGCTGTGGCATCGGCCAGGTGAGATTGGAACTTAGATTGAAACGCCGAGACGCCGAGCCGTTTCGCCAGAATGTCGATGACCTCAAAACCGATATTGTGCCGAGTCTTTGCATATTTGGGGCCCGGGTTACCCAGGCCCACCAAAACGGCGTTGTGAGTCGACGGCACGGGCTTTTCTCAGATGCGCTACTTCTTTTTCTCTTCTTTTTTGGCAGCCGGGGCTGCGGCCTTTTCATCCTTGCCACCAGCCGCGGGGGCAGCACCCTCTTCACCTTCAGCAGCCTTCTTCTCGGTGATGACCTCGGGCTCAGCGCTCGGAGCGAGCGACGGCGCGAGCTCTTCATCCTTCGCAGGCGGCACGACGGTGACTAGTGTGGGGTTCACATTGGGCATCCGTTCGACGCCAGTTGGAAGAGTGATATCGGCCAAATGGATGGAATCGGCGATCTTCAAGGCCGCCACGTCCACATCGATATGGGCTGGAATCTGATTCGGGAGACAGCGAACAGCGATGGCGCGTTCGATGATGTTCATGACACCACCGTCGGCGACGCCAATCGGGCGACCGACGAAATTGAGCTTCACCGTAACCTGAATCTTTTTCGCCAGATCGATCTCCAGAAGATCGATGTGCAGGAGCTTCCGGCTGAGGGGATCCACTTGGTAGTCCTTAATCATCGCCGCACGGCCTTCGACGCCGGTGCCTTTGAGCGTGAGGACGCGGTTCTGACCGCCCTCTTGCAGCAACAACGAGGTGACAGAGCGCGGGCTCACCGTGACGCTCGTGGCTTTTCCCGTGCCGTACAGCACGCCGGGAATATTGCCGGCCATCCGGGTGCGCCGAGCGGCGCCCTTACCGAGCTGTTCGCGAATGGAGACTTCTAACGTTTGGACTTCCATGATTCACCTCTACTCAAACAAACTACTGACACTCTCAAATCCATGAATCCTCTTGATGGCCTCGGCCAAAAGCGGAGCTACGGACAAAGCCTTAATCTTGGGGAGCGACGCCATATTGGCGGAAAGCGGAATCGTGTCGGTGCACACGACCTCTTCCAGCCGACTGTCGCGAATTCTTTCAAAAGCGGAACCTGAAAAAACGCCGTGCGTGCAGGCCGCACAGACGCTCTTAGCGCCGGAATCGAGCAGCACCTGGACGCTCTGAACGAGCGTGCCGGCGGTGTCGATCATATCATCGACAATAATGGCTCGCTTGCCCTTCACATCACCGATGAGATTCAACGCCTGGACCTCATTGGGGCGCGGGCGACGTTTATCGATAATCGCCAGACTCACATCAAGGCGCTTCGCAAATGCGCGTGCGCGCTCCACACCACCGGCATCGGGCGACACAATGACGAGCTTATCGAGCGCGTAGTTTTGACGGATGTGGCTCAGAAGAACCGGCTTAGCAAAAAGGTGATCGAAGGGGATATTAAAAAAACCCTGAATCTGGCCAGCGTGTAGGTCCATCGCCACCACGCGATTCACGCCACCGGCGGTGAGGAGATCGGCCACAAGCTTCGCGGTGATCGGCACGCGCGACTGAACTTTGCGATCCTGACGGGCGTAACCATAGTATGGCAGCACCGCCGTGATCGATCGAGTCGATGAACGCCTCAGCGCATCGATCATGATGAGCAGCTCCATCAAACTGTCGTTCACCGGATGGCAGGTGGGCTGAATGACAAACACATCCGCGCCCCGAACACTCTCCTGAACCTCGACAAAAATCTCACCATCGGAAAAACGGCGGACCTCCGCGCGGCAAAGCTCGGTTCCCAGATGATCGGCGATGGATTTGGAGAGGGCGACATTAGCTGTGCCGGTGAAAAGCTTGAATGGAACGGGGGTATCCATAGGGTTCGCCATCTTAGTGAAGTAATTGGGAACAATCAAGTTTTCGGCGCGGCCCCGGGATTGGCGGTGGGCGCTGCGGGTCCTGTCAGCTGCGGGGTCTACCCGCCCCGGGGCGGTACGACCCCTCCGCTGCCACCCGTATCGCCCACCGCCAATCCCGTGTTCGAGAAGAAAGTCCAATTGATCCCAGTTACTTCACTAAGATGGTGGACCGTATCGGCACCTCAGATCCATCCAAGGTTCTCCCGTCCCTTGAAATTGGGGTGGGGACTGCTTCAGGCTGGGGGCCATAGAGTTTGGGCGGGTCCTGCCCCCTGCGGGGTTTTTGGCTGTCCCGGATGGGCCCTAAGGATCCACGCCAGATTGCAGCCCCGGCCCACTTCTGTCCGTGTGTCTGAATACCGAACTCGCCTCCGAGAAACTCCAGCCCAAATCGCCGGCATGCCGATTGCTCAATAACTGAGTCGGATTAACTAGTATATTCAATAACTAATCATTTAGTACTTAGTTTTTACATCTTTTTTATCATATTATGCCTATAGGATTTGAGTTTGATGCCGATAAGAGTGAGGTCAACCGAAGGAAGCACGGCATCGATTTCGTGGAATCCCAGCGACTTTGGTTTCCGTTAGGAGATCACGAGATGAAGAAAAAGAAATCTACAAACGAAACAACCTCTGAGAATCTTGAACAGCGGTTCGCTGAAGGAAAAGACATTCTCGATTACTTCGAAACTGAAAACATCGTTCGACGACTCTCACTCGATGTTCCCGCCTGGGCCATCAAGCGCCTGGACAAGGAGGCCAATCGAAGGGGCATAACCCGCCAGTCGCTTCTGAAAACTTGGATCATCGATAGGCTTGATGCCCTCGATGGGAAAAAGAACGACTAAAACCATATCCACCGTTCCGCGAGGGCTCAGACAGAAAAGCCTTGACTACAGTATGAATCATAATTCATACTGAATAGGTATGAAAGCGATAATCTCTGAAAAGGGGCAGGTCACGATTCCTCAGAAACTGAGAGAGCAGCTGGGGCTAAAGCCCGGCGAGGTTCTTGAGTTTGAAGCTAAGGGCGGCACCTTGGTCGGACGTATCATCGCCTCTGCGGTGGCTTGGGCTGAGCTCAGGCCCCTGTTTGAGTCCACTGGGCAAATGGCGAAGGTGATGGGAATCATGATGGTCGACTTCGATCCCCTGGATGAAATGGCGGCCAATCTGGCCGGAGAAGCATGGAAGGTTTATCGCTCCAAGGGAGGACCGAAGGAAAGAATCATCTCAGACTTTCTCATCGGAGCCCACGCGCAAATGCGAGCCGATCGTTTTCTCACCCGCGATCGAGGATTCTACAGACAGTATTTCAATAAACTCAACGTCCTGGAACCCTAGCCTCAAACCATTCAATCAAACCGCGCTAGCATATTGGGGAATGTCTCGACCCGATGCACGCGCAGACTGGCACGCCTGAGAGTGTCTGAAGGGTGAGTTATCCAATCCGTGTTGTAGTATCTCGAGTCAGTATGTTGAGGTAGGCCGTGTAGGAGTACCTCCGACGCCGCTGCTTGCCGCTCACTTCTGCAATGATCCCGAGTTTCAAGAGATGCTCGAGTGCTCTTTGTACTGTGGGCTTCGAGGACTTCATCTTGGTAACCAATATCGAGTTTGTCAGAATGGGTTCTCTGCAGAAGTGGTGGTACATAAATAGCGTCGTGGACGTCACATCTGCTGACTGAATACGAGCCCGATCGGACGTCATGAGGTTGTGGATTTCGGTCGCGCTTTCAGCACCCATCTCGGCTGACTCACGAGCGGCTCTGAGAAAAAACTTGACCCATGACTCCCAGTCTCCCCTCATCCGGATGTCCATGAGACGAGAATAGTATTCGGTTCGGTTCGCCTTGAAGTAATAGCTGATGTATAGGAGAGGCTTCTCGAGCACCTTCCAGTGGACAAGAAGGAAGGTAATGAGCAGTCGTCCCAGTCTGCCATTGCCATCTAGGAAGGGGTGAATTGTTTCGAATTGGGCGTGGATTAGCGCCGCCTTGATGAGCGGTGGAGTCCTGTCGATGGCGTGGATGAATTTCTCCAACTCCGACATAAGGCGATCCACTTCTTCGGGGGGAGGCGGCACAAACTCGGCGGTGCTCAGCGTAGCTCCAGGTCTTCCAATCCAGTTCTGGGATCTGCGGAACTCACCGGGAGTCTTGTCGGAGCCGCGCACCCCACGCATTAAGGTGGAATGGATCTCCTTGATCAAGCGGGTACTGACCGGAAGCACAACGAGCCTGGCCAGTCCTTGATTCATGGCCTTCACGTAGTTCGAGACCTCCTCGATGTCCTTGGGGTTTGAGTTATTTGAGATCGGCTTGGCATCAGGATTCAAGATGTCTTCGAGAGAGCACTGGGTGCCCTCGATCTGGGAGCTGAGTAGAGCTTCCTTTCTGACATACAAGTAGACGAAGAGATCGGGGTCAGGGATGATCGTGGACAGGCCACTCAGCTTACCGACCGCCAAGGTGGCTTGCGCGGCAAGTAAGGTCAGCTCCTCATCGTGAGCCAAAGGCGGGTCTGGTGGGAGTGGGGTTGGCTGGAAGGCCTTATACCCTTTTGGCTGGTTTATGAAGTTGCCGGCTCTGCCCATTGCGTTACTTGCACCCTTCCTGAGGCACGATATACGGCCTAATTATTACTAATAATATACGTAAGTAATAAAAAGATCAATTATCGTTACTTAATGGTCATGATGTTACCGACAGTCAATAGCGGCCGATCCGTCTCACCTCAAGGCTTCCAAGTTTCTCCTGACGAAATGCTTGCAAGAGGGACGTATCATCGCCTCTGCGGTGGCTTGGGCTGAGCTCAGGCCCCTGTTTGAGTCCACTGGGCAAATGGCGAAGGTGATG
>JACPWY010000059.1 GCA_016196825.1 Deltaproteobacteria bacterium | reverse complement strand
CTACCGCTCAGGATTTAGTCCATTGGGAATTCATTCACCGGCGATCACTAACCGCTAACTTGCCGAATCAACACCTAACCCAAAGAAAAGGAAGGAGGAAAAACTGCACCCTTACGATGAATGAATTCTATACATTCTCTCATCGAGCGAACATCTGCCGGCGACGAAATTGTGAGGGCTGAGCTATTTTCAAGATCGCTTCTCGCGCAGGATCGATCGCATCCTAAATCGTCATCCCGATCAGTATCGAGAACATCGGTGACAGATTCATCATGTCGATTTGAAACACGAGCGTCATGGGCAACAGGACCTCGCAACCGATGTAGGTGTGGATGGTGTAAAACGATCCGTTTCTCTCGCTGGCCCGCTGGGCGAAGTTGCTGGCCACTTCGCCCGAGGAAAAAATAAAGCCCGCGCCCGCAAATGGCCGGAGCCTCACATAGTCCTTACTCACCACACCACCCAGCTCAAAGTTCCGGCCCGTAAACACTTTCTCGAATCCGATAAGGCTCGTGTAGGCAGCAAAAAGAGCACCGCTCAGGAAACCCTCGCGTTCATCCATCAAACGCCACTTCAGCGCGCCGCCCATGGCCGACACAACGTTCATCACGCTGTCGGGAAAATAGTTCAGCTCGAATTCGAAGCCAGACACAATCCCCTTGGTGAAGGACACCCTCGGCGTGGGGTTCATCCCAGCCAAAGTTCCATTGCGGTCGCCCAGATTGTCGATTTGGCCGGTGGGGATAAAGCTCACCTCCACCCCAAACCGCATCCCGGGAAACATCTCGTACGGCTCGGCCGAGCGCATCAGCCGGGTCGTCGCGGTGGGACCCAGCATCTCCACCAGTCGGTTGATGTCGCTTTGCGAAAGCCCGGTGGGAAGACCCGCCCAGGCGTCCATTGTCCCGAGAAAGAAGAACGCCGCGATGAGGTAATGGAGATGTCTCATGGTTCCCGAACCCATTTTAGCGGTTCGAACCCAGTTGCCAATTAGAAAGCCGACTGTTGAAATCGCGCCATGGCCGGCAACTCTCTCTTTGACGGGCCAATCCCCGACACGATCGAGTTGGTGAATGGCTTTGTGGAGTACCTCAAGACAGAAAAAAGCGCGTCGCATCACACGATCATCAACTACGAGATCGATCTCCGGCAATTCATCAAATTTCTGGGCGAACGTTGCGGCCCCAAGATCGATTTTGATCGCCAGCTGACCCTAAAACTTCTTCGCGAATTCTTAGGCGAGCAGATGAAGAAGTACGAAAGAGCCACCGTCGCACGACGGCTGTCGCTCGTGAAGAGCTTCATGAAATATCTCCACCAAGAGGGCTACGTCGAAAAAAACCTCGCGCGCCTGATACGGCTCCCGCGCCCCCACTTAAAGCTCCCCCACACTCTGCGACCTGAAGAGGTAGTGCGGCTGATCGAGCAGGTGCCGATTGAGACCCTCATGGGCAAACGCCTCAAGGCGGTCCTCGAATTACTCTACAGCGCCGGGGTGCGCATCTCCGAGCTCGTCGGCCTGAACTACGCCGATATCGATCTCCCACACAACCAGATCCGCGTGTTCGGCAAAGGCAGTCGCGAACGCCTGGTCCCCGTCGGGCTTCACTGCCGTGCGGCTGTGGGTGAATATATCAAAGCCATCCCCACCTTCCAAAAACGGGGAAAGGACACCCCGCTTTTTCTCAATCGCGACGGCGAACGGATCACCGTGAGAACGCTGCAGCGCCAACTCCAGGCCTACGCGATCGAGTCTCTCGGGCCCAAGGGGGCCTTGGTCACACCCCACACCTTTCGCCACTCTTGCGCCACCCATCTTCTCAGCGCCGGGGCGGGGCTGCGCGAAATCCAAGAGCTCCTCGGCCACCGAACGCTCGTCACGACACAGAAATACACCCACATGGACATCGAACGGCTCAAGAACTCCTACCGCCGGGCCCACCCTCGTGAGAATCGTCGGAAGAAGGAGGCCGAGACATGACCGAGCTCCGGTCGCTCGATCAGATCGAGGTGAAACTCGCCGGCGCGATCCAGACGCCCTACGAGCTCGCCGTCGCCACGGCCCGGACCTGCTATTCGGGCAAGGGGATCATCTGGCCAGACGATGTGTCGGCGAATGAAAAGAGTATCGCTTTAAGAGATCGCATCGCCTCGAGCACACTCGAAGCGGGCCATCTCACTACCCGCCAGCACGCTAGCTTCGTCTTTGCGATCTCGGGCGTCTCGCGCCAATTCATCTGGAACTTTCTCCACAGCCACCCGTACTACAACTCCGAGCAGGTCTCGCAACGCTACGTGCGGGTGAAGCCCGACAATTTCCTCCTTCCGCCGCTCCCCGAAAGCTGCGCCCGGATCTATAAGGAATGTGTTTTCCGCCAGATCGCGACCTACGAGCGCCTCATCGATCTTCTGCGCGAGCCGATCTCGGCCGATTACTACACCCGCTTCCCAGCCCGCAAAAAAGATCCCAACCGTTGGGGTGGCAATGTCGACAAACGTGCCTTTGAGGTGTCCCGTTACGTCCTCGGCATCGGCACCACGGCGTACCTCTACCACACGGTGAGCGCCCTCACACTTCTGCGCTACAACCGCCTCATCCAGCTCTTCGACACGCCCATGGAGCAAAAGATCGTGGTGGAAAAAATGCTCGACGCCGTCCGCGCGCTCGATCCGCTCTTTGAAAAAGATATCGTCGATCCGGTGCCCCTCGAGCAGACTCTCGAGGCGCAACATTTTCATTCGATCCGAGGCCCCGAAGCCTCACAACGTTTCATCGAAGAGTTCGATCGCTCCCTCGAGGGCCACACCTCAAAACTCATTCATGCGACGGAAAATGCGGAAGGGGTTTTGGCCCATTCCGTGAGAGTCATGCTTGGGCTTGCGACTTCGGAGCTCTCCAATGAGGCTGCCGTTGATCTGGTCTTAAATCCCAAGACCAACCCCGTTCTCGCCGACACGCTTAACCCCTCGGTCCTCGATCGCGCAAGCCAGTGCCTCCACCACGTGAGCTTTACGTTTCACAAAAAGATCAGCCACACGGCCGACTCCCAGGATCAACGCCACCGCACGGTTTTGAGCAGCCGACCGGGCCTCAGCCTCCACTACACTGGCCGCCCCGATTTCATCACGCCCTTTGGCATCACCCAGTCTCCCGAAGCCCAGGAGCTCTATGAAAAAACAATTCGCAACTCATTTGAGACGATTAACCAGGTCTTAGACGCTGGTGTCTCCCGCGAGTTCGCGCTCTATCTTCTCCCCAACGCCTTTCCAATCCGCATGATCTCCTCAGGCGCACTCCACGGTTGGCACCACAAGTGGAAAATGCGCTCCTGCTACAACGCCCAGGAGGAGATCTTCCGGGCTACTATTGAGGAGGTCCGCCAGGTCGCGACCCGCTTCCCCGTGATTGGGCGTCACCTCAAGGCCCCGTGCTATCTCCGCCTTCAGGCCGGAACCAAGCCCTTCTGTCCGGAAGGCGACAAATTCTGTGGCCTTCCGGTCTGGAAATACACGATCGATCAGTACCAGCGGAAGAGTCTGTAGCTCACCGCGCCATCGACGAAACCCGCGAGTTTCCTTCGTCTTCGGAAAACGGTATTCTTTTATCTTATCGACATTGGGGGTGATGATGAAATACGTGCTCTGGATTCTCCTCGCACTGGGCCTCGTGGCCGCCGGAGTTAATGCTGTCGAAACCGATTTCCGCGCCAAGGGCGCCGCGACGGCCCACTCGGTTGACTCCAAGAAAGACGTGAGAGTCACGATTACCGGAGAAGCGGCCGAGGCGATCTACTGGCTCATGGCGATCAAGAATGCAAACCCACCCTCAGTTCCCGGACCGAAACCCAAACCCATCTCCGGAGAAGGAATCAGCTGCCGTCTCTCCGAAGACTCCCACCAGCGACCCGACACCTATGAATGCGTTTTAGTGATTGAGCCGACGGGAGTCCGGAGAGCGGGAGGTAAGCCGTGAAAACCCTCCTCGCACTTTTTTTCTCCCTCTGTCTTCTGCCACTTTCCGGTCTCGCCGCCGAGTCCTCCCACAGCGGGGAGGTCGATCGGACAAAGAACAATATAATCAGCGTTTCCGCGAACACCTGGGAAAAGACTCTGAAGGATGAAACCAACGACCTTGTGATTGTCGACTTCTGGGCTAGTTGGTGCGGCCCCTGCAATCAGTTAGGGTTGGAGCTGACAGCGAACGCCGCGAAAAGGGGAAAGGGCGTCTCCTTTTACAAGGTCTTCGACGACAACGCGAATACGGCTGGAATGAAAAAACATCTGCCGTTCGACCACAGCTCCATCCCGGCAGTTTATGCCCTCAGAAAGAACCCCGATGGAAAATGGGTGATTGTAGGAAGTACCCTTGGCTACTCACTGGCGGATCCCTTCTGGGCCTGGACCGAAAACGTCAAGGGGGGAAAAGTTCAGAAACGAGCAAACCGCCGACCGGGTGAGCCGGAGTGGCAGGTTGTGAAAAATTAGAGGCTCGATGAGACCACTCACCAATTTCGCCATTGTTGCCGTGCTGTTCTTGACCCCGCTCACGCGAGCGGAAAGGACCGGCTCGCATGACCAAAAGGATCGGGAAACCAACAATGTCACAACGGCCGACAAGAGCAACTTCGCGAGTAAGCTGGCCAAGGTGAAGGGCGACACTCTCATCGTCGACTTCTGGTCCCAGAGTTGCAGCCCGTGTCTAGCCCTAAAGAAAGAAATCGAGGGCAACGCGACGAAGGCGGAGAACAAAGACACGCCGTTCTTTGAGGTGGAAGACAAAAAAATGGATGGCGCAGGTGTGGACAGTGGCAGGTTCAATCACTCCGGCCTGCCAGCCGTCTATGCGCTCAGAAAGAGTGTGGAAAAAGAATGGGTGGTTGTCGATATTCTCGATAGCTATGACAAAAGCGATCCTCAGGCCTTCTGGGATTGGACCAAAAGGATGAAAAACGGAAAGCTTCAAAAGAGAGCAAATCGCAAGCCAGACGATCTCGAATGGACGGTCAAATAGTCTTCCGTCATGATCGTGGCCGAAGCGACCGAGGGGATTTGGGGCCACGACGCCCGTCCCCTTTCCCCCTGATTTCGAGTAGTCTAAGGGCATGACCCGATCGCGTCTCATCACCGGCTCCCCGCTCAAAATGTGGTTGGCCTACCTCGGGATGGTCGGCGTCGCGGTGGGCCTGTTTCTTTGGATTAATTTTCAAGGAAAAGAGTTAGTGGATCCCAAGATAGTGCTCGAAGGCCAAAACGGCCGGACGACCCAGGAGATCAACCACCTTCTGCACACGCTTCTAGCCCTCGCCTCCGTCATCGTCACGGCCCGCGCCGTGGGTTCTATCTTCAAGTTCCTTGGACAGCCCCCGGTCATCGGTGAGGTCATCGGCGGCATTCTCCTCGGACCCACATTCTTGGGACGGCACCTTCCCGAAGCATCGGCCTTTCTCTTCCCGCTGAGCACGCTTCCGTTTTTGGCCGTGATCGCCCAGCTCGGAGTCATCTTCTACATGTTTGTCGTAGGGCTCGAGCTGGATCTGAAGCTTCTCAGAAAAAGCGGCCACGCCACTCTCGCTATCTCCCACGGCAGTATCCTTTTCCCCTTTCTGCTTGGCGCTTACTTTGCCCTGAAGCATTACTCCGTTCTTTCGGCTCCCGACGTCCCCTTCACCAACTTCGCGCTCTTTCTCGGCGTGTCGATGTCGGTGACCGCTTTTCCCGTCCTCGCCCGCATTCTCACTGACAGAAAGATCCACAGGAGCCGAATGGGCACGGTCGCCCTCACCTGCGCTGCCATTGACGACGTCACGGCCTGGTGCCTCCTCGCTGTCGTCGTGAGCATCGTCCACTCCAAATTGGGAGGCGCGGTCTGGACCATCGTCCTCACCTTCGCCTACATCGCCGCGATGTTCTTCATCGGCGGGCCGCTGATTCGGCGCCTGGTCCCGTGGCTTGAAAAATTCGACCAGATGACTGAAGGCGGTATCGCGATCTTTTTTGTCGGACTCCTCCTTTCGGCCCTCGCCACGGAAGCCATCGGCATCCACGCGATTTTCGGAGCCTTTCTCCTCGGGGCCGTGACGCCCCACGACAGCCGCGTCGCGAAGGAGCTCACCAATCGCATTGAAGACCTGGTCCGCATCATGTTTCTCCCGGCCTTTTTCGCCTACACCGGAATGCGCACCCAGATAGGTCTCCTCACCACCAGCGCCGATTGGGAGCTCTGCGGTCTCATCATCCTCGTCGCGACGGTCGGCAAGTTTGGCGGCACCTTTGTCTCCGCCCTGTTTTCGGGGCTCAACTGGCGTGACTCGGCCGCCCTCGGCGTTCTGATGAACACTCGCGGACTCGTCGAACTCATCGTCTTAAACATCGGCCTCGACATGCACGTCATCACCCCCCGTCTTTTCGCCATGCTCGTAATGATGGCTTTGGTGACGACCTTCATGACCACACCACTTCTCCACCTTCTCACCCGCAACCACCCTTGGGCCCAAGAAGACGCACACTAGACATATCCCGCTTAACCTCCTGGCGGGGTTCTGGTAGAAATGAGCCTGTGAGCGAACCAAAGAAAAAAGCCAAAGCCGCCGGAGATGCCTCCGCCCACCAACCTTACGAGTACCGTTATTCGAGCGCGTTCGTTGAACCCGACTGGCGACGCATCCCGGGCTACAAAGACGTCTCCGCCGAAGATTGGCGTAGCGCCATTTGGCAAAAGCGCAACTTCGTCAAGACGGTGAAGCAGTTCAAAGAAGTTTTGGGCGCACACCTCACCGAGTCGATGAGTCACGACATTCTGAAAGATCAGGCCGAGCGAGCCACAATGTCGATGTTGATCCCGCCCCAGATGATCAACACGATGGATATTCAAGATCTCGGAACCGATCCCGTTCGTCGTTATATGGCGCCGTTTTTTTCTGAGCGTGATCGGACGTGGCCCAGCCATCCAATGGCCATGCGGGACAGCCTCCATGAACACGATATGTGGGTGGAAGAGGGGCTCACGCACCGCTACCCGACTAAGGTTCTCGCCGAGCTCCTGCCCACCTGCCCACAATATTGCGGCCACTGCACCCGGATGGATCTCGTCGGCCAAAGTGTTCCTCAGGTCCAGAAGCGAAAGTTTGATGTCTCTCAACCCGAGCGGCTCGACCGGATACTCGCCTACCTGAGAAAGACTCGGCAGGTCCGTGACGTGGTCGTCTCTGGTGGAGATATCGCCAACATGCCGGCCGCGGTGCTCGAAAAATTTATTCTCGCGATGCTCGACATTGAAAACATCCGCGACATCCGGCTCGCAAGCAAAGGTTTGATGGGGATTCCTCAGCACTTTCTTCAGGACGAAGTGCTTAAGGCCTTTGATCGTATGGCGAAAAAAGCCGTGAGCCACGGGGTCTCGATTGCGCTCCACACCCACGTGAATCACGCGTCCCAAATCACGCCCCTTGTGGCCGAAGCCGCGCGCAAGATGCTCGCGATGGGCTTTCGCGATGTGCGCAATCAGGGCGTACTCTTGAGGGGCGTAAACGATTCCCAAAAGGCATTACTCGATCTCTGTTTTAAACTCACCGATCACGGCGGAATCACGCCCTACTACTTTTACATGTGCGACATGATCCCCAATTCCGAGCACTGGCGCGTGCCGCTTCGCCAAGCCCAATCACTCCAACACGACATCATGGGCTACCTCCCTGGCTTTTCCACGCCCCGTATTGTCTGCGATGTGCCATTCGTCGGCAAACGCTGGACCCACCAATGCCACTCGTATGATCGAGTGAAAGGCATCTCCTACTGGACCAAAAACTACCTCACATCGATTGAGCTAGATAACCCCGAAGCCCTCTTCAAACTCTACGAATACTACGACCCCATCGACACCCTCCCCGAGGATGGGCAGAAGTACTGGCGGGAATGGGTGAAGAAAAACCCACCATCCAAAGCTTAGCTTCTATCCCTCGTATCAGTGACCGGGCCCAAAGGACCCGGTATGAATTCGGCCCCTCAAAGGGGCCCAAAATCTCTGCTTTCTGCCTATGCGTAGACGTGAACGTGAACATACCCGTATGCGTGAACGTGCCGTGCCGCGGACGCATCCTCGGCGGGACGGTCAAACCTCTGGGAGTCGCGGGGCCATAGGCCCCGGTTTACCTATGGGCAATTATCGATCAGCCAGCCTTGTACTTGAGCGGGTATTTAGAGGGGTCTTCCAGAGATTCGGTCTCAAGATCAATGTCCAAATCGGGCCATTCGAGGTGATGAGAATTGATCAGTCGAACATTCATGATTTCCGAAACCTTGGCATCTTCGAACCAGGGGTACTCCTTGTACGACAGGAAATACTCTCGCCCCTGAACATAAATCCAAACACCAAACTTTGAGACGCCTTGCACCTCAACTTCGGAAGTGCCTTTTCCACGCCGTGCGGATTTCATCCGATCGCTCCTGTATAATCGATTCGATTTCCTTCAACTGCTTTGGCCTAAGCTTCTGGTGACTGGCCAGAGAAATTCTCGGCTCCATCCAAAACTTCGCCTCTCCATCAGGGCAGAGAACGTGAATATGCATGCGCGTTTCTTCGCGGGAAAAGAAGAAGAACTTATAGTTCTTATGGCGAAAAACAGTTGGGCTCACGGAGGCAAATGTATCATGATTTAGCGAGATCGGCGTGACATCCATGCTAACCGGCCAGAAGCCGCTCCCACTCTAATTATTCAGAATCTCTAGCAAAATCCTATCCAGTTTTCTCGCGTCTCACTTCTCTTCCCAATAAAAACCTTTCCCCAATGTTCCTCTTTCCTCCCTGGGTTAATGCCCCCATTGGAGGAACCCATGAAATTCTTTGCGCTCACCCTTTTGGTCGTCAGCTGCTCGAACGTCCAGGCGGAGAATCCCCTCAAAACCTGGAACGGGCTGCGGCACAGCCTTGAGCTCCGCAAGGGAGGAAAAGTCTTTAGCTACGGTCAGAACACGCATGGACAGCTTGGCAACAACGCGGGTCAGACCGCGAAAGCAGCGGCGCAAGTCGACCTCGGTGGCGGTGAGGCCATCGACATCTCCGGTGGGCAAGAGCACTCGGTCGTCCTGTTTAAGGATGGCACGGTAAAATGCTGGGGCGGAAACCTCTACGGCCAGCTCGGCCTCGGACAGAGCTCAGGTCTCGGATTCTCCCCGGATGAAATGGGAAAGAATCTGCCGACAGTGAGTCTTGGAACCAAAGAGATCGCGATTGCCCTCACCGGCGGCGCCGACCACACCTGCGTCGCTCTCAAAAGCGGCGGCGTGAAGTGTTGGGGCCACAACGATGACCAGCAACTAGGCCTCGCCGATCGCAACAACCGCGGCTTCACCTCAAAAGACATGGGTGACAATCTCAAACGAGTGGACCTGATCGGCAGGAAAATGGTGGACAGACTCATCAGCCAGGCCGACACCGACGCCACCTGCGCCCATCTCCAAAAGGAAAACACCTGGACCTGCTGGGGCAAAGAAGCCGACGCCAAAAAACTAGCCATGGTGGTCTCGCCTCCCAAAAAATAGATTTCGTTAATCGCCGTAATGGGGTCACGCTTCCCAACCCTTGGTCGGTAACTCCTCCTACTAGAATGAATTCGGAGAGGGGAGAGCGTTTATGTCTTCTATCCTTAAGGAGAAGGAGAAGGATCAGGAGGCTTCGTTGGCGTTGAAGCGGGGGAAGGAAGCGGGCATGCGTACGGACAATTGTTGGTCGCGGCCGCTTGAGTATTATTATAACATGTGCTCTGACATGCTATACGAATGGACTCTCCTGAATATGGCTTTGGATAGAGAAGGTCGGCCTTTTTCCAACATTCGTCTTGGATGAATTTAGTGTCGGTTCTTGTCATTCTACTCGGATCGCTGCCGCACTGCTTGCATGCTTGAACACTAACAAATTGACAACCATCGGGGGAGGACGTGGGGTAAGGTGTCTCTCCAATTGCCGCCCTATGTGCGGCCACAACTGCAACCAACAACATGATTTTCTGGAAGACCGGCAGGTTTTTCCGTTGCGTTGTGGGCATCGATCCCTCCTTCTATACCCGTAGTTCGTCAGGAATCTTGGGGACCTTTAGAGAAAAACGTGCTTCCCGGTCATTAAATCGACGTATTATTCCGATTCAGTGAGGGGATGAGACCTAAGCATTCTGGATTTGCGCCTATTCTTGTCGCTCTGGGGCTTGTGGTGCTGCTGGGTCCTATGTCTGCGGTGATGCAGCTAGCCCAAATGCAGCAGCAGAAGCGCCATTTTAACGCAATGAATCGTCGTTTGGCGTTCTATTTGGGTGAAATGGGCGCGTGGCACTCCTACGAGCGTTCCAAAGCGGGTTTTACCGTTAGTAGCACCGCGACTCCTATGTTGATGGATGCCGACTATGTGGACGGGGTAACTATGACTCCGGACACCTATTCCTCAGTTGCAGGAACGCCTCTTAACTTAGCTACGACGCGAGATTATGTTCCTGCTACGACGATCGCGAGGCGCTACGATCCGGCAAATACAACCTATCGTCAGCCGGCGTCTAGTACGCAGTGTTCATCCGCTCGATTCCAAGGGAAAAGTTACCAGGTTTGCCTGGTAACTCAGGCGGCACCGAGCGGTGGGGCCCTGATTATTGACAGCGGACATGCCTGGCTCGGAGGCAGCACCATCGTTAATGTGAGTTGGAAAGACTCTGGGGGCCTTTGGCAAGCGGAAAACGCCGTCTTCGGAAATGGAGGAGCTCCATTTCACGCGCCCGTCGCGCTGGATTCCAATGGAATTGGCTATGTGGTGTGGGCCGCGGATTCGACACTCAGTCCCCCGTGTTCGAATAAAATTCGCGTGGCTAGACGGCTGGGAATGACTGACTGGAAGGGGGACGATTCAGCGCCTGAATGCCTGGATATCACCCCTGGGGCAACGCTAGTGGCTAACACCGTCGATATCGTAGTTGGGGTCAACGATTATGTTCACATTGTCTACGCTGAGACACGGGCCCCGGGGCAGTTTACTTTAATGTACCGGCGGGGCAAAGGAAGTACCTGGGATCCTGCCGAATATATAGACACCCGACCCGATCCCCCCGATTTGAACGTAAGCATCGCACTCAGCAAGATGGGAACGAACCCGGTCCGCGTTGTCACCGGCCAGGGAACAGGCTCTGGCACCCGGTATTTTTATTATCGAGATACTTCAACAATTCCCAATCCCACTTGGGGCCCAGGTCCAAACATAGATGGCGGTCGAGCTCAGGTGGCCGCATCAATGGCTTGCGACACCATGACGTCTGGAAAAACGTCAGAGATCATAAATCCATTCAATTCTTTCTACTTCTTCTCTTCGTGCTACGTTTCGGCAACCGGGATTACCACCCGATACATTCACAAAAACGACGCGAATCCTTGGACAGTTCAGCCCATAGGTGCCAGCCCGGGCAACGTGCCGTTCGATGTAGACGGGCTTGAATCGACCTACGAATTCAGTGGGGGGCTTTCCGCGGTTTACCCCTCAGATGATCACCTAAATGTTATCTACGGACACCTGTTAGCAGGCGTTTGGACCATCGAAACAATTACCCCTCCACCCACGGGACTGGGAAACTATTCCAACTGTAAACACATTGAGGTATCGGGAAAGGGTGTTTTAGTGACCTGCGATAGGGGGCCTGGTTTTCCCTCGCAAGTCGTCGAATACTTTCGCACTGCCCCCAACGTATGGGTGGAGTCAGTCTTGCCAGCTGCTGCCGGGCCCGGGGGGCCCATTTTACCAATCCCGCCCAATGCTTCCGGGGAGCCCCTCCACCGCGCAATTCGCCGGCTGCCTGCCGACTGGGCGCCGTAAACCCTCATTCGTTAATCGCCGAAATGGATGCCGCGGTGGCGGCCGGCCTGGAGGAACTGGGAGTCCGGACTAATGAAGCGATTCTTTCCGGCACCCGTGTTGAGCGGAACCAGCTCCACCTGATCGTTCTTGTAGGCCACCATCGAGTCGAAATGACCGTCCATGAGCGCCTTCACGGCGGCCACACCGAAGCGGCTCGCCAGTATGCGGTCGAAGCCGACCGGTGATCCACCTCGCAGAAGGTGCCCCAGCACGATCGCTCGGGTCTCGCGCCCCGTGAGCTGCTCCAGTTCGCCCGCCACCCGATGGCCAATGCCCCCCAAACGAATCTTCTCGGGCGAATCTTCGATCACCCGCGCCACTGTCACATCCCCACCCAAAGGTTTCGCCCCTTCGGCCACAACCACAATCGAGTAGCGCTTGCGCGTATGGTGCAGATCACTCAAGAAGCTCGCTACCTTCTTGATATCGAAGGCAATCTCCGGGATCAGAATCACATCGGCGTCGCCGCCCAATCCGGCGAAGAGCGCGATCCAACCCGCATTGCGCCCCATCACCTCAACCACCATCACACGGTGGTGCGATTCGGCAGTGGAGTGGAGCTTATCCAGCGCATCCACAGCGGTACTGACAGCGGTGAAAAAACCGATCGTAAATTCAGTGCCAGCGAGATCGTTGTCGATCGTCTTGGGGATACCGACAATATTCACGCCCTTTTCCGCCATGCCGTGGGCGATACTTTGCGTCCCGTCTCCGCCCACTACAATCATCGCGTCCACGCGCTCCGTCTTCAGATTGCGCACGGCCTCATCGCTGCGGTCCTCAAACACCTTCTTGCCATTTTTTAGGATCGGAACCGCGAACGGCGTGTCGATATTGGAGGAGCCGAGCATCGTTCCTCCCTTAGAAAAAATTCCAGTGGTGTTATTGAGATCCAGCGGAACAAATTTGTTTTCGAGAAGCCCCTTAAATCCATCAGGGATTCCGACGACCGAGACGTCATACTCGATAATGGCGCTCTGAACCACGGCCCGAATAGCAGCATTCAGCCCCGGACAATCCCCGCCTCCCGTGAGAAGCGCAATCTTTCGGATGTTGGACTTGGTCATAACAACTACTTATACTTCACTGCGAAGGCCTGCATGGTGCTAAACACCCCGAGCTGCTCGAAATGGATGTCGATGAGAGCGTCCGCTTTCATAGAAGTCGCACCCCCCACAAGGAGATCAAACGCGCCATCATACCCAAGACTGCGCGTTTTCACTTGCCCCAGGAATTCAAAATCCTGAATCATCGACCGGCTGGTCCAGATCACGTCGGGCGTCCGCATCGGCTTCGCATCGGAGACATAGCCCGTTTTCGGCGACTCGATGATCTCAACGCTCGAGCAGCCGACCAGACACAAGTTCGACACAGCGAACCAAATCCAGGGGCCAAGCGCTTTTCGATTCCAATTGATCATGGGCAACCCCCTGTTTTTATCTGAGAAACCACAAACTTTCAAACTTCAGGTAAGATACTTTCAATGGAAATGTGGAGCGATGAGCAGGAGCGCCCCCTGCAGCACATCCGGGTCGTTGATCTGACCATTATGGTTCCTGGCCCTTACATCACGCGCCTCCTCGCGCAGTACGGCGCCGATGTCATCAAGATCGAACACCTCCCCAACGGCGACCCCCTCCGCCATGTTAAAGAATCCAATCTCTTCGAGCTCCTCAACCAAGGGAAACGCTCGGTCGCGCTGGACCTCGGTTCCGATAAAGGCATCGAGATCGTCAAGCGGCTCGCCTCCGAATCGGACCTCTTCATCGAAAATTTTCGCAGCGGCGTCATGGACCGATTCGGGCTCGGCTACTCTCATCTTTCGGAAGAAAACGCTGACATCCTCTATGCCTCGATCCGCGGAATGGCTGGCGAGCACGAGTCGCGCGCCGCGCACGACTTTAATTTCATCGCCAATTCCGGATGCGGTGAATGGTTTCTCGAGGACGGCGCCCCCAACTACAGCACCAATTTCGGCGACATCGTCGGCGGCGCACTCGTCCCCCTCACGAAGCTCCTCATGCATCTGGCCAACCCGGCCCGCCACGGCATGCACCTCGTGAGTCACATGGATGAAGGCTTTCGCTCACTCTATCTTCACCGTGCCTGGGATGCCCTCTCCCCCCGGAACCAAACGCACAATAACTTCGGCCTCCACTCGCTTCTCGACGGCAAACTCCCCCACTCTCGCTACTACCGCTGCCGCGACGGCGGCTGGATAGCCCTCAATGCTATCCAGGCGAAGCACTGGGAGATCTTCTGCAAAGCGGTCGATCGCGCCGAGTGGATTCCCCGCATGAACGACCCGCAGCTCGTGCCCGATCTCGATAAGCTCTTCATGGACGCCCCCTCGAACTACTGGGAAGTGCTCACCAAGGGCCAAGAGGCGTGCCTCTTCCGTGTGATTCCCTGGAATGATCACGTGGCCGGCTCCGATGTGCGCGCCAAGATGAGCAGTGATCCCTTCACCTGGGCCGGATTCACCGCCGCGGGCGGCGACCTCAAACCCTGCCCCACCTTCGGCCAAGACACCTTCGCCGTTCTCCACGGCACAGGCCTCGACAACAAATCCATCGCCGAACTCATCCAATCCGGCACCGCCAAATAATCGCTATTCGATTCGAAACAGGAAGAGCAGGGAAATTGCATTTGCCGCCGCGAGAAGCAAGAAGATTGAGGGCACGGCAAACCCCTGCTTGAGGAGAGCGGCGAGAACTAGCGCCGCGGCCACCATGAAGATCGCATTCACAATATTGTTTCCCGCGATGATGCGGGATCGCATCGCCGGATTGGAACGCTCCTGGATCAATGTATAAAGGGGAACGATAAAAACTCCGCCCGACACGGAAAGCCCCAAGAGACCCATAACTAACATCGGCGCTCCCTCGCGAGCAAAGAACGCTCCGAGCCCGACACTCGCCGGAGAGATCGACAGTGGCAAAATGCCCAGATAAACCACGACGGCAAACACCGACATGCCGATCAGCCCTCGGGCCGACAGCGTCACTGTCGCCTTGTGGTGCGAAAGCCACCCACACAGGATCGACCCAAGGCCCACCCCGACGGAGAAGATCGCCAGAAAAAGAGTCACGACCCCCTCATCGGTGTGAACAACATTCTTCCCGAGAAGCGGAAAGAGCGAGAGCACCGTGGCGCCGAAATACCAGAACCAAGAATTGGCAAGGATCAATCGAAACAAGAATCGTTCCTGCCAAATGATTTTCAGCATGACCAGAGTCGGCGAGACAAGATTCCACTGCGTTTTCAAATTGGGCTCCGAAGAGGGCGCCGGCGGAATCATCCGACTCGCCAAAAGTCCAACCACCGCCACAATGACCAAAGCCACCGACACCCAAAACGGCCCCCCCTCGATAGAGACGAGCACGCCGCCCACAATTGTCCCCAAGAGGATGGCCAAGAAGGTTGCCGCCTCAATCCAGGCATTGCCCTCAACAAGCTCTCCTCTGTGGAGATGCTGGGGGAGAATGCTGTACTTCAGGGGACCAAAAAAGGTCGAGTGCACCCCCATCAAAAACAAAGAGACGAGGAGCGCCGGAAAATCGGGCCTCAGGAATCCGTAGGTTGCCAGCACCATGATCGCGACCTCGGACACCTTCACCCAAACAATGACTCGCGATTTGTCGTGGCGATCAGCGAGCTGCCCGGCCGTCGCGGAAAAGAGAAAAAACGGCAAAATGAAGATGCCGCCCGCCAACGCCACCATCTGCTCAGGGGGAATTCCGAACACGGTAATGGATCGGTAGGTAACCAAAATCACCAGTGCGTTCTTCAGGATGTTGTCGTTTAAGGCGCCACAAAACTGGGTCACAAAGACCGGAAAGAATCGGCGAGACCGCAGAAGTGGCGTCATGGGGCGTCATCATAGGGGGGAAACCCCAAATTTGCACGGGCAACGCTTGTTATGGGCTCTTTTAACCGCCGCATTATTTCCTTGCCCAAGGGGAAAAAATTGGAAACAAAGGAAAAACTATGGTCATGATTCTTTTAGCACTTTCCCTAAATGTCTTAGCCTCAACACCAATTCCTACTCCGCCCTTGGGAATTTCAAGCACATTTGCCGAGCTCAAAGAGCCTCCCACGCCCGAGCGGGTTGAGTTGGGGCGACTCCTGTTTTTCGACAAGCGCCTCAGCGCCGATAACACCGTCTCTTGCGCCACCTGCCATCGACCGGAGCACGCGTTTTCAGAACCTACTGCAGTCTCGAGTGGAATCAGGAATCAGAAAGGGAACCGCAAGGCGCCTACCTTCATCAATGGAGCCTGGACGATCTTCCCGGTTTTTTTCTGGGATGGCCGCGCCGATTCTTTAGAAGCTCAGGCCATCGGCCCCATGGCCAACCCGATCGAGATGGGCAACACGCATGAGAAGGTCGTAGGAACTGTCTCCGGCATCAAAGGATACGGTCCGCTTTTCAAAGCGGCGTTTGGCGCCGAGATCGTTGATCTCAATAAAATCGCCAAGGCCATAAGCGATTATGAGCGCACCCGCCTGAGCGGCAATTCACCGTGGGACCAGTGGAAGGCGGGCAATGAAAAGGCCGTTTCCGCCGAGGTGAAGCTGGGTGACCAACTCTTCTTCGGCAAGGCCGAATGCAATCAGTGCCACCTCGGTCAGAATTTCACCGACAGCCGATTTCACAACCTCGGCATCGGTTGGAATCCCAAAACCAAGAAATTCGCCGACGAGGGGCGTGTCGTTATTTCAAAAAGCGCCGAAGATACCGGGGCCTTCAAAACCCCGACGGTCCGCGAGGCGGCTAAGCGCGCCCCCTACATGCACGATGGTTCGATCAAGTCGCTTGAAGCCGTCGTCCAGCATTACAACAAAGGCGGGAACAAGAACCCACGCCTCTCGCCCAAACTCCACCCTCTGAAGCTCAAAGCCAATGAGGTCAGCGCCTTAGTGGCGTTCATGGTAGCGCTCACGGGCGAGGGGTACCAAGATGTGGCGCCAACCTCCTTTCCACAGTAGATTGGCGGGGTGCTACCCCCGATAGACATCTTCCAGGCCCGACACGGG
The DNA here is from genome assembly GCA_016196825.1 of Deltaproteobacteria bacterium. GTDB lineage: Bacteria > Bdellovibrionota > FAC87 > UBA2466 > UBA2466 > JACPWY01. The sequence continues at coordinate 30,285 of JACPWY010000059.1, read as the reverse complement.
GCGATCCGGTATTTCTTAGCCCCGATGGCTGGAATCACCGATGTCGCGTTCCGACTGCTCATGCGTGAGATGGGGGCCCAGGCTGTGGTTTCGGAGCTCGTCTCGGCCGAGGGGCTCGTGCGAGGGGGGCAAAAGACCCGGGAGTTAATGGCCTTTTCCGCCGAAGAGTCGCCGGTGGGCATCCAGATCTTCGGCCACAAGGTGGAGTCGCTCGTCGAAGCAGCTCGAATCGTCCAAGGAGAAGGGGCCGACTTTGTAGACATCAATTTTGGCTGCCCTGTAAAAAAGGTGGTTTGCGATGGAGGCGGAGCCGCCTGGCTGAGAGACCCGGTGGTCCTGGGAAAACTATTGCAGGACCTCCGAGGAGCCCTCCGGATCCCTCTCTCCATTAAAGTGCGCACCGGCTGGGACGAGAGTTCGCGCAATGTCGCTGAGATCGTCAGGGTCGCAGGCGATTGCGGTGTGAACTGGATCGCTATCCATGGGCGCACCCGTGCGCAGGGCTACTCTGGCCTCGCCGATTGGGAGCTCATCCGCGAGGTGAGCCAAGAGGCCAAGATCCCAGTCGTCGGCAACGGGGATATTCTCACGGCAGCTCAGGCTAAGCGCCGGATCAAAGAAGGCTACGCCCACGCCGTAATGATCGGCCGGGGGGCTTTGAAAACTCCCTGGATATTCTCGGAGATCCACGGCCATTCCGTCGAGCGCGACATTCTCAGCGTCATCCACCGCCATTTCGATCTCGCTCTCAACTGGAAGGGCCGCACCCGCGCGTTTCTTTCACTGAAAAAATTCATCGGCTGGTATGCGGCGGGCTACCCCCACTCCTCCCAATTCCGCTCCTCAATCTTTCAGACCGATGACGTCGACCATTTGCGGGCTATCACCGTGGACTACTTCCAATCCATCGCCGAGTACACGAAGATCGACGATGGCCAGCCGTTTCTCATGGGCGGCCATGGTTGAAGACCTTCGCGCTCGCCGTGTGGGAGTGCTCGTCGCGGCGATCTTGATCTTCACCATCACCGCTGTGTTCAATTCCGGATTCATCGCCGTCGACGACTATGCCTCCAATATCGAGGTGGTTGTGCCGGCCCAACGTCACCCCTTCGGTGATATCGTAGCCGCCTCGGATTTTCGCCCCCCCTTTGCCAATCTTTTCTTGGGCACCGTGACACACACAGCCGCGCTCCTCGGACTCTCGCACCCAATCAACCAGTTGATTTTTCTCCGCGTAGTCTTGGGCCTTTTGTCGCTCGCACTCTTCCTTCAAGCGGTGAAACGCCTTTTCAAAGATACGTCGAGCCAAATGACCGCGCTCGCCCTATTGGCCTTTTATTTCACCTCCCCTCTTCTCTTCACGCGCCCACTGATCGAGGGGATGTGCGCCCCTTGGCTCCTCTTGAGCGCAGCATGCTGTGTGGCCTATCAACGCCACAAGCAACTCGGAGAGATTCTACTCGCACTGCTTTGTCTCACATTCGCCACGTTGATTCGTTATCAATCGGGGCTTTGCCTCATCCCCTTGATTGTCTGCTTCTTCCGTGAACGGCGCTGGCGCCACATCACCGCCACTCTCGCCGCTGCGACAGGGCTCTTTATTCTCGTGGGGCTTTGGGATCAAGCTCTCAAGGGCAATTTTCACGGCTCTCTCGTTTCCTACTTCGCGTACAACCGCGCCCACTCTTCGTCGTACGGAGTTTCACCCTTTCCCACTTACATTTTCCTCTTTCTCCTTCTCAGTTTTCCCGTCCTGGGACTGACACGCCTAGGAGAACGCAATTGGCGCGCGCTCTACTCTCCACTTCTGGCACCCCTCTCCTATTTTTCCTTCTTTGTCCTCGTGCACTCCTTCGTTCTCCACAAGGAAGAGCGTTTTATGGAGCCCGTGATGGGGTTGTTTCTGGTGCTTTGGACCCCGCTCATTGACTGGACGAAGAGCCGGTGGCGCCTCGGACCAGCAATTTACCTCAATGCCCTTTTGTTGTTCCTGGTCTCAACAACCATTCCGCAGAAAAACGTCATCGGCGTCGCGCGCTTCGTCGATGGCCACACCGAAATCCGACGCATTCTCGGACTCAAGGAGACGCTGGTCGTCTTTCCCCGTGCCTACATTGAGAGGATCGTCCCGGAAGAGCGCGTCGATGCCATTCCGCTGTCGCTCCCTTGCGATACGGTGCTCGCGTTGCGAGCGGACCTGAGCGATCCTGAACGCCTCACCCGCTACACCCGCGCTGGAATCTTCGAACCCGGCCTCACCGAACGCCTCATTATTCACCTCAACCCGGCCAAAAACTTTCGGCGCGCCACCGTGGAGCTTTGGCGCCCCCGCGGCTGCCGCTGACCCCCTGGACTTGAACCCGGCGGCCACACTAGACTAGGCGCCATGGAACGGTTGATCCAAGAGAGACTCGTTGTAGGGCCCCTTCAATGCAACTGCGTGATCCTTGGCTGCCCCGCCACGCGCGAGGCGGTGGTGATCGATCCTGGTGATGAGGGCAAGAAGATCGTGGAGCGCTTGAAGCGCGCAAATCTCACCGTGAAATATCTTCTCCACACCCACGCCCACTTCGATCATATTGGTGGAACCAAGGAGGTGAAGGCCGACACCAACGGGACGGTCTGCCTGCATAAGGCCGATGATTTTATCTACAAAATGCTCCCAATCCAGGGGGCGATGTTTGGAATGCGACGATTCGGGATGGCCCCCGCCGTTGAGAAATTTGTCGAGGATGAGGAGATCCTCGCCTTTGGCGAGCACAAGATCCAGGTCATCCACACCCCTGGCCACAGCCCCGGCGGCGTCTGCTACAAGCTCCTCACCGACGATGAGGCGGTCTACACAGGGGATACCCTTTTCAACATGAGCATAGGCCGCACCGACCTCTGGGGCGGTGACTCAGACCTTCTCCTCAAATCGATCCGCGAGAGACTCTTTGTGTTGGAAGATGAGATAACCATTCACCCAGGCCACGGTCCTAGCTCTCAGATCGGCATCGAGAAACACGAAAACCCGTTTTTGATTTGAGCAGGGGAAAACACCTCTACCGTGCCCGCTTGTAATGGTTCAGCTTTCCGCCGCACCTAAATTAGTCGGCGAAGGAGGCTGCGGATGTCAGGCGGTGTATCGGCCCTTTGTTGGCAATGAGGCGGGAGTGTTTCTTCTGCTTGGCCATGAGCCGAACGCTAGCCAGCGAGCGGTCGCCGAAGAGCGGCTCATTGCGCCGGAGCATCACGATGCTCTTATTGACCGAGAGGAAATACTTCAACCGATTCTCAAACTGAGTGGAATTATAATAGCACCAGAAGGGCAGCGTACGGCTCGGTCGCTCCAGGGCCTTCAAGTCTCGCAAAATCCAAGCCGCAAAGAGAAAGCTCTTGATCGGGTTGCGAAGATCCGCCACCTTGGCACGTCCAAACTCTTTGATGAAAGCAGGATTGCGGAGCCAGGCTTTGCGGATTTGGCAGATCCCGATTTCGCCCGCCCTACCTACCGGAAGATTTTCCCGAAAGCTCGTCTCTTGATGTGTGATCGCAATCAAAAGTACTGGATCGATTCCATAAACCAGCGAAGCGACATTAATGCCGTAGGCGTACTCAAAATACTTCTGCGAAGGAAGGTTCGGCTGCGAGAAGGCGATGAGGCGAGAAAGACGCACAACCTCATACATCTGGGCCGGCGTGAGATCCCCCACGGTGGCGAGAGCCCAGCTAGGAAGAAGGATTAGGATGCTGAACAGTCTTTTCATAGTGCCTCTCTCAGGGTGTCCCCCCCAAGAAATGCAACGGGTGCGCCAAGGCCGCCCCTTCCGAACACAACTAACTCCCTGAAATCACACGGGCCGAAAGTGTCTACCTTCTAGACCAGTGACGAAGGGCCAGTTCCCTTCACAATTGACGCCAATAACTTAAGTATTCTTGATGACTTAGGTGTGCACACCGCGTGGCCACCGCGATTGTTTAAGATGTGGGATTTGACTGTGAACTCCAATTCTCTATGAATCAAATCCCGGGAAACACTTCCGACCTGCCCTACCTCGGGACTGCCAACGGCAATAAGCTCAAACCGGTCAACCTTCCCAATGGCCTGGAGGTTCCTGAGGTAATTTTGCTCGCAAACGAAACTCACCCGATTCACCAAGACCCAGAGTGGCAAGACGGTGATACTTCACGCAGTCGCTTGCACGAGATTTGGTTTCTGACGCGGAAAAAAAGCACAAATCCAGATATCGGTGAGCTCCTTTCCAATACCCAAGGCAAGCCGGAGCCGTGCTTCTTAGACAGTAGCACGCTGATCATTGCCCGACAGCTCTCTGAGGGAGGGTGGTGGTCTCGCTGGATTCTGGATAGACCTGATCCAGAGGTTTGAACTGCGGTTTTCGGTGATGGAGCGCGGTCATCTCATAGAAAACAAAACTGGGGCGGGAGAGACCGAGTAAGCTGAGATCCGCCTGGCTCTCCACCCATAAAATATTTCTGGGATTCACATCGGGGACAAATGGATTTGTTGTTTCGGAAGTGGTGAGATCGTTGTTCACCCGGGGAGCTTTGACCTGATTCGCGATAGCTCGTGTCAACTCATACAGATCCTCGAGACTAGCACGCTGTTCAGCCGTCCCAGTTTTCTTTTCCAATATCTCGTCAAGGGTGATGCCGATGAGTTCCGGTTTGACCAGAATGTCTCCCTTCTTGGTTCGAATCGCCACATGTGGAAGAATCGGGAGCTTTCCTCTTTTCCAAGCCGCGTTCTTCGGGTATTTGGCGTCGTTCTCAATGCGGGCCAGTGTCAGCGGTTGGTGAAGCGCTTGATACCACACGCTCTCTGCCCGTAATTCCCGGGCCGTCAGGGTGTATGGATTCTCCAGGAAAGGCAGCTTGTAGGGAACCTTGATCACACTCCGACCTTTCCATGGTAGCTCAGGACCGCCCAAGATTTCGTTTACGGGATAGACCGAGGCCCAACCGCCGGTCCAACGCTTGTCTGCAACAAGAAAGGTGATCTCGTTTCCGGATTCAAGATCGATCAAGCTGACATTGGTCTTCTTCCAATTCTCCGAAGTATTGGTCAGATAGAAGTTTTTTGTCACCCAGAGGCAGGTATTGAAGGCCTGGACCGCCCGCCCCCTCGCCGCCGAAACCGGCCCGCCTGAAACTGGAGCAGCGATCGCTGCGAGCAGCAGTGCCGCAACCAATGCATTCTGGCGACGAAAGATCCCCACCCTCTCTTATCGGCGCCAACTGCCCGGTCCATGACGTTCTGCGCTTCTAAACGGGCTCTAAAACACAGTCGAGCGCGAGGCGAATTGGGCCGATAAGTGTCTGATGATCCGTGATCCGCAAAGGCAGGGATTCGCCCCCATTCTCGTCGCGGTTGGGATTCTTGCACTCTTGGCAACCCTGCGCGTCATGACCGCCTTTTCTTCTGGATTCGTTCACAGACGTCAGCAGGAAATGACCAATCGCCTGGAGGCATTCTATTCATCAGAGCTCTCGGCTTGGCACGCCCACCGACGAGGTTTGGATGCGCTGGCAACTTCCTCGGTGGAGTTTGATAACACTCCCTATTCCAATCTCACCCTTCCCGAAGAGCCCAACTCGGATGTTCCGGGAATGCCACACAATGTGACAACGACCCTCAGAAGCGCGCCGTCACAGTCGCTCGCGCGCCGGTATGCCTCGGGCAGAGTCCAAGCCAACATTCAACCAAATGGCGTGTGTGGAACCAGCGGTTTTTCGTCCACGAAGCGGTATCGTGTCTGCCTCCAAAGTCATCAAAGCTCTTCGCCTGTATGGCTCATAGGGATGGGAGGGGCTTCGAATTCATCACCAGACCCCAATGCTCCCAGCGGATCCAGTTACCAACTCCATTTCTGGGAGCTTGACCAAGAGGGCAGAGGACTTTCGACCTTTGGAAGCAGCGGCCATTTCACCGCTCGAATCGTAGGTCCGGCCCAAGACGCCCGAGTAAGCTATTTCAAAGTTAGCCCCTTCCCCTCTCTGTATGGCTGGACGGAAAACAATTTTCTCGCCTTCCACACCGGGATCGGTCTTTGGCGATTCAGTTCCATCGACGGACATCCCATGGGAACATCGGGAATGGGCGCAACAGGAATGGAATCGGGTCGGTTTATCTATTCCCCCAATGGCGCCACGACCCAGTTCGCTCCAGCGATCTTGCCTTACGACGGAAAGCCGATCATTCCGTTTGGATTGAGCCTTCATTCCATGGGCTCCGGAACAAGCGTGAGTTGGGCGCAAATGTCGGGCGCTGATAATTCCGCGCTCTCAATGACCGGCTCCTACGATCACCCAGACTTCATTGATACAATCCTGGATTGGAAGATAGTAGGAACCCGGCTCAAAATACTGGCTAGTTCGCTGGAGCTCAGCGCAACACCAAGAACCACTTTTTTGATTCTGCAATTCACCTTGGAAAGCGGATATTTTTCGAATAACCGCCTTGATTCCGCGTTTGGAAGTTCAGGCATTGTCCAATTCGACTGTGAGGGCGCGGGCTGCAACGTGAAGACGGCGAAATTCATGAGTGACGGCAAGATTCGCCTGGCGACAGCCAACAATGAGCTTCGTGTATACCAGTTCACCCCTGATGGCTCGCTCGATTTGGCCTGGGGCACCTCAGGATTCACGCGTCTTCTCCAGTCTGCCTCCAGTTACGCCGTTACAATTGCCTTCATGCCTGATGAGACGTTTTACGTCTTGAGATTTCAAGGCGGAAACAACACCGGCCTTCCACGCGAAGTTTGGCTGGATCGCTACAAACCGGATGGAACCATCGACAACAGTTTCGCGTCAGGCGGTCAGCGCCAGATCATGGCAACCCAATTAGGTCCCGGGGATTTGTCTCCTCTCATAGCCTCTGATGTCCTTGTTGCTCAGGACCAAAGCATCATCGCCGTGTTTCACGATAATTTCACCAGCTTGACCTCTTTCCTGTATGGAACGCCGGCACTCAATGATTTAAATTGCCCGGCCATTGGAGTCGTTCGCCTCAATTCGAGTGGTGGGTTCGTGGAGAGTTTTGGAAACGGCAAAAAATATGGCTACCCTGGCCGCAGCTTTCTCTGTGCTCCCCCCAATAACGACATGATCCCGTCGCTCTCCTGGACACTCGCCGAGTAGCAAATCGATACCAAATTCAACAATCGCCCAAAGGTAAACTGGGGCCTCCGCGCTTTCTTTTAAAAGTTGCCGATCAAGCAACGGGTCGTTTAGGCGGTCAGTTGGTGATTCCGGCAGGCGGACGGCGCCGGAGGTGGACTGAGGTCATTGTCGGGAAAACTGGCTCGGTTAAAAATGCGAGCGTCCGCTAGGCTCCTGAGGTGGAGGTGGTGTGGGTGGCTTGGGTGATGCCTCTTGCTGTCGCGTGGGAGAGGAACCACTCCATTTTTTGGTTGGAGCTAGTCCGATCCGGTCCGGGATTGGCAGCGGGGGCGCAGATAATTTTCTGATTTTTGTGATTGACGTAATCCTGATATCATTCAGATCTATCGACGGTAAGACTATGGAATCAGACTATTTTTAAAGGTGGTCCTTTCTCGTTTTGCAGAGACCATCAATTTTCTGCCGCTATCTTGCGATTTCATTAGGCTTTTTATCATGAAACATGCGTCGTCACAAACCTGAGTTACAGTCACCTCAATTGGGAGGCTCTATGTTTGAAAATATCTGCGATGAAATTCTTTTGACCGAAACAAAGGCTGCTGTGCTTAAAGAAAAGACTCAGACCAGCCGAGTCTTGGATTACCTGGCTGAAGTAGATCGCCGCCGGCTGTGGCTCAAAGAAGGTTATGCCAGCCTTTATGATTTTTGCATTCGGTATCTTGGCTACTCAGAAGGCGAAACTCATCGGCGCGTCCAGGCCTGTCGGCTGAGCCAAAAGGTAGTCGAGGTGAAGCCGCTTCTTGAGAACGGGACGTTGTCCTTAACCTCTCTCACTCTGCTTTCTCCCGTTCTTGAGAAAGCAAACGCCCAAGACCTTCTCCCCAAGGTCATCAATAAACCTTCCCGGGAGGTTGCCGATATCTTGGCCAAGGAGTTTCCTGAAAAGATCCAAAAGAAGGAGATCCTGAAAATCGTCTTAGATGAAGAGCTCAAGGAACTGCTCGATCACGCAAAGAGACTCGCGTCGGAAAAGGATGGAGCCGTACTGTTGAAGAAAGTGCTCAAAGACTTCGTGAGACAGAAGAAAACCCGAAACACCGTCACGCCACGTCACACCCATCGGGTACTTGCGCGGACGGCGCGAGAGGTAAGAGATCGAGATGCTTATCAGTGCTCGTATGTCGGCCCAAATGGCGTTCGGTGCAACCAAACCGCACATCTCCAGATCGATCATATTCGGCCATACGCTTTGGGCGGGAGCAGTCGAGATCTAGCAAACCTAAGGCTCCTCTGCCGAGCCCATAACCTTGCCAAAGCACGGCTGGATTTTCCTCAGTGGGGCCAGGCTTCGCCTCTGGCTACACCGTGCGGGCCCTGACTTTGCAGAGACATCTTGCTGAATGCTTGGATAAAACCAAGGAAGACTTCTGTCCTGTGACGTTGCCGAGGGAGAAACCCAGTTAGGAGCCTCGGTCAAAAACCAAAGCCACTGGGACAACTACATGGGGATTGAACAGAGGCCTCCGTCACGGCGGGTTGGAGACACTCCCCGCTCATCGAGGCGTAACCCCTCCGCATAGGACAGGTATAAAGATAAGTACATGCGCTGGATGAGCTCGTGAATATTCGTACATTTTGTTTATAGGAAACTCCCCGAGGGTCACCCTGACTATTTAAGTTCAGGAAGTCGGAATCAACCAATCCCCCCGGACTTGGCGGCCATTTAAGGGCGAATGAAACCCCTTCCCAAATGGCAAGATTGCAACCTCCTCGATCAAGATACACGCGATCAATGTGAACATTAATGATGTGGTGGGTGATTCCGGCGGCGGCCAGCGTAGGATCTGTTGTGTCTATCAGGTTCCCAGTAATTCCTTTCACCCTCACCAAAGTTCCGTAGTTATTTTGGATACGCGGATAGGAAAAGAAAGCGCTCGCTGCCGCGTTTACATCGCCTGAGGTCGACAGTGCAGCGGCTCCCTCAGAAGCACTGAATTGATGGGTGCAAACTTGGGTGCCGGTCACGGCACAAGCCGGCAACGCAGCCGAGCTGGAGCTCGAGGCTGAGGGAGAGGGGGGAAGAGCCCAAACTGGAAATACCATTATTGACAAGACTAAGAGGCTGAATGGCTGAATGCATTTAATACCCCAAAAGTATTCGTAGAGATTTTAAAATCGCTTCGGATACTAATGTTATTCTCTTTAGATCAATCTGATGCCGCAGCGTTCAGCTCTCAACCCAGCACAAATAAACACGCCTATGATTTTTTCTTGCGGCCGTCTTGCAGTTTTCGCATCACCACGAGGTGCTGGATGACGGTGCGGAGGAAGGTGAGCTTTTCCGGCGCCAGGTTCATGAATTCGACGCCGAACCCGACATCGCTGCCCATCTTGTTCCAGCGAACGACCGAGGCCTGCTTCGGATCTTTTCCAAAAGAGTTGGTGAGCTGCTTCGAGTCCTGCACCACCTGACCGGCCAAGATGCGCGACTCCCCGAATCGAATCTCAAGCATGATCTCCTTACCGAGCTCAAGCGGGGTGCTGCACTGGAGGAAAGCACCGCTTTCGGACAAATCGAGTATCTCAGCATCCAGGTAATGATAATTCCCCTTAAAGTAGATTCCCGCGGGAATCTTGACTGGGACTCGGGTGTGTTTACGACGTTCTTTCATGGAGGCTCTATTATAGCCGAAAGAGCTCAACCGTGTTCTGACAGGTGGCGTAGGCTACGTCTTCAATGGTGAGTTGCCGAATGGCGCCAAGTCTTTGCGCCGTGATCGCCAAGCGACCCGGCTCGTTTGGCTTGCCCCTGTAGGGTTCCGGGCTCAGGTACGGACAATCGGTTTCAAGTAAGATCCGTTCGAGCGGCACCGTTCGAGCCGCCTCACGAATTTGGTCCGCCTTCTTGAATGTGAGAATCCCGGAAAACGAGATGTGAAGCCCGAGATCCACCGCCTCCTTGGCCTGGGTCGCATCACCGGTAAAACAGTGCATCACACCACCATAACGCGGGAGCCCCTGCTTACGAATCGAGGCGAAGGTCTGCTCAAAAGCATCGCGACAATGGATGATCACAGGCAACCCGACTCGCGCGGCAAGAGCCAGCTGCGCCTCAAAAACATCGATCTGAATCTCCCGCGGACTCTTGTCATAGTGGAAGTCGAGCCCCATCTCACCAATCGCCACACATTTCGTCGGGATACCGTTGTCAAAAAATCCATTGAGCTGCGGCGCCACCTCGGCAAACCGACTCGCTGTGTGTGGGTGAAGACCGAGAGTATAAAAAATATTGCGATCGCTCAGTGCCATCTGGCGATTGCTCTCCCAGTTGGTTTCATCGGTTGAGACGGTGAGCATCCGATTGATGCCGGCTTTTCGCGCGCGCTCGAGAATCGCCTGAGTGGTGTCGAAGTCACACATCGTGAGATGCGCATGGCTGTCGATATAGTCCATCATTTGGTCTTGGGCACTTCCAGACGGGGAAAGAGTGGCGTCGGTGTTTTCACCAACATCGTCGAGCCCGCCGCGCCCCACTGTGCAAACTGCACCGGTGCTGCCAAACCATCCGGCAGAGCGCCGCCCAACGTGTCGAGCGCTTTCCTCGCGCTCTCAGGGATAAACGCCAGGAGAATCACCGAGACCATGCGCAAAGCTTCCCGGCAATGGACGAGCACTTCGATCAACCTCTCCCGATCCTCAGGCTTCTGCGATTTCGCGAGCGTCCAGGGGGCATTGCTTTCAATGTGACGGTTCGCCTCACCCACCGCCCGCCAGAGGTTCTCGAGCGCCTTGTGGTAGGCAAACTGTTCCATTTCACCATCCACAGCGGCTACAGCGGCCTGCGCCACCCTCTTCAACTCGGAATGGGCCGAAAGCGCTTTTGAAATCTCGACCGGACTAGTACCCAGATACTTGATGATCATCGAGCAGGTGCGGCTCACGCAGTTGCCATAGTCATTCGCCAGGTCCGCGTTGATCCGAGCGTAGACCAGATCCTGGGTGTACTCACCATCCAGTCCAAAAACAAATTCCCGAAACAGAAAATACCGCACGCCATCCACGCCGTAGGTATCGGCGAGCGCGAAGGGATCGACGACATTGCCCAGACTCTTACTGATCTTGCGCGCGCCGTCCGTGAGCCACCCGTGCGCAACAATCCGCTTGGGAAGTGGCAGACCCAAAGCCATTAAGAAGGTTGGCCAATAGACGGCGTGAAATCGCAAAATGTCTTTCCCGACGATATGGATCGCCTCAGGCCAAAAGGTCGTGTACTTGGAGTCGTTGGGGTAGCCCAACGCCGAGACATAGTTGGAAAGCGCGTCGAACCAGACGTAAATCTTGTGCTCTTTCGTCGCCTTGGGATCCTTCGGCATCGGAATGCCCCAGGTGATCGTCGTGCGACTCACACTGATATCGCGAAGCCCTTGCCGAATGAAGCCCAAGACCTCATTCTTACGCGACTCTGGCTGGATGAAGCCCGGGTTTTTCTCGATGTGTTCGAGAAGCCGCTTCTCGTAGGCGGACATCTTGAAAAAGTAGCTCTCTTCCGTCAGCCATTCGACGGGCCGGCCGCAGTCGGGGCACTTTCCGTCTTTGAGCTGAGCTTCGGTCCAATAAGCCTCGTCGGGGATGCAGTACCAGCCCTCGTAACCGCCCAAATAGATGTCGCCCGACTTCATCAGCTTATCGACGAAGCTCACGACGACAGTCTTGTGGCGCTCCTCGGTCGTGCGGATGAAATCGTTGTAGGTGATTTCGTAGCGAGTCCAGGCCTTGCGGTAGCGCTCGACCACTCGATCGGCGAGCTCCTGCGGCGTCTCGTTATTCTCCTTGGCCTTTTTCTGAATCTTTTGTCCGTGCTCGTCGGTGCCGGTCAGAAACCAGACATTGTCGCCCTTGAGCCGGTGGTAGCGCGACATAATATCGGCCGCTAGCGAAGTATAGAGATGCCCAATGTGGGGAGCGTCGGTTACGTAGTAGATGGGAGTCGTGATGTAAAAGGGCTTCATCGAATCGCCGCCAGATGGCTTTCCAGCAGTAAACCGTAACTCGCATTTGAACGCAATCGGTGCTCAAGCTCCATGAGCCTTTCAAATTCGTGAATCTGGTACCAGGAGCTATCATTCACCGCCTCCTGGCGCACACGCGCCTGGAGGTAGTGCACAAACGCCAGGACATCCGACTTTTCCCGCAGCTTGTGGGTGACACGGTAGGGATCACCAGAGCGCAGAAAGTCTTGATAAAGCCCATCGAATTCCGCCGCCCGATCGGGCACTACGCGCCGAATGTCGGGCTGAAACGAAAACTCGAGACACCGGGAACGCAAAGTGGGGAGAAGCGAACCCAGCTGCGAAGTGAGGAGCCAAAAATAATGGCTCTGATTGGGCTCCTCGAGAGTTTTCAAGAAAGCATTCGCCGCGGCCGGATTCATCCGGTGGCAATCATCGATAATGCAGACTCGACAGCTCCCCTCAACCGGCGAGAGCGCCATCCGAGTGCAGATCTCTCGGATAGACTCGATCTTAATGATTTCTTCATCGAGTTCGCGCCACACCCAGACATCCGGGAAGATCTCCCGCTCGATGCGATCACACGCCGAGCAGGTGCCGCAAAACGCCTGATTGGGACCCGACAATCGGCAGAAGAGCGTCTTCGCCGCATTCTTCACGATCGCAAGCTTAGAATCCGAGCGCGGGCCACTGAAGATGAGAGCCGGATGAATCCGCTGACTGCCCAGATATCGAAAGAGCCTGTCCTGGACCGTCACGTTCCCCAAAACCCCTAAAGTTCCTTTGTCCATTCCACTCATCGACTTTTCCTTAGAGCTCTTAGCCTCCGTTCGAGAGTGGAGAGAATAGCCCCATTCACCTCTTCCGTCGAAGCACTCGCGTCAATCACCACCATTCGCCCTCGGCAACGCCTCGCAAGCCCCAGAAACCCTCGACGGACATCCTGGTGAAAGCGGATCTTCTCGCGCTCGAGGCGATCGAGTGAGCCGCGGTGGCGAATGCGCATGAACCCAACCTTGGGATCGAGATCGAGAAAGAAGGTGAGGTCGGGTTCGAGCCCCCCCGTGGCAAAAAGGCTGAGATCATAAACCTCATCCACGCCCAGCTTTCGGCAATAACCCTGATAAACGACCGAGGAATCGAAAAACCGATCCGACACCACGACGTAGCCGGCCTCGAGCGCCGGACGGATCTTTTCATTCACATGTTGAGCGCGATCGGCCTGGTAAAGAAGGAGCTCCGCCCGCGGAGCCATGATCGCATTGGTGCGATCGAGAAGGAGCTTTCGGATCTTTTTACCAATGGTGGTCCCGCCAGGCTCAGCCGTCAGTAGGCACCGAATCCGCCGCTTCTTCAGTTCCCTAATAATGAGACGCGCCTGGGTGCTCTTCCCCGCCCCTTCGCCACCCTCGAGCGTTATTAACATGGCAAAAAAGGTACTGGAATAACTGTTAAGTGTTAACCCCTAAGTGATGGCAGAGATCATTTTCTTGGTCAATAGGTCGCTTGGTCTACACCCGTTGAAGTGAAGAGAGGCGACGTGATTTACCTGATCCACGCGATGAAAAAGAAGAGCCAGACGATTCCCAAGGAAGACACTGAACTGAGCCCGCTCTATCGACTGGTGAGTCAATCCATTTGATAAGCGAACAGCACTCGAGACTCGGAAGTGGTCAACTTTATGGCCGATCCTAAAACACAAATCGTTCTACCAGAATTCGGATCAGGCAAAGACCTCGCCACGTCCGAACTTAAGGGAATAAAAACAAATTTTGCATCACCAGCATTCCCCGTGTGACCAACAAAATCCCATCCAAGTGAGTCTCCCGTTACTTTTCCGCAAAATCTGAGCTCACGAGAGTGAGCTGAGTTTCCGATTGTACAAATACCCAGGAATGCAATTCCTAAGAGCGAGCGCTTCCATTCCATAAATGACCTCCATACTTTTGCACCCTTATCAAATTTTAATTGGCAAGGTAAACCATTTATTCACTGCCGCCGGAGGGACTTGAGCCACTACGGTTTTTTGATTGAACCATCAAAGTCACTGCCGTCCGGTAGAATCGTCATGATTTCAATTTATTAGTCGCGGAAACCCGCATTGTGCAACGCCTCTCAATGCTAAGGCGGTTCGGATTGCACCCTAGATTTTTGAAGCAGCAGCCTTCATGGATGCCTTCCTTCCGACACCGTTAACCTCGTTAATAGTTCCGTCGGTTAGCCATCGCGGGATCTTGAGTCCGGGTTTGACGCACAGACTCGACAACGGTGGGGACCGAGGCTATTTTCCTCCCGCTACGCTCGGATGGTGGAATTGGTAGACACGCAGGTCTCAGAAGCCTGTGGGGCGACCCGTGAGAGTTCGAGTCTCTCTCCGAGCAGTTTCCAAGTTGAAATGCCAGCCATCTTGAAAACCGGAGAGTTGTTCCGAACGCAGCGCCTTCGTTTGCGTTGGATGGAATCAATTGATTTTTCCAATCTTTTTTCGCTCCTCAGCGACCCACTCGTCATGAAGCACTACCCAAAGACTCTTGATGAAAACGAAACCCGTGTCTGGATGGACAAGACCTTTGCGGGTTATGAAAAATACGGGCACGGATTCTATATCGTGGAAGAGCTACGGAGCGGACGCTTCATCGGTCAGGTTGGACTTCTGCCGCAGATACTGGAAGGCGAATACCAGCCAGAGCTCGGATACCTGATACGAAGTGAAGTCTTCGGAAACGGCTTTGCCACAGAAGCAGGCCGAGCCTGCCTAGCGTTTGGCTTTGAAATCCTTGGTTTCGAAAAGGTTGTTTCTCTGATTCGATCGGACAACACTCGCTCCATCGCGGTGGCCAAGAGACTAGGACTGGCACTGGAAAAGGAGATCGATTGGAAAGGGTTCAGAACCCTCATCCACTCGATTGCAAAAAGCAAATATGTGAGGGTGAGAGAAACTGAACCACCCAAATTTGATGCATCTCTGGTCGCACATAATTTGACTCTCTTGCCCGAGGAGAGGCTTGCCTCTCATGAGAACGCCCGCGAACTGATCAGGGATCTCCAGGAGGCCGGACGGAAATATTATGCAGGACAATCTGAAACGTTTACTTGAACGCCTCCTCCAACATGAAATTGACTTCGTGCTCGCAGGGGGTCTGGCTTCTGTCCTCCATGGCTCACCACTCGTAACCCAGGATATCGACATCTGCATCTCCATCGATGAAACGCAGGTGGGTAAACTTCGCAACGCACTCAAAGACCTCGCCCCAAGACACAGAATGAACCCCAATTTCAAACCCTCATTTCTCACTTATCCCGAAAAATTAGAAGGCGTTAACAATATCTACCTAGAAACAGATTGGGGCGTTTTGGATATCTTATCGGAACTCAAACCGGTCGGGCGTTTTGCAAGGATTAAACAAAACGCCACCGCGGTGTCGCTTTTTGGCCATGAGTGCAGAGTTGTTTGCCTAGAGGACTTGATAAAGATCAAAGAAACGATGACCCGCCCTAAAGACAAGGAAACCCTGACTCACCTCAGAGAAATTCTCCGGAAAAACAAAGGAACCTACAAATGAAGCGACTGGTCTACAATCCCTCAAAACCATTACGTAATTGATCGCTCAACGATTACAGGTTTTCTGGCTAGCTCTTCAATTCCTTGACCACTAAAAAGCCGCGATTCTCTATCATGTCCATCGTTTGCATCGCTTTGTAGAGCCGAGCATTAAGTGCTTAAACATGAAATCACGTTCGCCCAATGGGTTTCTGTCATCAGGCCCTGGCGCGTTTTTTTGGCAGCGCATTGGGATTCCGCTAGATCACAACTGCTCAAAATTCGGAATGCCGCAGGAGTTTCGGTAGGCTTCTCGACGGGCCTCGTAGGCGCAGTAGTTGTTGAGGAAGTGGTTTCCGAGCATCTCGCAGTACTCTGACTGGAAATCGGCCTTGTGGTACCCGGTCGAGCAGCTTCTCTCATTATCCTTGAATTCGTAAGACAGGGAGCTCACAACCGCTCCATTAGAGCTGCTCACCCAGGGGAGACCACAGCCGGAAAGCGCCGAGCACAAAGCAACCAAGAAAACCTGTTTCATGTGGCGCTTATACATAAAGTTCCCTGCGTTTTTCAAGTCACGCCTGCGGGCGAAGATCGTACTTGCGGAGCTCGGCCATAGCCCGCTTATAACCAATGTTGGCCACGGTTTTCAGCGCCTCCGAATTCAACGTGAAATGATCCCCAAAAAACATCTCCGTATCTTTGGCCTCGGGGTGAATGAAAACGTAATTGAGCTTCTCGTGAAAATCGAGCTTCTCACGCAGTTCATCCACGAGCTCCTCAATATCCTCTTCTGGGTATTTCTTGCGTTTGCAAAAATTTCGCACAGTTTCAAACGTGGCCACCTTGTTTTCGTGGGCCTTGCGCGCCCCATACACCTTCTGCTCAATCGCCTGGTACAGCGCCTGGATCACGATCGCTGACAATCCAAAGTGAAAGAGCGAGCCAATGTCATCACGGTAGTGGTAGGGCTGGTGGGTGTAGGAACAGATAATCAGATCACAACCATTCTCTTTGGCCACGTGAGTGGACAGCGTCTCCCGAATCTCCCCATCAATATAGTAGCGAGTTCCGTGCCCTTCGTGATGAACCAAGTACGGGGCAAAAACCGGAGGCAACGACATCGACGCCCCCACCGCCTCTGAAATCACTGCGTTCGAGGCATATTGGCAGTACGGATCGTAGGTCTTCTCAGTCCCAAATCGCCCAAAGACAATCTTACGAGAATGATCGAGTTGGGTGCCCACCACAAACAAATCCGCCTTAAGCTCATGGAAATACGGAGTCGGCAGAATGTTTTGTTCCAGATAACGCGAAAGATTTCTCGTCGAAAAAATCCCGGGCAACCGGAGATTCTTCAACACCATCGACTCCAGAGTTTTCCCCAGAATCGAGCTCTTCTGAAAACTCTTGAGAATCGACGTCGGGCGCGGCCAATGAATGGAGAGGATATCCTTGTACTGAAGTTTCGGAATCGGGGGGTGGTTCCCAGGTGCTTTAAACTCCTCCCCATCGACAAAAGCATTAATGACCGACTCAATGGGAATCCCGGACGCCAGCAGAGTCGCAATGAATGAGCCGGCACTGGACCCCACGTAAGTGGCGATCTGGTAGGGGTGGTAACGGGGCCGCGGATAGGGCAAAGAATTTATCGCCGGTGGGTTATCGAGCCGTCCGCCGACAAAGGAGAATCCTTTGTCTCTGAGAGCCAAACACACACCCACATGAAACGCCGCCGCTTTGGTGGCGCCACCGCTGCAAACCAGTCCCGTCTTCGTGAATGGAAGGGGCGTAGTTTGGACTTTCTTCATCGCTCTCTTGGCCCGCCCAAAATGATGACTTCCGTTTCGAGTGTGACCCCAAACCTCTCCTCGACAATCACACCCACCACATCGATTAGGCACTGCACTTCAGAGGCCTTCGCCCGCCCCCGATTTAGAATAAAGTTAGCATGCTTTTCGGAAATTTCCGCGTCCCCTATTCTTAACCCCTTCACGCCGCTTTTTTCGATGAGTCGCCCCGCAGAGAGATCGGGTGGATTCTTAAAGGTCGAGCCACAACTTGGAAAATCAAGAGGCTGCTTCGCCGCCCGCTCGGCGATAATACGATTGATCTCAGCTGAGATCACCGTCGATTCCCCAAACCCCAATCGAAATGTTGCGGAAAGCACAATCGCGTTCCTCACCGCGTTCTGTTCCCGGTATCCAAACTGGAGCTCCTCCCGACGCAGTGTCGTGACCCCTTTTTCAAAACTGAAAAGGCGCAGTTCACCCAAAATATCGCCATAGCTGCCGTACTTGGTGCCGGCATTCATAAAGATACCACCGCCGATGGTACCGGGAACCCCAGAAGAAAACTCAAGCCCAGTGTACCCCCGCTCGCAGGCCCAATTCAGAAAAACAGCCTTTTGAACCCCGCCCCCCACACGCACCGAAACGCCTCTGTCGTCGCGCCCGATCTCCTCTATGGAGTTGAGACCCTCCTTCAAAATGACGGTGACCCCTCTGATCCCATCATCGTGGACAAGGAGATTGGTCCCTGTTCCCACAACTGTCACAGGCAGCTTTTCACGTTGGGCAAAATCACTCAGCCAGACAAGCTCCTCTTCGCCCCTCGGAAACACCAATAGATCCGCGGGGCCACCGATGCGATACGCGACATACGGCGCAAGGGGTTCATCAAAAAGAACCCGATCGCCAAACCGGGAACAGATCGTTTCCCGGGCGTTAGAAGAGAGAACGATAGACATTGGGCAGGTCTCCAGCCCCCAGGGTCAGCACCACATCATTGGGCGCACATTGGTTGAGACAGGTCTCCATCGCCTGCTGAGGCGTCGATCGGTATTGCGACCTTCCCCCTTGCCTCTCAATGCTCTCGGCCAGCTCCGATCCAGTCACCCCTTCTATTGGAGTCTCTCCCGCCGAATAGATGTCGGTGATGATCACCCGATCGCAATTGCCGAATGATCGCGCAAAGTCTTCGAAAAGATCCTGCACTCGTGAAAACCGGTGGGGCTGAAAAATCACATGAATCTTCGAAGAGGGAAAACGCTCGCGTGCCGCCGCCAACGTCGCCCGGATCTCGGTGGGGTGGTGGGCGTAATCATCAATAAACGAAATCTCGTTTCTGCGGCCCTTGAGCTGAAACCGTCGGCGAACCCCTTCATACTTGGCGAGAGCCTCAAGCGCCTTCGACAATGACACCCCGAGCTCCTCAGCGACCACGAGCGTCGCCAGGGCGTTCAAAACATTGTGACGCCCTGGCACCCGAAGCCGCAGCGTATGCACTTCGCCCTTCACGACCAACCTAGACTCACTTCCTGTCGACGACGGAACATACTCGAGCACCCGAAAATCCGACTGCGGGTGAAATCCATAAGTCGCCACCCGACGATTCAACCGATTCCTCATCACCCTCAGGGACGGATCGTCCTGGCACAAGACCGATAACCCATAGAATGGAACTTTATTGAGAAAGCTGACGAAAGCTTTGCGCAGATTCTGCATCGAGCGGAAGTAATCCATGTGCTCGCGATCCAGATTGGTCACGATTGCGATCGAGGGCGAAAGACGGTTGAACGAGCCATCGCTCTCATCCGCCTCGGCCACCATGAATTCACCATTCCCCAAACGCGCGTTAGTGCCGCCAAAATTGTCCATCCGGCCACCAACAATAATCGTGGGATCGAGCCCAGCGTTCACGAGCACCCATGAGATCATCGATGTAGTCGTAGTCTTGCCGTGCGCCCCCGCGACGGCGATCCCATATTTCATCCGCATTAGCTCCGCGAGCATCTCCGCCCGCGGAATCACGGGAATCCCCCGCCCCTGTGCGGCCATCACCTCGGGATTCTCCGCCCTCACAGCGGAAGAGATCACCACCAGTTCCGCCCCTTCGATGTTACGCGCGTCATGGCCAATCGCAATCGGGATGCCGAGCTTTCGAAGAATGCGAACCGACTCGCCTTCGCCTTTATCGGAACCGGTCACCAAGAAACCATGACGCCGCAACAGCTCGGCGATGCCACTCATGCCGATACCACCAATACCAATGAAATGAATTTTCCGGATCTTGTTATACATCGCAACGCCAGGACACTTCAGACAGCCGACTCGATCTGGTCGCAGATAGTAGCAAGGGCGTTGGACAGGGGCAAACGGGAAAAATTTTCGTGCATCCGCGTCAATTGCGACGGTTGCAGGCAGCGTTCGATGGCCTCCCACAATCTCGCTTCAAACCGATCCCCCTGCTCGACCGTCAGAGCCACCCCCAGCTCCTGCAGGTAGTAGGCATTGGCGGTCTGATCGTTTTGCCCCCGCCGCGGATAGGGCACAAAGATCGCGGGCCTCTGCACCTGAAGGATCTCCGAAACCGTGAGCGCTCCCGATCGGGCTATGACGAGGCTAGCCTTCTGATAGCAGGCCACGATATCTCGAATGAACGGCACCACTTCAAATTGGCCTGCAGTGAGTTGAGAACGGTAGGCCTCGGTCACAGATGTCACATCCCGTTCTCCCGTCTGGTGCACAATGTGGACTCCCGGCCGCGTCTGAATGAGCCGCGACAGACTCTTGGTGACGCCGAAATTGATAGCCATCGCCCCTTGGCTTCCCCCCAAGATCAGAATCTCGCCACCGCTTCCATCGTAAGAGGGGCACATCTCGAAGAACTCTCGTCGAATGGGATTGCCAGTCACCACGGCAACGTCGGCAGGAAAACTCTTTCGTGCCTGCTCAAACCCCAAAAACACTCGCTTCGCAAATCTCCCCAGGAAACGATTCGCAATCCCCACACTCACGTTCTGCTCCTGCAAATACAGAGGCACTCGCAAGGTCGTCGCCGCCACACACACGGGGACAGAAACGTATCCTCCAACCCCGACTACAGCGTCCGGCCGAAAGTGGATAAGATGACTTAAAGATTGGAAAAAGCCCCCAATCAATTTGAAAAGCGTTTTCACCAGAGTCACCAGTCCCTGGTTTTTCACCGCGCCACTCTGAATGGTGAAAAACGGGATCTTCTTCTCGGGGACATACTTCGCCTCAAATCCGGTCGCCGATCCCACATAGTGCACCACTGAGCCCCGACGCTGGAGCTCCTCCGCGATGGAGATTGCCGGAAATACATGCCCCCCGGTTCCTCCGCCCGTGATGACAAACTTTTTTTGTGGCATCGCTCTACTTTACGACATTTGCGTAGAAATTTCGAATGGGGCCACCCGACACCGCTATGAAGAAAGACTCGCTCGAAGCGGGAGCGCTCGCCCGCGAATGATCACCACTGAGCGGTCTTACAGGCCTTCTCACACATGGGCCCGGCGGCCTCTTCGCATTCCTTATCACTGGGAAACTTCTGGTCCTTCGCCATTTGGGGAGAGAGGTCCTTATGCTCGATTTTTTCGCCCACGCTTTTCGCACAGATACACATCATGGAGAAGACTCCCCCCGCCTCAGCCTCACACGCCGAGAGCGACTCCGGGTCGTCGTCGGCCATCGCCAAGCCGGCCGCCATCACCACCAAAAGGGCTCCGACTCTCCAGTTCCTCAAAGAATACATATTCCCTCCACCCCAAAGGTATCGGTAAACATTTGAAATTGCTTTAGTTAATTATTTTGCGGAGCGGCATTGACCGACACCGAAAAAAAAGTGTAAACAGCCGAATTACTGGAGGTTTCCATGAAACTCTTTGCGGCCCTTGTTTTTTCAATCTGCCTCTCTCCACTCGCAGCTGCGGGCAAGCGAGTCACCGTCAAATGTAAGAACATTCAGGGTTACGAGTTCCTATGGAGCCAGATCCAGATAGCGTTTCCTGGGGTGTCCCGTGAGCTCGACATCATCGCCCAGAAAACCGGCGAGTACAGAATCGTCATTGATGAAACGGGTTACAGCAAACGTCTCATCACTTTTGACACCTGCGAGATGACTGCCCCCTCGGAAGACGGCAAGGTTGTCGACGGCCGCCGCGTTTTCATTGTCGCGAAGGATTGGCGACGCAACGGTGTCGATGAGGCCGGAGCGGTGAGTATTGAATACAACCGCATCACCGACTCCCAGACCGCGCAACAGAGGCTTGAGTTTCTTTCGATGAAGGCATGCCGCACCCCAGAATCGTGCGATCGCATAGGAATCACAAAGGGCGGCGGACAACAACCGACTCCTCAGCCGCAACCTCAACCCCAACCAGAGCCGCAACCCAAGCCGGAGCCCTCCGAGCCCATTCTTTTGCCCAATCCGATGCCGCAGCCGGGACCCGGATCTTCCACCGGCCCCTCGCTTGAGCCGGTTCCAATGCCGATTCCGAAAAGGGAAACGCCTCAGAGCGGAAAGAATGCCCTGCACGCACCCGACGACGGCGTCAGGGGTGATCGGAACGGCAATGGCGGTCCGAAGCTCGACGATCACCAACTCGGCTCTCGGGAGCCGAGGCAATAGTTTTGTCGGGTGCCGCGGGCAACGCGGCACCCAATGCCTCTAGATTCTGCGTCCCGCTGACGATGGCCCGCGGCCGTCTTTTGATCTCCTCAAAAATCCGCCCAACATATTCCACGACGACAAAAAGTCCGAAGAGCTGAATGCCGCCCAAAAAAAGCGCCGCGAAGAGGAGACGTTGAGCAGAATCTCCACCGTGAACAAGAAGGTCTCCACCGACTGCGCCGGCCACCACTACGGAGACGATCGCTCCCACGAGCGCGGCGGTCGAAGCCCATTCCACGGGGCGGCCCGAGAAAGACAGGATCTCCCGCTTGCCCCATCGCAATTTGGCCAGCACGCTGTACCCTGACGATCCATGTTTGCGCTTCGGACGATGGTAGACCACCCCCGTCTGACGAAAGCCCACCCAGCTCCGAAGAGCCCTCAGATAAAGATCCCGCTCCGGAAGAGCCAAAAGGGCGTCACAGACGTTTCGATCCATGAGCGAAAAGTCGCTGGCGTCCACCGGCACATCGATAGAGGCGAACCAGCGAAAGATTCGGTAGTACGCCCGATAGAATATCTCCGCCACCCAGGCCATTTCCCTGCGATCTCGAATTCCGTATACCACGTCAAAACCATCCCCCCACTTCTGAAAGAATGCGGGGATCACTTCCGGTGGATCCTGCAGATCACCATCCAGAAAAATGCACGCCTCACCCCTCGCCACGCGAAGACCAGAATAAAAAGCGCTCTGCGATCCGAAATTGCGACTGTGGGCGATCACCTTGACACGAGAATCGGAGAGAGCCAGCCGATCCAAGACCGCTCGTGAACCATCGGGGCTCGCATCATTCACAAAAATAATTTCATAGGTTACGCCCAGCCGCAGAAAAACCTGCGTGAGTCTTTCGGCCATCGGCCCAATCGTTTTCTCATCGCGATAACAGGCTACGATGGCCGAAAGCACGATAGTTGGGAGCGGCATGGAGTGCTCAAATTATCACGGCGGGCTCGGGAATCAAACGCACGAAGCGTCCGCCACCCTCCCGGTAGCGTGTCGTGCGTCGAAGGATCTCCTCTTCTAGATCAGACGCCAAGAGAAGGGAGAGAGAATCACGCCGTTCGTACCAATCGGCCTCGGAAATGATCGGCACCTGCAGGCCGGGGTGATAGCGCCCCACTTTCGTAGGCGTCGTGTCGACGCAGCAATCGACAAAGTCGCCTAGACCGCAAAGGCTAGCCAGAACCGCGCCGCGCGCCGAGGCCCCGTACGCCGCCATTGGCCGTCCGTGGTGGCGCTGTTTCAATTCATCAAGAAATCGACGCGTTTTCCTGACGTTACTTGTGAGCCGTTCGTAGGCCCGCTCATAAACGCGAGGATTCGCCAAGTCGGCCGTCTCCCAAGCGAGAGTCGGCACCCGACTCTCGCCGATTCCCTTGCGAAACCACGCTCTCAACGTGCCACCGTGTAGGGGAAGTTGCTCGAAGCCCACGTTGTAAAAGCCGTGCTGTTCGGCGAGCTCAGTCAGGGGCTGCGACCAGAAGTAGGTCAAGTACTCGTGGTGGACCTGATGCATCGCTCGCAAAACGGCCGAAACATGGCCGACATCCACAACAAAGAGACCCTCCTCCTTGAGGAGCAGGGAGACGCCTTCGACAAATCCGTGCAAATCCTCGATGTGCTGCAACGTACTGGTGCAGCTCACAACATCGGCCGTTCCCGCAAGGCGCTGGTCGGCCACAAGTTCGGTTGAGAAGTACTCCACAATCGCCGGCAAACCGAGCGCCCGCGTGATCGCGGAGCTCGGCCGGGAGGGATCCACTCCCAAAACACTAAACCCCCTTTCACTTAACTGTTTCATCAACCCGCCGTCGTTGCAGCCGATATCAACGACATGGGCCCGGGTCCCCACTCGCTCGACAATGGCATCCGAAAGGTTACTGAAATGGTTTGTCATCGTGGCTGAGAATGAGGCCAAGTACGCGTACTCCCGAAAACTCGAGCGAGGCGTCATCTCATCGCCCAATTGGGAAAGGCCACACCCCGCACAGAAATAGAGGTCTAACGGAAAGAGAGTGTCACCCAGATCCTGTCGGTCGGGAAAGACTCCGCTCACAGGATGCCGCCCCAACGGCGCCACAAGTCTCGTCGGGGAATGGCAGATTCGGCAGTTCATCGGGCCCCGAAAAATCGCTCCACGCTTTCGATGATTCGAGCCTGCTCAGCTTCTGTCATCGCGTTGTGCAACGGAAGGCGAATGATTCGACGGCACGCCCACTCGGTGTTCTCAAGCGGCGCCTGCCACCCCCGCGCCACTGAAACGGGGGAAAGGTGAAGCGGAGAATAGTGAGTTTTTGCCTCAATTCCCTCACGGTTGAGGACGGCCAAGAGATCATTGCGTGTTGCTGGATCGGAGGCCAGAAAGTAGAACAGATGACCGTTGGATTCTTCCGAAAACTTGGGAAATCTGATGTCTCCGCGCGCCTCCAGCGCTCTCAGTCCCTCAGCGTATCGTCTCCAGATTGCCCTTCGCTGACGGGTAATCGTGTCCAAATGCTCAAGCTGATTAACGAGCACGTGCGCCGCACTTTCCGCGAGCCCGGCCTTAATGCCAGGCCCCACCCAGGTGTATTCGCTGACCTCGCCCCGCTCGAACGCCTCACGATTCGTCCCCAACGCACAGATGATCCCAGCGGGTCCGTCCCACTCCGGTCGGTTCACGCACAGGGCCCCTCCTTCGCCACAACTGACATTCTTCTGCGGATCAAAACTCAAGATCCCGACATCCCCCACCGCACCAAGCGGACGTCCGCGATAGGTCGCGCCCATGGCATGGGCCGCATCCTCAACAAGGGCGATTCGCCCACCCTTTTGCAGTGCAAGCAGGCGATCCATGTCACACGGATTCCCCCCATAGTGCATCACAATGAGGGCCCTCGTCTTGGGCCCCAGAAGATCGGCCACGGACTCCGGCGAAATATTGAGCGTCTCGCGATCGAGGTCGGCAAATCTCAGATGAGCCGGAGTACGCAAGAAGGGCAGGGCCGTCGACACAAATGTGAAGGACGGAAGAATCACCTCATCGCCCGGCTGAAGATCGAGAAGCAGCGCCGTCGCCTCCAAAGCTGCCGTCCCAGAGGGCGTCAAAAAAGGATTTCGAAATCCGCGTGCGGTCAGAAGAGCCAGTGATCGCTGATGCGGGTTGTGGGCCATAGAGTTTGAAGGGATCTTCAGTTTTGATATCACGCCGAAAATTCGCCGGCAATTTGCGGGCCGTGTCAATCTTGCCTGACCAGGCCAGGTAGAATGATAATCCATGTCAGCCTTTAGCCGCGAGCTTGTCCAGGCGACTCTGGTGGGGCCTCTGATCGTCTTTTGCCTAGCCTCGACCCTGACCGTTTTGACGATCGGGCGGAGTGCCAATCGCCCGATCAGACGATACGCGCTTTGCGTTATGGGCACCCTCACGCTGATCTCGTTGGCACTAGCCAGCACGGTCTGGCCTGAGGGTCGCCCCCGTTTCACAAACGATGTCTCGAACCTCTACCACGTTTATCAAATCCTGCGGGCTTTCGGCCTGGTGTTGGCTTCGATCGGGACGCTTCTGGGAGTCGCGCGAATCTCTCTCTTGCCAATGAAAAACGGTTTCAAGAACGTCGCAGTCGTTCTTCACAGCCTGACTCTAGCCTACTGCCTGCTCGAGGCAGCATTCACCTTTATCCCCGTATCACACGCCGTCTCATATGCACTCGCTGCTCGCAATTGGTTTTCCTACTACTGGGCGCCGATCAACTCGGAGGGATACCGCGATCGCGAGCACCCCGCGACCAATGCCAAGAAAATTGTCGTCATCGGAGACTCCTTTGTCGCAGGCCACGGACTCACGCGAGTGGAAGAACGTTTCTCCGATCGCCTCCAGCAGGAATTGGGCCCGGCTTATGAGGTCTACAATCTTGGAGTGCCCGGCGCCAATTCTGAAGAGGAACTCAACACCCTCCGTGCCCTTCCCTTCACCCCTCACCACATTGTGCTCTCGTACATTCCTGACGATTTCATGAGTAGCGACACCAACCAGGAGGGCCTTTTCCAATTTCGCCCCTATGACTCTCTCTCGCCGATTCCAAAGACCGTCGTCATGCGGTCCTATTTGGCCAATTACCTTTTTTGGCTCTTTCCGCAACCGCCGATGGTCGAGTTTTACAACTCCATCTGGCAAATGGCGGAGAGGGCCACGGTCCAAAACGCCCACACCAAAACCCTGAGACAATTTGGTCGCTACTCACAGAATCACCACATTCCTCTGACGACACTCCTTTTTCCCCTCCTGCGAGATCCCCAACGCAGCAAAGACATCCTGACTCGCGCTCGGCAAGCTCTCGCGCCATTTCAAGACGTCCAAAGCATCGAGGTGTCGCGGCTGATCGCCGACATGCCCATGAGCGCCACCGTCATCAACAATACCGATGATCACCCCAGTGCCGAGGTTCATCGGCGCATAGCAGAACACCTCCTTCCTCTGATTGCGCCCGCATCACAAAGGTTAGCCCGTGAATAAACCGGGTTTCGCCAATCAGATCAGTTGGATTCTCTTGGGCGGTCGGCCTCACGACGAGACTGTTTTGGGGTCGCGCGCTAGCCGGCAGCGTGTCGAGTGCGGGGCAGGGATTCTCATCGCAGCAACCGCGATCCTATTCTACTTTTGGCGGTGCCATTTCGGAGTCGACCTTGTCGATGAGCCAGCTTATCTAGCGCCTGGCCTCAGCCTCTTCCCCCAGGGGGATATTCCGTTTATCGACGAGATGTTCATGGGGCCACGCCATTCACACATTCTCAATTTCTGGATTCTCCGGCCTCTCTTGGGCGCGGGTTTCACCTTTCTCTCAGCTCGCCTCCTTGCCGTGGGACTCTACGCTGGACTCCTCCTTCTCTTCACGCTCCTTTGCTTTCGACGACAATGGGGCGTCACGAGCGCTCTCGCCTTTTCGGCTGTACTTCTCTATGACCCATTCCTGATGCCCACCTGGTCCCACAACTGGTGGCTTAGAGACCTCCTTCTCCTCCACGCGATCTTCGCGCTCCTTTCTCGCCCTCTGCTCGCCGGAATCGCGTACGGACTCGCGGTCATCGCCTACTTCCCGATCGCGCTCATCGCTCCCCTTCTCTTCCTATGGCACCGCCACCGACGATTCCTAGGCGCCTTTGCTGTCACTCTCATTTTTTACAGCATTTATTTGGTACAAAAGGGGTGGGCCCCCGCTTGGCTGCATTCCCTCTCGGCCACCCACCATCTCGCTCCATACCAGGGCATCGTGTCTTTCTCTAGATTCTCATCGCCCGTCCTGGCCCTCGCCCAGTCCCGGGAGCTTTGGGTATTCCTTTCAGCGGGGTTGGTCTTGCCACGAGTGGGAGACAAACGGATTCGCGCCACTCTCATGGCTGGCGTCTGTGTCTGGATTTTCCGACGATTGTTTCAAATGGTTTCGATCGAACCCAGTCACACCCTCTACTTGGGAATGGGACTAGCGGCCGGACTAATCCTGCGAAATCTCTACCGATGGCTCGCTCTCTCAACCATTGGGGGTGCCTGGATCATGGCGATCGCGTCCATCAGCGGACCACTAGCCCTCTTCTGGCTCGTACCCCTCCTCTGGATCCCCTTCGCGGCGCAAACGAGACAACAACGCATTTCTCCCCTTTTCCATTCACTCTCACTCGTCCTCATGCTTGGAGCGGCTGTCTCCGTTCAGTGGCGCGGCCGTTTCGGCGACGCACGCCTAAAGGAACTCAATTCTGTGATAAAGACCGGCCCCTGGCGCGGCATCAGCACCACCGACCGAAGACGTTTCCTCGTCGAGAAGCTGGGTGAGATCCTCGACAGCCACCATGGCGAATTCGCTTTCATCACCCCAATGCTCCCCGCCGCTTTTGCCTCAGGCCTACGCCCCTCACTCAACACTATCTTCGAAGACTCCCAGGTGCCCGCACAATTCCGCGAACTCTCAGCACTCCGACTTTTGCATCGCACCCCAACGTTCGTCATAGAACCCAAAACTCACCCCTGGACCTGGGGAGCCGGCCACCAACCCCTGCCGCAAACCCCAGATCCTCTCAGCACCATCGCCCACTGCCTCCGCAGCACACCTCTCCTCAACGAACCCGAGCTCGCAATTCACTCGGTTGACCCTGATCGCATTGAGTTTTGCCTCTCAACTAACCAAGGCTGAGGCTCCAATAACCCACTCACAATTCCGGAATTCGGTCGACCACTGTGTCCTCTCACCCTGCAAGAAATGGAACGACCCTTGCTTGTCCATTCTTCCTAGCATCACACACCGTGAAAATGGGTATGTATTGACAAAAGGCACACACATAAATAAAGTTAAAATGAAGTTCATTTGGAATGAGCACAAAAACATTCTGCTTCGACGGACCCGTGGAGTCTCCTTTGAAGAGGTCGTTGAAGAAATTAATGCCGGGCGACTGCTTGGATTATTGAGGACTGAGAGCAGGAACTATGTTGGGCAGCTCATATTGGCGGTTAGACTCAAGGGTTACATTCATTCGGTTCCGTGTCGTACGCTGGGGGAACGGTGGTACCTAATAACGATCTACCCATCTCGGAAGCTTAGGCGGATTTTAGGAGACATCCCATGAAGATCAAGAAATCCCGGCTCGACCGATTTGAATCCAAGTTAGAAGCTAGCCTCACAAGGGGAGAATGGACCTCGGTCGATGACGACGATTTGAAAAACTCTCTTCGCCAAGCAGCCCAACGGACTCTCCGTGAACTCAAGAAAGAGGCGCGAGTCAACATTCGCATGTCTCCAATTGTAGTGGCCCTGCTCAAGAAACGCGCCGCCCGAGAAGGCGTGGGATACCAAACCCTCATGAGCAGTATAATCCACCGTTATATTTCAGGAGATCTCGTGGACAAAGAGGCGGTAGATCACACCGTAAACGTTCTATTGGATAAGGTGACTAACAGATTCCCCAAAAAATAGGCCGCCACCAAATCGCGTTTTGCGCGAATCCGTCGTAATTCAACTGGCGTCCAGACGCAACCTACGGCGCCGTCCGCAAACTGGTTCCTGGAAGGATCGGACCGAGTTTGCTAGCCTGCAACCATGAACGAATTGAAATGTTGCGCGATAGGGCTCTTCTATTCATCTGCGGTATTGTTACTCGGCTCGAATGCTTCCCTAGCCTCGTATTTAGTTACCTCATCAGGATCAGTGATGGGCGGATTCGGCGTTGCCAGCGGCAATTCTGGGTACGTTGCGCTTGTGGGCTTCGACTCAGTCCCTATTAAGCGACTGCTTCCGGATTTTTCCAATCCGGCGTTTTTGGAGTTTCAAGGCGCTGGCCTCATTTCTCGTAACGAAACGCAATACCCCTTTCACATCCATCTCCGTTGGCATTTTATCTCCCGGGACAATTGGGCGCTCTATAATTTCGGCGGCGTAGGCGCGGTCATCCGCCCCTCAGACTCGCCTCTCTTCTCTATACGCGCCGGCTGGGGGTGGCTCTGGTATTTTGGCGAATTCGTCGCGCTTCGCTTGGAGCTAAGTCCCGATTTTTATGGCGCTGGACTTCTGGTGAGAGGGTGGGATTGAGGATACGGCTGACGCGGACGAACCTAAAGAATGAAGGAAAGAAGAAGTTTCCCTAGATATAGAAAAAAACTATGGCTTTCATTCTCCGTTTCTGAGTTCCAAAAGACAATCCGCGAGCCGACACTAAAGATACAAGGAGGGAATGATGAAGAATGTGATTCTGGGCGTGGGATTTCTGGCGGCGATGGCTATTCAAGCCGAATCAGGCTTAACGCAAATGCAATGCGAAGGTTTGGGCTGCAAAGTAATGACCTACGACTGCCAGTTCATTTATACGATTTACACGGAGCAGGGGCCCGTAGTTCAAGAAACTCAGACGGGTGTCTTTCAAATTGTTCCTAACGGACAGACGCATTTGACCCTTCGAATCCAAGATGGCGATGAAACTCTGATAGGGGGACTGATGATTGAAACGGATCGAACGGTCTCTTTAGAGGTCGGGACACGAGGATGTCGAGTCTTTAGCTGAACTTTTTTTCGGAGCGACTCCCATGGTTGTTCCTCAGGCCGCGCGTTTCTGCTCTACGGCGTCAGCCTGCTCTGCCTCTATCGCCGCCACCACGGCCGCGATATCTGCATAGCCTT